>JAJQHY010000006.1 GCA_021199495.1 Lachnospiraceae bacterium | reverse complement strand
GAGGAGGAAGAACATGATCAAATTAGGCATTATCGGTGTGGGAAGAATCGGAAAGGTGCATATCACCAGCATCTCCACCAGAGTAAAGGACGCAGTCATTAAAACTGCCGCGGATCCCTATATGAGCGAGGAGACTGCGGCCTGGGCAAAGAGCATGGGTGTGGAAAAAACATCAAAGGACTACATGGATGTGATCAACGATCCGGAGATTGACGCGGTTTTGATCTGCTCCTCCACGGACACCCCATTCCCCGATTTCGGTCAAAGCCATTCAGGCGGGAAAGCATGTGTTCTGCGAAAAACCCATCGATCATGATGTGAGCAGAATCAAGGAAGTCCTGGCGGCCCTTGAGGGAACAGGATTAAAATATCAGGTCGGCTTTAACCGTCGCTTTGACCACAATTTTGAGGCGGTACAGCGGGCGGTGGCCTCCGGAAAGGTCGGTACGTCCCAGATTATCAAAATTACTTCCAGAGACCCGGAGCCGCCGGGAATCGATTATGTGAAGGTCTCCGGTGGCATGTTTCTGGATATGACCATTCACGACTTTGATATGGTGCGCTTCCTGGCCGGCTGCAATGCAACAGAGGTCTATGCGCAGGCGGCCAATCTGGTGGATCCTGCCATCGGCGAGGCGGGAGATGTGGATACCGCCGTCATTACCCTGCAGATGGAAAACGGAGCCATCGCGGTGATTGACAACAGCAGAAAAGCTGTGTACGGATATGACCAGCGCGCGGAGGTGTTCGGCTCCAAAGGCATGGTATCGGCGTCCAATGACAGTGCGTCCAGCGCCGTAATCAGCAATGAGGATGGAGTCACGGCGGAGAAACCGCTCCACTTCTTCCTGGAGCGCTACATGGATGCTTATGGAAAAGAGATAGCCGCCTTCGTGGATGCGATCGTGAATGATAAGGAGACGCCGTTAAATGCGGAGGATGGACTGCAGCCCGCTCTGATGGGACTTGCCGCGCAGAAATCCTTACAGGAGCACAGGCCGGTTCAGATTTCGGAAATTCAGTAAAGGAGAAAAGAAATGTTTGATCACAGCGGTGTAAAGCTGGGGATTGCCCCCATTGCCTGGACCAACGATGATATGCCGGACCTGGGCGCGGAGAATACCTTTGAACAGTGCGTCAGTGAGATGGCGCTGGCCGGTTTTTCCGGCTGCGAGGTGGGAAATAAATATCCGAAGGATCCTGAGACATTACAAAAAGCGCTGAATCTGAGAGGACTTCAGATCTGTAATCAGTGGTTTTCTTCCTTCCTTCTGACAAAGCCTTTTGAGGAGGTGGAGCGGGACTGCCGGGCGCAGCTGGCTTTTCTCAAAGCTATGGGCAGCAAAAGGATCGGCTTCTCCGAGCAGAGCTACAGCATCCAGGGAAAAGCCGTTCCGATATTCGGCGAAAAACATGTGATGAATGATGCGGAATGGCAAACACTCTGCGAGGGCCTGAACAGACTGGGAAAGATTGCCCTGGAGGAATACGGTATTTCTCTGACCTATCACCATCACATGGGCACCGTGGTGCAGGATGCGGAAGAGACAGAGCGGCTGATGAGCCAGACCGATCCACAGTATGTGAGCCTTTTGTATGACACGGGGCACTTTGCGTACTGCGGCGTGGACCCGCTTGAAATGGTGAAAAAGTATGCGGGCAGAATCAAACATGTCCACTTAAAGGACATCCGCCCGCAGATGGTGGAAAAAGTCAGAAATGAAAACCTGAGCTTCCTGGAGGGCGTGCGTCTGGGTGCCTTTACCGTCCCGGGAGACGGCTGCATTGACTTTGCCTCCATTTTCGAGGTCTTAGAGAAGTCCGGCTACCAGGGCTGGATGCTAGTGGAGGCAGAGCAGGATCCGGCAAAGGCCAATCCACTGGAATACGCGATCCGCGCCCGCAATTTTATTGCGGAGAAGACGGGACTGTAGAAAAGGACTGACCAGGGGGAAAGGCGTCGGAGAAGTTTCCCGCAAAGGCGGGAATTCCAAGACCGATGTCCTTTGCCTCCTTCCGAAACAGGGAAGGGGACTTGCCCACGAATTTGTTGAACACCCGGTTAAACTGGGAAAAACTGGTAAAACCGCACTGGAGCGCGATGTCTGTGATGGAGTCATCACAGGATATGAGGAGCGCCTGCGCGTTGGAAACGCGGGTCATCTGCACATACTGCGTAAAGGAGAATCCGGTGATCTGCTTAAACTGATGGGACAGATAATAGCTGCTGATGTAAAATTCCCTGGAAATCTGTTCTAAGGACAGGGGCTCAGGGTAATGTCTGTGGATGTAGGCGGTAATATCGTAGACCTTGTCGGTGATCCCATGGAGTGCGGCATTGTTGGAGTAGGTATTGTGGTCACGGTAAAGCCACATCGTGCTTAAAAATTCCACGAATTTATTGTGGATCGACAGCTCAGTCAGTTCATTTGGCGCCTGGGCCAGGCGCCAGATATCGTTGATTTTATCCAGAACGGCCCGTTTCTGCCCTCCTTCGAAACGATAAATCGGGCATTCCGCCTCAAAGAGGCTGTATATGGTTTTCATACAGTCATCCAGAAAATGGCTGCGCATGGAAGGAATGCTGAACTGGATGATCAGACGCTTGCAGGGCTCTCCTTCCGGATAGACGGTTTTGTGCAGCAGGGCGGGGCGCAGCAGGACGATATCACAGCAGCGCATATCATACCAGATTCCGTCGATGATGTGTCCGGCTTCCCGGTCCAGATAAATGCAGATTTCATAAAAGGGGTGAAAGTGCTGGAACTCCATATTGATGGGGAAGGACCGGTCATCATAGTCGAAAAAATAATACAGACTTTTGCCGGGCGCTCCGATTTCGATTTTCATTTCCTTTGTGTACATGACAGTATTATCAATCAGCATATCCGTATCTCCTGCATTTGTTTACTGGCAGAAAGCTATTTCCTGAAATTATATTTCCTTGCTGCGCTGCAAAAGTAAAATTTGCGTCAAATTTTTCCCAGAATTATGTAAAGTGCACAAAATTAAACCGAAAATAAATGCAACATTAACAAAATCATATAAATATTTTAGAATAAAAAGCAAAAATTGCAATATAATTGTCAAAAAAAGCAAAATATGCGTAGCCTGAGGACAAGGCCGTTGTTATGATGGAGCTGTAGCAAGGCAATCGGACGCTTTTTTCGGAAAGGCGTTCATTCAGAAAGAACGGGATCCGGGGCGGTGATGATTTTTCGAGCCTGCCCATAATCTGAAAAAGGAGGAAAAATTTATGTTCAAAGCAATTTCCCGCAGAGATTTTATGAAGGGAGCGATGGTTGGAGGTGTGGCGGTTGGATCCGCAGGTCTTTTAGCAGCCTGCGGTAGCAGCAGCTCCTCTTCTTCGTCCACATCCTCTTCCGAGGCAGAGGAAACCTCCTCTGAGGACAGCACAACGGAGAGTGCTTCGACAGAGGAGGTAACGGAAACGACGGAAACGTCCGCATTCAGTGAGTCTCCTACGCTGACCGAACAGGTGGAGGCTGGAACGCTTCCGACCCTGGAAGACAGAATTCCGACCGCGGAAGATGTCTATGTGGAGACTGTGGAGGAAGTGGGTCAGTACGGCGGCTCCATCAAGATGTCCTTAACAAGCGCGGGCTGGAATACCGGCAAGCCCATCGAGGAAGGCCTGTTCGCCTTTGACAGTGACGGCAATATTGAGCCGAACGTGGCACAGGGTTATGATGTTAATGATGATTATACGGTTTATACCATTTATCTGCGCGAAGGCATGAAATGGTCTGACGGTGAGGACTTCACCGCGGCGGACTGCGTGTTCTTCTATGATCACATGTGCGTGCCGGAGACCTTCGGCAAATCCCTCTGGGACTGCTTCAAGGCGACCGATGATGACGGAAATGAGACCACATGCTCCCTTGCACAGGTCGATGACTATACCTTCACTGTGACCTTTGAGGTGCCCAAGAGCACCTTTATCCAGGAGCTTTGCATCAACGCCAAGTGGTTATTCGCCCCGATGCATTACATGGTCGAGATCCTCCCGGAGTATGTCGGTGATGAGGCCGCTGCAGCGAAGGCAACAGAGATGGGCTTTGCTGATACATCTACCATGCTGAAGCAGACCGGCTATTATTACTGGAATGTACCCGGTGTTCCGACCTTAAATCCCTATGTCCTTTCCACGGAAGACGGCAAGGATGATGTGGACGGCAGCTATTTTGAGTTCCTGAGAAACCCTTATTACTGGAAGGTGGATCAGAACGGGCAGCAGCTTCCCTACACAGATAAGATCGAGTACACCATGCTTTCCGATGACAGCCAGGGTCTGACCATGCTGCTGTCCGGCAATGATACCATCACCGGCGTGGCCTGGGCGGATATTGAGACTGTGACCGAAAATGCCGATGGCGTAGGCTACAGCGTCATTTCCTGGTCCAACAGTTCCTGGGCGGACAACGCTTCTCAGCTGGAACTGAATCAGACCGCGCCTGACGAGGCCTACAGAGAACTCTTCCAGACGCAGGATTTCAGACAGGCTCTGTCCATTGCCGTAGATCGTGATGAGTATTCCAAGCTGATTTCCGACGGCTGGCAGGAAGGTGCGCAGGCATCCCCGGCCGAGGGCGCTTTAGGATATTCGGAGGAGTGGAGAAATAAGTGGACGGAATATGATCCGGACGGCGCCATGGCGCTGCTGGAGGGCCTGGGCATGACGAAGGGCTCTGACGGTTACTATACCCTGCCGGATGGCTCCGCCTTTACACTGAGTATTTATTCCTATACCGGTTCCGGTGCGGACGATACTTACCAGGTGCTGGACAGCTACTGGAAGGCCATCGGCATTAACACCACCTACAAGAGCATGGACAAGGATACGCTGAACAACCTGATTACTTCCAATGAGTATGACGCGGTGTTAAGCCCTGTGGCTCCTGCCGAGACCATCAGTCTGGGAATCAGGCCGGATACCCTGGTACCTGTCCGGAATTACGCTGAGTGGTACGGTGAAATCGGAACCTGGTATGCTTCCGGCGGCACAGAGGGTGTGGAGCCCACCGGCGACCTGCTGGAGCTGTGCAATCTGTACACGGAATTAAAGAGCACTGTGGACGAGGATGCCCGCAATGAGATCATTATGGAGATGTATGCCCTCCATGAGGAAAACATCTGGGTCATCGGTTATATGGAAGCCGCTACCACATTGTATGCGGTTGACAACAACCTGCATAACTTCCCGTCTGATCAGATGTTCTGTGATGAGTACCGCGGACTGCGTCTGGCACATATCTGGGCCTGCTGGCTGGATGACGCGCAGTAATGTTTTTCAGATCCTGAATATTCAATATTCATAAATGGAGGAAGGCAGTTTATTTTTCATAACAGAAAAGAAAACTGCCTTCTTTTCATTAAGAAAGTAGTAGGAGGTATGTCACTTATGTGGAAGTACATAGGGAAGAGAATTCTGATGTTCATACCGACCATAATCCTGATGTCCCTTGTCATTTTCTTTATCATGCAGCTGCCGGAGGGCGATTATGTGTCCAGCTACGTTTCCAGAATGCAGGCGGAGGGCGAATTCTTCAGTCAGGAGGATATCGACGCGCTGCGGGATGAGTATGGTCTGAACGATAACTGGATCGTGCGCTATGGAAAATGGGTATGGAAGATTGTCACACAGGGAAATTTCGGGTATTCCTTTGCTTACGGCAAACCGGTCTGGGATGTGATTAAAGGGAGGCTTGGCCTGACGATAGCAGTGTCGCTGACGATTATGGCGTTTACCTATCTGGTCTCTCTGCCGATCGGTATCTACAGTTCACTGCATCAGTATTCCGCGGGGGATTATTTTTTCTCAGCGGTCGGGTTTCTGGGAATGGCGACGCCCAATTTCCTTCTGGCGATTATATTGATGTACGCGTCTTTTAAGCTGACAGGCGATCCGTTACTGGGGTTATTTGATTCGGAGATGCTGCAGAACGGCGTTCATCTGTATAATTTCGGCAGATTTTTAAAGAGGATGATTATCCCGACGATCGTGATCGGAACCTCAGGAACCTGCGGCGTCATCCGTACCGTCCGCTCCCAGATGCTGGATGAGCTGACGCAGCAGTACACGCTGACAGCGAGAGCCAAGGGCGTTTCTGAGGCGACCATTACTTATAAATACTGCCTGAGGGCGGCTTTAAACCCCGTGGCCAGCGGCCTGGCGGGATCTTTGTCCAGTATCTTTTCCGGATCCACCATTTCCGCAATTGTGATGAACCTCGCAATATTAGGACCCATGCTCTATGAGGCACTGAAGGTGCAGGACACCTACCTCTCCGGTACCATTCTGCTGACACAGGCGGTATTGGTGGTCATCGGCACGCTGTTGTCGGATATTCTTTTAGCCTGGCTGGATCCCAGAATCCGGTACGAGAAAGGAAGGGGGTAGCGCATGAGTCTCTTTCATAAAAAAACAAAGACGGATGAAGATTATTATCTTGCCTCACAGTGGAAGCTGATGGCGAGGAAGCTGGCCCATCACAAGCTGGCCAGATTCAGCCTGGTTCTCCTGGCAATTCTTTATCTCCTGGCATTGTTAGCTCCCTTTGTGGCGCCTTACGGTCTGGAATCTTACGACAGCACTTACAAAAATTCCAAACCGGCTACGGTGCACTTCTTCGACGAGGACGGATCTTTCGTGGGACCTTATATTTACGCGATGACCTATGTCAATAATCCCGAAACCTTTAAGCGGGACTGGTCGGAGGACACCAGCGAAAAGTATTATGTGAAGCTGTTTGTCGAGGGCGAGGAATATAAGCTTCTCGGCATATTTACCACCAACATCCATCTGTATGGCGTGGTGGGAGAATACGGCGGCACCAGCGCCAAGCTGATGATTTTCGGCGGCGACAGCCTGGGGAGAGACCTCTTTTCCCGAATGCTTTACGGCAGTCAGATCTCATTGACCATTCCTTTGGTAGGTACGCTTTTAAGCTTTATCATGGGTATCATTCTGGGCAGTATTTCCGGGTATTTCGGAGGCTGGGTTGACGATATCATTCAGAGAATCATCGAGGTACTGTCCGCACTGCCGACGATTCCTTTATGGATGGCGCTTTCCGCGGCGATACCGGCAAGCGTTCCGGTGGCCAGAATGTACCTTTATATTACGGTGATTATCTCCTTTATCTCCTGGACGGGGCTTGCCCGGGTGGTGCGCGGCAAGTTTATTTCCCTGAAAAATGAGGAATTCATTATGGCGGCCCAGGTGGCGGGCGTCAGCTCCGCAAAGATTATGATCAAACATATGGTTCCCGGATTTATGAGTTATCTGATTGTCAATCTGACTCTGGGCATCCCCAGTATGATCATCGGCGAAACCTCTATGAGTTATCTGGGACTAGGTATGAGAGCACCGGCAACCAGCTGGGGTGTGCTGCTGCAGGAGACGCAGGACATTACCAGCCTGGCCCAGTATCCCTGGAGGCTGATCCCACTGGCGGCCGTAATACTTACGGTGCTGGCATTTAATTTCCTGGGAGACGGCGTCAGAGATGCCGCTGATCCTTATAAGTGACGGGGAGGAGATCAAAATGGCAGACATCGAAAAAGTCAACAGAGAGTATGATCCTGACACCATCCTGGATGTCCGGGATCTGAAAATCAATATCAAACTGGATGAAGGAATCCTGACCGCTGTGCGCGGCGTGAACTTCTCCATGAAAAAGGGCGAGACGCTGGGTCTGGTGGGAGAGTCCGGTTGTGGCAAGAGCCTGACCAGCAAGGCCATTCTCGGCATCAACGAGAAAAAGTGTGAGACCAGCGGGGAAATTATATTTGATACCAATGAGCACGGAATGGTGAATCTGCTGTCCTTAGATCCAAAGGGAAAGGAGATCCGGCAGGTGCGCGGCAAGCAGATTTCCATGGTATTCCAGGAGCCCATGGTGGCGTTTTCACCCCTGTATACCATCGGCAATCAGATCAATGAGTGCACTAGACTTCACATCACAAAGGATAAAAAGAAATCCAAAGAGATTTCTCTGGAAATGATGAAGAAGGTGGGCATCGCCAACGCGGAGAAGCGCTATGACCAGTATCCGCACGAATTTTCCGGCGGCATGCTGCAGAGGGCGCTGATCGCCATGGCTCTGGTCTGCAACCCGAAGCTTCTGATCGCGGATGAGCCGACGACGGCGCTGGATGTGACCATTCAGGCGCAGATTCTGGAGCTGATGAAGGAAATGCAGAAGGATATGGATACCGGCATTCTCTTTATCACGCATGACCTGGGGACTGTGGCAACCATGTGCGACAGAGTGGCAGTTATGTATCTGGGGAAGATCGTGGAGATCGCGGACGTAAAGGATATTTACGCGGATCCGGAGCACCCCTATACGAGGGGCCTGATCAGCTCCGTTCACAAGATCGGCACCAAAAAGGAGGAAAGATTATATTCCATCGAGGGTACGGTTCCTCTGGCTCTGAACCTTCCGCCGGGCTGCGGTTTCTATGACAGATGTACGAAGAGAATTGATGGCGTCTGCAATGTCACAGACCCGGAGTTAAAGGAAATCGCGCCGGGACATTCCGTGGCATGTCATGCCTGCGGTGGTTCCTGTGCGGGCTGTAAGGCTGCCGGTGAAATCGGCGCGAACTTAAAACAGGCGTAAAGGAGGGAAAGAAAATGTCTGAGCAGACTGAAAAGAAGAAAATTCTGGAAATCAAAAATCTGACAAAGGACTTTCCGTCCAAAAAGGTTACGGTCCACGCGGTCAGCGATGTGAGCTTCGAGGTGAATGAAGGGGAGACCATCGGAATCGTGGGAGAGAGCGGCTGCGGCAAGACCACGCTGGGACGCTGTATCGTCAGAGCGATTCCGACTACATCCGGTGAAGTCATTTATTATCCGGCGGACCAGGAAGCGGTGGATTTTTTAAAGATCGATAAAAAGAGGATGAAGGAACTGCGCAAGGATATCCAGATGATCTTTCAGAATCCCTATTCCTCGCTGGACCCCAGGATGACGGTCCTTGACATTATCAAAGAGCCTCTGGCCGCCAATTTCCCGAAGATGTCCAAAAAGGAAATGGAAGAAAAGGTGATGGACATCGCCGGAAAGGTGGGCCTGAATGTCAGCTATCTGAAACGTTATCCGCACGCCTTTTCCGGAGGACAGAGACAGAGAATCGGCATTGCCAGGGCATTGGTGATCAATCCGAGAGTCATCGTGTGCGATGAGGCGGTGTCGGCGCTGGACGTGTCCATTCAGGCGCAGGTGATTAACCTTTTAAAGGACCTGCAGAGCGATCTGAACCTGACTTATATTTTCATTTCCCACGATCTGTCGGTGGTGGAGCACATTTCCGACAAGGTGGGCGTGATGTATCTGGGCAGAATGGTGGAGTTTTCGGAGACGGAAGCCCTGTTTTCGAAGCCGAAGCATCCGTACACGGAAGCGCTGATGTCGGCGGTGCCTGTAGCGGATCCGGAGGTCAAAATGGAAAGAATTCCGCTGGAAGGGGAGGTGCCGAATCCGGCAAATCCGCCGTCCGGCTGTTATTTCCATACCAGATGCCGGTACTGCCAGGAAAAATGTTCTCAGGCCATGCCGGAATTTCAGGAGATTGAACCGGGTCATTTTGTGGCCTGTCACTATGCGGGGGAGCTTTCTTTAAAGGGATTTGATTATTCCAAAGGAGAAGAAAAAGACGGGGAATAAACTATGAGAAAAAGGCTGATCCTATTTACAGACTGTGGAGATACGATCATAGATGAGGAAACGCAGATACGGAATGAGAAAACGCAGATCGTGGAGCGCGCTGATTTTATACCGGGCGCAGATACGGTGCTGAAGTCACTTTACGAGGAGGGCTATCGGATTGCCATGGTAGCCGACGGTGAGGTGGAATCGTTCCGGAATATTTTTGAGCGAAACGGCCTTGGATATTGCTTTGAAAAGCGAATCATTTCTGAGGAGGTGGGAATCCAGAAGCCGGACAGGCTCATGTTTCAGACTGCCATGGAAAGGATGGGGCTGACAGACTTGGACAAGCCGAATGTCGTGATGATCGGCAATAACTTAAAAAAAGATATTGCGGGCGCAAACCGTTTTGGCATTACCTCTGTCTGGATTGACTGGTCCCCACGCTATTTTCATACGGTGGAGGAGCCTGACTGGCGTCCGGATTATACGGTGAAGACACCGGAGGAATTAAAGGAGCTGATTGATCAATTGGAAAGAAAAAAGGAAGCGGAGGAAAAGTGTAAAATTCTGATGGAGGCTTCTCCTCAGATTCTGTACGAGCCGGACAGGGCTTTCCTGGATAATATGAAAAGCCACAATCTGGCAGGGGACGACCTTTCGAAGTATCGCTTCTGGGAATGGCCCCAGGGAGTGGGACTTTACGGCCTCTGGAAGGGATTTTGTTACAGCGGTTCAGAAAGGCTGCTTGCACTTATGCGGGAGTATTATGACAGACAGCTGCAAACCGGACTTCCAAGCCTGAATGTGAATACGACAGCGCCGTTTCTTACTTTATCCTTTCTGGCGGAGTATACCGGGGAAGAAAAATACCTGGAGGCCTGTAAAAAAGCGGCGGATGAAATCATGCATTCCTTCCCGCGCACAAAGGAGGGCGGAATCCAGCACAGGACGTCGGACTGTGTGAATGAACAGGAACTCTGGGACGATACGCTGTTCATGGTGGTGCTGTTTTTAGCCAACATGGGACGGATCCTGAAGGATGATGAGATGTCCGCGGAGGCGGAGCGGCAGTTCCTTTTACATGCGAAATATTTAAGCGACCCGAAGACGGGTCTATGGTATCATGGCTGGACCTTTCATGGGAATCATAATTTCGCAGGCGCGTTCTGGGGCAGAGGAAACTGCTGGGTGACCATGGGAATACCGGAATTTCTTACCATGGGAAAATGCAGTGAGGAAGGAAGAAAACAGCTGACTGACTGTCTGCAAAGGCAGGTGGAAAGCCTGAGAAACTATCAGGACGCGTCAGGTATGTGGCACACACTGATTGATGATGCGGATTCCTATCTGGAGGCGAGCGCGACCTGCGGCTTTGCCTACGGCATTTTAAAGGCTGTGAAGGACGGGCTGGTTGATTCCGCTTATCTGGAAGTGGTAGAGAAAGCGTTTCCGGCAATTCTGGACTGTATTTCTGACGACGGCGTGGTCAATCAGGTCTCCTACGGCACGCCTATGGGACGGACGGACAAGGATTTTTACAAAAAGATCGAAATCAAGCCCATGCCTTACGGGCAGGCGCTTGCCATGCTGTTTCTGATTGAATACATCGCGTACATAAGCTGAAAAGGGAAAGCGTATGAAGCTGGGAAGACAGTGGGAGGAGAGGCTGAAGCTCTGGGACGAGGGCTTTGCCCCGAATTTGTATCATGAACTGGGAACGATGCCGCTGGAGGGCTTTACCACCTGGGAAGCCCTCCGGCCTGAAGACACTGCCCATAGGCAGTGGGAGCCCTTCCCGGAGGGAAGCGTCTGGGGACGGAAGTGGGAGTATGGATGGTTTCGGGCCAGACTGACGGTCCCGGCCGCGGGCTGCGGCCGCAGGATATTGCTTCACGTGGGAGCGGGAAAGGAAATGCTGGTCTATGTCAATGGACGGGAGGCCGGTTCCATTGACCGTTCCCATCCTTTTGTGGAGCTGACAGCCTGCGCGAAGGAGAATGAGTGCTTTGATATTCTGGCGGAGGTCTACGCGGGACACGGGCAGCAGTTTGAACATGTGGGAATCCAGACCAGGGATGCGGTGCCGATTCCGGAGCCGCCCGCATTTCAGTGTACGGTGGAGAGAAGCCATTTCGGTATCTGGGATGAGGAATATTTCCGGGCCTACGCGGACTATCACACGTTATATGAATTGTGGAAGGCACTGCCGGAAAGTGAGCTGCGCACGATGGAGATCGGCGCAGCCTTAAAGCGCTTCACTTATATCGCGGACTTTGAGGCGGATGAGCCGGAAAGAATTAAGAGTGTCAGACAGGCACGAAAAGAGCTGACTCCGCTGCTGGAAAAGAAAAACGGGGACACCGTGCCGGAATATACGATTTTCGGGCAATCCCACCTGGACCTGGCCTGGCTGTGGACAACGGCAGAGACCAGGAGAAAGTGTGCCCGCACCTACTCCAATCAGCTGGCACTGATGGAGAGATATCCGGAGTATCGGTTTTTGCTTTGTGAACCGCCGATTCTGGAGACGCTTAAGGAATGCTATCCGGATTTATACGGCCGTGTGCTTGAAAAGGTGCGAAGCGGACAGTTTATCCCGGAGGGCGCTCTTTATGTGGAGTGCGATACGAATCTGGCGGGTGCGGAAAGCCTTGTCCGCCAGTTCGTGCTGGGAAAAAGGTGGTTCCGTAAAGAGCTTGGGGTTGAGAGCTGTCTGGCCTGGCTGCCGGATACCTTTGGCTTCTGCGGTGCGCTGCCGCAGATTATGGCAGGCTGTGAGGTGTCGTATTTTGCCACGCAGAAGCTGCTGAGGGCTGACCCGGAGTCTGAGCCCTTCCCCTATAATATTTTCTGGTGGGAGGGGATTGACGGCACCAGGGTTTTGTCCCATATTTATAAGAAAAATAACGCTGTCTTTCAACCCGGCGCCCTGCGGGAGCGCTGGGAGGCGGACCGCAACCAGAGGGAAGAAATCAACGGGATGATGTTTCCCTTTGGCTATGGTGACGGCGGAGGAGGCCCCACGGAGCTGATGCTGGAGATCGCTCTTCGCTGTGAGGACTTAGAGGGCGCGCCGCGCTGCCATATGGAAAGCCCGGTCCGCTTCTTTGAGCGGATTGAGCCGGAGGAGGTTACGAATGTCTACTATGGCGAGTTATATTTAAGATGGCACCGGGGGACCTATACTTCGCAGGCACAGATCAAGAAGGGCGTCCGCAAGGCGGAGTACGCCTTAAGGGAGGCGGAATATCTGGCGGGGCTTCTCAGGCTGGAGGGGAAGACTGAGGATGAGGACGCGCTGCTTCAGAAGCTGGATACCCTGTGGAAAAAGCTGCTGAATCAGGAGTTTCACGATATCCTTCCCGGGAGCAGTATACAGAAGGTAAATGAGGAAGCGCGGGATGCGCTGGCGGAGATTTTCAGGGACAGCCGGAAACTGGCGTCCGATCTTCTGGAAATTCTGGCCGGCGGGCCGGCTCGTTTTAATTCCTTAAGCTGGGAGAGAAATTACCGGGGAAATATTCTGCCATCCTGCGGGTATGTCCGCTTTGAAAACGTGAAGGACGCGGGAATCGGATGCAATCCGGCACAGAGTACAGGGGCGGATATTTTCCGAAATCCAGAGGATGAAGGGCTGGAGTGCAGTCCTGCTGAAAGCACGGAAACGAGCCCCATCAGGGAGAGCGGGACTACAGAGGAAGAAAAAGCTGCCGAAGCAACGCAGAATGTGACGGTGAGAGAAATCGGCGACGGGGAAACCCTGAATTATGAGAATCAATTCTACCGTGTCAGGGTCGATTCCCTGGGCAGAATCCGCAGCCTGACGGACCGCAGGACAGAGTATGAATATGCTGCGGCACCCTTAAATGACTGGAAGCTTTATCAGGACGTCAATATGCAGTATGACGCCTGGGAGATTGGCAGCATGTATGAGAGCGTCCCGGTTTCTTTAAACGGAACGCATACCTGTCATGTGAAAGCGGATGAAGCGGGCAATCTGACCATAACGGTGGAGCGGCAGGAACGATATTTTACCGCTGTGCAGACAATATGCCTGCATCAGGACAGCCCGAGGGTTGATTTCGCGACGACGATTGACTGGCATGAGCGGCACCGGATGCTGAAGGTGGATTTTCCGACCACAGTGTACACAAAGGAAGTGCTGGAGGAAATTCAGTTCGGCTATATCCGCAGGCCCACCCATAAATCCACGAGACAGGAAAAGGATCAGTATGAGACCTGTCATCACAAATACGCGGTGCTGACTGACGGGGAAAACGGCTTCGCGCTGTTGAATGACTGCAAATATGGCCTTTCCGCGCAGGACAGCAGGCTGTCCCTGACGCTGCTGCGTTCCCCGTTGGCACCGGACATGACAGCGGACCAGGGGCTGCATGAATTTACGTATTCCATTCTCCCGTTTGAAGGTCCGTTTTCCGAAAGCCGGGTGACGCAGGAGGCTTACGAGTGCAATGTGGCCGTGACGGAATGCAGCATGCACCCGGATACTGTGTCGACGGATGCGGTTTCCGGCTGCGCAGGAGCAGGACGAATGGATGCGGGCTCCTGTCGCACGACAACTGAGTCGATCAATGCGCTTTCTTATTTTCAGGTGGACAGTGGCCATATAATTATAGAAACCTGCAAGCCGGCTTTTGATGCGGCAAACGGAGTTGTTTTAAGGCTCTATGAAGCAAAGGGATTTGCGGGAAAGGCGTATCTGACACTCCCGGCTTTGGTGAAGCAGGTCTTCGCCTGCAATATGCTGGAAGAACCCCTTCAGGAGCTTGAAATGCAGGCGGGACACAGGGTCAGGCTGTCCTTTCATGCGTTTGAAATCAAGACACTGCTGCTTACTGTCACTAAATGATTAAAGCGACAAAAGGGTATGATACCATTACCGGAAGAAAGCAGAGGAAAAGACAGATGAAAAGATATTGGACACATATCGTGGCATCCACAGAAAAAAGGGTGGAGGAATTCCTGCACGGACAGGTCAGGGATGAAAAGAGAACAGATTGTGGAAGGCTTGACAGTGATATCATTGAAGGAAAACCTACCGTTTACCTTCTGACAGACTGCCTGTGCCTGTATTTCTGCGAGGAAAGCAGGTATTACCGGAGTGAAAGACTCTGGGACGCGGTTTTAAGAGGCGTTGATTTTCTGGAGCGCTGGCAGAGGGAGGACGGCAGCATGGACTTCCCTTCCTGCAATTTCTATTCTGCCCCGGACACGGCTTTTTGCTTCCGCCGCCTGTACGGCGCCTGGCAGATTCTGGAAAAATATGGAACTTCGAAACAGGAGCAGGCGCTGAAGGATCGCTATTATGCCATGATGGTCAAATGCGAACCGATTTTTCTGCACGGAGGCTTCCACACTCCCAATCATCGGTGGGCTGTGACGGCCGCCCTGCTTTGCATGGCAAAGCTTGAGGAGGATGATTTAAAGGCAGCGCAACTGCGGCTTAAGGCACAGCAGTATCTGGCGGAAGGAATCGACGGCGATGAGGACGGGGAATACGCGGAGCGTTCCACAGGCAATTACAACGCGGTTGTGGACAAGTCGCTGATTCTGGCTTACGAATCCACAGGGGACGAAAGCTTTCTTACATATGTGGACAGAAATCTGACCGCCATGCTGTATTACATCGACGGCGACGATACGATTTTTACGCAGAATTCTACCAGACAGGACCACGGGAAGAAGCTGTATCCCGATCAGTATTTTTATCTTTATACATGGATGGCGCATAAAAACGGCTCTTCGGTTTTTGACGCCGCCGCCCACAAAATGATCTGCGACAATCAGCGCAGAGGGGACCTGGCGCCTGACAGCATGTATATTTTCATGACCCATGATGAGCTGAAGCATTATGAATTTCAGGGCTATGGATATCTGACGGAATATAAAAAATTTTTCCGCGGTTCCCGGGTGCTGCGCGTGAAGAAGGCTGCCTACGCCTATACGGTTCTGGCAAATAAGGCGGATTTTCTTTATGTGAAGACCGGAAGCTTCTCATTGGGCCTTCGCATTGGAGAGGCCTACTGCGATATCCGGAATTTTATCCCGCAGAATCTGGAAATGGAGGACACTGCCTGTACGCTGTCCGCCACGGCTCTGGGGTGGTATTATCAGCCGTTTGGAGAACCGCAGGGAACAACGGACTGGTGGAAAATGGACCAGCAGAAGCGTGAAAAAGTGATTACCAGCAGCCTGGACACAAAGGTAGTGATCCGGGAGCTTGAGAACGGACTGGAAATCACGGTGAAAACGAGCGGCTTATCCGGCCTTCCTTTGCGGGTAGAAGTCGATGCGCCTGCAGGCTGTGTGCTGGAGAATGATGTGTTCAGGCTTACGGCACCAAAGGGTGAGAGCATGATTTTAAAGCAGGATTATCTGACGATTTCCGGCTGCGGGGAAAGGCTTTTACTGGGGCCGGGCTTCGGCACACACTCCTTTGGCGGACATTATTCCGGAGAGGAGAAAAACACGGAGGGCTTCAGTATTTTTATGAATGATTATACGCCCTGTGAGAGAACGTTCAGAATCGTAAGTGAATGTGATGATTGAAACAACAGGCTTTAAGCCGCGCGGAAAGAAAAGAGGAACCTTTGAAAATGAAGATCATCAGAGCGAAAGATTACCGGGAAATGTCCCTGAAGGCGGCAGTTGGAAGAATATGAAGATTATAAACGCGGATGTTTTTCAGAACGATCATGGATTTGTCAGACAGGATATCCTGATTCATGGAGAATACCTGGTGGACGAGGCAGATTACAAAAATACAGGGCGAAGCGAAGAGTGTGTCCTGAATTACGGGAGTCTGAAAGCGATTCCCATGCTTGTGGATATTCATTTCCATGGCTGTGACGGGGTGGATTTCTGCGACGGAACGCAGGAAGCGATTCAGAAAATAGCTGATTTTGAGCTTTCGAAGGGAATAGGGGCCATCTGCCCCGCCACCATGACTTATGGAGAGGAAAAGCTGGCGGGGATTGCCCGGGCGGCGGCACAGCATCAAAACGGCAGGGGTGCTGATTTAGTGGGCATCAATATGGAAGGCCCGTTCATCAGCTCCAAAATGAAAGGGGCACAGAACGGCGCTTATATTCACAAACCGGATGCGGAGATGTTTGCGCGGCTGCAGAAAGCGGCAAACGGGCTGTTTAAACTCTGTGATATAGCGCCGGAGGAAGAGGGCGCCTTAGCGTGTATTGAAAAGCTGAGCACCCATACGGTTGTTTCCCTGGCACATACCTCCTGCGATTATGAGACTGCTCAAAAAGCGTTTGCGGCCGGGGCGTCCCATATGACGCATTTATATAATGCCATGCCGGGCATTCACCACAGGATGCCGGGTCCCGTTGCAGCGGCGTGGGAGGCGGGCGCGGATGTGGAGCTGATAGCGGACGGCATCCATGTTCATCCGGCTGTTGTACGAATGACCTTTCAGCTGTTCGGGGACGACAGGGTGATTCTGATCAGCGACAGCATGGAGGCCACGGGACTGCCGGACGGTCAGTATTCTCTTGGCGGGCAGGACGTGACAGTCACAGGAAAAAGAGCGGTACTGACAAAGTCCCCGGATACGATTGCGGGCAGTGCTGCGAATCTGATGGATTGTCTGCGTACCGCTGTACGCTACATGAATATTCCGCTTGTAAGCGCCATAAAAGCGGCGGCTTATAATCCCGCCAGGTGCATTGGCGTGGCAGACAGATATGGCAGTCTGCATGCAGGGTGCTATGCGAATATTCTCTTTGTGGACGATGATCTGCATATTTGCCATATGATACACAAAGGGAAATCTCTGTTCTGACGGCGCTGGATTTTGAGATTTCTTACCTGAAAGCCCTTTTATTTGTGACAATTCACAACAAATTTTGCAAAATATATACAAAACTTCCGTTTACTTTCACTGATTGCAGTATTAAAATATAAATATCATTGGTGTTCCGGAAAGGAATGCGCGAAAGGAGAAGCTATTATGCAGGCGTTTATTTCGTCAATTGCAAACGTTCTGATAGCGATTGTGCTGCTGATCGTGGCATTTATCGTTGCGAAGATCGTCAAGTCACTTATTGTGAAGCTCTTAAAGGCTCTGAATATTGGAAAACTGGTTGCCAAAACCGGGATCGGGGAAGGAACGGTGGATACCGCCATTGAGTTTATCGGGAAGCTGGTCTATTTTGTAGTCTTCCTGCTGTTCCTGCCCGGTGTGCTGGACAGACTGGGAATGGATAGTGTTTCCGCTCCGATTACGAGCATGGTCAACACATTCCTTGCTTTTATACCGAAGCTGGTTGGCGCCGGCATCCTGCTGGCGATTGGCCTCTTTGTCGCGAGGATGGTCAGAGACCTGTTAAAGTCTGTCTTAAAGGCGCTGAAGATCGATACCTTCCAGGAAAAGGCCGGTATTGAAGTAACTGAAAGCAATTCCTTCTCTTCCGTGATCGCAAATGTGATTTACGGAGTCATTATCCTGGTGGTTGTGACCGCCGCACTGGATGGCCTTGGCATTTCCGCTATTTCGGAACCTGCCGATGAAATCGTAGCCACTATCTTCGCTGAGATTCCCTACATTCTGGCAGCTATCGTTGTCATCGGAGTTGGCGTATTCGTTGCCAACCTCGTTGCCAATCTGCTGGACAGCCTGTTAAAGAGTGTCGGCGCTGACACGCTGATCGAGAAAATTACCGGCGACGCAACCAAAAACATCAATCTTTCCAAGGGTATCAGCCTGGTTGTGAAATATGTGCTGGTGATCATCTTTGTCGTGGAAGGCATTGACATTCTGGGACTGCCTGTTCTGACCAATGTGGGAGCCACAATTATCGGCTATATGCCGGAGGTCTTAAGCGTTGTCCTTATTCTGGCAATCGCAGTGTTTGCTGCCGGTGCCGCTGAGTCCGCTCTGACCAAGAGAAATTCGGGTTCGAAGGTTGGCACTGTTGCCGTGAAGGCTGCCATTTATGTACTGGCTGCGTTCCTTTGCTTAAGCCAGCTGGGCGTGGCAAGCACGATCGTAGAGTCTACCTTTATCCTGATTGTGGCGGCGCTTGCTGTGGCATTCGCACTTTCCTTTGGTATCGGCGGCCGCAAGTTCGCGGAGGATACTCTGGCGAAGCTGGAGACCCGCATGGACAGCGCACAGCCGGAGGCTGCTGAGGCTGAGCCTGCTGAAGAGGAAGAGAAGACCGAGGAGTAATTTCCGCTAAGAGCCTGTGTGTGACCGGTCAGTTTATGAACATCAGGCGTATACAGGTGGATATATGATTATGCAATAAAAACAGGGGTTCGGGCGAAGTACCTGAACCCCTTGCTGCGTCATATACAGGTTATAATCCGTAGCTTGCCTGTTTTTGCTCAGTCTGCTGTTTTAAGCAGTCCGGAATCATCGAAGCAGATCATGAAACCGGAACCGGATGCGGCTTATTCCTCCTCATCCACATTTTTAAACGCGAACGCAGAGACGACGGACGAGACGACCGCGGTAATCACAACCGCAACGATGATGATAATGAGAAGCAGACCGCCCAATACGATACCCATCTGATACCTCCTGATGATAAAGCAGCTTTTCCATGGACACTGCGGCATCGGTAAAGCGGCAGGTAAATGGAAAAATGATTACAACTCCCGAATACAGGCATTGTAGCACAGATTCTGAGAAGGGGCAAGCAAAAATCCTGTGAAGAAGCTGTGACGAAAATCTTAATTTAACGTGAAGTCTGTGAAATTAGTTTACGGCGCCTTGACTTTGGTTTTTTCGGGGGATAAAGTCAATATAAATGAATTTCTGTATGAAAATACAAAATATCGGAGGAGAAAAAGATGAGCAGGGTAATCGGAATTGACCTGGGGACGACCAACAGCTGTATGGCGGTTCTGGAAAACGGAAAGCCGGTGGTGATTCCCAACGCGGAAGGGGTGCGCACGACACCATCTGTAGTGGCATTTTCAAAGAAGGGAGAACGGCTGGTGGGCGACATGGCCAAGCGCCAGGCAGCGGTCAACGCGGCACGGACGTTTTCCTCTATTAAAAGAGAAATGGGCAGCGCCTGGACGACCCGCGTCGACGGCAAAACCTATACGCCTCAGGAAATTTCCGCAATGATTCTGCGCAAGCTGAAAAAGGATGCGGAGAGCTACCTGGGAGATACCGTGAACGATGCGGTGATTACTGTGCCCGCTTATTTCAATGACGCGCAGCGCCAGGCGACCAAGGACGCCGGCCGGATCGCGGGTCTGAATGTCCTGCGGATTATCAATGAGCCGACCAGCGCGGCTTTGGCTTATGGACTGGATCACGGGGATCCGCAGAAGATTCTGGTGTACGATCTGGGCGGCGGCACCTTTGACGTGTCCATCATTGAGATCGGGGAGAGCGTCATTGAGGTGCTGGCGACCGCCGGTGACAATCATCTGGGCGGCGATGACTTTGACAAGCGGCTGGCGGATTACATCATTTCGGAATACAGGCGGACAGAGCATGTGGATCTTTCCAGGGATATGACCGCTTCACAGCGTGTCAGAGAGGAAGCGGAGAAGGCCAAGATTGAGCTTTCCAGCGCAGCTTCGGTGAATATTAACCTGCCCTTTATTACGATGGTGCGGGACGAGCCAAAGCATCTGGAAATGACGATTACCAGGGCAAAATTTGAGGAGCTGACCGCGGATCTGATCCGCCGGACAGAGGAGCCTGTGCGGCAGGCGTTAAGCGATGCGGGTATCACCGCATCTGAACTGGGAATGGTGCTCTTAGTCGGCGGTTCCACCAGGATGCCCGCCGTGGTCAGCAAGGTGCGTCAGCTGACAGGCAAAGAACCATCCAGGAACTTAAATCCGGATGAGTGTGTGGCCCAGGGTGCGGCCGTGCAGGGCGGTAAGCTCGGCGGGGCGTTAGTGGTCGGCAGCAACGCGAATGAGCTGATTTTAATGGATGTGACACCACTGTCGCTTTCAATTGAGACGGTGGGCGGCGTTTCCACGAAAATTATCGAGCGCAACACGACCATTCCCACCCGTCACAGTCAGGTGTTTACCACCGCATCCAACTATCAGAGCGCGGTGGATATCAAGGTTTTACAGGGCGAGCGTCAGTTCGCCAAGGATAATAAGCTGCTGGGCAACTTCCGTTTGAACGGCATTCAGAAGGCCATGGCAGGCGTCCCGCAGATCGAAGTGACCTTTGACATCGATGCCAACGGTATCGTCAAGGTTTCTGCCCGCGACCTGGGCACCGGCAGGCAGCAGCAGATCACGGTTTCCTCCAACTCCAACATGAGCGAGGCGGATATTCAGCGCGCCATCCATGAAGCGGAGGAATATGAGGCATCCGACGGCCAGCGTAAGGCGGCCATCGACTCCATCGGCGAGGCCGAAAAAGTTTTAGCCCGCGCCAACAACGCGTATAGTAAGGTGCATAAGTCGCTGGATAAAGACGTGAAAAAGCAGGTCAAGAGTGATATGAACCATCTGCAGCGCCTGATTGCCAAAGCCAATCCCTCCAAGCTGACGCAGGAGCAGGCGGATGAGATTACCCGTGCGAAGGAAGCGCTGGAGGCTTCGGCGGCGCCGGTCATCGCGCAGGCGGATGCGGCTGGGGACGACGGGAAGAAATAAGACATCAGAGCCTGCTTTAGAAAAATAAAAAAGTTCTTGCAAACGCCCTGAAAATATGCTAACATAATTTGCGTCTCTGATGGCAGAGACGCAATGTGGGGCGCAGTAGCCAAGAGGTAAGGCAATGGTCTGCAACACCAGTATGCACCGGTTCAAATCCGGTCTGCGCCTTGGAGGAATCTCAGAAATGGGGTTCCTTTTTTGCGTTCAAAGAGGCTTGCATAGTGTTCGCTTTGCCTTTATAATAAAGGCAATCAAGGGTCTTGCGGCGAAAGGAGCGGCTGAAAATGAAAAAAAGAAGACCGCCGATAGGAATAGATAATTTTGAAAAGCTGGTTAAAGATGGATTTTACTATGTGGATAAGACCGGAATGATCAGGGAATTGCTGGAAAACTGGGGAGAGGTAAATCTCTTCACGCGTCCGCGCCGTTTTGGAAAAAGCCTGAATATGAGTATGCTGCAGCATTTCTTTGAAATTGGGGCTGACAGTAGTTTGTTCAATGGCCTGACAATTTCGGGGGAGACTGCGCTGTGTGCCGAATGGCAGGGAAAATATCCGGTCATCAGTCTGACGCTGAAAGACTGCTGGGGTCTTGACTATCAGGATGCGTTAGAACAGTTTGCAGGTGTTGTGAGCAGGGAAGTGGACCGGCATGCTTATCTCATGGATAGCGAGAAACTGGACGAAGCGGATAAACAAACGCTTCTGGACATGAAAATGAAAAGAGCGAACCTGGAAAGTGCTATCATGGTGCTGTCCGGCTATCTTAATAAACACTGGGGGCAGCCCGTCATAGTTCTGATTGATGAATATGATGTTCCTCTACAGAAGGCGGAGTCAAATGGCTATTATAATGAGATGACATCCTTCATCAGTCGATTTTTCAGCCAGGGGATGAAGACAAACTCAAATATTAAGATGGCTGTTGTTACGGGCTGTCTTCGTATCGCGAAGGAGAGTATTTTTACCGGTTTTAATAACCCGCGTATGCATACTATCGCCGATGAAAGTTATGATGAGTGGTTTGGCTTTACCGATCAGGAAGTGCGCCAGATGCTGGAATATTATGGCATCAGTGAATATTATGATGTCACCAGAGAATGGTATGACGGTTATCTTTTTGGAAAAACCAGCGTCTACAGTCCCTGGGATGTTTTAAACTGGTGTGATCAGCTGATGAATACCTCCGACCGAATTCCCAGAAATTTCTGGTCCAATGCGAGCGGAAATGATATCATCCGTCGTTTTGCCGATCAGGCAGACAAGCAGACGCGGGATCAAATCGCGGAACTGATTGAGGGCGGAACGGTCAATAAACAGGTAAAGCCAGATCTGACCTACAGGGAACTGGATGATACGATTGATAACCTGTGGAGCGTGTTGTTTACCACCGGTTATCTGACAATGCGCGGCAGAAACGAGGACGGAAGCTATATACTGACTATTCCCAACAGGGAGGTCAGAGAGCTGTTTGCCGCGCAGGTGGACGAGTGGTTTCAAGAGAAGGTTCTGGACGATACGGACGGCCTCAGGGAATTTTTAAATGCGATACTGGCTGAAGATGAGACGGCAATGGAGGACTGCCTGATTGATTATATGGAGGGCTCCATCAGCTACCTGGATGGCGGAAAAACAGAGGAAAAAGAGAACTTTTACCACGGTTTACTCCTCGGTATGCTTGCCAGCTTTAAAGAATGGAATGTTGTCTCCAACCGGGAAGCAGGAAAGGGCCGCCTGGATATTCTGGCTTACCGCAGGCGTGAGAAATATGCGTTTATTATAGAGGTCAAATATGCAAAGGAAGCCGCTGATCTGGAAACCGATGCGAAAAAGGCACTGAGCCAGATTGACGACAGGAAGTATGATAAAGTTTTTGGCCGTCATCTGCCGGAGCGGATTGTTCATTATGGGATTGCTTTCTGTAAGACGGATTGCAGAGTGATGAAGGAAGTGGCACGGGATGGGCAGCTCTGAATTAGAAATTATATGAGATAATGGTTAGAAACGAGTTGGGGTATATCTCAGAGACGAGTTTATAAGAGTAATCTCCAAGGAGAACGCTTCCTTTTTACCTCAATTATACAAACTCTCCCTTGTACCGGCTGAAATTTGATGTTATTCTTATCCGGACAAATGCAAATGATTATAAGGCATGAAAATGAGAAGAGGGAGAGAAATTGCTCAATGATAAAACTTGTGATCTCCGACGTGGACGGGACGATGGTGAAGGAAAGCTCACCCCGGATGTATCCGGAGTATTTTGATATGATCCGCAGACTTCGGCAGAAGGGAATTTATGTGGTAATCGCCAGCGGCAGGCAGTATCCGTCGGTACGGCGCCTGTTTCATGAGGTGGAAGATCTGGTGTGGATCGTCGGGGACGGCGGTGCAACACTAAAGATGGACGGCCCGGTGGAGGCGGCTAAGGAGATTCCGAAGGAATGGGTACGCGAGGCCTGGGCGGACGCAAGGAAAATCCCGGACGGCGACGGCATTCTCTGCGCACCGGAGTGTGCCTACGCGCCGGATGAAAATTCGGAGATGTTTCAGCTGATGAAGGGGAATTATCACTATTCCATTGAGAGCCTGCATGGCTGGGACACGATACCTGAGGCGCCGGTGACGAAGTTTACTTTATACAGGAAGACAAATGTGTGGGAGTACGCGTCGAAGGAGTTCCTGCCAAAGTGGGAGGGGCGGATGCACTGCTCCGTGGCCGGAGAATGGTGGATTGACTGCGCGATGCCCGGTGTGAATAAGGGCGCGGCGCTGCAGATGATCATGGAGCGCATGGGGATTTTACGGGAGGAAGTGCTGGCGACCGGCGATAACCCGAATGATCTGGAGATGCTTAAGGCGGCGGGCAGGGCTTATGCGGTGGAGAGCGCGCACCCGGATTTGAAGGCAGCCGCGGACGGGATTATTCCTTCTTATGAGGAGATGGGTGTATTGAAGCTGTGGCAGCAGGTTCTGAAGGACGCGGAATAGAAACAGGGAGGAAAATCGGATGAATGAGAACATCAGAACATTGCAGACCTGGTTACAGGAAAGCGACAACGTGGTCTTTTTTGGCGGCGCGGGGGTATCCACCGAGAGCGGCATTCCGGATTTCCGCTCTGTGGACGGCCTGTATAATCAGCAGTATGATTATCCGCCGGAGACGATTTTAAGCCACACCTTTTACAAACATTATACCAGCGAATTTTACCGGTTTTACAAGAATAAGATGCTCTTTCCGGACGTGGAGCCGAACGCCGCGCATAAGCGTCTGGCCGAGTGGGAGGCCATGGGAAAGGTGAAGGCCGTGGTGACACAGAATATCGACGGTCTGCACCAGAAGGCGGGCAGCAAGGTGGTGCTGGAGCTGCACGGCAGTGTCCTGCGCAATTACTGTGAGCGCTGCCACAAATTTTATGATGTCAATTATATCATTGAGAGTGAGGGGATTCCTACCTGCAGGATCTGCAAGGGAACGATCAAGCCGGATGTGGTGCTCTATGAGGAGGGCCTGGACGATGCGACACTGCGCAAGTCCGTTCAGTACATTCACGATGCGGATGTGCTGATTGTGGGAGGCACTTCCTTAAATGTCTACCCGGCGGCGGGCCTGCTCGATTATTATCAGGGCAATAAGCTGGTGTTAGTCAATAAGTCCGCGACGCCAAAGGACAGCGCGGCGGATCTGATTATCCGCGAGCCGATCGGAGAGGTGTTTAAGCAGATCGAGCTGCATTGATAAATGCTGGGAAGCCTTCGCAGGACGGCAGCCAGCCGGAAACAGACGCTTTCAGAGCACGCATGATTGAGAGCGGGAGGACAGGGAAGCCATGAACATCCAGGTGGGTGATATTTTAAAACTGAAAAAAAAGCATCCCTGCGGCAGCTTTGAATGGGAGGTGCTGCGCACCGGTGCGGACATCAGATTAAAATGCACAGGCTGCGGCCGTATGATTATGCAGCCCAGGAGCAGCGTGGAGAAGAGTATCCGCTCGGTGAAACCAAAAAACTGCTGAAAAATAAGGGATTTCAGGACAAAAGGTCTTGCAATCCCTTATTTTTTGTGCTACGATAACTTATCGTGATGTAAAATCATTTCCTTGCTCTTGCGTAAGGCAAGGGCCAGAGACCAAAAGGAGGTTAAAGCGATGACAAAGTATGAATTGTGTCTTGTTGTCAGTGCAAAGATCGAAGAAGAAGAGAGAGCCAATACTGTTGAGAAGGTAAAGGCTTTGATCGAGAGATTCGGTGGAGTCATCACTGAGATTGACGACTGGGGCAAGAAAAAGCTTGCTTACGAGATCGACAAATCCAGAGAAGGCTACTACTCTTTCATTCGTTTTGATGCTGAACCGACAGCTCCTGCTGAGATCGAGAGCCGTGTCCGCATCATGGATCACGTAATCAGATACCTGATCGTGAAGCAGGAAGCTTAACAGAAAGAGAGAGTTTGTATGAACAAAGTAATTCTGATTGGACGTCTTACCAGAGACCCGGAAGTTCGTTATTCCCAGGGTGCAAGCCAGACGGCTGTTGCCCGTTTTTCCATTGCCGTAGACAGAAGATTCAAGCGCGAGGGTGAGCCGGACGCGGACTTCTTTAACTGTACTGCGTTTGGCAAGCAGGCGGAGTTTGTGGAGAGATATCTGCACAAGGGTACCAAGATGGTGGTAACCGGCAGAATCCAGAATGACAACTATACCAACCGGGAAGGCCAGATGGTTTACAGTGTCCGCGTGATCGTGGAGGAGCTGGAGTTCGCCGAGAGCAAGAACGCTTCCGGCAGCCAGGGTGGTTATGACAACGGCGGCAGTACCTACAGTGCGCCGGCGAATAATACGACCCGCAGCAATCCTTTGAGCGACGGATTCATGAACATTCCGGACGGGATCGACGAGGAATTACCCTTCAATTAATTGACAACGACAAGGAGGCAATGACAATGGCTTATAACAGAACGGAAAAGACCGATGCCCCTCTGAAGAGAAAGGGCGGCATCCGCAGAAGGAAGAAGGTCTGCGTATTCTGCGGCAAGGATAATGTAATTGATTATAAGGACACCGCGAAGCTCAAGAGATACGTGTCTGAGAGAGGCAAGATTCTTCCCAGAAGAATCACCGGCAACTGCGCAAAGCACCAGAGACGTCTGACGACAGCAATCAAGCGTGCGCGTCACGTTGCATTGATGCCGTATGTAGCGGATTAGGCTTTATTTCAGGCCGCAGACTGCACCCTGCAGGGTGCAGGATCATGAGAGGCAAAAGACCAATAGACGTTATGTTTATTGGTCTTTTTCTTAAAGTAAGGAGGCGATAGCATGCTGTTTGAGAGCTGTATACGGACACCCATTGGATACCTGACTGCCGTTGACGACGGGTTTGCCCTGCTCAAACTTCAGACAGCGCCTGAGGCAACAGAGGAAAAGATTACGGGCAGTGTGGCGAAGGAACTGAAAGTTCAGCTGGGGGAATATTTTGACGGAAAAAGAAAAGAATTCACCATCCCCTTCATTCTCAAAGGGACGCCCTTTCAGAAGGAGGCGTGGATGGCGCTCTGTGATATTCCCTATGGAGAGACGCGGTCTTATAAAGAGCAGGCTGAGAGCCTGGGAAGACCGAACGCGTATCGGGCTGTGGGCGGCGCGAATCATTTAAATCCGATCATGATTCTGGTGCCCTGCCACAGGGTTGTGGGAGCTGACGGCCGGCTTAAGGGATATGCCGGCGGTCTTAAGATCAAACAGTTTCTGCTTGACCTGGAGCGGAAATATAAATAACGATAAATCATACGCGCATAATTTATATATTTACCGGGAATACTGACAAATAAAGGCTTCACAGGCATCGGAGTTCTCTGGGAGGACGGATAAACAGGATTATCTGTCTTTTGCAGAACAGGAAAACGAGCAAGGAAGCGGAAAGGATTCCCGGATAGATGGACTTGAAGGACGTAAAAGGGAATTTACGGGAGAGAGACGATCTGTATGTTCTGGAGGTGGAGCTTCCCGGCTTTCATCGGGAGGAGATTTCCGCCTGCACCAACGATGGCTACCTGATTGTCACTGCGTTAAGGCCGGATCTGGAGGAGCCTTTCCGCAGGGCATATTATATCGGGAGGGGCGTGGCAGAGGAGCATATCAGAGCCGCCTACAGAAACAATATACTGAAATTTATGATACCCAAGCGGGAAGAGAGCGATGCGCCGCAGCAGTATTTTATTCTGATTGAGTAAGAAGCACAGAAAAGGGAAGCTTTTTACCTGATCGGGGCCGGGAGCGGAATGCTGCGGATAGCTGCATTTTCGCGGGAAAGGCCGGAAAGAAAGACGCGCGGCCCCGGGAGGCTTTGGCCTGACTGACTGCCTGGGAGGAGAACACGTAAGAGGTAAGCATGTTTGGAAGAAAAAATGGCTGCCGGTACTTCATTGACAGTGAGAATGTCAATGAAGTATGGGTCAATATATTAAATATTTTAAAACCGGAGGATCATATTTTCCTGTTTTATACGGACAACAGCGCCCATATCAGCTGCGCGAGAGCGGTGGAGCTGATCAATATCGGCGCAAAACAGATTACGGGAATTCGCTGCAAGGAGGGCAACAACGGACTGGATTTTCAGATGGTGACGCAGCTCGGCGCGGTGATTTCCAAAAGCCCGAAGTGTGAGTACATACTCATATCCAACGACAACGGGTTCGACGCGGTGGTGAGCTACTGGAAGCAGAAGGGATATAATATCCGCAGGGAAAAGAGCAGCTTCTGTGTGTCTCTGCAGATTTCGGATCCGGAGAAGCCGGCCGCAGCACAGAAGAGAAATTCGAATACAAACAGGAGGCAGAATTCGGGCCAGAGGTATCAGAACAGGCCCAGGCTGGAGAACAGAAAGGATTATAAAAAGCCAACGCCCAAGCTGGAGGATAAAACGCAGCAGACAGCCGGCGGCAAAACGTATGACAGTAAGGCGTATGAGAATAAAACGTACGGCAATAAGACATACGAAAATAAAACATCCGAGAATAAAACATACGACAGCAAAGCAAACGGCAGTAAACCGGCTGAAGGCAAATCGTCCGCAGGCAAAGCTGCTGACAATCGTAAGGCGTCTGATGACAAGGCAGCCAAAGACAGAGCCACAGACAATAAAAAGGTAGTGGATCTGGAAGCCAAAAAGGCCAAAAAGATAGAGGAAAAAAAGCGCAGGGAGAAGACGCGTGAGGCGGAAGCCGAAAAGAAGAACAGAGCTGCTGCTTCAGAAGAGGCGTTTGCGCAGGATGTGACAGCAGCGGAGACTGTCCGGGATGAAGCAGTGCCGCAGGCAGAAGCGGTCGGGGAAGCTGCCGTGATGGAAGCAGAAGCCACATGGACAGAAAACGGGATGGAAACGGAAACGGCCCGGGAGCAAAACCTGACGCAGGAGGGACCTTTACAGATGGAGCCTGTGCAGACTGAGGCCGCAATGGAGGATGAAGCGGAACAGACGGAATACATGATGGAGCAGGAGTCCACACAGGAGGAAGCTGCGCAGGAGCATGACGATTTCGAGCCCATGGAGAAGCCCATGGCTATTCCGGATACCGCGATGGTGGCGGACGGAAGCCGGATGATTGATACCCGCTATTGCCTGCAGAGCCTCTGCACCATGATTTCCCGCAAAAATATGGCGCTCTTTCATAACGCCCTGACCTGTATTTTCGAGCAGAGGGACGGAGACGAGATCTACGCGGCGGTGAAGTCGCACCCGGAGCTTCACGCACAGCTCTGGATCCGTTATGAACAGGACAGAGAAGAGCGGGTCCGCATGTATCTGCGTCTGCTGCTGGACGTTAATGATTATGAGGTGCAGGACACGGATCTGCTTTATCAGGTATACAGAGAAACCTACGACGGCAGTCTGCAGGGCCTGAATATCGGGATTATGAAGGCGTTTGGAGATGAAACCGGCGTGAAATACTACCGGCTTTTAAGGAAGCATATTAATATTCTGACGAAGCTTTAACAGACGGCGTGATGAAGGATAAATTTTTGGCAAAAAAGACTGATCGGAGAATGATACAGAAAACAGATCAAAAAAAGCTGCGCCTGACGGTGCATGTGCTGGCGGGTCTTTATTTTGCGGCATGTGTCTGGCTGTATTTTCAGCAGTCCGTCGCGGTACTGGATGAAAGCCTGGCCAATATTCCCTATCAGTCGGATCTGCCGCTGCATATCAGCATGGTCATAGAGGACGGCTGGTATTACAGCTTTACAGCGTATGTATATCAGCTGCTGTACTGGCTTTGCCGGGGCAGTACAATCGGGATTGCTGTTTTTCTGGCGGCGGTGACATGGGCGACGGTATACTTAACGGAGCGCCTGGTGTGTTTTCTGTGGAAAAGAGAGCGGGACGGCGTCACGCTTCTGCTGGCGTTTTCGCTGAATTTTGTGATGCCAGTGTATCTCTCTTTCGTGGGGGAGTTCCGCTATGTCAGCTACCAGTCCGGCAATATCTGGCACAACTCCACGTATCTGTGCATGCGGCTGGCGGCGCTTCTGACGTTTTTATATTATCTGAAGCTGGAGGAAACCTACCGGGAAGGCATTTCAGTCCGCGAATGGCTGACCTTTATGCTTTTAAATGTCATCACAACCGGTATCAAGCCCAGCTTTCTGCTGGTATACTCCCCCATCATGGGGATATTTCTTGTGGCGGATGTGATACGGAAGGTGCCGTGGAAGAGAGTCCTTGTTTTCGGCTCGGCGCTGCTTCCGAGCGGCCTGGTGCTTTTGTGGCAGAACGGGGTGCTTTTCGGCGGGGATACGGGAAACGGGATTACATTTGATCCCTGGTATACCTTTTCCCTGCATGCCTCCATTGTGAAGGCAGCGGTGGTCTGCTCCGTCCTGTTCTGCGGGCTGGTGGTTGTGCTCAGGTGCAGGGAACTGATCCGGGAGAGGAGCAGTGTTTTTATCATTCTGATGGCCATTCTTGGGTTTCTGGAGGCGCTTTGCCTGAAGGAGAGCGGTTCGCGCTCTTTAGACGGCAATTTCCTCTGGGGATACAGCTTCAGCATTTTTGTCCTGTTTGCGCTGTGCGCTGTAAAGTGGCTTGAGATGAACGGCGGACGCGTGCAAAAGGCCCTGAAAATCGGGCTCGGCGCGGTGTATGCCTGGCATTTATACTGCGGCCTGTACTTTTTTATCAGCCTGGTGACAGGAGCAAGCTACTGGATGAGGTGAAATGAAAAAAATTCTGAAGAGAACCGGCGTTATTCTGCTGGCGGTTCTGATTTTGATCGGCTTAGGATATGAGGCTCTGGAGCCGATCCAGAATCTGAGATACGCAAATCTGAAAAACCGCGCTTCTGCGTATACGGAAGGCGTGAAAATCGGCGTGCTGGGAGACAGCATCTGGGGCAATGTCCAGGATGAGACGGGTGTGGCGGCCGTAGTGGAACGCGAGCTTGGCGTGGAGGTGTACAACTGCGCGGTCGGCGGTACACAGGCGGCGCACAGCTGGGCGGAGACGGATCAGTCCCTGGCGGTGATCACGAATCAGGTGGTTTACGGGGAGGCTGCATATGATAACAGTAAATTGAACCAGGCGTATCTGGATGTTGACTGGCAGGAAATGGATTATATCATTTTTTCCTATGGAATCAATGATTATTTCGCGGGAGTATGGTGCGAGGGGGAGGATCCTTACGACACGAGCACCTACGCGGGGGCGATCCGGACCGCGCTTGAAGCCTGGCAGGAGTACGCGCCGCAGGCGACGTATGTACTCTGCGCGCAGAACCTGACGCAGTGGTACTCCTATGGGAAAATCGCGGGGAACAGCGACAGCATCAATTATGGCGGCGGCACCGGCCCGGACTATGTGAGCGCCTTGAAAAAGGTGGCCGCGGAGTATGAATCTGTCATTTTTATCAATACCTATGAAGACATCCGGATTGACCGCGCAAACGGTCCGGTGCTTTTAGAGGACGGCACGCATTTTTCCGAGTACGGAAGAGAGGTTTACGCCAAAAACATCGTCAGATATCTGGCAAAGGATTTGATTGCCAAGAACGGTTAGTTGGTGCTATACTGTAAACGGCTGGGCGTGATTTTGAAATTGCCGGTCTGATGATAAAGTGGGGTATGAAAAAAGGAGGGTGCAGGGTATGATTTTGGATTTATTTAAACTGGATGGAAAAGTCGCGGTGGTAACCGGAGCCAACACAGGACTTGGCCAGGGCATGAGCGTGGCACTGGCGGAGGCCGGCGCGAAGGTCGTGGGCGTGGCGAGACGGTCCTGTGCGGACACGCAGGCGAAGATTGAGGCCTTTGGCGGCTCCTTCACGGAGGTGATCTGTGACATTTCCTTAATGGAATCCATTCCGAAGATCTTAAACGGCGCGCTGGATGCTTATGGCAGGGTGGATATTCTGGTCAATAACGCGGGTGTGATTATCCGCAATGACGCGATTGATTATACAGAGGAGGACTGGGACAAGGTCGTCAACCTCAACGAGAAGATTGTATATTTCTTAAGCCAGGCATTTGCGAAGCAGTACATAGCGCAGGGCGGCGGCGGTAAAATCATCAGCGTCGCGTCCATGCTCTCTTACCAGGGCGGCATCCGTGTACCTTCCTATACGGCATCCAAATCTGCTGTCATGGGAATGACGAAGGCCATGGCCAATGAGTGGGCGAAATATGGTATCAATGTAAACGCGATCGCGCCCGGCTATATGGCAACCAACAACACGGCGCAGTTAAGAAGCGACGCCGACAGGAGCGAGGCGATTCTGGACCGCATTCCGGCCGAGCGCTGGGGCACTCCGGCGGATATGCAGGGCGCGGTTGTGTACCTGGCATCGGATGCTTCCGCTTACGTGAACGGGTTCACACTTGCCGTGGACGGCGGGTGGCTCGCGAGATAATAAGGAGTTGAGAGTTTTTTATGAAAAAGGTCAGTAAGAGAAAAGCAAAGCGGGTTGCGTCCGCGGTGATCTGCATTATTATCGTGGCGGCCATGCTGCTTTCCGTGGTGGCGTCTCTGATGTATTGAGACGAACCTGCTGCGGGTAACGTGTAAGGGGGAAGTTTACAAAACAGGAGAAATGATGAAAAAAATCTGGAAGTGTTGGAAGTGGCTGTTTGTCATGGCACTTGCAGTGGTCTGTGTCGCGTCGCTTGCGCCAAGCGCGCGGGCGACGTCGGTGCAGACGGCTCCGACAGGTGTGTACATTGACAGCATAAATGTGTCCGGTATGACCGAAGCACAGGCGTTAAGCGCTGTGGAAGAGTATGTGTCTGAGCTGTTGAATACGGAGATGATTCTGCAGTATAAGGCGGACGGCAGTACGATTGCGGAGATTTCCGCTACCGCCGCGCAGCTGGGAGCATACTGGAGCAATACGGGGATTGTCTCACAGGCGGTGTCGGCCGGTTCGAGCGGCAACGTGGTAGAGCGGTATAAGGTCTTAAAGGATCTCGAATACACCGGCAGGGTTTACACGGTGGAGATCACCTTTGACGAGGATGTGCTGGCAGCTTTTATTCAGGAAAACTGCACCGCATATGACAAAGCAGCGGTGGATTATTCTCTGACCCGCAGCGGCGGTTCCTTCCAGGTTATTGCCGGGTCTACGGGGTATGTGGTGGATGTGGAAACCTCCGCATCTGAGATTGCCGCGGCGCTGAACGCGGACTGGGATAAAGCGACTAATTATCTGGAGCTGACAGTGACGGTGGATGAGCCGCAGGGCTCGACGGAGGAGCTTTCGCAGGTGAAGGATCTGCTGGGAAGCTACAGCTCCAGCTTCTCCGGGGCCACTTCGGCCAAGGCCGCCAATATTGCCAACGGAGCGAAGCTGATCAACGGCGCTTTGCTCTATCCGGGCGAGGAGTTTTCGTTTGATGGATACGCCTGGCCGTATACGACGGACAATGGCTATGTAACCGGCAAGGCTTATGAGGCCGGCAAGGTAGTGGACAGCGTCGGCGGCGGTATCTGTCAGGTTTCCTCCACACTCTATAACGCGGTGCTGCGGGCGGAGCTGGAGGTGACCATGCGCTACAATCATTCCATGATTGTGAGTTATGTGCCGATTTCCTCTGATGCCACGCTGGCGGAGTCTTCCGGCAAGGATTTCCGGTTCAAAAATGATACGGATTATCCGGTCTATGTGGAGGCGTACGTCTCCGGCACCACAGTCACGGTCAATATTTACGGCGTGGAAACGAGGGCGTCGAACCGCACTGTGGAGTATGAGAGTGTGATACTGGAGACCATTGATCCGGGAGCTGAGGTGATTACCACGGATGCATCGCAGCCGATCGGTTATGTAACGGTCAGCAGCGCGTACACCGGCTATAAGGCACAGCTGTGGAAGGTTGTGTATGTGGATGGTGTGGAACAGAGTCGTACGCAGGTGAATTCCAGCACGTATAAGGCTGTGGCGAGGTCTGCGACCTTTGGCATTGCCACGGATGATGAGAGTCAGCTGGCAGCAATGAATGAAGCCATTGCGACTGGCAGTATCGACTATACCAGAGCTGTGATGAATCAGCTTCTGACTGCGGGGACAACAACAGAGACCACCGAGACAACAGAGGCAGCGGAGTCGACGCAAACAACAGAAACGACAGAAGCGGCAGAGTCAACGGAGTAAGAAACGGACAGAAGGGGATGGAAGCGTCAGAATGCGGGACGGGCAGGAAAATCCATATTTTTCAGGAAAAGAAATCTGCCCTGGCATGAGCATTGTGATGAGCAAATGGATCGGCCTTGCGGGGACGGCCCGTCTGGTGCGGGAACATGAGCGGGAAGTGTCCGGGCGGCTGCCGCTCAGAATGATCCGCAGTATGGCAGCTTATGACGAGGCGCTGTCTGTGGATGCGGAAATGAAAATCGCGGCGCGTTTTGACGTATGTGATCTGCGCGAAGTGAGAGAAGGCGGCATCTGGCGCGCTCTCTGGGAATTGGGTGAGGATCATGACATTGGTCTGACCGTTGATCTGCATAAAATTCCCGTAAAGCAGGAGACCATAGAGGTCTGCGAGATTTGTGGGAAAAATCCCTACGAGCTTTTGTCCGGCGGTGCCATGCTGATGGTGACCTGGCAGGGGGAAGCATTTGTTTCGGCACTCACACAAGCGGGCGTTCATGCGGCTGTTATCGGATGGATTACGGACTCCCATGACAGGATTGTGATAAGACACACGACTGACGGTGTGAAGGTCAGGTATCTGAACAGGCCCGGTGCCGATGAGATTGAGAAAATATGACGATGGCGGCTGTCCTGACGGACGCATGCACCGCTGCGAGAAAGACATGAAAGCGCCTGTATTTCGCCGGTGCCGTGGCGACAGAATGAGGAGATAGATTATGAGAGAAGAATTATTGAGCATCATCGAGAAAAACAGCCGGATTGACACCAAAGAACTGGCGGTTATTCTGGGCGTGGAGGAAGTAGACGTAGTCAATGAACTGGCCGCGATGGAAGCAGAAGGCGTGATCTGCGGCTACCATACGCTGATTAACTGGGATAAAACGTCCAGAGAACTGGTGAGCGCCCTGATTGAGGTGCGCGTGACGCCCCAGAGAGGGCAGGGCTTTGACAGCGTGGCAGAGCGCATTTACCGCTATCCGGAGGTGCACGCGGTTTATCTGATCAGCGGCGGGTATGACCTGATGGTGACGCTGGAGGGCAAGACCTTAAAGGAGGTTTCGACCTTTGTGTCCCAGAAGCTGTCCACCCTTGACAGCGTTTTGAGCACCGCGACGCACTTTATTCTGAAAAAATACAAGGACCACGGCACCATTCTGGCAAAAGTGGAGGATGAAAGAGAGCTGGTTACGCCATGAGAGACCCGTTGAATAAGACCGTGGTGGACATCAAGCCCTCCGGTATCCGCAAATTTTTCGATATTGTCAGCGAAATGAAGGACGCCATTTCCTTAGGCGTGGGCGAGCCGGACTTTGACACGCCCTGGCATATCCGGGAGGAAGGCATCTATTCCCTGGAAAAGGGGCGCACCTTCTATACCTCCAATGCCGGCTTAAAGGAATTAAAGCAGGAGATCGCCAGATATCATAAACGCCACAATAATGTCAGCTACGACTATAATCACGAGATTCTGGTGACGGTGGGCGGCTCGGAGGCCATCGATATCGCGCTGCGTGCCATGTGCGATCCGGGGGATGAGGTTCTGATTCCGCAGCCGAGCTACGTTTCCTATGAGCCGTGCGCAATTTTAACCGGGGCGAAGCCGGTAATTATCAATTTAAAAGAAGAGAATGAGTTCCGCTTAACGGCCGCCGAGCTGGAGGAAGCCATCACGGAGAAGACGAAAATCCTGATTCTTCCCTTCCCGAATAACCCGACCGGCGCGATCATGGAGCGGGCTGATTTGGAGGCCATCGCCAAAGTGATCGAGGCACATGACCTGTATGTGATCAGCGATGAGATCTACGCGGCTCTGACCTATAAGGAGAAGCACGTATCCATCGTGGAAATCCCCGGCATGCTTGAGAGAACCATCCTGATCAATGGCTTTTCCAAGGCTTATGCCATGACCGGCTGGCGCTTGGGCTACGCCTGCGGGCCGGCTCCGATTATCGAGCAGATGACCAAGATCCATCAGTTTGCCATCATGTGTGCCCCTACCACCAGCCAGTACGCTGCGGTGGAGGCGATGCGAAACGGGGACGCGGATGTGGAGGAGATGCGCATGGCCTATAACCAGCGCCGACGCTATCTTTTACATACATTCAAAGAGATGGGTCTGCAGTGCTTTGAGCCCTACGGCGCGTTTTACGTGTTCCCCTGCATTAAGGAATTCGGCATGACGAGCGACGAGTTTGCCACCCGTTTTCTGGAGGAAGAAAAGGTGGCAGTGGTGCCGGGCACAGCGTTTGGCGATTCCGGGGAAGGATTTATCCGTATTTCCTATGCCTATTCACTGGAGAATCTGAAGGTCGCCATCGGCAGGCTGGGACGTTTTATAGAGAAGCTGCGCAGGGAACAGCAGGAAGGAAAATAAACTGACTTTTGGAGGCGGCTGCAGTGTGCGGCCGCCTTTTTTTCAGACGGGAGTGCAGAAGATATCACGGCGCATCTGCCGGACGGGTTCGCTGAATCCGCAGCCGACGGGGATCGTTATGCACGCTCTTACAGAAGGTTATAAAATCATGCACATTATTTTACATCAGCCGGAGATTCCGCAGAATACCGGAAACATCGGCCGGACATGCGTGGCGACCGGCACGAGCCTGCACCTGATCGAGCCGCTGGGCTTCCGTCTCGATGAAAAGCTGCTGAAGCGCGCGGGTATGGACTACTGGGAGCATCTGGATCTGCACCGCTATATGAATTATCAGGAATTTACGGACCTGCATCCGGGCGCAAAGATCTGGTACGCCACTACAAAGGCCCGCCGCGCTTATACGGAAGCACAGTTTGGACAGGATGACTATATTATGTTTGGCAAAGAGAGTGCCGGCATCCCGGAGGAAATTCTGGTGGAGCACGAGGAGACCTGCATCCGAATTCCCATGCTGCCCAGGATCCGCTCTCTTAATTTATCCAATTCAGTGGCGATTGTCCTGTATGAGGCCCTGCGGCAGCAGGATTTCGCGGGGCTTGAGACAGAAGGAGCGCTGCACCGGCTGCATTGGAGTGAGGAGATGATTCCATGAACAAAAAAGGACTGAAAATATTAGAATACCCCAAAATCATCTCCATGCTCTCGGACAGGGCAAACTCTGCCCCCGGTAAAGCCATGTGCGAGGCGTTGACGCCCTCCACTGACATTGATCAGATCAATCAGGCGCAGACGCAGACTGCGGACGCCCTTGCGCGTTTATTTGCGCACGGCAGGACCTCTTTCGGCAGCAACCGCGATATTGGCTATGCCGTCAAGTCTCTGGAGATCGGCAGCGCCCTGTCCGTCCAGGAGCTTCTGGGAATTGCGGGACTTTTAGAGAATACGGAGCGCGTCAGACGTTACGGACGCCAGGTGAAGGAGGATGCGCCGGACGATTCTTTAACAGAGCTGTTCGAGGGCTTAAGCCCCCTGCCGCAGATTTCCGGGGAAATTCGGCGCTGTATTTTAAGCGAGGATGAAATCGCGGACGATGCCTCCTCCAACTTAAAGCGGATCCGCAGGCAGAAGCGGATCACTTCGGACCGCATTCATACGCAGTTGAACAGTATGGTTACGGGTTCCATGCGCACCATGCTGCAGGACGCTGTCATTACCATGCGGGACAACCGCTATTGCCTGCCTGTTCGCGCGGAATACAAGGGACAGGTTTCCGGTATGGTGCATGACCAGTCTGCCACCGGCTCCACCTACTTCATTGAGCCGGCCGCGGTTGTTTCCTTAAACAATGAGATCCGTGAGCTGGAGATTGAGGAGCAGGAGGAAATTCATCAGATTCTGGCTGATTTGAGCGCCCAGGCTGGTGCGCACACCAAAGAGCTTCTGCGCAATCAGAAGCTGATGACGAAGCTCGACTTTATTTTCGCGAAGGCGCAGCTGGCGATGGATATGAACGCGACCCGACCGCTTTTCAATGAGGATCATGAGATCCGGATCCGGGGCGGCCGTCATCCTCTGCTTGACCCAAAAACTGTAGTACCGATCGACATCAGCCTGGGACGGGACTTTGATCTTTTAATCGTCACCGGTCCCAATACCGGCGGCAAAACGGTCTCCTTAAAAACGGTGGGCCTGTTTACCCTGATGGGGCAGGCGGGACTGCATATTCCGGCCCTGGACCGCTCGGAATTAGGACTATTCACCCGGGTGTACGCGGATATCGGCGATGAGCAGAGCATTGAGCAGAGCCTGAGTACCTTCTCCGCGCACATGACCAATATTGTATCAATTTTAAAATACGCTGATATAGACAGCCTCTGCCTCTTTGATGAGCTGGGCGCGGGAACCGACCCTACCGAGGGCGCGGCCCTGGCCATCGCGATTTTAAATTATCTCCACGACCGTGGTATCCGTACCATGGCGACCACTCATTACAGCGAGTTAAAGCTCTACGCGCTCTCCACGCCCTTTGTGGAAAACGCCTGCTGTGAGTTTGATGTGGCCAGCCTACGGCCGACATACCGGCTTCTGATCGGTATTCCGGGCAAGAGCAACGCCTTTGCCATTTCCAGGCGCCTGGGGCTTTCACAGAGCATCATCGACGCGGCGAAGGAGCAGATCAGCTCCGACAAGGAAAGCTTCGAGGACGTGATTGCGAGCCTGGAGCAAAGCAGGAAGGCGCTGGAGCGTGACCAGAAGGAAATCGCGGCCAATAAGGCCGAGATTAAAAGGCTGAAAAAGGAGCTTGAGGAAAAGCAGGAGAAGCTGGATGCCTCGAAAAACAAAATCCTGCGGGAGGCCAACGAACAGGCCCGCGCTATTTTGCAGGAGGCCAAGGACACCGCGGACGAGACCATCCGACAGATGAACAAATCGCGCTCCGCTACCGTGGGAGACTTAGAAAAGCAGCGTGCGAAGCTGCGCGAGAAAATCGATAAACAGAACGCGAAGCTTTCCGTGAAAGCACAGACACAGGCGCAGGTCGGGAAGCCCCTGGCTTCAAAAGATATCCAGCTTGGTACGTCTATCCGCGTCGTTTCCTCCGGACTGACAGGCACGATTTATTCCCTGCCGGACAAAAAGGGCAACCTCTTTATCCAGTGCGGCATCCTGCAGACACAGGTAAATATCAGTGACCTTGTCCTGGCCGAGGAAGCCCCCGCTCCCGCCGCGCCCGCGAAAAAGAGCGGAACCGGCACTGGCGGTCTGTCCAAGGCGCTTACCATCTCCCCGGAGATCAATCTGTTAGGCTGTACAGTGGACGAGGCGATCTCGAAGCTGGACAAGTATCTGGACGACGCGTATCTGTCCCATTTGCAGTCCGTGCGAATCGTCCACGGTAAAGGAACAGGGGCGCTCCGCAACGCGGTGCACCAGCACTTAAAGCGCACCTCCTATATCAAATCCTACCGCCTTGGGGAGGCCGGGGAGGGAGACTACGGTGTGACCATCGCCGTGTTTAAGTAAGCGTATCGCTTTGCCCCAGGAAGCAGTGAGGCTGCCGGGACAGGCTGTGCTCTGATCCAAGCAGCCGTCTGACAGCAGTTTTATGAAGGAGTGATTTTATGACCTCAAAACAGAAAATCCTGATCGTGGACGACGATGCGAACATTGCCGAGCTGATCAGTCTTTATCTTACCAAAGAGTGCTTTGACACGCAGATTGTCAGCGACGGAGAGAGTGCACTTCTGGCCCACAAAAGCTTTCAGCCGGATCTGATTTTACTTGATCTGATGCTTCCGGGCATCGACGGCTACCAGGTCTGCCGGGAAATCAGAGCCACCTCCACGACCCCGATTATCATGCTTTCTGCCAAGGGGGAAGTGTTTGATAAGGTGCTGGGGCTGGAGTTAGGAGCCGACGATTACATGGAAAAGCCGTTTGACTCCAAGGAACTGGTGGCGCGGGTCAAGGCCGTGCTGCGCCGCTGCAAGCCTGCGGCGCAGGAGGAAATCCAGCCGGGAATCAAGGCTGTCTCCTATCCGGATCTGACGGTCAGTCTGACCAACTATTCCGTCACCTATATGGGAAAAACGGTCGATATGCCGCCCAAGGAGCTGGAGCTTTTATATTTTCTTGCGTCTTCGCCCAATCATGTTTTCACCAGAGAGCAGCTCCTGGATCAGATCTGGGGATACGAATACATGGGCGACACCCGCACCGTGGATGTGCACATCAAGCGCCTGCGAGAAAAAATCAAGGATCACCCGCACTGGAAAATCGCGACGATCTGGGGCATCGGCTACAAGTTTGAGACCCGATAGGAGGATATTATGCGCCGCCGCAGTATTTACTGGACTTTTTTGCTGGGATACGTCATTTATGGTGTGTTCGCCTATCTGGCCATTTCTTTTTCCATGCCGCAGGTACTGACACGCTATTTTGAAAAAAAACAGGCGCTGGCCCTGTACCGGGAGGCTGTCACCATCGCGGACACCTACGCATCCGGCCTTTACACCGGTGATGCGACCCTGGAGAGCGTCAAATCGCAGCTGGATACCTTCTCAGCTTTCACCAGTGCGGAAATCTGGATTTTGAACCCCAGCGGCCGTATGGTGCTCAATTCTTCCATGGAGATGGATGTGGACGACGTCATTATCGTGGAAGGGTTTGATACCTCCGCGCTGGCGGGCAATTATTATACCACAGGGACTTTTTTTGATTATTTTGACGAGGAACAGTTGAGCGTTCTGGCGTCCATCACCACGGACGACACCTATCAGATCAATGGCTATGTGGTGATTCATTATCCTTACTCCAATATCGTACAGAGCTACAATGACATGCAGGGCTTTATGTTTCTGATGTTTGCGATTCTGCTGGCCCTGTCTTTGATTATTCTGCTCTTTTTCACGGCCTTTGTCTATATCCCGCTGCGGCGGATTACCACCGCCACGGAGCAGTATGCCTCCGGCAATTATCACTATGATCTGCAGCCGGAGAGCAATGATGAGCTGGGATATCTGGCGGGGATCCTTTCCTACATGGCGGGGGAGATCGCCCGCTCTGAGGACAATCAGAAACAGTTTGTCGCCAATGTCAGCCACGATTTCCGCTCGCCCTTAACCTCCATCCAGGGCTATCTGCAGGCCATGCTCGACGGCACCATTCCGCCCGAGCTTCATGAAAAATATATTCAGATTGTGTTAAATGAAACGCAGCGCCTGACCAAGCTGACCAATTCTCTTTTACAGTTAAATAATCTGAACACCAAAGGGATGATGCTCAACCGCACGGATTTTGACATCAACACGGTGATCCGCTCGGTGGCGGCGACCTTCGAGGGCCGGTGCAGGGATAAAAATATCCGTCTGCAGCTGATATTGACCGGCGACGAGCTTTATGTCAACGCGGACATGGAAAAAATTCAGCAGGTCCTGTACAATCTGTTAGACAACGCGATCAAATTCAGTAACCAGAATTCCAAAATTCAGATTGAGGCCACCGAGAAAAAGAATAAGCTCTATGTCTCTGTCAAGGATTATGGAATCGGGATCCCGAAGGAGGAACTGAGCCTGGTCTGGGAGCGGTTTTATAAATCGGACAACTCCCGCGGAAAGGACAAAAAGGGAACCGGCCTGGGACTTTCCATTACCAAGGAGATCATTCGCTCGCACGGGGAGCATATTAACGTGATCAGCACCCTGGGAGCGGGAACGGAGTTTATATTTACGCTGCCGGTGTCACAGGTGGAAGACTGACGGTGAGGTGCGGCCTGCCGCTGCCGGGAGATATTTCTCTTAAAATGCAGCTGTACGGCGGGATTGAAAAGACGGAAATTATATGCTATGATCAGTGGGTGCCGGGTACAGAAAATTTTTGCCGGGCATATTATCGATTATGTGAGGGATTTTGTATGAAGATAGTAGTTTTAGCCGGGGGAATCAGTACGGAGCGCGATGTGTCGCTTTCATCCGGCATGGGTGCCTATAGGGCGTTAAAAAGTCTGGGACATCAGGTGATTCTGCTGGATGTATTCCTGGGAATGCCGGGGGAAATCCCGGCGGATATTTTTGCTTTGGAAAAGGACTGGGCGGCTGAGATTGGGGCTGTGGGCGTGGAACACCCGGATTTGAGCCAGGTGATCGCCATGCGCCCGGATTATAAAAAGTGCTTTTTCGGGCCGAACGTGATCACGCTCTGCCAGGAGGCGGACGTGGTCTTTATGGCGCTGCACGGAGCAGAGGGTGAAAATGGGAAGATCCAGGCGTATTTCGACCTGATGGGAATCCACTATACAGGGACGGATTATGTGAGCTGTGCCCTGGCGATGGACAAATCGATCGCGAAGGATCTCTTCCGTGAGCATGGCATTCCGACGCCTGCCGGTATTTCCTTAAAAAAAGGAGAAGAAGATCCCATGACCGTGCCGTTCCCGCTGGTGGTCAAGTGCTGCAGCGGCGGATCGAGTGTGGGCACCTATATTGTGACAGATCCGTCAGAATATGAGGCGGCGAAGGCCGGCGCCTTTTCCTTCGATGATGAGATCATTATCGAGCAGTATATCAAAGGCCGCGAGTTCAGTGTGGGCGTGGTGGACGGCAAGGCTCTTCCTGTCATCGAGATTGCTCCCATCACCGGCTTTTATGATTACAAAAACAAATACCAGCCCGGAAGCACGGTGGAAACCTGTCCGGCAGACCTGTCCGCGGAAAAAACGGAGGAAATGCAGGCCTGTGCGGAGAAGGTTTTCCGGGTTCTGCATCTGAAAAATTATGCCCGCATGGATTTCATGATGGGAGAAGACGGCAGCATTTACTGCCTGGAGGCCAATACACTGCCTGGCATGACACCAACGTCACTTTTGCCGCAGGAGGCGGCTGTCCTGGGTAAGGATTATGCTGCGCTTTGCCAGTGGATTATTGATCTTTCGCTGAGAAAGCAGGAATAGACTGTTCGCGGAAGGAATGTGAGGCGGCGCGGACTGCGCCCTGCCCTGCTGCGGGCGTGTCCTGGCTGCCTGAACCAAACTGACCCTTTCCGGAGGAAAATGATGAAGAATATGACTTTGCAGAATATCGCGGCCTGTCTGGAGTGTCCGCTGCACAACGGCGAAGGAAGGGAAGCGTTTGAAATCACCGGCGCGGACTTGGACTCCCGTAAGATTGAGCCGGGATATCTGTTTTTTGCGACCCGTGGTGAGCGGGTGGACGGCCACAGCTTTATTGGGCAGGCAGCGGCAAAGGGGGCCGCGCTTGTCGTGTGCGAGAAAGCGCCGGACGTGGATATCCCCTATATTCTGGTGGAGGATAGCTTTCGGGCCTTAAAGCAGGTCGCGGCCTATTACCGGCAGCAGCTCACCATTCCTGTGGTCGGAGTTACCGGCAGTGTGGGCAAGACCAGCACCAAGGAGATGATCGCAGCCGCGCTCTCCGGTAAATTTCGCGTCTTAAAGACCGCGGGCAATTATAATAACGAGGTAGGGGTGCCGCTGACCATCCTGCGCATCCGCGACGAACATGAGGCGGCTGTGATTGAAATGGGGATCAATCATTTCGGCGAGATGGAGCGCCTGACTGCCATCGTAAGACCTGACATTGCTGTCATAACCAATATTGGTCAGTGCCACCTGGAGAACCTGGGTGACCGGGATGGGGTTCTGAAGGCGAAAACGGCGATCTTTCAGGGGCTGCCTGAGAATGGCAGGGCGGTCTTGAACGGGGATGATGACAAGCTGGTGACGGTACAGGAAGTGCGGGGGAGAAGGCCGGTTTATTTTGGCCGGAATAAAGCTGTTGCCAGAGACTGTATTGCCGGGACGGCGTTGAATGAAAGTCCGGACAGCCGGACGCAAACGGATCCGCCGGATGTTTATCTGGAAAAAATCCTGGATACAGACCTCTTTGGCAGCCGTTTTGTGATGAATATTTTCGGGGAGAGCGTGGAAGCCTTCGTCCCGCTTCCGGGCGAACACATGGTGACAAATGCCCTGGCGGCAGCCGCGGTGGGACACCTGCTGGGACTGACCCAGACAGAAATTGTGAACGGCATTGCCTCCGTGCGTGCGGTGGACGGCCGCAGCCATATCATTCGCAAAGGGGACATGACGGTCATTGATGACTGTTATAACGCCAATCCGGTCTCCATGAAATCCGCCATCGACCTGCTGATGTCGGCAAAGGGTCTTAAAACCGCTATTCTCGGCGATATGTTTGAACTGGGAGAGGAGGAGCTTGCCCTGCATAAGGATGTCGGCGTTTACGCGGCGAGGGCGGGCGTAGATCGGCTGATCTGCATCGGGGAGCTGTCGAGGGCGATGCAGGAAGGAGCTGTATCTTTGAAAAATACAAATGCATTTTATTTTCCGGATAAGGAAAGCTTTTTCAAAGCCTTTTCTCCCGCGGATTTTGAGAGAGATACGGTGCTGATCAAAGCCTCCCATGGCATGGCTTTTCAGGAGATTGTGAACTGGCTGACGGAGTAGTTTATACAATTGCAGGGAAACAAAAAGAGCGGCGTTGAACCGCTCTTTTTTTGGACGGTTTACGAAAAGTAAGCCGCTTTATTTTTTTCATACGTTTCATGGAGAAGGCCGGACACGTAGGCGCCCATGTGCTTCTTCGTTTCCTTGTCCAGCGTGTCCATGTAAATAGGCTTGCCATATTCGACCACGACGTGCGCGCGGCGGATAAACGGCTTGTGGTCTTCGTAAATGGCGTGGGAATTGACAAATGTCACCGGAATGATGGGGGCGCCGCTCTTTTCCGGGATTTTGAAGCTGCCTTCTTTGAATTCCATGAAGGTGTCGGGGGTTTTGTTGCGGGTGCCCTCCGGGAAAATGTAGATGGAAATGCCCTCCTTCACCTCCGCGATGGCGGCCAGGATGGATTTCAGCCCCTCCTTGACGTTATCCCGGTTTAAAAAGACACATTTCCCGCGCAGCATCCACAGATTTAACAGTGGAATTCTGCTCATGCTGTCTTTGGCAACAAAACCGGTTGGAGCGGGTACCCGGGTGTAGCCGATGACCACGTCATAATAGCTGGTGTGGTTGCCGATGTAGACAACCGGGCGGTCCTTCGGCACATTTTCCTCGCCGAGCACTGTCAGCTTTGTGCCGCTTAAAAACAGGGCTACGCGCAGAATCCACTGAATCATACGCAGGCTGATCAGGTCGATTTTCTCGGGGTATTTTCCGTGCAGAAAATGAAAAACAATCAGAACCGGGATGGTCAGAATGAGAAATAAAATGATCGCTCCTAAAACGAGTATGGTTCGTATCATGACTGAAAGATCCTTCTTGGAAATATTGGCGCTTAAGCTGTCTGGGCGGTTACGGTACCTGAACCGATCTGTGACGCGCGGCAGCAGCGCCTGAACATACAGTATCAGTATAATCGGTTGCCCGGCAAAAAGCAATCATTTTACACAGATTTTCCGGCGGCAGGCATAGGTGCCCGGATAAAATGCATATACTGTACCAAAATGCGGAGCTTTTCGTTTCTTTATGAAAAAAAGACTGAATTTGATACGGCTGTCGGCAGTGTGTCTGTATATGGCGGCATTTCTGACCGCCTGCAGTGTGGTGGATTTAAATGCCGGGGCGGGAGAGAAAGTGGAGAATCTGGAGTATGTGATCCTGGACGAAGACCGGATCCCGGAGGAGCTTATGCCCCTGATTGAGGAGCGGTATGAGGAGGCGTTTCAGATGACCTACACGGACAACGATTACCTGTATGTGTGTATCGGTTATGGGGAACAGGAAAACAGCGGCTATACGATTGTGGTGAATGACTTTTTCCGCGGGGAGAACGGTGTGCTGGTGGACACGTCCCTGATCGGACCGACGGCGGGGGAGGAGCGGATCAATGAGCCGCAGTACGCGTATATCGTGCTGCGGACAGAGGCGCTTGAAGAGGAGACACCGATGTACTGGAAGTAGGAAAAATTTCTCTGTACATTTCAGCATAAAAAAGGTACACTATATCTGCTGAAAAAGGAAACAAAACGCAGAATACCGGGCGGATGATTTGCGGCTGCGCGGATCCTGCGAAATAAAATAAAGGAGAAGAACCAATGCTTCTGATCCAGAACGTGACAGTGATCGACCCCAGAAGCGGGATGCAGACACCGGGCGACATCCTGATTGCGGGCGACAAAATACAAAAGATTGCACCCGTGATTGCGCCGCCTGAGGGGACAGATATTCTTGACGGCAGCGGGCTATGCGCGGGGCCGGGCTTAGTGGATGTGCATGTGCATTTCCGGGATCCGGGACTGACGTATAAGGAAGATATTCTGACCGGCGCGGCCGCGGCCGCGGCCGGCGGTTTTACCACGGTGGTTATGATGGCGAACACGAAGCCGCCCATCGACTCCGTGGAGACGGTAAGGTATGTACTGAATAAAGGAAAAGAGACGGGCATTCATGTGGAAACCTGCGGGACGGTCACGGTCGGTATGCAGGGAAAGAAACTGACGGATATGTCAGCCTTAAAAGAGGCAGGTGCGGTCGGCTTTACGGACGACGGCGTGCCGACCATGGATGAAAAGCTTGCGCTGAAAGCCATGGCGGAGACGGCCGGGCTTCATGTCCCGATCAGCTTCCATGAGGAAAATCCCGCATTTATTTCTGATAACGGCGTGAACCGAGGGAAGGCATCGGAGCATTTCGGCATCGGCGGGTCGGACAGGCAGGCGGAGATCAGCATGATCGAGCGGGATATCGAGCTCGCGGTGCAGACCGGCTGCTGCATGGATGTCCAGCACATCAGTACGAAGGAGGGTGTGGACTTCATCCGCAGAGCCAGGGAGGAACATCCCGGCATCGATATTCACGCTGAGGCGACACCGCACCATATCGCACTGACGGAGGAGGCCGTGATTGAACACGGCACACTGGCGAAGATGAACCCGCCTCTGCGTACGATGGCGGACAGGCTTGCAATTATAGAGGGGCTGGTGGATGGCACAATCGACCTGATCGCCACGGACCATGCACCCCACAGTGCAGAGGAGAAAGCGAAGCCCCTGACGGAGGCCCCGAGCGGTATCATCGGGCTGGAGACGGCGCTGGCGGTCTGCGTCACGGAGCTGGTAGAGCCGCATTATCTGACCATTTGCCAGTTGATGGAGAAAATGGCCTACAATCCGGCGCGGATGTATCACCTGGACCGCGGCTACCTGGCTGAGGGAGGCCCGGCGGATATCGTGCTCTTTGACCCGGCTCAGAGCTTTGTGGTGGGAGAACATTTCCATTCGAAGGCGGTGAATTCGCCGTTTATCGGACAGGAACTGATGGGCGTGGTAAGGTATACGATCTGTGATGGGAAGATCGTGTATGAAAACCCTGCGTTCTGAAACTGAACCGTGACAATCCAGAACAATTTAGCTGAGTAACAGGAGATGCCATGAAAAAAGATAAGGCGAGTGTGCACGCCAGTCATGAGCCGTTCTTTTTTCATGGTGTCTCCGTGACCGGGTGTAAATGATAAATCTTTTATTTCCGAGGAGGAGTTTATGAGGAAACTTCTGAAATACCTGAAAGAATACCGAAAGGAGAGCATCCTGGCCCCGCTCTTTAAAATGCTGGAGGCCAGCTTCGAGCTTTTCGTGCCTCTTGTCATGGCGCAGATCATTGATACGGGTATCAAAAACGAGGATACGAGCTATATTCTGCGCATGGGCGGGATCCTGGTGCTGCTGGCGGTCGTTGGCCTGACCTGTTCTTTGACGGCGCAGTATTTCGCGGCCAAGGCGGCGGTGGGCTTTTCCACATCGCTTCGCAATGACCTCTTCCGCCATATCCAGACCCTGTCCTATACGGAGCAGGATGTAGTTGGGACGGCTACATTGATCACCCGCATGACCAGCGATGTGAACCAGGTGCAGTCGGGCTTGAACCTGACGCTGCGCCTTCTGCTGCGCTCGCCTTTTATCGTGCTGGGCGCCATGATCATGTCCTTCACAGTCAATGTGAAGGCAGCCATGACGTTCCTTATCACAATTCCTCTGCTGTGTGTGGTGGTCTTCGGCATTATGGCCATCAGCATGCCCCTGTATAAAAAGGTGCAGCAGCAGCTCGACCAGGTGACCCGCACCACCAGGGAAAACCTGACCGGCGTGCGCGTCATCCGCGCCTTCAACCGCCAGGAGGCGGAGACGGAACGGTTTAAAGAAGAGAATGGTCTTCTGGTGCAGTCTCAGGTCTTTGTCGGCAAGATTTCCGCGCTGATGAACCCCATCACCTATGTGATCATTAACCTTTCCATCGTGGCCATTATCTGGATTTCCGGCAAACAGGTCAGCATCGGCGTGCTGACGCAGGGTGAGACGGTCGCACTGGTCAATTACATGTCCCAGATTCTGGTGGAGCTGATTAAGATGGCCAATCTGATCGTCTCCATGTCCAAGGCTTTCGCCTGCGCGAACAGAATCAGCGCAGTGATGGATATTGAATCCAGTATTGTGGGCGGGACATATGAGGGGAGCAAGGACATGGCGGCAGCCGGAGTGCCGGGAGAGAGCGATTCTGCAAAAGCCGGTTATGTTGCCGCAGGTGCCGCTAACGTGGCTGAGAATATCCCCTGCGTATCCTTCCGGAATGTATTTTTCAGATATAAAAACGCCAAAGAAGACTCCCTCGAAAAAATCAATTTCAGCGTGCAGCCTGGCCAGACCGTAGGCATCATCGGCGGCACTGGCTCCGGCAAGTCCTCTGTCGTCAATCTGATCCCCCGCTTTTACGATGTGCGGGAGGGGCAGGTCCTTGTGGACGGCACCGATGTGCGTGAGTATACCTTGGACGCCCTGCGCGACAAGGTGGGCGTCGTACCGCAGAAATCCGTTCTTTTCAAAGGAACCTTAAAAGAAAATATGTGCTGGGGCAAAAAGGACGCCACGGATGAGGAAATCTATCAGGCGCTCGATACCGCTCAGGCCAGGGAGTTCGTGGAGCAGAAGGGCCAGGGGCTGTCACTCGAGATCGAGCAGAACGGCAAAAACCTCTCCGGCGGCCAGCGGCAGCGTCTGACCATCGCCAGAGCCTTAGTCAAACAGCCGGAAATCCTGATCATGGATGACTCGGCCTCCGCGCTGGACTTCGCGACTGACGCCGCCCTGCGCCACGCCATCAAGGAAAATACACAGAATATGACCGTGTTCATTGTTTCTCAGCGCGTGTCCACTATCCGCAACGCGGATGTAATTCTCGTGATGGACGACGGAAAACTGGCGGGACTCGGCACCCACAGCGAGTTGATAAAAAGCTGTGGTGTTTACAGGGAAATCTGCCTGTCCCAGCTTTCCAAAGAGGAGGTGCAGTGATGGCGAAAATGAAATTGAGCGAGCATAAATCTACATTGGCCAGAATTCTGGACTTTATCGGTGTTTATAAATGGTTGGTGGTGTTATCACTTGGCCTGGCGGCGGTGTATGTGTTTGCCAGCCTTTATGTGCCGATTCTCACCGGAAACGCGGTGGACTTAATCATCGGTCCCGGAAATGTGGACTTTGACGGTATTTTTCAGATCTTAAAATGGATTGTGATTATCACCATTCTGGGCGCCGCGGCGCAGTGGCTGATGAATCATATCAATAACCTGATCACCTATCGGGTTGTGCGTGACATCCGCACCCGCGCCTTTGATCACCTGGAGACGCTGCCTTTAAGCTATCTGGATACCCATGCTTCCGGCGACATCATCAGCCGTCTGATCGCAGACGTCGACCAGTTTTCAGAAGGCTTATTGATGGGTTTTACGCAGTTGTTTACCGGCGTACTGACCATCGTGGGAACTCTTTGCTTCATGTTTTATGTGAACTGGGGCATGGCCATCGTGGTGGTGTGTGTGACACCGCTGTCATTATTGGTGGCGAGCTACATCGCCAGGAAAACCTACGCGATGTTTCAGTTACAGTCTAAAACCCGCGGAGAACTGACTTCCTTAGTGGACGAGATGGTGGGCAATCAGAAGGTTGTGCAGGCCTTCGGCTACCAGGACGAGGCCCAGGAGACCTTTGAGGAAATCAACGGCAGACTGCAGAAATGCAGCTTAAGCGCCATCTTTTTCTCCTCCATTACCAACCCGGCCACCCGCTTCGTGAACAGCATTGTATATGCCAGTGTGGGCATTATCGGCGCGTTCTCGGCCATCCGCGGCGTGCTGAGTGTAGGTCAGTTGTCCACGTTTTTAAGCTACGCGAACCAGTACACCAAGCCCTTTAATGAAATTTCCGGCGTGGTGACGGAGCTGCAGAATGCTCTGGCCTGCGCGGCGCGCGTTTTTGAATTAATGGATGAACCCTCCTTTACCCCGGAGGATGTGGACGCGGTAGCACTGACAGATGTGTCAGGAAAAGTGGACATCCAGCAGGTTGATTTCTCCTATACGCCCGATGTACCGCTGATCGAGAACCTGAATCTGAAGGTGCAGCCGGGGCAGCGAGTGGCTTTAGTCGGCCCCACCGGCTGCGGCAAGACCACCATTATAAACCTGCTCATGCGTTTCTATGATGTGAATAAGGGAAAAATTGCGGTGGACGGTACGGACATCCGCCACGCCACCCGCAAGAGCCTGCGCACCAATTACGGCATGGTGCTCCAGGAAACCTGGTTAAAGAGCGGTACCGTCCGGGAAAACATTGCCTACGGCAAGCCGGACGCGACCGATGAAGAGATTATTCAGGCGGCGAAGGCCGCCCACGCGGACAGCTTTATCCGCCGTATGCCCCAGGGCTATGACACCGTCCTCACCGAGGATGGCGGCAACTTAAGCCAGGGCCAGAAGCAGCTGCTGTGCATTGCCCGCGTCATGCTCTGCCTGCCGCCCATGCTGATTCTGGACGAGGCCACCTCCTCCATCGATACCCGCACGGAGATCCGTATCCAGAAGGCCTTTGCCACCATGATGGAAGGCCGCACGAGCTTCATCGTCGCGCACCGTCTCTCCACGATCCGCGAGGCAGATGTTATTCTGGTGATGCGCGACGGTCATATCATCGAGCAGGGTAAGCACGAGGAGCTGCTTGAACTCAATGGGTTCTATGCGCAGCTGTACCGGAGTCAGTTCAGTTGAGGAGTGAGGAGCTGCAGTATTTTTGAACCATATTTATTGGAATCAACGAGCAGGCGAACGGGGATTTGCGCATGCGTAGGGAATAAATAAACGGGGATTCGAGTAGAGTCCAAGCTTGCAAAAGCAGAGATCGGAGAAGAGAGAAGAGAAAGGACTGGACGTTTACGCCAGTCCTTCCTCTTCCATCTCCTCTATCAGCCGCATCCCCGCCGTATCCGTGACCGGGAGGGAGAAGACGATGCTGCGCGCTTCGGAGTCCAGTCCCGCCTTGTCCATGATGGCGCGCATGATATCATTTTTCTGGCTGCTCTTTACCACGAGAAAGACCATATCCTTTTCGGGCACCAGCGTCACGCCCAGAAACTGCTCTGCCTTGTCCGTGCCCGTGCCCCGCGCATGGATCACCGTTCCGCCCGCCGCATGCACCTCACGCGCGGCATCCATTATCATATCTGTATAGCCCTGGTTGGCAATGACTGTCAGAAGCTCATATTTCGTCTCTTTCAAGGTTGATTCCTCCTCTTTCTGAAATTCCTGTCCATTGATGAGGTAATTTAAAGCTTTCTTTCCTCCAATGCTCGAAAGCGGCACCAGAAAGGCGATGCCTATCCCCGGTACGTCAATCTGCATTTGACTGCGAAGCGCCCGTTTGACTTTTTTCCAGGCATCTTCCGTCACAACGTGGAAGAGAACGCCCTTCTCGCTGCCGTCGAGGCCGAAATAATCGAGGATTTCGCTGGAGGCCGTGCCCATGCCAAGCGTGATGCAGGAGACGGTCAGACCCTGGGCGTTGTAGAATTCAGTAAAATGTCTAATTCGGTTTCGATTGATGATGGTGACCATTAGATTAAGACTGCTCATGGAGTTCCTCGATTCTCTTATAGTTCTATGATCGCGTCGTTCGCGTACGCTTCCAGGCCGGCGTACGTGAATGTCTCGCTGGTCTTTCCGTGCTCAAGCCTGATCTTGTAGATCAGACCCTGGATCTGGATGGTGATTAACGGCGTCATGGCAACCATCGCCACCACGCCGAACGCATCTGTGACAAGGTTTCCGCCCACTGCGTAGCATGCACCCTGCGAGAGGGAGAGCAGGAAGGTGGCTGTCATAGGTCCGGAGGCTACGCCGCCGGAGTCAAACGCTACTGCCGTGAAGATGTGCGGCACGATAAAGGAAAGAATAAGTGCCACTGCATAGCCCGGAATCAGAAAATACAGAATCGGGATCCCTGTGAGTGCCCGCAGCATCGCAATGGCGACAGAAATTGCCATGCCCAGAGAAAGACTGCGGCCCATGCTTTCCGCACAGATGGCGCCGTTTGTGATTTCCTCCACCTGATGGTTCAGTACATAAACCGCAGGCTCCGCCTTGACGATAAAGTAGCCGATCAGCGCTCCGATGGGAATCAGCAGATAACGGTAGCTCTGCCCAGCGATGACCTGCCCCAGATAGCTCCCGGCCGGCATGAAACCGACATTTGCGCCGGTTAAAAACAGCACCAGGCCGATGTAGGTATAAACCAGCCCCACAAGAATCTTTGCGAGCGTGCGTCGGGTAACCCTAAGCGCCAGAAGATCAAACACACCAAAGAACAGGACTACCGGCAGCATGGACAGCGCCATTTCTTTTATGTATGCCGGGAGCTCTTTAAGAAACAGTTTTGTCAATTCTACAGAGTCGCTGACTTCCGGGATGGCGGAAAGCGCGTAGTCGGAGCTTTCCGGGGAGTAAATGATGCCCAGAATCATCACCGCGATCACCGGACCCACCGAACAGAGCGCTACCAGACCGAAGCTGTCGTCCGACGCGCTGCGATCGCTTCGTATGGAAGCGATACCGACACCAAGCACCATGATAAACGGCACCGTCATAGGGCCGGTGGTCACGCCGCCCGCGTCAAATGCGATCGCGCGAAACTCCTCCGGAACAAAACAGGAAAGCACAAAAACAAGGCCGTAGCAGAAGATCAATAACGGCCTCAAAGGAATGCCAAGCAAAATGCGCAGAAGCGCCAGCACAAGAAACAAACCCACGCCCAGACTCACCGCCAGAATCAGCGTCATATTCGGCACGGAAGGCACCTGACTTGCCAGCACCTGCAGATCCGGCTCCGCGATTGTCACAATGACGCCGAGAAGGAAAGCCACTCCCGCAATCAGCCACAGCTTTTTCGTCTTTGTGAGGTAAGAGCCCACCTTTTCGCCCATCGGGGTCATGGCCATTTCCGCGCCCAGCGTGAAAAACATCATGCCGATGATGACCATCACCGCACCCACGAGAAAGCACAAAAGAACTGAGGGCGAAACCGGTGCGATCGTCAGGCACAGCACCAGAACAATGGCCGCAATCGGCAGCACCGCCTTTACTGCTTCCTCTAATTTTTCTTTCAGCTTCGGGTTGAAATGGATCATGAACACTCCTACAGTCCGGTTGCAATGGGTTACAGAATTGATTTCAGTGAATGTAAAATGATATTTATAGTTCAGCATACTGTATGGTACTGTTTTTATCAAGTTAAAATTTCCTGATTTTTCTAATGTTTTTCTTACTTTCCCGCATTTGGCCTGTAATTTTTTACAGGCGTTTCTGCATCTTTTCTTTCAGGTGTTCCAGCGACGTTTCTTCCTGGCGTTTTTGCACCGCCCATTCTCACAGTAGGAACCTTCAGACTGCGAGATTTTTAATTTTAAAAATACCTAATTGCGTCATGTTGGAAAGATAAGTATACTCTACTTGACAAATCTCCTCTACAACTGTAGAATATAATTATACTACATTTGTAGAGGAGAAATATCATGAAACAATCGTTCCGCCGCTTACCGGATGCCGAGCTGGAGGTCATGCAGGCCGTCTGGGCCTGTGAGCCGCCTGCCGCCAGAACCGACATAGAGAATATCCTGTATGAAACCCATCCGATGGCCATGACCACGCTGCTGACCATGCTCACCCGATTAAGCGAAAAAGGGTACCTGATCATTGAAAAAAAGGGCCGCCGCAGTTATTATACGCCCTGTATTTCCCGCGAGGAGTATCTGGCTGCGCAGAGCAGATCTTTTCTGGAAAAACTCTGCGGCGGCAGCCTTTCCGTTTTCGCAAACGCGCTGTGTGACAGCGGACTCAGTAAGGAGGAGATCGAGGAGCTGCGCTCCCTCCTGGAAAGGGATGCGCTATGAGCCAGGAAGTCTTTCTGCGGGGACTGGGTTCCTGCGTATTCAGCCTTGTAATTGCATGGCTGGTCTTTTCCGGATACGACCGCGAAGTGGGCAGCGAGAGCACAGAAACGGACGGTCAGAAATATCGCCCCTGCGTTTCAGGAAGTCTGCTGCCACTGTATCTTCTGCTGCTATTGGTTCTGGAGACAGTTTTTTATGGGATCACAGAGGCCGCAAAATCTGCTCTGTCTGTCTGCTTTGGTACTTTTTTGCATATTTCTGTTTATTACTTTGCGCTGCTGTTTGTGCTTCCGTTTTTCCGGAAGCTTATCAGTGCCAGGGCCTGCGCCATGCTCTGGGTGATTCCCAATTATCTGTATATTACGCTTCAGAGCTATATGAGACTGCCCGCACCGCTGCTTGTCATTTCTGTGCCGGGAAACCTTGTATGGATTCTTTTCGGCGTCTGGCTAGTAGGCTTTTTCGTCGTTTTAGCAGGGAAGACCATGCAGCACCTGGTTTTTCGTCGTCAAATCCTTCGGGCTGCGGTGCCAGTCACCGATCCGGAGATTTTATCCGCCTGGGAGGAGGCGATTGCACAAGCGCAGATCAGGAAGCCGAAATTTAAACTGGTCAGCTCTGCCTGTGTCAGTACACCCCTCTCTGTCGGCCTGTTTCGCCGCACGATGAGAGTCGTCCTTCCTCAGAAGGACTATGCACCGGAGGAATTATCTCTCATTCTGAAGCATGAAATTATTCATATCGCCCGTGAAGACTCCTGGGCTAAGTATTTTCTCGTATTCTGCACGGCCATGTGCTGGTTCAATCCCCTCATGTGGATTGCCATGAAAAAGAGCGCGGAAGACATGGAGCTTAGCTGCGATGAAACCGTGCTCTTGGATGCAGACGCGGGAACCCGGAAAAAATACGCTGCACTTTTGCTGGACACTGCCGGAGATGACCGCGGCTTCACGACATGTCTTTCCGCCTCCGCCTCTGGCATGCGCTACCGTCTGAAAAGCATCATGAAACCTGCAAAACGCAGAAGCGGCGCACTCATTGTGGGACTTGTATTTTTTATCCTTTGCATGACCAGCGGCTATGTGGCCCTGGTCTACGGCGGCGCAACCGGTGCTGAGATCATTTATCAGTCCGGCGATTACAGCGGGTATCACCTGTGGAGCATTTGCAGGAGCGGGGATGGTTACAGCTCCACTTATGAAGATTTCGCTTATGATGTTACGGATGAGGCTGCATTTCACGAATATCTGGCGGGGCTTACGCTGGCCGAATTCACCGGAAATTACTCTTTTTCGGAGAGCAGCGCGGAGTTTATTTACCTGTTGGATACACCGGACGGAACCTTGGGGATTGACCTGTGCGACAACTATATCAAACTGACATATTTTGCTGAGGATTATAAGCAGGTCGGGTACTACATTGCGGAGGACGTGGACTGGGAGTACCTGGGGACGGTGATAGTGGAGAGAGAGGAGTGAACTTGTGATTGCAGGACAAAATTTTACAGTATTGATTGTTGGAAAATAAAAGAGAGCCGGTTCTGCCGACTCTCTCAAGTGTGCGTCCGCAAACACACACCCCAATTGATATGTATACTATACTATTTTCGGGGAAAATATGCAAGGCTTATATAAAATTTTTTAAGATGGTCATCCGCGAATTTAAATCCGGCTGGATAACAATTGAGGAAACTGCCGGGTTAACAGATGATCGGTATTCGTCTGTTAATTTTTCAAAAGAACGAATAAATGATTTTATTTCGGTTTTGGGTACTTTCAGCAGTTTCAAATAGTAGCACATCAGAATTACATAATCGCCAATTGTTTTGAAATTTACATACGGGAGGCCTATTTCAATTTCCAGGCATCGCTTCATCGCGCGGGTGGGATCAATATTGCGAAACCGAGTATCGAACACTACAGCATTGTGAGCGATTGCGTTTCTCAGATCTTTCAACGTATAAATATATTTATATAATAATTGCCTGTCAGTATCGCAAGACAGATTTAATCCAATCCTTTTGGAAATATCATCCCGCACATCATATGTTAAACAGGATAATAAATATCCAAAGTCGCCCATAGTCATAATTTCAAATAAGGCCCAGATGGGGACACCTGAATGTACTGTGTTATTATAAAAATGTGTGATTTTAGGATTATTCTTTTTATAGGCGTAAGATAGATTGGACTGAATGGAATTCTGCAAATTCAGTTTATTTTGTTGTAATATTTTCTTTTGTTCAGAGGTAGCGTTAGCTGGGGCATTGCGGTAACTGCTGACAACGTTGTCGTACATAGCCTGGATGCTTTCGGATTTAGCTTTTACGAGGATGCCTTCTAACGCAATATTTTTTACTGCTGTTTCAATAAACATCATTTTGCCGTAAAATAATGATTTTAACGCAGTATCATATTGAATTGTCGCATATACCTCATTGTAAGAGTTGTATGGCAAGCGTGTCCCGGCATTTTTGAAAAAACGATACCCTTTATAACCGTGAAAATATCCCGTATTGATGAGCTGTCGTTTTTGAGAACTACCGGAAATATCTATGCCGTTGTCACGAAGATGCCTCATAAGTGCATCTGTTGATTTGTAACTCATATAGCCCCCTTGATTTTGATAAATGGATTGTAGCACTTGATAAATATTTTTTCAATACCCATGAAGACAGTATGAATGAGCTGCTGCATATTCAAAAGCATATAGATCGTCTTGAAGCAGCAGATCAGGACACCGTCATGATCTGTACAGAGATTGAAGTGGAAGGAATAGGTGATTATCATGGCAGGAAAGAAAAACTGGTATATCTCGTGAACTGATTATTCATCCGGGAGAAACAATTGCGGACATCCTGGAAGAACGCGGCATTACGCAGGTGGAGCTTGCGGTGCAGACAGGGGTCTCTGCGGCATATGTCAGTAATGTGATTGCGGGGAAAAAGGATATTTCGTCCAGATTTGCGTTTGCCCTTGAATACGCGCTGGGAGTTCCGAAGTCTTTCTGGCTGAATTTACAGGCGAATTATGATGCGGAACTGCTGGAATTTATGGAGAGTCAGACGATAACAGAGGAAGAAAGACAGGCAAGGGAAGCTTTAAAAGAGGTAACAGGGTATTTACAAAAGAAAGGAATAATCCCTGCTGATATGAGAGGGGATGACCTGATACTGGCGCTGAGGAAAGCCCTTTGTATCAGCAATATAGGGGATTTGAAAAAGGTGATACCAACGGGAGCCTTCAGAATGGCAGAGGGAACATCGGTAGATCCGTATGTTTTAGGGGCATGGCTCCGTTTGTGCGAGACTGGAAACGACAACAGTGAAATGAACAACGGAAAAATCAGCAACGGTTTTATTCTCGATAAAGTCAGCGATCTGATTGGTGACTTAAAGACCGTCATGTTGGATGAAACCTGCGATTTGCAGAAGAGATTGAGGACGGTTATGGCCCAATATGGCGTCGATTTTTCAATTGTGAAAAACTTCCGCGGCGCACCTGTGCAGGGGTATATCTCTTTCAAGAACGACGGGGTTTATCGAATGGCGCTGACAATCCGCAGATCCTTTGCGGATATTTTCTGGTTTTCCCTCTTTCACGAGCTGGGACATATTGTAAACGGGGATGTCGGAAGAAGCGCGAAATTTATAGACAGCGGCTCAGATGAGGAGAAGGAAAGAAACGCTGATCTTTTTGCGGGAAACTGCCTGCTCGAACCAGATGCATATGCGGAATTTGCGAAAGCGGGTGACTTTGGAATAGAGGCAATCCGGGCTTTTGCTGCGAAGCAGCGGGTCATGCCGTATATTGTGATCGGGAGGCTGCAGAGAGAGGGAAAGCTGGAGTATAGCCAGTATGCGGAGTATAAGCTGAGGTATAAATGGGCGGAAGAGAAAGTTTGAAATTGTTCGTGCGAGTCCTGTTTATGGGACAAGGAGAATGATATAATGGAACTACTCAAGGGGTTTTGTTCAAAGAAGCATGTAGTTTCTTGTAGCTGTTGGCAAATTAGTTACTGGAGGAAGGTATGAAATATCTGGCACATATCAGCGAAGATGGATTAAGGGAACAGACGGTGGAGGAGCACTGTGAAAATGTTGCAGAATTAGCAGCGCAGTTTGCTGAGGCTTTTCATGCAGAGAGCTGGGGGTACTGCGCTGGGAAAATGCATGACGTTGGCAAGGCAAGCGTTGGATTCCAAAATCGATTATTACATGATGGCCCTCGTGTAGATCATTCCACTGCAGGAGCCCAGGAATTGCTGAAAAGGGGCGGAATGTACTCGTTGCTGGCGTATTGTGTTGCCGGGCATCATTCCGGGCTACCAGATAAAGGAACGGAAGCGGATTCCGCAGATAGTGGAACTTTGTGCGGCCGAGGAAAAAAGGAAATATCAGATTGTCATGAATACATGAATAATGTCGAAATGCCTGCCCTTGAACCGCCTGTTGTGAAATGCATTGGGAATGGCGGTTTCTCCGTCTCTTTCTTTATCAGGATGGTATATTCCTGTCTGGTAGACGCCGACTTTCTTGATACGGAAGATTTTATGGCCGATGGCAAAACGGAAAGATACTCTGGAAAGGTGGAAAAGAGCCTGTTGGATGCTTTGCTGGAATATGTTTCGCCATGGCTAAGAAATGCTGACAGGGAAACAGTAAATGGTCGACGCACGGAAATCCTGAAAGCTTCGTTGGAGATGGGAAAGAGAGAACAGGGAATTTACAGTATGACGGTACCGACGGGAGGAGGAAAAACCGTTGCGTCTTTGGCCTTTGCACTGGAACATGCCTGTACATATGGCAAAGACAGAATAATTTATGTAATACCATATACCAGCATCATTGAGCAGAATGCGCAGGTTTTCAGGGACATTCTTGGGGATGATGTTGTGCTTGAAAATCATTCTAATATTGATTATGGAGAGTCTGAGGAATTAAAGCCTATGCAGTTGGCTGCAGAGAATTGGGATAAACCTGTTGTGGTCACAACAAATGTTCAGTTTTTCGAATCCTTTTTTGCCAATGGACCAGCGAAGTGCAGAAAGCTGCACAATGTTGCCAACAGTGTCATTATTTTCGATGAGGCGCAAAAGCTGCCGACGCAGTACCTGATACCATGTGTTAAGGTAATGGAAGAACTGGCGGTTAATTATGAAAGCACCATTGTGCTTTGTACAGCAACGCAGCCCTCTTTAGATCGGTTCTTTTCAGAGAATATCAAGATTCAGGAAATCTGTCCCCGCATGGATGACCAGTTTCGGTTTTTTAAGCGAACAGAGGTGAAAAATATCGGGACACTGTCGGAAGAAGAATTTGTAGAGCGCGTTCGCATGGAGAAGCAAGCGCTTTGCATATTTAACAATCGAAAGCGCGTTCAAAGAATATACAAAGAGCTTCAGGGAGAAGGTGTATATCACTTATCTACTCTGATGTATCCGATACATCGCAAAAGAAAATTGGATGAAATCAGATATCGACTGAAAAATGGAGAAAAATGTATTGTTATCTCCACAAGTCTGATAGAGGCCGGAGTGGATGTGGATTTTCAGTTTGTATATCGGGAATTGGCGGGGGTTGATTCAATCGTTCAGGCAGCAGGAAGATGCAATCGCGAAGGATTGAGAAGACTGGATGAAAGTACAACATATGTCTTTAACTTTCAGGAGAAAGCCGCGATGGTATCAGAGCTAAGACAACCAGTGGAAATCTCTAAAAATATAGTGGAAGATTTCTCGGATATATCGTCGTTAGAGGCGATTGAAAGCTATTTTCAGCAGCTTCATTATATTAAGGGAAATCAGCAACTGGATCGGGATCATATCGTGGAACAATTTGAGAAGGGCGCAAAGACGGGGAGTTATCCATTTGCTTCTGTGGCCGAGCAGTTTAAGCTGATTAAGAATAACACGAAGCTGATCCTGATTGGGAAAGAACCTGAAGCAAAACGGCTGATAGATCAGCTTCGATATGGTGAAAAATCAAGAAACCTGATGCGAAAGCTTGGAAATTACGGAGTGCAGGTGTATGAGCAGGATTTTGAAAGCTTGAATAGTGCAGGCTTTTTGGAAATTCTGGATCAGTGGAATAGCGAAGTGGCGGTTTTAAGAGATGATGGTAAATATTCGGAGGATATGGGATTGGAAATAAATGAGAAGGACGGGGAGGTGCTGATCTGGTAGGAATGAAGATTGCCGGGACGAAGGCCGTCCCGGCATCCTGAAGAAAATTAACGTAAATATTTCAATCCACTGCCATTATTCTATTTATGAACAGAAAATAGCAGACAAGCTTCCTTATTTGAATAGAAGCTTAGAAAAGAATAACATAATTTTAAAAAAATGAAAAGATGGTTGACAAATATCTTTTCATGTAATAGGATAATAATAAAATTAACATAAATGAAAAAAAGAAAGGAGGGAACCATGAGCTATGGTATAAAAATGCGAGTTTGGGGTGAATACGCGCTTTTCAGCCGCCCTGAGCTTAGGGTTGAAAGGTGCACTTACGATATTATCACGCCGTCTGCTGCCCGTGGCATACTGGAAGCCATTTTCTGGCATCCTGGTCTCAGGTACCATGTCGATAAAATCTATGTCTGTAAGCCAATTGCTTTCACTACAGTGCGACGCAACGAAGTGAAGAGCAAGATTTTATGCAGCAGCGCATGGAATGCAATGAAAGGAGGAGACAGACCTCTTTACCTGAGCACAAAAGAAGACATTGTGCAGCGTTCATCTCTTTTGCTTCGTGATGTGGAGTATGTGATAGAGGCACATTTTTCCATGACTGAAAAGGCCAATGCAAGTGACAATCCGGGTAAATTCAAGGATATTCTCAGGCGGAGACTGGAAAAGGGCGAATGCTATCACACTCCATATTTTGGCACCAGAGAATTTCCAGCTAGGTTTTCAATCTGTACGGAGGATAAAATCCAGACGGCATACGAAGGAGAGAAGGATCTTGGCTATATGCTGTATGATCTTGACTATTCTGATCCGGAAAACATTCAGCCGATGTTCTTCAGAGCAATCCTTCATGATGGGGTTCTGAATTTGGCGGATTGTGAGGTGATACGATGATTTTACAGTCATTGGTTCAGTATTATGAAAGGCTTGCTGAGCAAGGCAAGGTTGCCAGACCGGGATGGTGTAGTGCAAAGGTGTCTTATGCGTTGGATTTGCGAATAGATGGAAGTGTTCGCAGAGTCCTGCCGCTGAAAACGGAAGTGGAGCGAGGGAAAAAGACGGTCTTAATACCGGATGTGAAACAGGTTCCGGCTATGGTATCCCGTTCTTCTGGAGTTTCAGCAAATTTTCTGTGTGACAACTCGAAATATATTCTGGGCATTGATAAAGATGGTATGAATGAGCACACAAGGGAGTGCTTTAAGGCGGCGTGTGAAAAACACACAGAGATTCTTGGAGACATAAAAAATGAAACCGCAGAGGCAATCAAAGCTTTTTTTCAACACTGGAATCCAGAGCAGGCAAAAGAGAATCCTGTGATTCTGGAACATTGGGGTGAAGTGACAGATGGTGGTAATCTGCTGTTTATGGTTAAGGGAAAATTTGCCCAGGAAGATGAAGAAATTGCAAAAAAGTGGGAAACATGTTCACTGAATATGGAAGGCGCAGTTACAGGCACTTGCCTGGTAACCGGAGAAAAAGCAGAAATTTCCAGAATTCATACTCCAATCAAAGGCGTGGCAGGAGCCCAGTCCAGTGGGGCTGCGCTGGTTTCATTTAACGCTCCGGCGTTTGAATCTTATGGAAAAGAACAAAGTTACAATGCCCCTGTCGGAAATTATGCGATGTTCGCTTATACGACAGCACTGAATTACCTGCTGAGCAACAAAGACTATGTTAAAACGCTTGGAGATACGACGGTTGTATTCTGGGCAGAGGATGCAAGTGTTGAATGCCAGAATCTGTTTTTGGCGGCCAGTGAGCCTACGAAGGACAATCAGGAACTTGTAGGAGGCGTATTCCAAAATCTGCAGAAGGGTTGGGCAGTCGATGTAGAAGCTGTTGAGAAAAACGTCAATCTGGAGCAGAAATTTTATATTCTCGGCCTGTCGCCGAATGCTGCGAGACTGGCAGTGAGGTTTTTCTATGCAGATCAGTTTGGAGAAATTCTGCGACATCTGAAAGAGCATTATGATCGAATGGAGATTGTACGACCGGCTAAAGATGAATTGAAATATCTTGGAGTTTGGAGAGTGCTGCAGGAAACAGCAAACAAAAAATCTAGAGACAAGAAACCCCAGGAGGATGTGGCCGGGAGAACATTTGAGGCTATTTTATCAGGAGGACGATATCCGGAAAGCTTGTATTCAGCTGTGATGAGAAGAATTCGTGCAGAGCAGGATGACAGTGACGCCCATATTTATAAAATTACGAGAGGAAGGGCGGCTATCATGAAAGCGTATCTGATCAGAAATACGAATATTTTTAATGGAAAGGAGGAAACAATGGTGAGTCTGGACGAAACATGTAATGACATTCCGTATGTGTTAGGGAGGGAGTTTGCGGTGTTGGAGGCAATACAGGAGGACGCAAATCCCGGCATTAATTCGACGATTAAAGACCGGTATTTTAATTCGGCCTGTGCAACACCAGCAATTATATTTCCAACCTTATTGAGGTTAAAAAACAGTCATACGAGGAAGCTGTCTAAAGGGCAAGAGATTTATTATGAAAAACAATTGGCAGATCTTCAGGGAAGACTGCCAGCAAAGGGATATCCAAAGCGCCTGAGTTCGCAGGAGCAGGGGCAGTTTATTATTGGTTATTATCATCAGACACAGAAGAGATATGAGAAAAAGGAGGATCAATAAAATGTCAGAGGTGATTAAAAACAGGTACGAGTTTATGGTGCTGTTTGATGTGGAAAACGGGAATCCGAACGGAGATCCGGATGCAGGAAATCTTCCCAGAGTTGACCCGGAGAGTGGGTATGGTCTTGTGACGGATGTCTGCCTGAAACGGAAAATCCGAAACTATGTGGAGACGGTCAAAGAGGATGAGGCCGGATACCGGATTTATATAAAGGAAAATGTGCCTTTAAATCGAAGCGATGCGGAAGCGTTGACTTATCTGGGGCTTGATGAGAAGTCGGTCAAGGAAGCAAAAAAGACGGACAAGGATATCGATATTAAGATCAGGGATTTCATGTGCAGGAATTTTTATGATATCCGTACTTTCGGCGCTGTTATGACAACGTTTGTGAAGGCAGCGTTAAATTGTGGACAAGTCAGAGGACCGGTTCAGATCGGTTTTGCCAGAAGCATTGATCCGATTATCAGCCAGGAAGTGACCATTACCAGGGTGGCTATCACTACAGAGAAGGATGCACTTGACAAAAAGACAGAAATGGGAAGAAAGGCAATTGTGCCGTATGCGCTTTATAAGGTGGAAGGATATGTGTCTGCAAATCTGGCAAGAAAAACAACCGGTTTTACAGAGGATGATCTGGAGCTTCTGTGGCAGGCAATTATCAATATGTTTGAATATGATCATTCCGCGGCAAGGGGAAATATGGCAGTTCGGGAATTGATTGTATTTAAACACAGCACAGAGCTTGGAAATTGCCCGGCACATAAGCTATTTAACGCTGTAGAGGTACAGAAGAAAGAAGGAGTGGAATTCCCACGGCAGTATTCAGATTATACAGTTGAAATTCATGAGGATCAGATACCGGATACTGTAGAGGTAATCAGAAAGATATAATGTATAATGAAGACGATTTTCTGATGCTGTCTGGTATTCAGCATTTTACATTTTGCCGCAGACAGTGGGCATTGATTCACATAGAGCAGCAATGGGCGGAGAATCTGCGGACAGTAGATGGCCAGTTGTTCCACAGTACCGCCCACGATGCAAATAAAATAGAAAAGCGGGGAGACCTGCTGATTGTCAGAGGGCTGAGAGTAAAATCAGCGACTCTTGGAATATCGGGTAACTGTGATGTGGTGGAGTTTCATAAATCGTCTGATGGTATTCAATTGTTTGCTTATGACGGTTTGTGGGAGCCATATCCGGTCGAATACAAAAAGGGTTTACCGAAGACAGATTTGGCAGATGAATTACAGCTTTGTGCGCAGGCAATGTGTCTGGAAGAAATGCTTTTATGTGAGATACCGAGGGGCAGTCTGTTTTATGGGGAAAACAGGCGGCGAACGTCTGTTGAATTTACTCAGGAGCTGAGAGAGCAGGTAAAGGCTACACTGACCGAAATGCATGACCTTATGAACAGAGGGTATACACCGAAAGTGAAACCACGCAAGGGGTGCAATGCCTGTTCCCTGAAGGAAATCTGTCTTCCTCAACTGAGCAGAAAGAAAAGCGTGCAGTTATATATTGACGAGAGTTTAGCTGTGGATGCTGAATCAGGGATGGAGGGTTCGACATGAGAAAGTTACTGAATACTCTTTATATTACAAGCGAATCCGCCTACCTGTCTCTGCAAGGGGAGACAATATGTGTAGAAATCAGCGGCCAGAAAGCTGGTCAAATTCCGCTGCATACGTTGGAAAATATCGTGTGTTTTTCTTATAGTGGAGCATCGCCGGCGTTGATGGGTGAATGCGCCAAAAGAGGAATTGTGCTGTCTTTTTTTACACCGGGAGGAAGGTTTCTTTGCAGAACTGTCGGAAATAGTCAGGGGAATGTACTGCTCAGAAAGAAGCAGTATCGGATTTCGGATGATGAAACGTCCAGTTGTCTGATTGCAAGGAATTTTATCCTGGGAAAAGTTTATAACTGCAGATGGAGTGTAGATCGGACAGCTCGTGATCATAAGATGAGGGTAGATACCGAAAAGTTTGAAAAGACGGGACGCTTTCTGACGCAGTCTATGAACAGAATTAAGTCAGAGGACAATCTGGATTCTCTTAGAGGAATCGAAGGGGAAGCGGCGACAGTATATTTTGGAATTTTTGATGATCTTATACTCAATCAGAAAGAAAATTTTTCTTTTGTTGGAAGGAATAAAAGACCGCCGCTGGATCCTGTAAATGCCATGTTGTCTTTTGGCTACACAATATTGGCAAATGATTGTGCCGGGGCGCTGGAAGGAGTGGGGCTTGATTCGTTTGTTGGCTTTATGCACAGAGACAGACCCGGCAGGAAGTCGCTTGCCCTGGATTTGATGGAAGAGCTGAGGCCGCTTTTGGTGGATAGGTTTGTATTGACGCTGATCAATAATCGTCAGATACGGCCAGAACATTTCCAGAAAGCTGAAAGTGGGGCAGTGGAGTTTACAGATGAAGGAAAAAAGAAATTCCTGACTGCATGGCAGGAGCATAAAAACGAGGAAATCCGGCATCCATATCTGGATGAAAAGATTAAATGGGGACTTGTACCGCATGTCCAGGCGTTATTGTTGGCAAGATATCTGAGAGAGGATGTGGATGGATATCCACCGTTTTTGTGGAAATAGTACCAGAATTGTAAATGCGGTGGGCTGGGACTTATACTTTGTTGGGCTGATTGAGCTGCTGCATTTGGATTTCTCAAAGAGGGTTGGCTTATGATGGTGCTTATTACGTATGATGTAAATACGGAGGATGGGGCAGGTAGAAAGAGGCTGCGCAAAGTTGCTAAAGAGTGCGTTAATCATGGACAAAGGGTACAAAATTCTGTATTCGAATGCACGCTGGACGCGGCACAGTGCAAATTGCTCAAGGCCTCACTGCTCAAGCTGATAGATATGGATAAAGACAGCTTGCGGTTTTATTATCTTGGAAATCAGTATCAAAATAAAATTGAGCATTATGGTGCGAAAAAGACATTTGAGCAGGAAAGGGTTTTGATGATTTAATTGAAGTTTCTGGTCAAAGAGTCATGATGGCACGCTGGTGCGATGATGAAGCTAACATGCCAGCATGGAGAGGTTCGCACCGGAATTTTGCAAGATTTTTGGAAAAATAAGTTATGTGATTGTTGTTTTATGATATATGAATTATAATAATTTATGAAGTTTTAACAATTATGTGCAATGATTTATTGCTTTATTTGTATATAATTGCGGTCGCTCCCCGTGAGGGGAGCGTGGATTGAAATAAAGAAGTGAATAAGGCAGACGTTGAAGCGTGGCTGTCGCTCCCCGTGAGGGGAGCGTGGATTGAAATATATTGCTTTTGCTGTATACAGCAATCATCCCCGTCGCTCCCCGTGAGGGGAGCGTGGATTGAAATATTAAGGGGGCGTTAACCGCCCCATGGGAAAAAACGGACCGCCCCCGGGGGGGGGGGGGGGGTGTT
>JAJQHY010000053.1 GCA_021199495.1 Lachnospiraceae bacterium | reverse complement strand
TTCATTGCGTACACCTCTTTTTTCTCTCAGTTTCATTAACATATCCTTAAATTCCGATTTTTCGACCTATTCACTCCTTATTATATCAATCCATCACACACCAGACAAGAAGAATTATCAGTATTTTCTATCCGATACATGGTGCATGTTTTTCCTCGATTTTGGCAATTTGACCACTTCATTAACAGGTTTTTTCAGGACAAACGATGTCAGATCAGGACAAACCAGGACAGCGCCGACAAACTTTTTTCGGGCATAGAAAAAGCCCGGAAAGCCTTTATTTTCAAGGAATCCCGGGCTTTTAAGCCATTTCTTTTTCGGTCGATTAACGCTTGCTGAACTGCGGAGCGCGACGAGCCGCTTTGAGGCCATATTTCTTTCTCTCCTTCATACGAGGATCGCGGGTCAGATAGCCGGCCTTTTTCAGGACGGGTCTGTACTCCGGGTCTACCTGCAGAAGCGCGCGGGAGATGCCGTGGCGGATTGCGCCGGCCTGGCCGGTGGTGCCGCCGCCGTGAACATTCACTAAAACGTCCATCTTATCGGCGTTGTTGGTCAGAACAAGGGGCTGACGAACGATAACCTTCAGAGTCTCAAGACCGAAATAGTCATCAATGTCTCTCTTGTTGATCGTGATCTTGCCGGTGCCCGGCACTAAATATACTCTGGCTACAGACTTCTTTCTTCTGCCTGTTCCGTAATTCTTATTGTTGGCCATTTGTCATTTCCTCCTCTCAGACCTTAGAATGTTAATACTTCCGGCTTCTGTGCCGCGTGCGGATGCTCCGCGCCTGCGTAAACATGAAGCTTTTTGTACATCTGTCTTCCCAAAGGTCCTTTTGGAAGCATTCCCTTGACAGCGAGCTCGATGACCTGCTCTGGCTTCTTTGCTTTTTTCTCTCTCAGGGTCTGCTGCTTCATCCCGCCGACATAATCGGTGTGATGATAGTAAATTTTCTGATCCAGCTTTTTGCCGGTCACTGCGATCTTCTCCGCGTTGATCACGATCACGTAATCACCGCAGTCCTCGTGGGGTGTAAAAATCGGCTTGTTCTTGCCGCGCAGGACGCTGGCAACCTGGCTGGCCAGGCGGCCGAGGGTCTGACCCTCCGCATCCACTACATACCATTTTCTCTCAACTTTATCCGGGTTTGGCATGAATGTCTTGTTCATGATGATCCTCCATTATTGTACGAACTAAAAGTGTGTCACCGTCCGGCGAATGTCCGGCGCCATCCGATGGCAACTGTCGGTTACGGTCCGCGTTTGTCTCACGGAACAGTAACTTCTTATCTCAATCCACTGCTGGGCTTTAGCAAAACATCAGTCAGTTGGGAAGGCTGAGAGATGTAAGTGGATTTCATTCATTTTTTCACGCCTGATAATTATAGAGAAATATTTTCCCGGTGTCAACAGGTTTTTTGCTTTTTTTCAGCCATTTGTCGGCGGAGGACCGTGTATGGTAACGGCCCTGGAGCGCTTGTGCGCATATGAGGCAGAAGGGACTGAAACATAACAGCTCGTAACGGTTATACCTTGTACAAAACATTCCGTCTATGCTAAAATGCTTCCAGACAATCATGCAGAAAAATGGAGGAATTCAGAGAATGGCATTTCAGATCAGGCATCCGGATTATCATTTAAGCCCTTACACCGGCCTGACCCGCGAAGGGTGGATCGATGCCGGCAAATACATGCTGGAGGGGATTTTTCAGCATATCAGAAGCTTTGACGATCCCGTGGTCATGCCGCGCCGCGAGACTGAGATCACCTATCCGCACTTAAAGGACAGCGAGGAGAATCAGCACACCCAGAGGCTGGCGGAAATGTTTGAGGGCCTGACCAGATCCTTTTTTATCGCGGCGCCTTTGATTCATATAGAGCCGGAAATAAAAATCTGCGGGTATAAGCTGCGGGATTACTATAAAAACCAGGTACTCAAAAGTGTGACACCCGGGGATGCTTCTTATATAGGAACCTATGAGGATCAGCAGGAAATCATCGGCCATACCGATCCCTTCCGCGCCTTCCAGCAGACGGTCGAGACCTGCGCCCTGGTGATCTGTCTGTGGCTTTGCAAGGAGGAAATCTGGGACACCTGCACCAGGGAAGAGAAGAACCGGGTCGCGGCGTTTCTATCCAGCTATGCCCATGCCAGCACGGTTCCGCAGAACTGGCGGCTCTTTAATATGCTGGATCTGGCGTTTCTGCATATGGAGGGCTATCCAATCGACAGGGATATCATGTGGGACCACGCCCAGGTGATTTTAAATTATTATGCCGGGGACGGATGGTACCGGGACGGTCATTCCTTCGACTACTATTCCTGCTGGGCATTCAATGTGTACGCGCCGATCTGGAATCTGTGGTACGGGTATGAGAACGAGCCGTATCTGGCGGCGAAATTCGAGGAAAATTCCAATCGGCTGATGGAGACCTACGCGGATTTCTTTGACGAGGACGGTTTTACGATGATGTGGGGGCGGAGCAATATTTACCGCAATGCCGCGACCAGTGCCTTTGACGGGAATCTTTTCCTGAAAAACAGCACGGTGGATCCGGGGCTTGCCAGACGGATTTCTTCCGGTTCTTTACTGCAGTTTCTTTCCAGGGAGGATTTCCTCTGGAACGGCATTCCGACGCTGGGCTTTTACGGTCAGTTCGATCCGCTGGTGCAGGGCTATTCCTGCGCGGAGTCTCCATTCTGGCTGGGGAAGGCCTATCTGTGCCTGCATCTGCCCGCGGATCATCCCTTCTGGACTGCCGTGGAAAATAACGGCAGATGGGAAAAGCTTCAGGCAATGGAAGTGAAGGAAACAACGCTTGGCGGGCCGGCGCTTTGTTTTACGAATCACAAGGCCAATGGCAGCACGCTTTTACGCACAGGTAAGGTGGTGAAGCAGCCGGGAGATATTCACGGTATGTGGAATTATTCAAAGCTGGTGTTTCACTCCAAATATCCCTGGGAGGCTGCGCCGATGGGGGAGAAAGTGATTCCCGGAAATCCTGAATCCGTCGAAGAAACGTCGGGTACGGATGATGTATCATCTTCGCAGGCAACATCCCATGCTGTGCCCGGCGAGGTTGAGTCCATGCAGTATGTCATAAAAGACGGCACCACCGGCAGTCTTTCCCGCGCCAACGTCACTTTCTGGGCCGGGGAGTCAGACGGCGTCCTTTACCGCAGGCAGTTTTTCAACTACAATCTGCAGACCGAGTGCCACTGGATGCAGGCGGTCAATCTGGCGGACTTCCCGGTTCCTTACGGGGTGATCCGCGCGGACAAATTCCGCTTTTGCAGACGGCCGGTGACAATCACGCTGGGGGCGTTTGGCTTTCCGGACAACGGGACCAAAATCATCCGCAGGCAGGAGGGCAGCGCCAGCGCCATTTTATTAAAAGGCAGAGATTTTACCGGAAAAGAAAAGCAGTTAGCCATGACCATTTACGATGGTTGGGAGGATCTTGAGGTGATGGAGAGCCGCGGCACCAATCCGGACTCGGAGCGTTCCCTGGTCATTTACGCGAAGACAACCCGCAAAAAGCAGTACGGCTATGAGCCTTATATTCTGATTTCCCAGGTGATCACGAAGGAGAGTCATGAGGATTTTGCCGCGGAGGAAATCTTTCCTATAGAAAGGGTGGAGTATGCGGATGCACAGGGCTGCGGCGGCTACGGGACAATCAGGATCCTGTTAAAAGACAAAACGGTAAGAGTGGTTGATTTTGAGGGCCTGGAGGGGCGAATGACACTGTAGGGCATCATGTCTCATATTTTTTATAAAGGCGTATACCGGAGGACACAACATCCGGACGCGCCTTTTTTTTCGAAGCAATCCATGGCATCAAGCCTTTTTATCGCTTTCATCACACGAAAAAACGCACACACAATTTTCACAGATCAAACAATGTTTTATCTTATTTTTCCGGTAGTTTGAGAGAAGAAAAATATGGCTGTTTTTAAGCCTGACGGGCGTTTTCATATCTATGAAGCGGCGTTTAGCAGAATTTTTACAGGAGGAAGGAAACGTGAAAGTCAGAGAATTTTGCGGCAGACACAGGAAACTATGCATTCTGATTGCGGTGCTTGCGTTTGTGGCGGCGGGTGTCCTGATTGGTGTGCTCTGGTATTTTGTGCTTCATGACACGGAGAGCGGCGGTACTTTACAGGGGTCGGCCGGTATGGATGTAAGCGCGGTGAGCGGGATGGATCTGTCGGACGCGGTGACGGCATCAGGTGTGACCAGCGTGGGGATGATTTCTGAGACCTGGGAGGTGGAAGACCTTTCCAACGTACTCTACGTGGAGGAGGTGTATCTTTCCTCTTCGGATTCGGTGGAGGAAGGGGACGTTGTCCTGAAACTGAATGAGGATTCGGTGGAGGAAGCACGCGAACTTTTAGAGGAAGCGCTCAGGGAGGCGGAGCTGGCTTACCGCACAGGCGTCATTGAGTATCAGCAGAGCCTGATTACGGCGCAGTACGACAGGGATGTGGCGCTGGCAAACGCGGAATATGCGCAGACCACTTATGACAACACGGTAGCGAACCTGGCCTCCAGCGTGGAGAGCGCGCAGGAGGCGCTGGATGAGGCTGAGGAACAGATTGCGGAATATGAGGAGCTGATCAACAGCGGGGATTATTACAGTTATTATAATGTGGCTGCGTTAAAGGAGACCTATGATGAGAACCGGGAGCTTTTAACCTATTATGTGGAGCTCTGGGGTCTTGACTGGTCCTCCGTGACAGGAGGCAGCAGTATGGGCGGCAGCGCAGGCAGCGATGACCGGCTTTGGGTGGCGCAGGCAATTTATACCATGCTGGTGCAGAACGAGGAGGATTACGAAGAGGCGCTTGCAAGCTATGAGGACGCCGTGCAGAACGCGCAGCTGAATCTGCAGAGCCTTCAGCTGAGTCTCAGCTCTTTAAAGGAGGCGCTCGCTGAGGCGCAGGAAAATTATGAAACGCAGGTGCTGCAGGCAAAGCTGACACTGGAGAGTACACAGACGAATGCTGAGCGGGCCGAGAGCGATTATGAGACCGCGGTGGAGGCGGCAGAGAGTACCTACGAGAGCCTGCTGGATGATTATGAGGACGCGCAGGAAAATCTGGCGCTTTTTGAGAGCACCGTCGGGGATGGATATTATTATGCGCAGGGCAGCGGCTCTGTTTTAAGCGTGTCACTGCGGGCAGGCTCCTACTTAAGCTCGGACAGCGTTGTTTTTGTATACAATAATTCTGATGAAGTAACGGTAACGGTATCCGTGGATCAGTCGGATATCGCATCCATCAGTGTGGGCGAGTCGGTTTATGTGCAGTCCACTGAGAGCGGTTTATACAGCGGCTCGGTGACCAGCATCAATCCGATCTCCTCCTCGAGCAGCCGCGCGAGCGTGACCTATGACGTGACCGTGACGCTGTCGGGGGATGTGCAGAATCTGTCCTCCAACGAGACGGTTACCGTGATTTTCGGCGTCAGCATGGGTGGAACCGGGACGAATGAAAAAACCGGCGAAACAGAGAGCAGTCAGGGAGGTGAGCAGTGATGAAAAAACTTTCCCGGAAGAAAAAAATCCGATATGCGGCAATCGCCCTTGCCTTGCTGCTGCTGATTGGCGGTGCCTGTTATACGGTGCTGATCGCCCCTTATCTGTCACAGGAGCAGTGGGTATACATAGAAACCGAGGTGGTCAGGGGGACGCTGACGACAGGTATGGAAGAGAGCGGTACCCTGGAATATGGAATCAGCACCATTGAATATGATCTGGATCTTTCCGTGACCACCAGTGACGCTGATGATGACGACGATGAGGAAACCGTGGAGAAGTACCTGAAGGTCGAGGAGGTCTATGTGGCCTCCGGCCAGAGAATCACGGAGGGCGAGGCTGTTTTGAAATTTACGGACAGCAGCGTCAGCGACGTGAGAAAGCTTCTCCAGTCTGCGCTGGTGGACGCCCGCTCCGATTATGCGGAGGCAGAGAGCACCTATGAGCTTGCGCTGCTGGAGGCGCAGACCACGTATGATACCAGCATGATATCGCAGAGTTATGCGAGCGAGATTTACCAGTACGCAACAAGCTCGGTCAGCGATAATATTACATCGCTTCAGCTGGAAATCAGCCAGCTGGAGTCTGAGACCGCTTCTTTGGAGGAGGCTGTCACGGAGGCGCAGGAGAGCTTAAATGAGCTCCTGGCAGATTATGATTATTCAGCACTGTTTGAGCTGTATGAGGGTACCATGGCTCTGATTGAGGAGGATGGTTATATTGAGAATACAGCCAATTACATGCAGATCATCGAGCTGTATGAAAGCAGAATGAATTCCTATAACAACGCAGTCTCCGCTGTGGAAAAAGCCGAGGAAGCGCTGCAGGACAATCTGGATCAGATTGAGGAGCTTGAGAGTGAGCTGGCGCAGGCGCAGGCACAGGCTTCCATCGGGGAAATGCAGGCAGCTCAGACTTACGAGAGCAGCCTCCTGGACGGCGAATATGCCGAGACCACCTATAATGCGACGGTGGCGGATTTAAAGGAGGATCTGGAGGAAGCGGCCGGGACGCTTGAGGAAATACAGGACCAGATCGATGCCTTTGAAGCGTTTGTCGGGGATGACGGCATCATTTACGCGGACGGTGCGGGCATCATTACCTCGGTGGGATATGAGGCGGGGGACACCCTGACAGGCACCGGCACAATCATTTCCTACGCGCCGACGAGCGACATGACCATTTCCATTGACTCCACGCAGGAGGATGTGGTCAGTATGACGGTGGGTGACACTGTAGCGGTGGAATTCACGACCTATCCGGATGAAACCTATGAGGGAACAATTCTTTCCATTGATACGACGGCAACTTCCCGTTCCTCCTCCACCATCAGCTATACTGTAGTGATCGGGATCGGCGGTGAGGAGGAGGCTTTGGAAAAGCTGTACGGCGGGATGACCGCGGATATTACTTTTGTCACAGAGCAGAGCGAGGATACACTTTATGTTTCCCGCAAGGCAGTGGTGACAGAGGACGGTCATTCCTATGTGTATGTCCTCTCAAACAGCGGGGAGTACGAGCTGCAGGAGGTGACCACAGGACTGAGCAACACCTCTTATATCGAAATTCTGTCCGGGCTTGAGGAAGGGGATATCGTCTACATTGCCAGCACGGTCAGCAGTCTGGAGGAGGTGGAGGATACTTCGACCGACACGGACAGTACCTCGGATACGACGACCGCCTCCGACAGCGGAGAATTTAATATAGAAGATTTTAATATGGGCGACATGAATATGGACAGCATGCCCTCGGATATGGGAGGTGGCAGGTAATGGCAGGAAAAAAGACGCGTCAGGCAAAAAAATCTCTGTCGAAGCCAAAGACCATCATCGCGGTGTGCGCCATCGCCCTGGCGGTTGTGCTGGTGATTGCTCTTGTGATAAATTCTTCCTCTGGCACAAGCAGCTCCGCTTACAGAGAGACCACAGTGGAGTACGGCAGTCTGGTGGTAGGCATCACGGAGAGCGGTTCCGTGGAGATCGGTACGCAGGAGCAGGTCTTTGAGATGGACTTAAGCGAGCTGACGAGGGCATCCACATCCGGCTCTTCCTCCTCAGGCACCTCTTCCGGTGAGGGAAGTGGTATGATGGGAGGCGGCAGTTCAGATGCTTCCAACGTGTTCAGTCAGATATTTGATATGGCCGGTTCTTCCTCCTCTTCCAGCTCTGGTACGATCGGAGATCTGACGGTAGCGGAAGTGGCGGTCAGCGTCGGACAGGAAATTGCAGTGGGCGATACGCTCTATGTGCTGGACGAGGACAGTGTCAGCGAATTGCGTGAGCAATTGGAATCCAATGTGGAGACGGCTCTGGCGGATCTGGAATTGGTCTATGCGGATCAGGAATCCTCCCGCCTCAGCGCAGAATATACCTATCAGAGCGCTTTGTTATACGGCACCTATGCGCAGACGGAATATAATAATACCATGCAGTCTTTGCAGGATGCGGTGACGCAGGCACAGGAAAATCTGGAGGACGCGCAGGCGCTTTTAGCCGAATACGAGGAAGATCTGGCTGATGCGCAGGTGCTTTTAGCGAACGCGCAGACGATGGTGGATCAGCTGGCCTACAGTGTGGAAATGTACAACAGCGGGAAATGGGATGACAGTTACACAGCCTATCTTTACGCGACCACATTCCAGGAGTGGAAGGACGCGCAGGACTATTATGACTCCTGCGTAAGCGAGGTGGAAAACCTCGAGGAAAGGATAGAACAGGCGCAGTCCAATGTGGAAAGCTGCACCCTGCAGCTGGCAAACGCAAAGAGCAATCTGGCGACCGGAAGTCTTACCGCGCAGGAGACCTATGATCTGAGAATGCTGGCTTACGAAACCGCGCAGGAGACCTATGATATTGCAATGGCTTATCTGGAGGACGAGGCTTCGGAACAGGAGGAAACCTACAATAACGCCGTGGAAATTCTGGAAACGTTTGACAGCTATATCAGCGGAAATGAAATCCTGTCCGACTATAACGGCGTCATCACCAGCGTGGAGCTGGAGGTGGGCGACAATGTGACCACCAACACAACGCTGATTACCCTATATGACCAGAAGGACGTGACGCTCACGGTGACGGTGGATGAGGATGATATGACGGATATTGCCGTTGGCGGCCTGGCAAATATTTCGTTCACCGCTTATCCGGATGAGATCTATGAGGCTCAGGTGACAGAGATTTCAGACGCCACCTACGATTCAAGCGGATCAGTGGTTTATGATGTGACAGTCACTGTTACGGACGACACTTCGGGCCTGTTCCAGGGTATGACAGGGGATGTGACCTTTGTGACCAAGGAAACGGAGGAGGTTCTGTATGTTTCCAACAGAGCCATTACAAGGGAAGGCACAAAATCCTATGTCAAAATGCGGGACAGCAGCGGCAGCATTACGCAGGTGGAGGTAACGACCGGCTTCTCTGACGGCACCTATGTGGAAATTATCGAGGGTCTTGAAGAGGGAGACGTGGTACTGATTGAAAGTGTGGTGAGCGACTGATGAAACTATCCGAAATAGCCAGACTGGTATATTTAAATCTGATACAGAATAAATTCAAGGTCATTCTGACATCCATCGGTATCGTGGTGGGCTCCGCGACCATCGTGCTGGTCATCGGCATCGGCACCGGCAGCCGTGCCGAGGTGGCGGAGCAGTTCCAGAACCTGAACGCGGGCGCCATCGACGTCTCCTATGAGGGCAGCAGCTCGTCCTTATCGAGTTCAACGACTGCTTCGGTCAGCATCGGCGGGACAACGTTTTCGCTGGATATTGGAGGCGGAGGCTTTTCCATGGACTTTGGCGGCGGTACGGGAGGCGGCTCTGATTCCAGAACAAATTCCGAGGCCGTGACACTCACGACGGACGATATGGAGGATATGGAGGTCTTTGTCCCGGGTATTTCCGATGCGACCATCTCTTATTCCACGACGGCTTCCGTGGAGGGCGGTGACTTAAGCGCCTCCTCTTACTACACGGTGGCGGGGGTGCTGGATAATTACGCTGAGATCAGCAACCTGACCATGGCCATCGGCAGCTTCCTGACGGAAGAAAATAATGAGAATAAAGAAAAGGTCTGCGTGCTGGGCTACACGGCGGCAAAGGAAATCTTCGGCAGCGCCGCTGACGCGTATGATGAGACCGTTTATATCGACGACAGACCTTATATTGTGTCCGGCGTACTCTCCGAGATGGGAACCGTCGCCTCCGGCATCAGTCCGGACACCGCGATTTTCATCCCTTACGAGACAGGAATCAAATATATCACAGGCAGCTCCATCAGCCCGACCATCACGGTAATTGCGGCGGATGTCAACAACGTGGATACGATTGTGGAAAATATTGAGACGGTCTTAGCGGACAGCTATCCCAACTCGACATTTACCATTTCCGACGCGGGCAGCAAGATGGAGGCGGCTTCCACATCCAATACGACGCTGACCCTGCTGTTATATTCCATGTCGGCCATCGTTTTTGTGGTGGGCGGTATCGGTATTATGAATGTCCTGTTTGTGTCGGTCAAGGAGCGCACCAATGAGATCGGTATTTTAAAGGCACTCGGCTGTTCCCGCAGGGATATCCTGCTGGAGTTTTTGCTGGAGGCAAGCTGCATCAGTCTGATTGGCGCCATTTTAGGGGTGCTGCTCGCGCTGGCGCTGACGCCGGTGGTGCAGATGTTCTCCGTGCGGGTAGATTTATCGGCCTCCGCAGTCGGCCTGGCACTTTTGTTTGGTGTGGCGACAGGCAGTATTTTCGGCTTCTACCCGGCATATCAGGCATCCAGACTTGTGCCTGTCGTGGCACTGAATCAGGAATAGGAGGGGCAGGGCATGAGTAAGGATTACTTAAACGAAGAGGTCCTGAGCAAAGACCTGACCGGCAGTGAAACGCTGGCTGTTTCCAGGGAGGAAGCGGATTACAGGGAGCAGGACTGTGTGGAAACTGATTATGAGGAGGAAAACTCTGCGGAAGCGGATTACATGGATGAGCTGATGCGCAGCAAAAAGCTGGAGAATCAGCCGTCCCTCACAGAAAAGAGCGGACAGGATGAGCGCGCCCTGATCCGGGAGCAGGAGCGTCTGGCCCGGGAAAAACGTCGCAAAAAAAGAAACAAGAGAAGAAATATCATCATCGGCGTGGTTGTGGCTGTCCTGGCGGTGGGTATCTGGTTTATCGGCTGGGGCTACAGCCTGATTTTCGGGACATCCGCAGCGGCCTCCACGGTGGAGATTGTGGTGGAGAGCGGACAGACGGTTGTCTACGCGAAGCTGACCAGTGTGAAGGGAAACGAAATTACCTACACGGTGGCGGAGGCGGTGGAGACGTCTGAGGATGAAGAAACCGGGGAGACTTCGGAAGATGCTGGGATGCCGTCAGGAAACAGAGGCGGTGATTCGGCAGAGACAACAGACGGTGAGGCCGGATCCGGGGACAGCGAGCTGCCGGAGGGTTTCGACAGTGTGCCGGAAGGCTTTGACGGCAGCAGTATGCCGGAGAGCTTCGACAGTGACAGTTTACCGGAGGGCTTTGACGGCAGCAGTATGCCGGAAAGCTTCGACAGTGACAGTTTACCGGAGGGCTTTGACGGAGAGATGCCGACGGACGCTGCGGACGGTAATGAGTGGTCTGAAACGCCAGACACAGAGGAATCCGATACCGATACGCAGACACAGGACAGCCAGAGCAGCAGTACAGGTTCCATAAAAGCACAATCCATGGCTCTAACCAGCACGGAAACGGCGACCAGTTCCGGGACTATGACCGCGCAGGTATCATCTCTGACTGTAAGCAGCGCGGACAGCTATACGGTGTTAAGCCTCGGCGGTATGGGCGGCGACAGAGGCGGAATGGACGGCAATATGGGAGGAGGCAGCATGGGAGGTGGAGACTTTTCTGACTTCAGTTCCTTTGATTTCAGCAGCTTTGGCGACAGTGCCTCGGGTACGGTCACGTCCTCTGTCAGTGACACATTCACTTATGCCAATGTGACCTATCAGCTGACGGACGAGACCAATACCATGCAGATTCCTGTAGGCACGGATGTGACCACCAGGCTGGGAACGGTGACCACATTTGCCCGGCTTGCGGCCGGCGACTGCGTGGCACTCATCATGCAGGAGGTGGACGGCGAGGACGTCATCATGGCGGTATACATCATCGGATAGGAGGCCTGTTATGATTACAATGAAGCATATTAATAAGGGGTATATGCTGGGAGAGGAAAAGCTTCCGATCCTGAAGGATGTGGAGTTTCATGTAGATGAAGGCGAATTTGTCGCGATCCTGGGGCCGTCCGGCTCCGGCAAAACCACGCTGATGAATATTATCGGTTGCATGGACGTGATGGACAGCGGCGAATATTATCTCGACGGTATGGCCATTCATGAGACGCCGGAGGATGAGCTGACGCAGGTGCGGAATGAGAAAATCGGCTTTATTTTCCAGAATTACCAGCTCATTCCCACCTACAACGTGATGCAGAATATCATTATGCCCCTGCTGATGCGGGGCGAGAGCAAAAAGCAGGCGGAGGAGGAGTGCATGGACACCATTAAGCTGCTGGGCTTAGACCACAGAATTGCCCACAAACCCAGCGAGCTCTCCGGCGGCCAGAAGCAGCGTGTTTCCATCGCCAGGGCTTTGGTCGGAAAGCCCTCTATCCTCCTGGCTGATGAGCCTACCGGCGCGCTGGACCAGTCCTCCGGCAAGGATGTGCTGAAGCTCTTCAGTGAGTTAAACGAGATGGGCAACACCATCGTCATGATTACCCATGACCTGAACGTGGCAAAATCAGCCAGACGCATTGTAAAGATCGTGGACGGACGGCTTTACGAATAGTAACGAATAGTTCATATCTTTTTAGAAAAACTTCACTTGCCTTGCCGCGGTATCCTTGTTATACTGGTATCGCCGGATACAGTCCACAGTCGGTGCGGGTGCGCATTTGGCCGGGGACTGTTTTTTTAGGTAATGTTTTGCAAAGCAGTCCAGGGTATCCTGTCCGTTTGCTGACATAGGAATTGATGATGGACTGCAGCATTTGAAATAATAAATACCGTTTAGTTGCTTGAGGAGGTATTATGGCTACCGATAAAAATGATGAATATGAAGAGGTCTGTATGATGTGTCACCGCCCGGAGAGCAGGGCGGGCAGGATGATTCACCTGCCGGGAGACGTGTGTCTGTGCAGCGACTGTATGGACAGGAGCATGCGGATGGTTTCAGAGATGGAAAAGGAAGGCATCTTCCAGAATCCGGAGTTCCAGAAACAGATGCGGATCATGGAGGAGCAGCTGCGCAAAGAGCGGATGGGGCAGAATAAAGCGTCTGATGACACAAAAGCACAGCAGCAGAAAGCGGCTTCGGATGCAAAGACTGCGCAGCGGAATGCAAATGAGAAGACCGTACAGCAGGGTGCGGATCAACAGGAGGCTGACGGGCAGACAGACGCGCTGGTAAATACTGATATTGAAGAGATTCAGACGCAGGAGCCGGACGGCGATGAAGAGACCAAAGAGGATGCCAAAGAGAACATCCATCCGCTGGACAATATACCCATGGGCTTCCCGCAGATCCGCTTTGTGAATCTCTCCGACCTGCGCGGCCCCGCGACCAACCGCGAGCGCCCCAAAAAGAAAAAGAAGGTCGAGCCGCTGAATTTAAAGGACGTTCCGGCACCTCATAAAATCAAGGCGCAGCTTGATGAATATGTCATCGGCCAGGAGCACGCCAAAAAGGTGATGTCCGTGGCGGTTTACAATCATTACAAGCGTGTGGCGACCGGCACGCAGGACTCCATTGAGATTGAGAAGTCCAATATGCTGATGATCGGCCCTACCGGCTGCGGCAAGACCTATCTGGTAAAGACTCTGGCGAAGCTTCTGGATGTGCCGCTTGCCATCGCGGACGCGACTTCCTTAACGGAGGCGGGCTACATAGGCGATGATATCGAGAGCGTGGTGACGAAGCTCTTAGCGGCCGCGGACAATGACGTGGAGCGCGCGGAGCGCGGCATTATTTTCATTGATGAGATTGATAAAATCGCCAAAAAAGCGGAGACGCACTCCCGCGACGTTTCCGGTGAGAGCGTGCAGCAGGGTATGTTAAAGCTGCTCGAGGGCGCGGAGGTGGAGGTGCCCGTGGGCGCCAACAGCAAAAATGCCATGGTACCTCTGACCACTGTGAATACGAAGAATATCCTCTTCATCTGCGGCGGCGCTTTCCCCGATCTGGAGGGAATTATTAAAGAGCGCCTGACCAAAAACGCCGGGATCGGCTTCGGCGCGGCCTTAAAGGACGAGTACAAGGACGACCCGGATATTTTAAGCAAGGTGACGACGGAGGACCTGCGCAAATTCGGCATGATTCCGGAGTTTTTAGGCCGTCTGCCCGTGGTCTTTACCCTGCAGGGACTTGATAAAGAGAGCATGGTCAAAATCTTAAAGGAGCCGAAGAACGCGATTTTGAAGCAGTACCAGAAGCTTTTGGAGTTAGACGAGGTCGACCTGGTCTTTGAAGACGACGCGCTCGAAGCCATTGCCGAGAAGGCCATGGAGCGCGATATCGGCGCCCGCGCGCTGCGCTCCATCATCGAGGACTTCATGCTGGACATCATGTACGAGATTCCGAAGGATGACAATATCGGCCGGGTGCGCATCACCCGCGCCTATGTGGAGGGCAAGGGCGGCCCGATTATCGAAATCCGCGGCCAGCAGCGCATCGGCACTGCCGGAGCGTGAGACTGACGAGGCAATAAAGGCCGGAGCGCAAAGCCGGACGTGTTCATGAACGCCGGTGAATGAAGGCTCAATTCAGAGAAAAACGGAATAACGCAAATATACAAAAAAAGTCTGACTGGAACGGGTCAGGCTTTTTTGATTCCTGGATTGACATATTTGTCTAATTATGTTAGACTCAAATTGTCTAAAGAAATTAGACATCGCATATGAGGATATCAGACAGAATGCAGGGAAATTATCATGGAAAAATACAAATTAGGGGAAATGGAAGAAAAATTCGCGGACTTGATCTGGGCGCGGGAGCCGATCGCGTCGGGAGAGTTAGCGAAAGCGGCCGAAGCGGAGTTTGGCTGGAAACGGACGACCACCTATACGATGCTCAAGCGCCTGTGCGTGCGGGAGCTTTTTGTCAATGAGGGCGGAACAGTCCGGGCATTGGTGACGAAGGAGGAATTTCAGGCAGCGCGGGGAGAACTCTTTTTACAGGAGAATTTCGACGGGTCGCTGCCCATGTTCCTGGCGGCGTTCTCGAAGCGCAAAAAATTAAGTGAGGAAGAGGTGGCACAGCTCAAAGAGCTGATTGATGCATATGAGGAGGAGACATAGGAGGTGGGGAAATGCTTGAAAACGTGTGGATTGAAATACTGAATATGAGTCTGACAGCCAGTGTAGTGATTGTGGTAATCTGTCTGATTCGTCTGTTTTTAAAGAGGACGCCCAAAATCTTTTCTTATGTATTGTGGGCGGTGGTATTGTTTCGCCTGCTGTGCCCGGTCTCTTTAGAGTCGGCGGTCTCGTTTTTCAATGTCATGGACAGTGGCGCGGCGAGCGAACAGGGGCGGATGGAGTATATTTCTTCTGACATCGGCTACCAGGCACAGCCGCAGGTGCAGCTGCCGGCGGGGACTGTGAGCGGCTCGCTGTCGGCGGGAACCTCGGGCGGCACGGTCAATGAGATTGTGAGTGATGCGCTCCCTGCAGCGAATGTGGGAGATTCTGTGAATCCCATGCAGATTGTGATATTTGTGACGGCCTGGGTCTGGATTGCCGGAGTGCTGGCGATGGCGGTGTATCAGCTTGTATCGCTTCTGCGTTTTCAAAAGTGTCTTAAGGGCGCCGAACTTGAGGAAGATAATATTTACTGTCTTAAGGGCGGCGGGACGCCTTTCGTATATGGAGTCATTCGCCCGCGCATTTATTTACCGGCAGGGTTAAGTGCCGGGGAGAGACGGTATATGCTGCTGCATGAGCAGATCCATATCCGGCGGGGAGATCAGATTTTCCGGTTTTTAGGCTGCGCGGCGCTGTGCCTGCACTGGTTCAATCCACTGGTCTGGCTGGCGTTTTATTTAAGCGGCAAGGATATGGAATTGTCCTGCGATGAAGCGGTTTTAAAACAGCTTGGCAATGAAGTGAAAAAGGAGTATTCCGGCTCCCTTTTGTCACTAGCAGCCGGCAGCGGCGGCAGGATGATCAGGCACATTCCCATTGCTTTCGGGGAGGACAATGTCAAAAGCCGCATTCAGAATGTCCTGCGTTATCGGAAAACCAGGCCGGTTGTGGCTCTGCTTGCCGCGGTGGTATGTGTGGCAGTGGCGGCGGCGCTCGCACTCAATCCCAGCTCTGAGGAAGCTGAGAGTGAAAGTGAAATTGACCAGAGTGTGGTTGAGGAGGAGACCTGTGTCGTTATCATGGCGGACGAGAGTGCTGCCGGGGCGCAGACGCCGGATGTGGTACTGGAAGCTGCACAGGGCTGGATCGCTTCAGATATGGAGAGGTGGGAGGAGATTCAAAAGGTCGGTGAGCTGACAGGATGGTATGGGGACTATTCTGATTTGGGGCAATATCATTATCTGGACTATCGGATCAGTTCCCTGGACCTGATATGCACCTATGAAAATCTGGACGGAGCGGACTATGAGGTCTGGCTGATGAATTATGAGTATCTGGTGGATAATCCCGATGCCGTTGTCCTTGCGGGCGCCATGGAAATCGATTCAGAGGGGTGGCTGAGAGCCGGGTATCCCAACAGCCAGTATCTGATTTTTGAAAAGACGGAGGCTTCGCTTGTCTATGCGGTCAGTTTTATGAGCAATGACTCAACTCCGGAGATGGCAGGCTTTATCGATGATGTCAGAACTGCGTTAGCGAATGCGGCAGCGCAGCAGACGGAATTCTTTGCTGAAACTTCAGATATTGCAGAAAGTACGGAGGATACTTATACCATCGTGATGGCGGATGACAGCGTGGCTGAGGAGGCTCCGGAAGTGGTGCTTTGGGCCGCGCAGGAAACGGTCTTAAACGAAATGGAGATATGGCGGACGTCACAGGAGGATGCCGCGTTCAGGGAGATGTATGGAGCCTATGATTATGTGGACTATCGGATCAACTCCCTGGAGCTGATCTGTACCTACGAAAATCTGGACGGAGCGGACTACGAGGTCTGGCTGATGAATTACGAGTTTCTGGTGGATGATCCGGAGGCTGTTCTCATTCTGCCGGGCGCCATGGAAATCGATTCGGAGGGGTGGCTGACAACACATCCCGACACTTGTTATCTGATTTTGGAAAAGGTGGAGGATACGCTTGTCTTTGTGACTGCAGCTGGGATCAATGACAGTTCTCCGGTGTGGAATCCGGATGGTTTTGCGGATGACATGAGAACAGCACTGGCGAATGCGGCGGCACGGCAGACGGGAGCTTCCACAGAGACGGAAAGTGAGACAGCCGTAAACCGCATTCTGGGATATATTTTATACCTTGCGGATAACACCGCTGCGGTGAATACCGTGGAATGGCTCACGCTGGACGACACAGAGCGGATGGAAGAGCTGGGGATCACCGGGGACGATATGCCGGGCGGCTTTCTGATTTACAATGCGGATTCTGATGCTGAAAGTCTGACTTTGGCGGAGAACCTGACGGCACTGCTGTTAGACTGGGAGAATTCCTATAATCTCATGGAGGGTGAGATCTCCCGGGAGGAATTCTTTACGATTTTGCAGCAGAGGGCGCAGATGATGGGCAGCACGGTTGATGACAGTGGTTATGCGGATTATTCGCAATGCGGACTGTTTTGGTTTGAGGTGACGGACGGAGTGGTTACGGATATCGTAGAACAGTATGTGCCGTGACTGAGATTTGCCCGAGGGCATGAGGGGAAGATTCAGGGATGGTTCTCAGGATCGTAAATGCAAATGTATATCCATATCCGAAGGATGTACCTTGCGTAAGCATTTGCTTTCTGGCCGCTTGTCCTTTGTGTACGGATATATGAATTCAAAAGACTCAACCATTGGTTGAGTCTTTTGAATTCAACTTTTAGTTGATTGCAATTTTGGATATTTCGGTATACGCTTTGGGTGTGAGCTCACAGACACAGACAATCTGACGCAGGGTTTCCTTCAGGGTGACATTATCAAAAGTGGGAAGCGGCGCCGTCGGCACCGGATGGTGCAGGAGAGGAAAAACAAAATGAAGACCATGAATTTGAACCGGAATATCAGAGCATTGAGAAAGCATAAGGGCGTGAAGCAGGATACGCTGGCGGCGGCGATGGGTGTGAGCATGCAGGCGGTGTCCAAGTGGGAGAGCGGATTATCCAGTCCGGATATCGCGCTGTTGCCGCAGCTGGCGGAGTATTTTGGAGTGGATATCAATGATTTGCTGCTGAGGGATTTCAGCGACGAGGAGTTGGAACAGCTGCCGCAGGAGACGAAATCATTAGAGGAGGCGGAGCTGTTCGCGCAAGAAGAGGATGTAGTGAGTGAGGCAGGGGCAGCCCCGGCAGAAGCGGATGCGCAAGGAACGGCAGGAGAAGCAGGCACGCAAGGTGCAGCTGGAAAAGCAGGTATGCGAGGTGGAGTTGGAGAAGTTGAGGAAGAGACGGACATGCGGAATGCTGCAGGCCAGACTTCTGAAAAATCAGCCGCAGAGGAGGAAAGTGCGTGGAATTCGGACGACGAGGAGACGTCTGAGGAGGAAGATGGCGGCAATGCAGGTGCAGAAGGCGGCTTCTTTGGCAGAGACAGTATATTTGGCAAGGATGGCATGTTTGGCAAGGATGGGATGTTCGGCAAGGATGGCATGTTTGGCAAAGACGGTATGTTCGGCAAAGACGGTATGTTCGGCAAAGATGGCATCTTCGGCAAGGACGGTGATTTTGCCAGACGCATGAAATCCATGAAAAAAACGACCTGGGGCAACTGGACATCGCCGAATGTCAGCGTACATAACGGCAGCATGGAACGGAAAAAGGATGAGCTGTATCTGGTCATGATGCGCGGTGATGAGATTTTAAATCAGAAGGTCATCGGCCAGGACCCGGAAGTGATCCGCGTCGAGCTGCCGACAGACAGCCAGGTGAATTTAAATGTGTGGTGGAGCGCGGAAATCTACGGAGACGTGGGCGGTAACGCCAAGGCCGGGACATCCATCAAGTGCGGAAACGTGGACGGCGACGCCAAAGCCGGTACCTCTGTCAATTGCGGGACTGTGATGGGAAGTGTGGACAGCGGAACTTCAGTCAACTGTGAGAGAGTCGATGGAGACGTCAAGGCCGGTAGCTCCGTTACCTGCGGGGACGTAGAGGGTGACGTCAAAGCCGGCAACAGTGTAAACTGCAAAAATGTGGGCGGCAGTGTCCGGGCCTCCGGCAGAGTTACATGCACGGGAATCGGCGGTGGAGAGAAATAATTTTTTAATTTCTTATATATCAGCTATTGACAAATACCCCGGCAGGGTATACTATACAGACAGTATAGATACCCCGCAGGGGTATTTTGACGTAAGAAATGGGTGAAGAAAAACGCACATAATGGAATGATGTCAGGTCGTTTCAGCGGAAAGGGGTAGGATGCGCATGGCGGAAGAGAGAACGGGAAATGATAATACAGATCGTGATCTGATGACAGACGGGCAAGGCTCTGATATGGGTGATGAGGGCTGTTGCTGCTGCGGCAAAACCACGCAGCGCTCCGCGGAGGAAGTAAAAAAACTGATCAACCGCTTAAACCGCATCGAGGGTCAGATTCGCGGCATCCGAGGGATGGTGGAGCGGGACGCCTACTGCCCGGACATCCTGACACAGTCAGCTGCTGTGACCGCTGCCATGAACGCGTTCAACCGCGAGCTGATGTCGAACCATATCAAGCACTGCGTGGTACGGGATATTAAAGCGGGGAAGGAAGACACGGTGGATGAGCTGGTGTTTACCTTGCAGAAGCTGATGAAGTAAATGTTACTATTCGCAGTTGGAGGACTCTTTTGCGAATGATTGGGGAAGAAGCTGCGAATAAATGTAATGAAGGAGGCCATATTTTGGAGCAATATAATGTAACCGGCATGAGCTGCGCCGCCTGCTCGGCCCGGGTAGAAAAGGCGGTGTCGAAGGTAGAGGGTGTGACCAGCTGTTCAGTCAGCCTGCTGACCAATTCCATGGGCGTGGAGGGCAGTGCGTCCGCTGCTGCAATTATTGCGGCAGTCGAGGATGCGGGCTATGGCGCGTCGTTGAAAAGATCGTCTGCATCCAGCGCGATGGGCGCCGGTGCTGCATCTTACGCAGCCTCGGCTGATGAGGACGCGTTAAAGGACAGAGAAACACCCAGGATGAAAAAGCGCCTGATCGCGTCGCTTGTCTTCCTGGTGATCCTCCTGTATTTTTCCATGGGACATATGATGTTGGGGTGGCCTCTGCCTGCCTTCTTTGAGGGAAATCATGTGGCCATGGGACTTCTGGAGATGCTTCTGACCATCGCGGTCATGGTGATCAACCAGAAATTCTTTATCAGCGGTTTTAAGGGACTGATTCACAGGGCGCCCAACATGGATACCCTGGTGGCACTCGGTTCTTCGGCGGCTTTCGTGTACAGCACCTACGCGCTTTTTGCGATGACGGACGCCCAGGTGAGGGGCGACATGGAAGCGGTCATGAGCTATATGGATGAATTCTATTTTGAGTCCGCGGCCATGATTCTGACGCTGATCACTGTGGGGAAGATGCTGGAGGCCCGCTCCAAGGGCAAAACCACGGACGCTCTGAAGAGCCTGATGAAGCTGACGCCGAAAACCGCTACAGTGGTGCGCGGCGGCGTGGAGACCGAGCTTCCTATCGAGCAGGTGATGAAGGACGATATTTTTGTGGTGCGCCCCGGGGAAAATATCCCGGTGGACGGCGTGGTACTCGAGGGCAGCAGCGCGGTCAATGAGTCCGCCCTGACCGGTGAGAGCATTCCGGTGGATAAGGCGAAGGGCAATCTGGTGAGCGCGGCCACGGTCAATCAATCCGGCCTGCTGACCTGTCGGGCAACCCGCGTGGGCGAGGATACGACCCTGGCACAGATCATAAGGATGGTCAGTGATGCGGCGGCGACCAAGGCTCCCATCGCCAAAGTGGCAGATAAGGTTTCCGGTGTCTTCGTGCCCGCGGTTATTACGATCGCACTGATTACAATTGCAGCCTGGCTTTTAAGTGGGCAGAGCGTGGGCTTCGCACTGGCGAGAGGAATCTCCGTTCTGGTGATTTCCTGCCCCTGCGCACTGGGGCTGGCGACGCCGGTGGCTATCATGGTAGGCAACGGTGTGGGTGCGAAAAACGGGATTTTATTTAAAACGGCCGTGTCTTTGGAGGAAACCGGTAAGGTGGATATCGTCGCGCTGGATAAAACCGGCACGATCACCGCCGGAGAGCCGAAGGTGACCGATATCCTGCCCGCGCAGGGTGTGACGGAGAGCGAGCTGCTTGCCATGGCATATTCTTTAGAGAAAAACAGCGAGCATCCCCTGGCGAAGGCAATTATGGCGGAGGGAAGCGTAAAGGGCTGTGAGGGTAAACCGGTCAGCGATTTTCAGGCGCTGCCGGGCAACGGTCTGACCGCAGTGCATGACGGGCGGAAATTATACGGCGGAAGCCTGGATTTTATTTCCTCTATGATTTCAGTCCCGGCAGTCCTGGCGGAGCAGGCGCAGAAACTTGCCGAAGCTGGCAAAACGCCGCTGCTTTTCAGCGATAACGGACGGCTTTTGGGCATCATTGCGGTAGCCGATGTGATCAAGCCGGACAGCGCCCAGGCAGTGAAGGAGCTGCAGAATATGGGAATCCGCGTGGTCATGCTGACCGGCGACAATGCGCGCACCGCGAAGGCCATCGGGGACGAGGCGGGCGTGGACGAGGTCATTGCAGGCGTGCTGCCGGATGGAAAAGAGAGCGTGATCCGAACACTAAAAGAACAGGGGAAGGTTGCTATGGTGGGCGACGGGATCAACGACGCTCCGGCCTTAACGCGGGCGGACATGGGCATTGCCATCGGTGCGGGTACGGACGTGGCGATCGACGCCGCGGATGTGGTGCTGATGCACTCCCGTTTGAGCGATGTTCCGGCGGCCATTCGCTTAAGCCGCGCGACCCTGACCAATATTCACGAGAATCTGTTCTGGGCGTTCTTTTACAACGCTATCGGCATTCCGCTGGCGGCCGGTGTTTATATTCAATGGCTCGGCTGGCAGTTAAACCCGATGTTCGCGGCGGCGGCCATGAGCCTATCGAGCTTCTGCGTGGTGTCGAACGCGCTGCGGCTTAATTTCGTGGATATCCACAGTACGAAGCGGGATCATGCAAAACGGAAGGGCAAATCGAAAGCAAACGCAGCGTCTGCGTCAGCCAATCTGAAAGAGAGCAAAGCGGCAGAGTCGACGGAACAGACAGTACAGAGTCCTGCGGAGAATGCAGCGGCGGAACAGGTGAAACAGGAAATGACTGGTTCGGCAGGGAACACAGCGGCTGGTCAGGCAAAGACAGGCACTGGCAAAGTAAATCAGGCAGGTAATGCAGCTGTAATTTCAACAGAAAAAACAGCTGTCGATGCAAATAAAGAAAGAGAGGAATCAACTATTATGACAAAAACCATGAAAATCGAAGGAATGATGTGTGGCCATTGCGAGGCCAGAGTAAAGAAAGCCCTGGAGGCGCTGCCCGAGGTAGCAGGCGCCGAGGTCAGCCACGAGGCGGGAACCGCGGTTGTGACGCTGAGCGCGCCGGTGGAGGATGCTGTGCTTACCAAGGCTGTGGAGGATCAGGACTATAAGGTGCTGTCCATTGCCTGATCTGCTTCAGGATAACAGTCGGCTTTCAGAGCAATTTTTCACTTGCATAAATCGCTTTGATATGGTATTCTGTACCGAGAAATGCAGTGAAGGAGACTCCTTTCGGGGGAAACGACAGGAATACGGCGTCACCGACTGAGAGCGCCGTTTGTGAAAGCCGATATGGGGAACACTCCGGAGCAGACAGTTCGAAAGCATTGTTCGATGCCGTAGGGCTGTACGGCCGCCGTCCGTTACACGGTTTTGAGGCAGAGCAATCTGCGAATGCGGGTGGTACCGCGGATGTTTATACCTTTCAGGCATTCCCTGAACTCATGCGCTGTCGCGCAGGGTGCGCTTCGCGCAAGATGTTATGACTATTCGCCCCGGGTATGGTTTCGGCCATGCCCGGGGTTTCTGTGTTGGAGGAGGATTATTATGAAAAACTGTTATCGGGACATCACACTGAAGGAAATGACCGAGGACCGCATTGGGCAGACCCTTAAGGTAGCCGGTTGGGTGGAAAATATCCGCGACCACGGCGGCGTCTCCTTTGTGGACCTGCGGGACATGTACGGCGTGCTCCAGATCGTCATGCGGGATACCTCTCTTCTGCACGGCCTGTCTAAGGAAATGTGCATTTCCGTGGAGGGCGTTGTGGAGAAACGTGACGCGGACACCTATAACCCCCGTATTCCCACTGGCACCATCGAGTTGGAGGCACACGGCGTGGAGGTTTTAGGCCGTGTTTACCGCTCCCTTCCCTTTGAGATCATGACCTCCAAAGAAACCAGGGAGGACCTGCGCCTGATGTACCGTTATCTGGATCTGCGCAACGCGAAGGTGAAAGACAATATTATTTTCCGCTCGCAGGTAATCGCTTTTCTGCGCCAGAAGATGACGGAGCTGGGCTTTTTGGAGATTCAAACGCCTATTTTATGTGCATCCAGCCCCGAGGGAGCCAGAGATTTCATTGTTCCTTCCCGCAAATATAAGGGCAGATTTTACGCCCTGCCGCAGGCGCCGCAGCAGTATAAGCAGCTTTTGATGGCCTCCGGTTTTGATAAATATTTTCAGATCGCGCCCTGCTTCCGTGACGAGGACGCGCGCGCGGACCGTTCTCCCGGTGAGTTTTATCAGCTGGATTTCGAGATGAGCTTCGCGACCCAGGAGGATGTGTTTCAGGTGGGAGAGGAGGTGCTCTCCGCCACCTTTGAGAAGTTTGCACCCGAGGGCTATGAAATCACACCCGCGCCTTACCCGGTCATCAGCTATAAAGACGCCATGCTTCAGTTCGGGACGGATAAGCCGGACCTGCGCAATCCGCTGCGGATTCTGGATCTGACGGACTTTTTCCAGAAATGTACCTTCCGCGCCTTCTTAAAAAAGACGGTCCGCGCTATCACGGTGCACGAGGAGATGAGCAAGGGCTTTCATGAAAAGCTGCTGCAGTTCGCCGTGTCCCTGGGGATGGGCGGCCTCGGTTACCTGGAGGTGATGGAGGACCTTTCCTATAAGGGACCCATTGACAAATTTATTCCGCAGGATTTAAAGGAAGAGCTGAGGCAGATCGCGGATTTAAAGCCCGGCGACACCATCTTTTTCATCGCGGACAGAGAGGACATGGCCAATTACTATGCCGGTAAAATCCGCAACGAGCTGGGCGACAAGCTGGGTCTGACAGAGAAAAAGGCGTTTCGTTTCTGCTATGTAAATGATTTCCCGATGTACGAGCTTGACCCGGAGACGAGAAAAATCGGCTTTACCCACAATCCGTTCTCCATGCCGCAGGGCGGTCTGGAGGCTCTTAAGAATCAAAATCCGCTCGATGTCCTGGCATACCAGTACGATATTGTCTGCAATGGCGTGGAGCTTTCCAGCGGCGCGGTGCGCAACCACGATATGCAGATTATGGAGAAGGCATTCGAGATCGCAGGCTATGACAAGGAAACCCTGAAAACGAAATTCGGCGCGCTCTATGAGGCATTCCAGTTCGGTGCGCCGCCGCACGCGGGTATGGCGCCCGGCATCGACCGGATGCTGATGCTTTTAAAAGAGGAGAGCAATATCCGTGAGGTGATTGCTTTCCCGTTAAACAGCTCCGCGCAGGATCTGATGTGTTCGGCACCTGGCGAGGTGACGGAGCAGCAGCTGCGGGAAGTGCACATTAAGGTGAGGGATTAGCACTCCTGATTTCAATTTGAGAAAGAATGGTGGTACCATTGTCATATGGGTTTTGCATGACAAGGAGGCAGCATGGCAAATATTATTTCAGATGAAACAATCGAGTACGTCAGTATCCTGGCGAAGCTGGAGCTTTCCGATGAGCAGAAGGAGGCAGCGAAAAAGGATATGGGCCGGATGCTGGATTATATTGATAAACTAAATGAGCTGGATACGAGCGGCGTGGAGCCCATGTCGCATGTGTTTCCGGTGCGCAATGTCTTCCGGGAGGATGTGGTCACGAACAGAGACGAGAGCGAGCAGATTCTGAAAAACGCGCCGGAGGAGCAGGACAATATGTTTGTAGTGCCGCGGACGTTTGAGTGAGGGGAATCAAATGGATATATTATCATTAACAGCAGTAGAATTATCCCAGGCGATCCGCGAGGGCAGGACGACCGCGCCGGAGGCGCTTGCCGCGGTCTTTGAGCGGATTGCAAAGAAGGAAGCGGAATATCACTGCTATATCACGATCGAAAAAGAGAAGGCCATGCAGGAGGCTGAGAAAGTGCAGGCGCGGATTGCAACCGGAGAACTGACCGGGCCGCTGGCCGGGGTGCCGGTGGCGATTAAGGATAATCTCTGCACAGAGGGGACGCTGACGACATGCGGCTCTAAGATTCTGGAAAATTTTGTGCCGACCTATTCCGCGGAGGCGGTGAAGCTGTTGCAGAAAGCGGGAGCGGTGATCATCGGCAAAACCAATATGGATGAGTTTGCCATGGGCTCCACCACTGAGACCTCTTATTTCGGTGTGACGAAAAATCCGGCGGACATCACCCGCGTGCCGGGCGGCTCCTCCGGCGGCTCCGCCGCCGCCGTCGCCGCGGGCGAATGCTTCTTCGCCCTGGGTTCTGATACGGGAGGCAGCATTCGCCAGCCGGCAGGCTGCTGCGGCGTGGTGGGCTTAAAGCCCACTTACGGCACCGTCTCACGTTACGGCCTGGTGGCGTACGGCTCTTCCCTGGATCAGATCGGGCCGTTAACGAAGGACGTTGCCGACTGCGCCGCTGTCCTCTCTGCCATTGCCTCCCACGATGAGAAGGATTCCACCTCCATTGCCCGGACGGATACCGATTTCACCTCCGCCCTTGTACAGGATGTGAAGGGATTAAAAATCGGTATCCCGCGCGATTATTTTTCTGAAGGTCTGGATCCGCAGGTGAAGGATGCGGTGCTTCGCGCCGCGAAGGTGCTGGAGCAGAACGGTGCCATCCTGGAGAAATTCGACTTAAGCCTCGTGGACTACGCCATCCCTACCTATTACACCATCGCGGCGGCGGAGGCCAGCTCCAACCTGGAGCGTTTTGACGGCATTAAATACGGCTATCGTGCGCCCGGAGACACTTTGGGCCTCCATGAAATGTACAAAAAGACCCGCTCCGAGGGCTTTGGTGAGGAGGTCAAACGCCGGATCATGCTGGGCAGCTTTGTTTTAAGCAGCGGCTACTACGACGCCTATTATTTAAAGGCACTGAAGGTGAAGGCCATGATCAAGCAGGCCTTCGACGAGGCATTTTCCAGGTATGATATCATTCTGGGGCCGGTTTCGCCTACCACCGCGCCGAAGTTAGGAGAGAGCCTGTCCGATCCGCTGAAGATGTACCTCGGCGATATTTACACGATTTCCGTGAACCTGGCGGGACTTCCTGCCATCAGCCTCCCCTGCGGGAAGGATGATCAGGGTCTGCCAATTGGTTTACAGCTCATCGGTGACTGCTACTCGGAGAAAACGTTGATCCGTGCGGCATACACTTATGAGCAGGCTGTTAAAACCGGGAAGGAGGCCTGACCATGGCAAAACAATACGAAACCGTCATCGGCCTGGAAGTCCATGTCGAGCTCGCCACGAAAACCAAGATTTTCTGCGGCTGCTCCACGGCCTTCGGCGGCGCGCCCAACACCCACACCTGCCCGGTCTGTACCGGCATGCCAGGCAGCCTGCCTGTCTTAAATAAAAAGGTTCTGGAATACGCCGTGGCTGTGGGTCTTGCGACAAACTGTGACATCACCCGGGTCTGCAAATTTGACCGCAAAAATTATTTCTATCCGGACAATCCCCAGAATTACCAGATTTCCCAGCTCTATCTGCCGATCTGCCGCAATGGCTGTGTGGAGATTGAAACTGCTGACGGCAAAAAGAACGTGGGCATTCATGAGATTCACATGGAGGAGGATGCGGGAAAGCTCATTCACGATGACTGGGCGGATCGTACCCTGGTGGATTACAACCGCTCCGGCGTACCTTTAATCGAGATCGTTTCCGAGCCGGACATGCGCTCGGCTGAGGAGGTTATCGCCTATCTGGAGAAGCTGCGCATGCGCATTCAGTACCTGGGTGTCAGCGACTGCAAACTCCAAGAGGGCAGTATGCGCGCGGATGTGAACCTCTCCGTCAGAGAGGTCGGCGCGGCGGAATACGGCACCCGTACGGAAATGAAAAATCTGAACTCCTTTAAGGCCATTTCCCACGCCATTTCATGTGAGCGGGAGCGACAGATCGATCTTCTCGAAGCGGGAAAAAAGGTGATCCAGGAGACCCGCCACTTCGATGATAACAAGGGGGAATCCTACCCCATGCGCAGCAAGGAGGACGCCCAGGACTACCGCTATTTCCCGGACCCGGACCTCGTACCCGTGTATGTGGATGATATGTTTTTACAGGAAATCAAAGACCGTGAGCCGGAATTCCGGGAGGCGAAGATGTTACGCTATGAGCGCGAATACGGCCTGCCGGCGTATGATATCGAAATCCTGACCGGCGAAAAAGCTTTAGCAGACCTTTTCGAGGCAACCACAGCCATCTGCGGCAAACCAAAGCTTGTCTCCAACTGGCTCATGGGTGAGACCCTGCGCCTTTGCCGCGAGAAAAATATGGATGCCTCCGACCTTCGCTTCAGTCCCGATAACCTGGCGAAGCTGATCGACCTCACGGAGACAAAGACCATCAACGGCTCCGTGGCCAAGGAAGTTTTTGAAGTCATGTTTGAGGAAAATATTGACCCGGCGGCCTATGTCGAAGAGAAGGGCTTAAAGACCGTTGGCGATGAAGGGCTCTTAAGAAAAACAGTGGAAGAGGTGCTCGCCGCCAATCCGCAGTCTGTCTCGGACTACAAGGGCGGCAAACAGAAAGCCATCGGCTTTCTCGTCGGCCAGACCATGAAGGCCATGAAAGGGAAGGCGGATCCCGCGATGGTGAACCAGCTTTTGCGGGAATACCTGGATTAATAATAGTCAGTATATAGTTCGCGGGGAATATATAAACTGTCTCACTCCAGTTTATATATTCCCCTGCTCTATTACACAGAGTCATATCTGTATATGATTTATACTTCTCAGATATCCTCTCCGTTCTTGTACCTCGCCACCACCCGGTGTATCCTTCCTACCGGATCCAGCAATTCACTGATCGAAGAGTCATGATTTAACGTATCAATCAGATACGCGATATACTTACTCAGGTCCGTGCTCAGATACCACTCTTTTTGAAGCAGCTCGGGCTGCTGATAAATCAGATTTGTTGTCAGCACCCTCGTGATAATCCCGTCCTCATATGCCTTATCAAACGGTTCCAGGCCGCCCGTAAATAATCCGAAGGTCGAGAAAATAAAAATCCGGTTGGCCTTGCGTGCCTTTAACGCCGCCGCCACCTCTAAAACAGACTCGCCGGAGGAAATCATGTCGTCGATGATGATCATGTCCTTGCCCGTCACATCGGAGCCTAAAAATTCATGCGCAAGGATCGGGTTGCGGCCGTTCTCCACCCGCGTATAGTCGCGGCGCTTATAGAACATACCCATGTCCAGTCCCAGCACATTGGCTACGTAAATGGCCCGCTTCATGCCGCCCTCATCGGGAGAGATAACCATCATATGCTGCGCATCAAGCTGCAGATCCTTGACATTGCGCAGCAGATTCTTGATGAACTGATAGCTGGCCGGCACCGTCTCGAACCCGTTTAACGGGATCGCGTTCTGCACTCTGGGGTCGTGCGCGTCGAAGGTGATGATGTGGTCCACGCCCATTTTCACCAGCTCCTGCAGCGCGATGGCGCAGTCTAAGGATTCTCTGGTGCTGCGCTTATGCTGGCGGCTCTCATACAGATAAGGCATGATAACCGTGATCCGGCGGGCCTTGCCGCCGACAGCGGCGATAATGCGTTTTAAGTCCTGATAGTGGTCGTCTGGGGACATGTGATTCTCATCTCCGAACAGAGAATAAGTCATGCTGTGATTGGTCACGTCCACCATGATGTAGAGGTCATAGCCTCTGACCGACTCCAGGATAACGCCTTTGCCTTCGCCGGAGCCGAAGCGCGGCGTGGAGGCTTTTAAAAGGAAGGTGTCCCGCTGATAGCCGGCAAAGGGCAGCGTGTCCTTATGTTCGCTTTCCCGTTCCTTTCTCCATTTCACCAGGTAGGCGTCCACCTTTTTGCTGAGCTCGTCACAGCTCCTTAAGGAGATGATGCCCAGCGATCCTACGGGTATGGTATTCAGGTTGCGTTCTTCTTCACCACTGGCCACTGCTTAATCCTCGCTTTCTGCTTGTAATCGCTTTCGAATCCGGATATCAGGTCCGGACAGCCTTAATATTTGAAAACTCTCAACGATGCGGGAGGCAATCCGGTCCGAATAGCGGTCCCGTATCTCGCTGAGGTTCAGATTCGTGGAAATAATGGTCGCTTTCTGTCTGAGCACACGCTCATTTAAAAATGTAAAAAGCGCGGTGGTCACGAAGCTGTTGGTCATTTCCGCACCCAGGTCGTCGATAATGACCAGATCATAATTGTACAGGTCCTGCACGCCGCTGTAAAGAGGATTCTGATGAAGTTTGTCAAAAAATGCAATCCCGCTGAAATAAAGGACAGAATATCCCTGATCGAGCAGCTCTTTGGCGACGCAGCCGGAAAGAAACGATTTGCCGCAGCCTACAGTGCCATAAAATAGGAGACTGTCCTTTTTTTCACTGAAATGATCAATCATTTCATGACAGCAGGCCACCGCCTTTTTGAAGCGCATCAGATCCTCACCTTCGTAGTAGCGGCTGCTTAAGGTAGAGAAATTATTGGTCTGAATGAAGTCACGGATGCCGGACTGCTGATAGAGTGCCTCAATCCTGCGTTCCTTCATACAGACGCAGGGTTCCCCGTTTACGTAGCCCTTATCCTGACAGATGGGGCAGCGGTAGATCGGGTCAAGATAATCAGCAGGATATCCTGCATCCATGAGAAGCTTCTCCTTACGAAGACGGATGTCCTGCATTCTGGCATGATATTCTGCCTCATCAGAGGACTCCCCGTATACATTGCGCATGGCGTGCTCCATGCTGACGGAAATCATCTGATCATGAAGCGCTTTGCAGGCAGGAATTTCCTGAAAAATACGCGCCTGCCGCGCCGCCGAAAGCTGCTCATTGTAAAGCCGCAGATCTTCGTATTCTTTTGCAATTGTTCTCAAAGGACTGATATCTGTGGGCAAGGTTCATGGCTCCTTTTCACTGCAGCAGCTTCTCTAAGCTCGCATAGTCGGTGTCAGACTGCGTGTGCTGTAAAAACGGGTTGTTGGCGGCATACGCCGGCTGTGCCGACCTGCGTGAGGCCGGTGTCTTTTTCTGCGTGTAGGCGGTGTCCGCCTTCGCAATATCCTCCAGGCTTCTGACCCCGGCCTGGGACCAGGAGCGCAGGATCTTGTCCGCGTACTGGAAACGGTTTTTGTCGGTGGCCAGCACGGTTCTGCGACAGGCTTCCCCGATCACCTCCTGCGTCAGACCGTATTCCTGATACCAGCGGTTTATGTAGGCTGTTTCTGTGGGGGTGGGGTCGCTTTTTTTGCCGAGGGCGTTCATGACGGAGTAAATCCGCTTGCTGTGCCCCTGACTTTGCGCCTTCGCTTCCTCCGGGGTCGTGATACCCTGAGAGGCCCAGGCGACGGCCACACTTTCCACATATTTGAAGTTCTTTTTGTTCTGAGAGGTGCAGTATTCCAGCAGATATTCCAGTAGCTCGCTGGAAAAGCGCAGATTCTCCCTGATAAAGAGCAGCGATTCCACATCGCGGGCGGTCAGTGGTCTGCCGACAAAGGCCTCCGCTAAAAACATCAGCTCGGAGAACTCCCTGTCTTTGGACAACTGCTGAACCTCATTCCTGGAAAGCCTGGGACGCACCGGCACCGTAAAGTCCGTTTCACAGGGCGCCTCCTGTTGATGAGGGGCCGTGTCCTGTTTGGGAGAGGCTTCTTCATGAGAGGGGACAAGGATCCCCTTCTGTTCCCAGAAGCGCAGCGCACGGCTGATTTCCTTTTCCGTCTCATTAAAAAAGTCTGCCATCCGTGAAATCTGAATCTGGTCAGAATCCGCCTGGTGGCGCAGAATATACAGGTAGACCTTCAACTGAAGCTCATTGGCTTCCGGGACAACCTGATCAATTACCATATTGGGAATCACCGTCACCTCTAAGGGGGAGGTGAGCTGAATATTTGCATTTTTCATTGGTATGGCCTGCTTTTCTTTGATACCTGACAGTGTAGCACAAGAACCTCCAAATGAAAACAGCATTTTTTTACAGGGCATGTGGATAAAGCTGTGGATTTAACAGAAATCACCCCTGTGGATTTGTGGACAAGCTTACTTCAAAACGAGCGCTTCGCCCACTTTTACGATGTCTCCGGCTCCCATGGTAATGAGCATATCTTTGTGGATACATTTTTTTGACAAAAAATTTTCGATGGACGCAAAATCCGGCAGATAATAGCATTCTGTCCCCAGCGCCCGGATACGGTCGCACAGATCCTGAGAGCTGATGCCTAAGGTATCCGTTTCTCTGGCCGCGTAGATGTCCGCTAAGACCACAGCGTCCGCCTTTGAAAGCGCATGGGCGAAGTCGTCTAACAGAGCCTTTGTCCGGCTGTAGGTATGGGGCTGGAAGACGCACCAGAGTTTTTTGTGCGGACAGTCTGCCGCCGCCGCCAGCGTTGAGATGATTTCTGTCGGATGATGTGCGTAATCGTCAATGACAGTGACCCCGTTGAAGCTGCCTTTGTATTCAAACCGTCTCTGACTGCCCTCAAAATGGCAAAGCGCCGCAAGCGAAATTTCACGGTCAACGCCAAGCGCGTCTGCCGCTGCCAGAGCCGCCATGGCATTGTAAATATTGTGCCGGCCCGGGATGTGCAGGGTGAGTGTGACTGCACCGTCTGGCGTCATGATGTCGGCTGTCATACCGTGTTCTCCCTGGGAAGAGATCCGGACAGGGTAGTAGTCGTTTTGCGCCGCGGTGCCGAAGGTGACAACCCGGCAGGACAGATCGCAAGTCAGCTGTTCGTAATGATCGATATCACCGTTTATGATAAGGAGTCCGTCTGAGGGCACCTTTTTGGCAAAGAGGTGGAAGGAGTGCCGGATATCATCCAGGTCCTTAAAGAAATCCAGATGATCCTCTTCAATGTTTAAAATCAGCGCGACCTTCGGATACATGCTTAAGAAGCTGTTGGTATATTCACAGGCCTCGGCCACAAAATGGGGGCCGTTTCCAATCCGGATATTGCCGCCGATGGAATTGAGCATGCCGCCGACTGAAACTGTCGGGTCGGTACCGGCTGCCATGAGAATCTCCGAAATCATGGAGGTCGTGGTCGTTTTGCCGTGTGTACCGGAGACGGCGATGGGACAGGCGTAATTGATCATCAGCTGTCCTAAAAGCTCGGCCCGGCTTAACATGGGCAGACCGCGCCGCATGGTTTCCTGAAACTCCGGGTTATCCCGATGGATGGCTGCGGTAAATATGACGCAGTCGATGTCGTCTGTAATATTCTCAGCCTTCTGTCCGATATATACCTGCGCGCCGGCCTGTGACAGATGCTCTGTCAGCGAGGACGCTCTCATATCTGAGCCGGAGATTCTGAATCCTCTTTTCAGTAAAATTTCCGCGAGTCCCGACATGCTGATGCCGCCGATTCCGCAGAAATAGATATGTGATGGTGTATGAAAATCAATCTGATACATAATATGAATATATCCCTCATGAAAATTTTGAGCTGCTCTCATCCGCCGCCGCGCCGCTGCATACTGTACGGAAAAAGGCGGCTGCGGAAATCTGTCAGCTCCTTTATTATAGCGCCAAATGCTGAAAATTACAATCACAAGTGTTTTTTTACTGCAGACCTTTTCTTCCTGTGTTTCTTCCACTGTTTTATTGCCTGACGGCAGGATCCTGACATTCCTGACAAATGAAGTCGGAAATGTATGAAAACAGAAACGTAAAAACTGCCAAAATTTTAACAGAGCAAATTGTAAAATAGTGCTAAACCAACAAAAAATACACAAAAAAGTTTGATTTGGAAGGTAAATTCTATTCACTTTTTCGAATGAGTATGTTATAATCGGTTTATTGAAATCGGGCAAATCCTTCCAGAGGCCTTTTTGACCTATGCCCACTGTTTCAAATTATCATTCGCTGCGGATTCTTCATCGTGCCGCGGCAAAAACGGACTGGATGAGGTGATAACATGGTTAAGAAAGAAATGATTGCGATGCTGTTGGCAGGCGGACAGGGTAGTCGTCTGGGCGTGCTGACAACCAAGGTTGCAAAACCCGCAGTTTCCTTCGGCGGAAAGTACAGGATCATCGACTTCCCCTTAAGCAACTGCATCAATTCCGGCATCGATACTGTAGGTGTTCTGACACAGTATCAGCCATTACGACTGAACAGTCACATCGGTATTGGTATACCGTGGGATCTGGACAGGAATATCGGCGGCGTAAGTGTCCTGCCCCCTTATGAGAAGAGCGCGAACACCGAGTGGTATACCGGTACCGCGAACGCGATTTTCCAGAATATCGATTATATCGACAGCTACAATCCTGACTATGTGCTGATACTCTCAGGCGACCATATTTACAAGATGGATTATGAAGTTATGCTGGACTTCCACAAGGAGAACAACGCCGCGGTTACCATTGCGGTCATGCCTGTTCCGTGGGAGGAAGCAAGCCGCTTCGGTATCATGATCACCGACGAGAACAGACGCATCGTGGACTTCGAAGAGAAGCCGAAGAATCCGCGTTCCAACCTGGCTTCCATGGGTATCTACATATTCAACTGGAGCGTCTTAAAAGAAGCGCTTCTGGCCAACAAAACCCAGCCGAACCTGGATTTCGGTATGCATGTGATCCCGTATGTGCATGACGCCGAGCAGCCGATGTACGCTTATGAATTCAGAGGTTACTGGAAGGATGTGGGAACTCTGAGCTCATACTGGGAAGCGAACATGGAGCTGATCGATCTGGTTCCGGAATTCAATCTCTACGAAGAGTACTGGAAGGTTTATACGGATTCCAAGGTGCTTGCGCCGCAGTATATCGGAGAGAAGGGCGTGGCGGAGAAGTCCATTGTAGGCGAGGGCTCGAGTATCTATGGCGAGGTTTACAACTCTGTTATCGGCTGCAATGTGACGATCGAGGAAGGTGCACTTGTCAGAGACTCCATCATCATGAATAATACCACGATCGGCGCCAATACGAAGATCTTCAAGTCCGTGATTGCGGAGGATGTTGTGATCGGAGACGGTGTGACGATCGGAGTCGGCGAGGAAGTCCCGAATGAGACACACCCCCATATCTACAATCAGGGCCTTGTATGTGTCGGCGAGAAATCTGTCATTCCAAATGGTGTTACTATTGGTAAGAACAGCGTCGTTTCTGGTATTACCACTGTAGAAGACTACCCGGACAACACCATGGCTAGCGGGAAATCTCTGATAAAGGTTGGTGAATAGAGCATGAGAGCGATTGGTATTATTTTAGCGGGTGGCAGCAGCTACCGAATGAAAGTATTGGCTCAGAACAGGGCGGTCAGCGCCATGCCGGTGGCTGGCAGCTACAGAGCGATCGATTTTGCGCTGAGCAACATGAGCAATTCCGGCATCCAGAGTGTGCTTGTCATGACGCAGTACAACGGCCGAAGCCTGAATGAGCATTTGAGCTCCTCCAAGTGGTGGGATTTCGGACGTAAGCAGGGCGGCCTTAAGGTCTTAACCCCGGTGATTACCGCCGACAACCCGAACTGGTACCGCGGCACGGCGGACGCCATGTATCAGGCCATGTGGGATCTCAAACAGAGCCACGAGCCATATGTGATCATTGCTTCCGGTGATTGTGTGTACAAAATGGACTACAATCAGGTGCTGGATTATCACATCAAAAAGAAAGCGGAGATCACAGTCGTCTGCAAGGATATGCCTGAGGACGCAAATCTGGAGAGATACGGTGTGGTTCGTATGGATGATGACTGCCGTATTACAGAGTTTGTGGAGAAGCCGGTGGCCCAGAGCGGCAGGCAGATTTCCTGCGGTATCTATATACTGCGCAGACGTCTTCTGATCGAACTTCTGGAGCAGTGCGCCGAGGAGGGAAGATATGATTTCGTCCGTGACGTGCTGGTCCGCTACAAGGACACAAAGAAAATTTATGGCTACAAGTTCAGCGAATACTGGTCCAATATCGCGAGCGTACAGGATTATTATGACACCAACATGGACTTCTTAAAGAAGGATATGCGTGATTACTTCTTTAAGACATATCCCGACATTTATACCAAGGTCGAGGATATGGCCCCCGCTAAATTCAACGCGGGCAGCAAGGTAAAGAACAGCTTGATCGCCAGCGGATGTATCGTAAACGGCAACGTTGAGAATTCCGTCATTTTCAAGAAAGTATACGTTGGCAACAACGTTACTATCAAGAATTCCATTATCCTGAATGATGTTTACATCGGGGATAATACTTATATTGAGAATTGTATCGTAGAAAGCCGCGACACAATACGTGCTAATACTACTCTCATCGGTGAACCGGGCGAAATTAAACTTGTAATGAACGATAACGATTCTCATGTATAAGGAGTTTATACAGAGAGGTTATCAAAATGAACGTTACAGATGTACGGGTAAGGTTGACCGCCGGCGACAGCAAGCTGAAAGCAGTGGTTTCTATCACGATTGACGGTGTATTTGTTGTACATGGGATCAAGGTAATTGACGGCGATAAGGGATTGTTTATCGCCATGCCCAGCAGAAAGGGCACAGACGGGGAGAACAGGGATATCGCGCATCCGATCAATTCGGAGACGCGCAGGGCGCTGCAGGATCTGATACTGGGGGCGTACGAGAAGGAACTGGAGATTTCCGGGGAGGCCTGAAGAAGTTTTAAGGAAAGAAAGACGGAGGATGTCACTTGCTTGACATCCTCTGTTTTTGTCGGTAGAATAGAGGGAATTTGGCGGGAAAAATCGGCGAAGGGGCGCGTGAAAATATATAAAAACAGCAAAGGCTCGCGCGAAGGTGCATGAACTGCTTTGCTCATACGTGCCGGGCACTCCGATGAGCCTATGGGCAAGACAATCGTGTTCGGGTGAGGCCTCCACGATTGTCTATAGTCTCATCTCCATGGCACGAAAAATCGCTCAGCAGTTCATGCACCTTCGCGCTTACGTTTACGATAGTTTCTATATTTTCACGCTCAGATTTGCAGAAAGTCATATCCCGCTATCATAATTGGACAACAACAAGGAATTAGAGGAATGTATATAATAGTAGGACTCGGGAATCCGGGGAAGGAATATGAACACACACGGCATAACACGGGCTTTGATACGGTGGATATGCTGGCGGAAAAGTATGGGATTTCGGTGAGGGAGCTGAAATTCAAGGGCATGGTCGGGAAGGGGATGATCGGCACTGAGAAGGTAGTGCTGGTGAAGCCGCTGACGTTTATGAATGCGAGTGGAGACTGTGTGCGGGCGGTGACGGATTTTTATAAGATTGATGTGGAGAAGGAACTGATCGTGGTGTATGACGATATTGCGCTGCCGGTCGGGAGAATCCGGGTGCGGCCAAAGGGGAGCGCAGGCGGGCATAACGGAGTGAAGAGTATTATCGCGCAGCTGGGGACGGAGGTGTTCCCGCGGGTGCGGGTCGGCGTGGGCGGCGTGCCGGGCGGACGCGATCAGATTGGTCATGTGCTGGGGCGGTTCTCGGCTGAGGATCGGGCAGTGATTGAGAAAGGGATGGAAAGAGCCGTGAAGGCGGTGGAGATCATCCTGGAAAACGGCGTGGACGAGGCGATGAACTGCTGCAACGCGGCGGAGTGAGGGGAGTATGCAGGCATTATTTAAGCCGCTGCACGAGCTGGCGCAGTTTGATGAAATGCAGAAGTTTTTAAAGCGCGGGGATGGGATTCTGTCTTTAAGCGGCTGTGTGGACGCACAGAAGTGGCATATGGCTTATGCACTGAACGAGGACACGCGGTTTAAAATCATTGTCACCTACAGTGAGATTGAGGCCAGGAAGATCTGCGAACAGGCGCGGTTTTATGACCGGAATACATACCTCTATCCGGCGCGCGATCTGATTTTTTATCAGGCGGATGTCCATTCCAATGAGCAGACCGGAGAGCGGGTAAGGGTGTTAAAGCGTCTTCTGTTAAAAAAACCTGTGACAATCGTCACAACGTTTGACGCGCTGATGACGCCGCAGATTCCGCTGCACATATATGAGGAAAGCGTTATTTCCATCAGACGTGAGCAGACGCTGGACATTGCGAAGCTTTCAAAACAGCTGGTCAGCTTAGGGTATGAGAAATGTGCCCAGGCAGCGACGCCGGGACAGTTTGCTGTGCGGGGCGATATTATTGATATTTTCGATCTGACGGAGGAGAATCCGGTGCGGATTGAGCTCTGGGGCGATGAGGTGGAGTCGGTCAGAAGCTTTGACGCTGAGACACAGCGCTCGATTGAGGAGCTGAGGGGCGTGCAGATTTTCCCGGCCGCGGAGCTGATTTTAGAGGAAGCAAGGCTGCAGGACGGGCTTAAGCGCATCCGCAGGGAGGCAGAAAGACAGGAGAAGCTTTTCAGGGACCGTTTTCAGACGGAGGAGGCGCATCGCATCCATACGCAGGTGAAGGAGTTGGAGGAGGCGCTCATAAACTGGTACTCGATGGTCAACCTGGACAGTTATCTCAAGTATTTTTATGATCAGACGGACAGCCTGCTGGATTTTATTCCGGATGACAACAGTGTCATAATTCTGGATGAACCATCCCGTGTGGAGGAGCATGCGAGGGCGGTGGAGCTGGAATTTCGGGAAAGCATGTCTGAGCGCCTGAAAAAGGGTTATATTCTGCCGGGACAGACGGATCTGATCTGTCCGGCGGCTGAGGCAGCGGCGAGATTGCAGAAACGTCACGTTCTGGCGCTGTCGATCCTGGAATCAAAGAGCGGGCTTTTCAAAACGCAGGTGAAATATGAGATCATAAGCAAACCGGTTTCTTCCTATAATAAAAGCTTTGAGACGCTGATTAAGGATCTGGAGCGGTACCGCAAAGACAAAGCGAGGGTTCTTTTACTGTCCCCTTCGCGCACCAGGGCGAAACGCCTGGCGGAGAATATCAGGGAATTTGACCTGCCGGCCATTTTTTCGGATGATCCGTACCGGGAGGCGGTACCGGGAGAGGTGCTCTGCATGCAGGGCAGCGTGGCGCACGGCTTTGCGTATCCGCTGATCGGTTTCGTGGTGATCGCCGACACCGATATTTTCGGGGCACAGAAAGAGGCAAAGAAAAAGAAAAATAAGAGCGCCGGCACTGCTATCAGCAATTTCGAGGAGCTGCATGTGGGCGATTATGTTGTCCATGAAATGTTCGGTCTGGCCCAGTATCAGGGTATTGAGAAGGTGGAAGTGGACCGGGTGGCCAAGGATTATCTGAAGTTAGCCTACCGGGACGGCGGCTTTATTTACCTGCCTGCGACCGGTCTGCATTTATTGCAGAAATACAGCTCCGCGGATGGAAAGCCGCCGAAGCTGACGAAGCTGGGGACGAAGGAGTGGAGCCGTTCCAGGCAGAAGGTGAAGACCGCTGTAGAGAGTGTGGCGAAGGATCTGGTGGATCTGTACGCGCATCGTATGAGGCAGGACGGCTACGTCTGCGGGCCGGATACCGTCTGGCAGAAGGAGTTCGAGGAATTATTTCCTTATGAGGAAACCGAGGATCAGCTGACAGCCATCGAGGCAGTCAAAAAGGACATGGAGAGTCCGAAGATTATGGATCGGCTGATCTGCGGCGATGTGGGCTACGGCAAGACGGAGATCGCGATCCGGGCGGCGTTTAAGGCGGTGCAGGAGGGCAGACAGGTGGTCTATCTGGTGCCCACCACCATTCTGGCCGAGCAGCATTACCAGACCTTTGTACAGCGCATGAAGGATTATCCGGTGACGGTGGAGCTTCTGTGCCGCTTCCGTTCCGCGAAGGAGCAGGAGCAGGTGATCGCAAACCTGAAAAAGGGCCTCGTGGACATTGTCATCGGGACACACAGAGTGCTGTCGAAGGACGTGGAGTTTAAAAATCTCGGTCTGCTGATTATCGACGAGGAGCAGCGCTTCGGCGTGGCCGCCAAGGAAAAGATCAAAAAATTAAAGGAAAACGTGGATGTGCTGACGCTGACAGCAACGCCCATCCCGCGGACACTGCACATGAGCCTGATCGGGGTCCGGGACATGAGCCTTTTAGAGGAGGCGCCCGAGGACCGCATGCCGATTCAGACCTATGTGATGGAATATAATGAGGAGATGGTGCGGGAGGCGATTGTCAGGGAGCTGGCCCGCGGCGGGCAGGTCTTTTATGTTTATAACCGGGTCAATGATATCGACCGGGTGGCTGCGTCGGTGGCGGCCCTGGTGCCGGAGGCTACTGTAGCCTTTGCCCACGGGCAGATGGCGGAGCGGGAGCTGGAACGGGTGATGTATGACTTTGTCTCCGGTGAGATTGATGTGCTGGTTTCCACGACGATCATCGAGACCGGCATGGATATTTCCAACGCCAATACGATGATTATCCATGACGCGGACAATCTGGGGCTGGCGCAGCTTTACCAGCTGCGGGGCAGAGTCGGACGATCCAGCCGCACAGCCTATGCCTTTTTGATGTATCACCGCGGAAAGATGTTAAAGGAGACAGCGGAGAAGCGCCTGGAGGCAATCCGCGAGTTCACGGACTTAGGCAGCGGTTTTAAGATCGCGATGCGTGACCTGGAAATCCGCGGCGCGGGCAATATTCTGGGACGTTCCCAGAGCGGACATCTGGAGGCCGTGGGTTACGATTTATATTGCAAAATGTTAAATGAGGCCGTGAATGCCGCGAAGGGGGAACCGGTGAAAGAAGAGTTCAACACAACGGTGGAGCTGAGTGTGGACGCTTATATTCCGGCGGAATATATTGTAAATGAGGGGCAGAAGCTGGATATTTACAAGCGGATTGCCGCGGTCGAGACAGTGGACGAGAAGGAAGATATGCTGGCGGAGTTAAAGGACCGTTTCGGTACGGCACCGGAGCCTGTGGAGAACCTGCTTAAGGTGAACCTTTTGCGGGTGCGCGGGCAGAAGCTTCGTATGACAGAGATCAAAAATACGGGAAACCGTCTGCAGTTTGTGCTGCGGCCTGATGCCCATGTAAATCCGGACCGGATTCCCGCGTTTATACGTTCCTTAAAAGGGGTGATGACGTTTACGCCGATGGGAACGCCGACGTTTACTTATCGCTGTGAGCTGTCGGGGATGGTGGAGAAGGACGCAAGGATTCTGCTTAATGACGCGGAGAAGCTGCTGGACAAAATGGAGCAGGAGATTTATACTGTATAAAAGGAGGTATCGGCAATGCATGAATCGGGTGAAGATTATCTGGAGAGTGTCTTAAGAATCAGCAGGCAGAAGGGAAATGTGCGTGCGATTGATATTGTCCGGGATCTGGGGGTGAGCAAGCCGAGCGTGAGTGTGGCGGTGCACAGCCTGGAGGACGGCGGATATCTGAAGATTGACGGGTATCAGATCACGCTGACGGACGCGGGGCGTGAGATCGCTGAGCGGGTGATCGAGCGGCATGAGCTGTTTCACAGGTTTTTAGTGAGTCTCGGTGTGGACGATGCGGTGGCGGAGAAGGACGCCTGCCGGATTGAACACACGCTGAGCGTTGAGAGCTTTCAGGCGATGAAGGGTTTTATTGAGAAGCATATGGCGGAGGACGCGGGCCAGGTCTGATACAGGCATCTGTTTCAGAAAAAAGATGGGGCGCTGTGCAAAGGAAAAAGGGAACAGCACTTTGGATTTGAGATACGTCCGAAAGGCGGCCGTATTGGGAAATATGCACGGGAATGTGCAATTTCACGGTACTGCCGCCTGTTTGATTGTGACATTTTTGTATTGACAATTCACAAAGACTTTCGTAGAATAACCATGTTATAAATATTTAAAAAATTTTAACTAAATGGTGATACAAGGGACAAAATATCATAAATCGAATGCTTACGCAAGGTACGCCCTTCGGGTGCGCATTCGTGTTTATGATATTGGGGACCGCAACAACACTCATAGTCACTAAAAAAAGGAGAATAAAACAATGGATTTTGAGAAAATCAAGGGAATTATTGTGGACACACTGGCCTGCGACGCAGAGAAGGTAACGATGGAGGCTTCTTTAAAGGATGACCTCGGCGCTGATTCCTTAGACAGTATGGAGTTAGTGATGGCGCTGGAGGAGGAATTCGGCATCACCATCGAAGAGGATAAGCTTGCGGACTTTGTGACGGTGGGCAATATTGTGGAGTATCTGAACACGCTGTAAGATTTTGATGAAAAGAGGGCGGCGGCGAAAGCCGGCGCCCTCTTTGTGAGAGTGAGGATTGAAAGAACATGGCATCAGGTACAGCAAAACGCCGTGCCCTCTCCCTGGCCAATAAAGCTGTCCGGGAGCAGAATGCGCTTGCGGAAAAAATGACCTGTCCGGACTGCGGAAGGGACTGCGGAAAACGGCAGATTATACAGGAGCAGTATCTTTGTCCGTATTGCGGCCATCATTTTCCGGTGGGCGCTTATTTTCGTCTGAATTCCATCCTGGATGACGGTTCCATGGAGGAGCTGGACGAGGATATGACGGCGGTGGACCCGCTGTCTTTTCCTGATTACAAAAAGAAACTGGAGACTGCGCAGACGAAGTCTGGTTTAAATGAGGCTGTGGTCTGCGCGACAGGCACCATTGGCGGATATAAATGTGTGGTCTGCGTCATGGACAATCATTTCATGATGGGCAGCATGGGTACGGTTGTGGGTGAGAAAATCACCCGGGCGGTGGAGTTCGCAACGGCAAAGAAGCTTCCGCTGATTATTTTCTCAACCAGCGGCGGCGCCAGAATGCAGGAGGGAATTCTTTCCCTGATGCAGATGGCGAAGACGAGCGCGGCGATCTCCCGTTTTTCGGAGAAAGGGCTTTTATATATTTCTGTGCTGACACATCCGACCACAGGCGGTGTGACGGCGAGCTTCGCCTCCCTTGGAGATATTATTTTAGCTGAGCCGGGGGCTTTGATCGGCTTCGCGGGCAAGCGTGTGATTGAGGATACCATTCATCAGAAGCTGCCGGAGGGCTTCCAGCTGGCGGAGTTTCAGGAGAATCACGGTTTCGTTGACCAGGTGGTGAAGAGGACTGAACTGCGCGGAACGCTGGAGTGCATTCTGAAGCTGCATCAGAAAGGAAATTTAAGTGACCGCGGACCGCTTGTCAGTGTACTCCCGCCGCAGCCCGCAGGCAAAACACGGGAAGATACCGCGGTAAAAACAGGTATCATGCAGCGCACACAGCTGACCGGTTCCGAGAAGCTTCAGATCGCCCGTCATTGGAAGCGGTTGGGCGTGCAGGACTATATTGAAGCGCTGTTTACGGATTTCGTGGAACTTAAGGGCGACAGACAAAGCCGGGAGGATCCGGCCATTTTAGGCGGCATTGCCCTTTATCACGGCATCCCGGTGACAGTCATCGGCACCCGCAAGGGCAAAACTCTTGAAGAAAAAATGAAATGTAATTTCGGCATGCCGGGGCCGGAGGGCTACCGTAAGGCACAGCGCCTGATGAAGGAAGCGGAGAAATTTCACCGCCCGGTAATTACTTTTATTGATACGACCGGCGCATATCCCGGCATTCAGGCGGAGGAAAAGGGACAGGGTGAGGCCATCGCCCGCAGCTTGATGGAGATGAGCAGTCTGACGGTCCCTGTCATTTCCATTGTAACCGGAGAGGGCAACAGCGGCGGTGCGCTTGCTTTAGGTGTGGCGGACCGGGTGCTGATGCAGTCGAACGCGGTTTACGCTATTCTTTCACCGGAGGGCTTTGCCTCGATTCTGTGGAAGGATTCGTCCCGCAGTACGCAGGCGGCAGACATGATGGGGATGACGGCAGATGACCTGCTTAAGCTGAAGGTAATCGATGAGATTATTCCGGAGCCGGAAGGCGGCGTGCATGAAAATCCTGAAAAGGCTGTCGCGCTTTTAGAGGAAGTCCTTTACCGGAATTTTAAGCAGCTGGTGAAGGCGAACGGAAATAAACTGGCGGATTTGAGGTACCGGAAGTTTCGGGCAATGGGAAAGCCGCAGTGAGGAAATAATATGGATGGAATCAAAATCGTGGGACTGGGAAAGTCTGTTCCACAGAAAATACTGACAAACGACGACCTGGCGCAGATGGTGGAGACAAACGATGAGTGGATTGTAAGCCGCACCGGGATCCGGACGCGGCATATCTGTGAAACAGAGAGCCATCAGGATCTGTGTCTGCATGCGGCGAAGGTGGCCATCGCGGACGCCGGTATTGAACCGGGTCAGATCGGCGCCTGTATCGTGGCGACTGTGTCAGCTGACAATGTCTGCCCGGCAGCAGCCTGCCTGCTGCAGAGGGATTTAGGACTGCCCGAGGACATTCCCTGCTTTGATTTGAATGCGGCCTGCACGGGCTTTCTGGAGGCCATGCATGTCATGGAATGTATTTTGAATGCCTCTGCGCGCAAATTCGGTCTGGTGATCGGCTGTGAGGAGTTAAGCCACTTAGTCAACTGGGAGGATCGCAGCACCTGCATTCTTTTCGGGGACGGCGCGGGCGCGGCTGTGGTAGAGAGCAGCAGTGAATATGCTTTTACAGATACGGTTTTAGGCTGCAGAGGCGACGAGGCGCTTCTGCATATTCCCGGTGCGGGTGCTGCAGAGCCGTCTGTGATTTCCATGGAGGGAACGGCGGTGTTTCGCTTTGCCGTGGAGATGATTCCGAAGTGCATTGCGCAGGTGCTGGAGAAAAAGCAGGCGACCATGGAGGATGTGGACTGCTTCGTTTTCCACCAGGCAAATGCGCGGATTATTGACCATGTGGTGCACAAGCTGCACATTCCCCCTGAGAAATGTTTTAAAAATATTCAGGAGTACGGCAACACTTCCGCCGCGAGCATCCCGCTTGCGCTGGCGGAATTAAAGGAATTAAAAAAGATCGGTCCGGGGTCTAAGGTGCTGATGGTCGGTTTCGGTGGCGGCATGACCTGGGGAGGGACCATGGTGGAGCTGGCATAGCCGGCATGAGAAAAGAACACAGAGGGAACACAAAACAGGTGCCGGCATACCTGACGGTGCCGGAAAATGGAGAAAAACAATGCAGAAATTAAATGAGATCCTGGGAACAGAGTTCCCTTTCATCCAGGGCGGTATGGCCAATATTGCCACCGCACAGTTCGCGGCAGCCTGCTCCAACGCGGGCGCGCTCGGCGTGATCGCCAGCGGCGGTATTTTTTCGGCGGAGGACCTGCGGACACAGATTCGTGTATGCCGGAGTCTGACAGACAAAGCGTTTGGCGTCAATCTGATGCTGATGAATCCCAGCACGGATGAGATGGCGAAGGTTATCGCCGAAGAGCATGTGCCGGTGGTGACGACCGGCGCGGGCAATCCCGGCAAATACATTGCCATGTGGAAGGAAGCCGGTGTGAAGGTTTTTCCGGTGGTGGCAGCTACAGTGCTGGCAAAACGTCTGGAGAGGGCCGGCGTGGACGGTCTGATTGCGGAGGGAACCGAGTCCGGCGGCCATGTGGGCGAGATGACCACGATGGCGCTGGTGCCGCAGGTGATTGACGCGGTGGATATTCCGGTGGTCGCGGCCGGTGGTATTGCGGACGGCAGGCAGTTGGCGGCGGCATTTTCCCTGGGCGCCTGCGGCGCACAGATCGGAACCTGCCTTTTAGTGAGCGATGAGTGCCCGGTCCATGAGAATTATAAGCAGGCGCTCATTAAGGCAAAGGATTCTGACACGGTTGTCACCGGACGCAGCATTGGCGGTCCGGTCCGTATTCTCAAAAACAGGATGACCCGCGAGTATCTGCAGCTGGAGAAAAAGGGAGCCAGCCTGGAAGAGCTGGAGAAGCTGACTTTGGGCGGCTTACGGCGCGCGGTTTTTGACGGCGATACCGAGACTGGCAGCGTGATGGCGGGCCAGGTGGCCGGTATGCTGAAAGAAGAGCGGCCTGTGAGACAGATTTTTGAGCAGCTGTACGCGGACGGAATTCGCGAGCTGAACGCGGCTGCGTTAAGGTGGAACTGAAAAAGAAACAGAGGCTGCGGCTGCCGGTTGTTCTGACCGGTGTAAGACCGGTTTATAACGGTATGGCAGCAGCAGGCAGAGGATGAGAAAATGAAGCTTGGATTTTTATATGCCGGTCAGGGCAGCCAGCATAAGGGAATGGGCGCGGATTTATATGAGCAGTATCCGGTGTTTCGGGCAGCTTTTGATGAGGCGAAGACGGATTTTGACTTAAAGAAGGTCTGTTTTGAGGACCCGGATGGTGTGATCAATCAGACGAAATATACGCAGCCTTGCATGGTGGCCTTCGCGGTCGGCATGACGGATTTATTAAAGGAAAAAGGAATTGTGCCTTCGGTGGCAGCGGGACTGTCCCTGGGAGAGTATTCCGCGCTGTATGCGGCAGGTGTTTTTGAGAGAGAGACGGCTGTGGAGCTGGCGGCCTTCCGCGGCGACGCGATGCAGAAAGCGGCACAAGGGACCGATTCTGCCATGGTGGCGGTTTTGGGGCTTGACCGTGAGCCTTTGCTTAAGGCCTGTGAAGAGGCGTCCGCTCTGGGAACTGTAGTGATTGCCAATTATAACTGCCCGGGACAGCTGGTTTTGGGCGGGCAGAAGGATGCAGTGGAGAAAGCCGCGGCACTCGCGAAGGAAAAGGGCGCGAAGCGCTGTATGCCTTTAAAGGTCAGCGGGCCGTTCCACACGCCTTACATGGCGCCGGCCGGGGAAGCTCTGAAGGGATATTTTGAGACGGTGGATTTCCATGAAATGCAGATTCCGGTGATTTTCAACTGCCTGGGTGATGTAAAGGGAGAGGATGTGACAATTCCGGAGCTTTTGGTGCGCCAGGTGCAGAGCTCTGTGTATATGGAGGACAGTATCCGGCGGATGATTGACATGGGCGTGGACGCGATCGTGGAGATCGGGCCGGGGAAGGCGCTTTCGGGATTCTTAAAGAGGATTGATCCGCAGATGCAGGTGTATAATGTGGAGACGGCGGAGGATGTGGAGGCACTGGCTGCACTCCTTCAGGGAAGGAAATAACAGGAATGAATTTATCAGGTAAAACCGCGGTTGTGACCGGCGGAAGCCGGGGAATCGGGAGAGCAATCTGCGTGGAGCTGGCTGGTCAGGGCGCGAATGTGGTGCTGTGTGCGCACTCGGCGGAGGGCGCGGCAAAGGAGACGGCGGCACTTTGCGGGCCGAATGCGGTGGTCGTGGCGTGTGATGTGGTGAACGCGGCGGACGTGAAGGCATTGATGGAGACGGCGAAAAAGACTTTCGGGCGGATCGATATTCTGGTGAATAACGCCGGGATCACGCGGGATGGTCTGCTGATGCGGATGAAGGAGGAGGACTTTGATCAGGTCATTGATACGAATCTGAAGGGCTCTTTCCTTTGCATGAAGGAGGTCTCCTCTGTCATGATGCGGCAGCGTTACGGCCGGATTGTGAATATCAGCTCGGTAGTGGGCATCCATGGCAATGCCGGACAGATGAATTACGCGGCGAGCAAGGCCGGTGTGATCGGGATGACCAAATCCATGGCGAAGGAATTGGGCAGCAGAGGAATTACGGTGAACGCGGTGGCACCGGGCTTTATCGATACGGACATGACCGCGGCGCTTTCAGAGGATGCCAGAAAGAAAATGGAAGAGCAGATTCCCGCAGGGAGGATCGGAACGCCTGAGGATGTCGCGAAGGCGGTGGCGTTTCTGGCAAGCGATGATGCGGCCTATATCACAGGTCAGGTGCTAGGTGTAGACGGCGGCATGGGGGCGTAAGCGTCCTGAAGGCGGCATCGAAGGCTGAAGAATGCAGACTTAAAAAAGGAAAACGGCGCGTTCATACTTATTTCAGAAAGCGTTCGTATGCAAAGGTGGAGGAAGAATTTCTATGGAAAAAAGACGAGTGGTGATCACAGGAATGGGAGCGGTCACACCCCTTGGCCTGACGGTACCTGAAAGCTGGCAGGCGGTAAAGGAAGGCGTTTGCGGTATTGGTCCGATTACCAGATTTGACGCTTCCGCGCAGAAGGTGAAGGTGGTTGCCGAGGTGAAGAACTTTGACGCGGCGACGTTGATTGGCCGTCAGGAGTCCAAACGGATGGCGCGTTTCACCCAGTTTGCGGTGGCGGCGGCAAAGGAGGCGATGGCTGACGCAGGTGATCTGGGAGAGAAGGATCCGCTGCGCTGCGGTGTGATCGTATCCAGCGGCATCGGCGGCATGGACGCCACGGAGACAGAACATTCCAGAGGCCAGCAGAAGGGCTTTGACCGGGTGTCGCCTCATTATGTACCGATGACCATTGTGAATATCGCGGCGGGCCAGATTGCGATTATGACCGGCTTTGAGGGTGTTTGCAGCTGTCCGGTGACTGCTTGCGCGGGCGGCACCTACGCGGTGGGCGATGCCTTCCGCAATATCCGGGACGGGTATCTGGATCTGTGCCTGTGCGGCGGCGCGGAGGCCTGCATCACACCGCTGGGCCTTGGCGGCTTCTCCTCCATGAAAGCGCTCTCCGAGAATCCGGACCCGAACCGGGCTTCCATTCCTTTTGACAGGGAGCGTGACGGTTTCGTCCTGGGCGAGGGTGCGGGCATTCTGCTTTTAGAGGAATTATCCCACGCGCTGAACAGAGGCGCGAAGATTTACGCGGAGGTCGTCGGCTATGGCGCGACCTGCGACGCGCATCATGTGACGGCTCCGAAGCCGGACGGCAGCGGCGCGGCGGCAGCCATGCGGATGGCGTTGTCCGACGGTGGTGTAAAGCCGGAAGAGGTGGATTATATCAACGCGCACGGCACCTCCACGCAGTTAAATGACGCGGGAGAGACCGCAGCTGTGAAGCTGGCGTTTGGAGATCACGCGTACCACCTGATGATGAGCTCTACCAAATCCATGACCGGACATATGCTGGGAGCCGCGGGAGCGGTGGAGGCGGTTCTGACCGCCATGACGGTGCACGATGGCTTTGTGCCGGCTACCATTCATTATCAGACACCGGACGAAGCCTGCGACCTGGATGTGGTGCCGAATGAGGGCCGCGCGTACGACGTGCGTTATGCCATGTCCAATTCTCTGGGCTTTGGCGGTCACAACGGCAGCATCCTGCTGAAAAAATGGGAGGAGTAATACCATGGAATTGAATTCCAATCAGATCGCGGAAATCCTGCCGCACCGCTATCCGCTTGCGCTGGTGGACCGGATTACGGATTATGAGCCCGGCCAGTGGGCGAAGGGCCGCAAGTGTGTTTCTGTCAATGAGCAGATTTTCTGCGGGCATTTTCCGCAGGAGCATGTGATGCCCGGTGCGCTGATTTTAGAGGCCATGGCCCAGGTAGGCGCGGTGGCTATCCTCTCTGTGCCGGAGAATAAAGGCAAAATCGTTCTTTTCGGCGGTGTGAAAAACGCGAAGTTCAAGCGTAAGGTCATTCCCGGAGACGTTCTGGAGATGGAGTGCGTGCTGACGAAACAGAAGGGCTCCATTGGGATCGGGGAATGTAAGGCCTCGGTGGACGGGCAGTTAGCCTGCACGGCGGAGCTGATTTTCGCAATAGAGAAGAGTGAATCGTTATGTTAACGGATGCGTTTATCAACGTGTACACAAAGTTTAAAATTCATTTCTATCAGGAAATCTTTGAGCGGTTTCAAAGCAGGGAGGCCAGCCTGACCACAGTGGAGACCTTCGCCATGGAAACCATCCAGGCGCTGGGAAACCCTACGGTCAACGAGTTCGCCACCTTTATGAGGATTTCGCCGCCGAATGCGGCGTACAAGGTGAACAGCCTGGTGAAAAAGGGCTATGTAAATAAAATACAGTCCACGGAGGATCACCGGGAATACCGGCTGGAACCTACGAAAAAGTATTTTGACTATTATAATGTCAGCACCGCCTATGTCGGGAAGGTGATGGAACGGATTTCCAACCGCTTTTCTCCGGAGGAGTGCTGCTGGATTGAGGATGTCCTGAATATCATCAGCCGGGAGCTGATGCCGGAGGTGAATATCCCTGAAATGAAGCGGGCCGAGTAGGCCCGCTTTTATGGCATATAGAGACAGGAGGCCTCTCGTTTTTTATTGACAGAACCATATCCATGAAAAAAATGTAAATTTGGCCTTTATGCTGGAAAAAAAGGCGCAGCCCTGTTATAATGATTGCTGCGGATGGTTTTTTGCGCGTTTTTGAGTTGAATCACTCTTTTATTCGTATTAGAATGATACAGGAGAGTTGTCGTCGTATCATTCTATTTTATTATTATAACTGTGCGGTTGCAATTCAACAGTTCATTTGCATTGTAACCGCACAGTTAGGAATATTTTAGGAAAGCGGTTCTTATTTCATGCCTGAGAAAAAGCAGAGGGGAAAATATTCATACAGGGCGGTCGTGGCCATCTGTGTGCTCTGTCTGGCGGCGGCGTTAGACATCACATTCTCGGTTTACGCGTATCTGAATTACCGCAGTGAGATCCGCGAGAATGCGGCCACGGCTGCGGTGACGGACGCGGCCCAGGCGGTAACCTTAGTGGATGAGCGTCTGGACAATCTGATGAATTATTATCTGAATGAGGTGACCAGCACGGAAATACAGAATGTCCTGGAAAATCAGCTTGATTATTCGGATTATGATTATTACCATGACGCCATGGAGGCGTTGAAAAGCCCCAATCTGTTCGCGGATTATATCAACGGCTATACCTTTGTCAATTTCCGGACAGGGTGGGTGCTGTGCAGCAAGGGAATGTATACCGTTGATTCTGTATTAAACCCGGTGCTTCTGACGCAGCTGTTTGAGGAGAAAAATGATTCCGTTGATAAAAATTACTGGTTCTATGACGGAGAGACGGAAGCGCTGGAGACAACTGACAAAGCCTGGTACGCGACAGTGGAGACAAGCGGCTTAAACCTTGTCCTGAAGCTTCCGAACGCTACTTCCTCTGTCTATGCCATGCTGCTGATCAACGTCAATATGACGGAGTGGCAGTCCTGGCTCTCTCAGTGGGTGAATGAGGAAGAAACCCTGGTGGTTCTTGACAGCGAAGGCGGTTTAATTTATGCCGCAGACAGCAGAGCTTTGGAATGCGTCAGTATCCTGCAGCAGGATCAGTCTGTCATGCAGGCAGACGAGGCGCAGAAAATTACAGTGGACGATACGGCCTATATGGTATCCATGACGACCTCCGCGGTTTTAAACTGGGAGTATTATGTGCTGGTCGATATCTGCGCGGGCGCGACAGGCGGTGAGAACTATCTGATTTTGCTGGGCATGAGTCTGATTTTCCTGACCATCTGCGGACTGGTGGTGACATCTTCTCTGATTTATCGGCCGGTGGGGAAGCTGGTGGAGAATATTTCCGGCGGCGACTCTATTGCGGAGAAAAATGAGCTGGACTTTGTGACATCCAGCTTTACGGATTTAAAAAACGACAAGGAGGCCCTGGAAACGGTTGTGCGCCAGCAAAGCGGCAGGGTGAAGGAGCTTTTCGGCTTCCGTCTGATGCGCGGCGAGATTACCTCAGATGATGAGCGGGAAGAAAACTTAAAAAGTATGGGACTGGAGCCGTGGAAGTGTTTTGCGACGGCCGTTATTGTTCTGGATCTGCGCACGGAGCAGGAGACGGAGAAGCTGACGGAGAATAATGAGGACGTCATCTGTCTGAAGATGGTGGAGGAAATGCCGCCTGAACTGGCGCATATGTCCTGGATACCGCCTGTGTATAATGCCTGCGCCATTTTCTGCTTCTTTGCGGGCGAGGATGAAGGCGAGGTCTTGATCAAGGTTAATGATTTTTATCATGATATGCGTGCCTATGCCCGGGAGAGCTTCGGCTTCAGTATTCTGATGGGGGTTTCCGCCACGCACACACAGTACCGCCACAGCTATATGGCCTATCGGGAGAGCATCCATGCGCTGGCCTTTGGAGACCATGGCAGAGAGGTGTCCTCAGATGACGAAAAGGAGGACGGGTGTTATTTTTATCTGCCGGAGGTCGGAGGACGGGGAAGGGCATCCACAGCTTCTTTTGAACGGGATATCCGTACCGCTGTCCGGGCGCTGGATAAGGAACAGTGCTACCGGGTCACGGATGAATTCACGCACCATCTGGGAGAGAATGTCATGTCGGAGGATGAGACAATCTTAAGCATTATGCAGTATGTCAATGTGATCCTCTCGGAGGCAGTCGAAACCCGCGTCAGTATCAGCGAGATCTATCCGGAGGGTCTGCGCCGGGTCTACAGCGAACTGATTGAGGCACCGGAAACAAACAGGGTACGCCGTTATATCAAGTGGAAGGTCATCGATCCGGTCATCACAGCCCGTCTTCAGCTGATGGAGGATGATTCCTATAATATGATGGAGAAAATCGAGGGCATGATCCGGGAACAGAACGGCAATATCACCATCACGGAGTGTGCCGACGCGCTTAATGTCAGTCCGACCTACATCTGGAAAATTTTAAAGATGGAGGATGGCAGAAGCTTCAGTGATTACGTGGAGGAATATAAACTGGACGAGGCCAAGCGCCTGCTGTCCCAGACCAATCTGACGGTGGCGGAGATCGCGGCCAGACTGGGATATAATAACGCACAGAATTTTATCCGTTTTTTCAGTAAAATGACCGGAGTGACGCCTGGAAAATTCCGTAAGCTCTATTGACTTTGATAGAAATCTGCCATATAATCCTTCTGGTTTCTATCAAAAACACACAAAAACTTCAGAAATGTTTTGAAAAAAATAAGATGATTATATACTTTATTTCTGAATCTGTAGTAAAATTGTACTATAGTTAAGCTGTGGCAGCAGCTAAAATTCGTGAGAAAGGCGGTTTTTCTATGGCGAAAGAAAAGAAACCAAAAATCAAAAACGGAATGATGCAGATGCCGGATGGCCGTATGATGCGCGTGCAGAAGATGAGCACGCTTGCTTATATGAAGCAGCACATCTGGCTCTACCTTCTGCTTCTTCCAGGCGCGATTTACTTCATCATGTTCCGCTACATCCCGATGGGCGGTCTGGTGATTGCGTTCAAGGACTACAGCCCCTTCAAGGGTATCTGGGGCAGCCCGTGGGTAGGCTTTTATCAGTTCCAGAAGTTCTTTACGAATGGCGACTTCGGAATGTTGCTGACCAATACGCTGGGCATCAGTCTGCTGCAGCTGGTTCTGTATTTCCCGATGCCGATTATCCTGTCCCTCTTCTTAAATGAGGTGCGGCACAATGGATATAAGAGAGTGGTGCAGACGCTTGTTTACATCCCTCACTTCGTATCCTGGGTTATCGTAGCATCCCTGACCTATCAGTTGTTCAACGTCAGTGACGGTATTATCAATCAGCTGTACGCCATGGTAACCGGACATACCTTTAACATTCTGTCCAATGCCAGCACATTCTGGGGTCTGATTGTAGGACAGGACATCTGGCGTGAGACCGGTTACGGCACTATCGTCTTTCTGGCAGCTCTTTCCGGCGCAGATCAGGAGCTTTACGAGGCAGCCAGAGTGGACGGCGCGGGCCGCTGGAGCCTGATGTGGCACATTACCCTTCCTGCCATCCGCAGCACGATCATTATGATGCTGATCATGCGTGTGGGCAGCGTTTTAAGCACAGGCTATGAGCAGATCTTCCTGATGAGAAATGACCTGAACATCGCAAGAGCAGAGACCTTTGATACATACACCTATACCAAAGGTATTACGCAGGGCATGTACTCCTACTCCTCGGCTGTGGGCATGTTCAAGTCCATCGTCGGCATGATTATGGTTCTCAGCGCTGACCGTATTGCTAAGGCGTGCGGCGAGAGCGGTCTGTATTAAGGGAGGAGGTCGCTATGGCTAAGAAGAATAAAGCAAAATCAAATACATTAGGCGTCAGTAAGTTTGGCGTTGTCGATGTCATCATTTATCTTGTTCTGGGCCTGATTGGTCTGTGCATGGTGCTTCCCTTCCTGTATGTGATTGCGGGTTCCTTCGCAACAGAGAAGGAGCTGACGGAGAGAGCATTCTTCATCATTCCGACTGTATGGTCTCTGAACGCATATAAATATGCGATCCAGACAGCGAATATTTTAAGAGGCTTGAGAAACTCCATCTGCCTGACACTGTTAGGAACAGTTACCTGTATGGCCTTTTCTCTGACGTTTGCATATCCTCTGAGCAAGCAGCACTTCAGAGGACGCAACTGGATCATGAACCTGGTGATTTTCACCATGCTGTTCTCCGGCGGCCTGATTCCTACCTACCTGGTAGTGACTTCCTACGGCCTGCGTGACAGCTGGTGGGCTCTGATCCTGATCGGCGCCATCAGCCCGTTCAACATGGTCATTATCAAGAACTTCTTCCAGGGACTTCCGGTGGAGCTGGATGAAGCCTCCTACATGGACGGTGCCAATGACTTTCAGATTTTCTGGAAGGTGGCTCTGCCGCTTTCCAAGCCGGTTATCGCTTCCATCTCCCTGTTCTACGGCGTGGGCTTCTGGAATGATTACTTCAACGCGATGATTTATCTGGAAAGTGCTGAGAAATTCCCCATCCAGATTCAGCTGCGTTCCATTATTCTGCAGAGCTCGACGATTGCGGATACGGTGACAGAGTATGACATCAATGGAACGCCTCCGGACAAGGCCGTGAAGATGGCCTGCACGGTCATCGCTACCGTCCCGATTCTGATTGTATATCCTTTCGTACAGAAATACTTCACACAGGGCGTTATGGTAGGCGCGGTCAAGGGCTGATTGCTCTCTTTTCACACGCACTGCAAGGCAATGTATAATCACGCAGAATACTCAGAGGAACTCCAGACAGGGTTCCTCCTGAGGATTCATATATATTATTATCATAAGGAGGAAAATTGTTATGTTTTTTAAAGCCATTTCCCGCAGAGATTTCATGAAGGGAATGATGGTAGGCGGTGTCGCCGCGGCTTCTGCCGGTGTGCTGACTGCCTGCGGTTCCAGCAGTTCTGAGTCCGCTTCCGGCAACTCTGGGTCCGGTTCGGAATCAACTGCAGGGCGCCAGACCATCACCTGGTCCGTAATCGACCAGAATGCCGGCAACAATAACGTAGGCGATTATGCGGAAGAGATTATGCAGGATATCCAGGATTATGTAGGTCATGACCTGGAGCTCACCTGGGTTTCCAATGATGCTTTGACTGAGAAGAACTCTCTGTACATGGCAAGCCCGAAGACCATGCCGCAGATCATGTCCTGGGGCGGCACGGTAACAGGTGACGTGGTATCCGCTGCCAACAACGGCGCATTCGTTGACTTGAACAACTATGTATGGGATGAGACGAAGTATCCGAACCTGTCTCAGATGGCGCAGAGCGTTGCGGACAACCTGACCGTAAACGGCCAGCTGATCGCGATTCCGCGTACCCGTGTGGTAGGGCGTTATGGTCTGTCTTATCGTCAGGACTGGGCGGAGAAGCTCGGTGTGGAGCTGCCGGATGACGGTTCCGCTACCCCGGATGATGTGTATGCCATGCTTGAGGCGTTCACCAATGAGGATCCGGACGGCAATGGTTCCAACGATACCATCGGTATGGAGATGACCTCCTACACCGGTCCGTTCGATATCATCCAGACCTGGTTTGGCTGCGGCAACGGCTGGGCTGAGGTTGACGGACAGCTCGTTCCTGTCTGGATGCAGGATGAGTATTTTGAGGCTGTTGAGTACATGAAGAAGATCTTTGAGAACGGCTTAATGCCCGCTGACTTCGTAGACAGACCGACAGACTCCTGGTCCGACGGCTGCAAGAAGGGCGACAACGGCGTATTCATCGATGTTCTGGACTCCGGCAAGAGAATCTGGCAGTATTTCGCTGCTGATGATACATGGACTGCATCCGTAGTAAATCCTGAGGAGAATGCGACCATGGTTCTGTACGGCGCTGTGAACGGCCACACGCTGGCGACTGCCGGCTACAACGGCTTCTTCACCCTGTCCGCTACTACCTGCGATACAGATGAGAAGATCGAGGCTGCTCTGACCGTTCTGGACAAGCTCAACGATGCGGAGATGCTGATCATCACCCAGTATGGCCTGGAAGGCGTGAACTGGGAGTATGATGAGAACGGTTATCTGGTAGACACCGACACTGAGAATGATTCTCTGGCAGGCAACTACAAGGGACTGAATCAGCTGCTGGCGTTCCTGCCCTCCACTGAGGAAACTACCGCTCGTGTGAACGCTTACACAGATGAATTCAACCAGGCACAGAACGACGCTTACGAGGCTGCTCTTGCGTATGCTGAGATTGACCCGGCTCTGTCCTACAAGGTGAATTCTTCCGCTTACTCTGAGAATGGCGCAACGCTTGACTCCGAGGCTTCCACTCTGAGAACCCAGTACATCTGCGGTGCAATCTCTCTGGATGACTTCAAGTCCGGTCTGGATAACATCAGAACCAAGGGCTATGACACCATCATCGAGGAAGTTAACTCTCAGTATCAGGCAAACCAGTAAGCTTTCTGCCGGTTCTGACCGGTTTCTCTTCGGGGAAATGTACATGAACTGAACAAAAGATGAGAACCCGCCAAAGTCAGTTTCAGATGACTTTGGCGGGTTTTTTTATGAAGGAAGCCTTTCCATCTGATTGAATATGAAGAATGCTTTTATGGTAAATGATTATTCTTTTCATGCTGGAAAAGATTTACAAACCTGAGATGAAACTTTATAATAGATGTGAAAGAAAAACCTGAAATTATTTCGGGAAAACCGAAAGCAGACAATCTGAAAAGGGGAGTACAATGGACAGAAACATAAAACTAACTGTAACAGATGTGGGAGAAGGCTTTGTCACACTTGTATGGGACGCAGTGATTGCACAGGAAGATCTGCGCCAGGAAGAAGCACTGGAAAGCGGGAACATCATCTATCGCGTGTACTGGGCGGACCGTTACAGTTCGCAGATGGAGTACAAATGTCTGGTCGAAACGCAGGAGACTGCCTGGACGCTGCACAGATCCACGCACATTCCGCATTATCTGTATGTGGCTGCTGCAGAGAAAACGGCTGCTGAGAAGGTAATCGACCGGAGTGAAATTGTGAAAACCCCGGTTGGACGCGTGCTGCATGAGCAGCTGGAGAATTTAAACCGCGGCCTGATTGCGGTCAGGACGAACGAAGGTGTCTTTTTATCCTGGCGTCTGCTTTTATCAGAGGTGTCCGGTTATACGAAGACCGGTATGAGCGGTACGAATTTTATTCTTTATAAAAACGGGGAAAAGCTTGATGAGATGACAGACAGCACCAATTATCTGGATCCGGACGGGACTGCAGAGGATGAATATGCGGTGGAGGCTGTTCCGGGGGATGGAAGTCGCTGTGCGCCGGTCAAACCATGGAACCATGATGCTCCCTACACGGAGCTTCCCTTACAGAAACCGGAGGGCGGCGTCACACCGGCAGGCCAGGCCTTCACCTACAGTGCCAACGACATGAGCGTGGGCGATGTGGACGGCGACGGGGAGTATGAATTCTTTGTCAAATGGGATCCTTCCAATGCGCATGATGTTTCCCACCGCGGTTATACCGGCCATTGCCTGATCGACTGCTATAAGCTGGACGGCAGGCTGCTCTGGCGCCTGGATATGGGGGATAATATTCGGGCCGGTGCGCACTATACGCAGTTTATCGTCTATGATTTCGACGGGGACGGGAAGGCGGAAATGTCGGTCAAGACTGCGCCGGGGACCTGCATGACGGTATATCATGCGGACGGCAGTGTGAAGAGTAGTCAATATATCACCATTCCGGAAGCAGATATGGCGAATGGTGTGACGAACCAGGACAATTATGTCTGCAGCGCCGATGACTATTATCAGCATCTGGCTGATGTATTCGCGCACTGGCAGGAGCATCCGCAGGTGAAGTGTGGTCAATGGCCTGCCTCGGTGGAGGAGTGCATTGGTCTGACCCCGAAATATACGTATCCGTTAAGCGAGGCGGATGCCCATGAGCTGACAGATTATTTCATGGATGTATACGCGCCTTCTTTAAGCAATAAAAATAAGCTCCGCGAGTTTGAGGGCTTTATCTATGAAGGCCCGGAGTATCTGACGATGTTTGCCGGGGACGGGACGGAGATTGAGACCATTCCCTTCCCGCATCCGCGGGACGATGATGGACTGATGTGGGGAGACTATGCTTTCCCAAGAATCGAGCCCTGCAACCGGGTGGATCGCTTCCTTTCCGGTGTTGCCTATCTGGACGGAGAGCGCCCATACCTCATTGTCTGCAGAGGCTATTACACCAGAACCACGATTGTGGCCTATGACTTCTTCGAGAGAAAGCACCGGGTGAAGTTTGATATCGACAGCGGCTATATCCCTATGGACAATCCCTTCCATTTCTGGACGAACCACCTGGATGGGACTGATCCGGTCTACGGTTGTATCGCGGGACAGGGCGACCATTCACTGGCCACGGCGGATGTGGACGGCGACGGCTGCCAGGAGATTATTTACGGCGCGGCGGTCATTGACCATGACGGCAGTGTCCTTTATTCCGCAAAGGATTATCTGCCGGACGGCCGTTATGTGAAGCTGGGGCACGGGGATTCCATGCATGTGGCGGTGATCGATCCGGACCGTCCGGGCTATCAGATTTTCAATGTATTTGAGGAAGGAAAGGATGCACCCTACGGCTGGGCGCTCAGAGACGCCGAGACAGGAAAGGCCCTTTTCGGCGAGTACGCGGAGGAGGATCTGGGACGCTGCATGATCGGTGACGTCAGCCCCAATGTGCGCGGCCTCTCCGTCTGGGTGGACGATGTGTACGACTGCAAGGGACATAAGCTGCCTGACAAGCCTTTAAGCACCAACGCCAATATCCGCTGGGCGGCTGACCTGACCACCCAGGTCATCGATGAGGCTGATTACCTGAGGGGAGAGCATATTGGTGCTGTCAATGACAACACTCATGGCGTCATGCTGCGTCCCGAGGGGACACTGACCAACAATGGTACCAAGGGCAATCCCTGCCTGATCGCTGATATTTTCGGCGATTTCCGGGAGGAGATCCTGTTACGTACTGCTGACAGCACCGCTGTACGCATCTACACGAGCACTGAAGTGACGCACCACAAGCTCTTCACACTGATGCACGACACCATGTACCGCACCGGCATCGCCTGGCAGAACAACTGCTACAACCAGCCCTGCTATACGAAATTTTATTACGCAAGCGATATGGATTTCTCGCAGGTGCTGCCGTGGCTTGAAGGTACCTGATTTCGTTTAAGTTTTTATTAATCGAAACTGACATATCAGAGCGTGAAATGAAATATCTGTTGAGCGATTTTTCGTGCTACGGAGATGAGACCTACAAAAAGTGGAAGCCTCTGCTGAACACTTTTTGTGTTTTCAGGGCTCATCGGAGTGCTAAGCACGTATGAGTGAGACAGATATTTCATTTTACGCGACCCCATACAGGAAGCTTTTTAGAATATCTTAATGAAAACTTTACAAAAGTTATTAGCACTCACTCTTGACGAGTGCTAATAACTGTGTTATAACATATACATCAAACAAAACAACACCCCGAGAACAGAAATTCCGTTCCCGGTTTTCATGAAAGGAGAGATGTATTATGTTAATGCCCAGTATTTTTGAAGATGATTTTATGGATGACTTTTTCGGAGTTCCGGCAAGAGGCCGCAGGAGAGAGGACGTAACCGGTTCCCTGATGCAGACCGACGTGCAGGAGAATGAGACAGGCTACACCGTAACCATGAATATCCCGGGAGTGAAAAAAGAGGATGTAAAGGCTGAGTTAAAGGACGGTTACCTCGTAATCAGCGCTTCCGTCAATACCTCTGATGAGGAGAAGGCACAGAACGGCAAATATATCCGCCGCGAGCGCTACCAGGGAAGCTGCTCCAGAAGCTTCTACGTCGGTAAAGACCTCAGGCAGGAGGATATCAAGGCAAAATTCGAGGACGGCACTCTGAAGCTGTCCATCCCGAAGAAGCAGGCTATTCCGGAGAAAAAGGAAAGCAACTATATTGAAATCCTGTAATGGATTTTTTTGAAAAGTCCTGAAAAATGAATCATGACAAGGACCCCGCGGAGTATCTTTATCATAAAGAGCCCTGCGGGGTTTTTGCGATTCCATGAAAACAGAATATTTTGTCTCCTTTTACAGATACTAAAACCGGAAATGCTGTGTTTTGCGCCGTCGGCTGCCGCGGGATGAAAAGCCAGCATTCTTATTTCAGAGAAAAAGAGAAAGAATACCGGATATAAAAGGAGGAACAGAATGAAAGATACAGGTATCGTGCGCGCCGTGGATGGGCTGGGGCGGCTGGTAATCCCCAAGGAAATCCGCAGAACCTACCGCATCAAGGAAAATGATTCCATGGAAATTTATACCAACCAGGAGGGCGAGATTATTTTAAAAAAGTATTCCCCGATCGGGGAGCTTTCCGCGTTTGCGAAGGAGTACGCGGAGAGTCTGGCTTTCGTCAGCGGCCATGTGGCGGCAATCACGGACAAGGACAGTGTGGTGGCGGTGTCGGGTGGCCTGAAAAGCATGCGCGGAATGGAAATCAGCGACGCGCTGGAGGAGCGCGTGAACCGGCGCGAGAGTGTCATCGCGTCAAAAGGCGAGGACTCCTATGTACCGATTTTGAAGGAAATGCCGGGAGAGGCTGAGAGTGTGGCGGTCAATCCCATCCTTTCTGCGGGGGACGTAGTGGGAAGTGTCTGCCTGATTGGCACAAAAGAAGGAGAGAAGTTAGGCGAAGTGGACCAGAAGCTGATTCAGGCCGCCGCCGTTTTTCTGGGGAAACAGATGGAAGTGTGAACGGATTGCAGCCGTATTTTTTCACATTGAGGAAAAGAAGGAAATATAAACAACGGCGCGTAAGCAGCGTGTATAAGTATAAAATAGAGGTTGCATTCGTGGTCAAATCAGTATAAAATTAAGAAAGTGTTTCAAAATGATAACCCGGGATAAGTTCATACAGGCTGTTTTCTGACAGCGGTATCCATACAAAATCCCGGGTGTATTCCGGAGGGTTTATACGTGAAGATTATCGTAGCGGGAGACGGAAAGCTGGGTTCGAGCGTGACCCGGCAGCTTTCTTTGGAGGGGAATGACCTGACCGTGATTGACCGCAAGGCGTCCGTGCTGGAGAGCAGTGAGGGGCGCTATGATGTGATGAGTATCCAGGGCAACTGTGCGGCGATGGATGTCTTAAACCAGGCAGGCGCGAAGACGGCGGATCTTCTGATTGCCGTGACAAACAGTGACGAGGTCAATTTGTTATGCTGTCTGACGGCTTCCGGCATGAACCCGGACATACATACCATCGCCAGAATACGCAACCCCGAGTATCAGGAGCAGATTTACAGAATGCGCGATATTTTTGCCCTGTCCATGACGGTTGATCCGGACAGACAGACAGCGGTGGAGATGGAGCGCCTTTTAAAATATCCCGGCTTTCTGCAGAGGGAACCTTTTGCTCACGGCAGAGTGGAGCTTGTGGAGTTAAAGATCGAGAAGGGCAGCAAGCTCTGCGATGTGGCCATGAAGGATCTGCACCGCACGGTCAACTGTAATGTCTTAATCTGCACCGTGGTGCGCAATGGCGCAGCACTGTCCCCGGACGGTAATTTCGTCTTAAAAGAGGGAGATCGCGTCTTTATCACCGCGGCCACCAATGAGCTGTCAGCATTGCTTAAAAATCTGAACATTCTGACACACAAGGTCAGGAACGTCCTGATTTGCGGCGGCAGCAGATTTGCCGTTTACCTGACCAAGCTTTTGCAGAGAAGCGGCATCGGTGTCAAAATTATTGAAAAGGATCAGGAGAGGTGCGAATATCTGGCGGAAATTCTGCCTAAGGCGGAGATTATCTGCGGCGACGCGAGTAAGGATTTCCTGCTTGAAGGCGAGGATATTTCGAGTTATGACGCGGTCATCAGCGCTACCGGCTTAGACGAGCTGAATATGATTATTTCCATGTACGCGATCCACTGTGGTGTTCCCCAGGTGCTGACCAAGTTAGGCCGCGGCATGGAGGTCAACGGCAGTATTATCAGCAGCATGAATCTCGGCAGTACGATTATCCCCAAGGACCTGTGCTGTAATAATATCGTCCGGTATGTGCGCGCCATGAAAAATCAGACCGGCGCGGCCCTGGCGGTTTATTCGATTGCCGGAGGTCAGGCGGAGGCAGTGGAATTCAAGATCGATGAAACCTGCCTGCACTGCGGCGAGCCGCTCAAAAAAATCAAAACCCGCAAAAATGTCCTGGTGGCCTGCTTATCAAGAGGCACTTACACGGAGATACCCAATGGAGATACCTGTTTTCAGGTGGGCGATATCGTGGTTATCGTGGTCAGCGGCGGCGGTGTGATTTCCAATTTTAATGAAATATTTGTGTAACGGGGATTTGCCATGAATTATAAGATGATCGGAAAATTTATCGGGCAGATCCTGATGCTGGAAGCGATATTCATGGTACCGGCTCTGCTGATTGGCGTATATTTCGGGGAAGTTCATGCGGTCCTTTGCTTTGCGGCTACGATGGTACTGACATTTCTCGTGGGTATGGCGCTTTATTTGTTCGGCCGGGGCAGCAGGAGCGTATTCCGGACAAAGGAAGGCCTTGTCTGCGTGGGCTTAAGCTGGATTGTCATGAGCCTTTTAGGCTGCCTGCCATTTTATCTTTCCGGAGAGATCCCGCGTTATATTGACGCCTTTTTTGAGATTGTATCCGGTTTTACCACGACAGGAGCCTCCATTTTAGAGGATGTGGAGGCGCTTTCCAACAGTATGCTTTACTGGCGTTCCTTCAGCCACTGGGTCGGCGGCATGGGGGTGCTGGTGTTTCTGCTGGCCTTTATGCCGAGCAGAGAAGAAGGCGGTTTTACCACGCATCTCTTAAAGGCGGAGAGTCCGGGTCCGAATGTGGGAAAGCTGGTGCCGAAGATGAAGGACACGGCTTCGATTCTCTATATACTGTACTGTATTCTGACGCTGCTTGATTTTATTTTTCTTCTGGCTGGTGGGCTGGATCCCCTGAGCGCGATCTGTATTGCCTTTGGCACGGCGGGTACCGGCGGCTTCGGTGTGAAGGCGGACAGCATCGCGGGCTACAGCCCTTATATTCAGAATGTCTGCACGGTTTTCATGCTGCTGTTCGGCGTGAATTTCAGCTGCTATTATCTGCTGACGCTGCGCAAATTTAAGGACGTATTCAGGGATGAGGAGCTGCGTACCTATGTCGGAATTGTGATCGGCAGTATTGCCCTGATTGTCTGGAATCTGCGCGGGTATTACGATACGCTCGCGGAAACGGTGCGTCACGCGGCGTTTCAGGTAGCCAGTATCATGACTACCACCGGTTTCGCTACTACGGACTTCGACTTGTGGCCGAATTTCTCCAAAGGGCTTCTGCTGATACTGATGATCATCGGTGCCTGCGCGGGCAGCACCGGCGGCGGCTTTAAGGTGGGTCGGATGCTTTTGGTGATTAAGTCGGCCAGACGCTCCATTCAGCAGGTCGTCAGCCCCCGCAAGGTAGAGGTGGTGCGCTCCAACGGCTATAAGGTCAGCGAGAAGGTAGTTGCCAGCACGAACGCTTATCTGGCGGCTTATATGATGATTATCATCGGCAGCTTTCTGCTGGTGTCGCTGGACGGCTTTTCCATCACGACAAATTTGTCGGCGGTAGTGGCCTGCTTTAACAATATCGGACCCGGCTTTGAGATGGTGGGCGCGACGGGCAATTATAGCGCGTTCAGTGTATTTTCCAAGCTGGTGCTGATTCTGGACATGCTGGCCGGGAGGCTGGAGATTTTCCCGATTCTGATTTTATTTTCAGGGAATACCTGGAGGAGAAGAGGGTAGATGGCCGTGAATAGGAACTTGTAGTAGGCATATCTTCTCAGAACTTTTCATACAATGGTAAAAAGTGTTCTGAGGGGATTGTGTGAAAGAATATATCGCACAACGGGCAGCCACCATCGCTGTCTATATTATAGAAAATAACGCTACGGTCAGACAAGCCGCGAAGGTTTTCGGAGTCAGTAAGAGCACGGTGCATCAGGATGTCGTACACAGACTGAGAGCGGTGAATCCAGGACTGGCGCGGGAGGCCAGGAAGGTGCTGGATGTGAACAAGAGCGAGAGGCATATCCGCGGCGGGCTGGCGACGAGGGAGAAATACCGGCACCGGGGGTGAGGTATTCTGCTCAGAAATAGAAGTACCGGCACCGGGGTGGGGTGCCCGCAGAGAAAAGATACGGAACGGGAGTGGATCAGGTGTCCCAGGAAATGAAAACCATAGCAGTCATACATACAGATTTCCCGACGAAATTCGGTGTACCCCGGCAGAGTGGCCTGGTCGATGACTTGAAGGGACAGATTGTGTTTGAACCTCAGTACCGGCAGGCGGAGGCATTCCGCGGGCTGGAGGAGTATTCTCATATCTGGATTCTGTGGGAGTTTTCACAGGCCAAAAGGGAGCAGTGGTCCGCCACGGTGAAGCCGCCTCGGCTGGGCGGTAAGGTGCACATGGGCGTCTTTGCCACCCGCTCGCCCTTTCGTCCCAACCCGATCGGGCTTTCCTGTGTGAAGCTGGAGAAGCTGGAGTTTGATGAAAAGCTGGGGCCGGTTCTGTATGTGTCCGGTGTGGACATGGTGGATGGAACGCCTGTCTATGATATCAAGCCTTACCTGCCTTATACAGATGCGCACCCTCAGGCAAGCAGCGGATTTGCAGGAAATGTTGCATCACATGCGCTGGAGGTCCATTTTCCGGCGGAGGAATTGCAGAAATTCCCAGTCGAGAAGCGTGAGGCGGCCTGTGAAATCCTCAGCCAGGATCCCAGACCGATTTACCGCAAAAGCGAGGACCAGGTGTTTAAGCTGGAATTTGCGGGATGGGATATTCATTTTACGGTGGACGGGATTGTGCTGACGGTGACGGAAGTGGTGCGAAGATATACTTAAAATATAAAATACTTGAGGAGGAATGTATGAACAAACGGGAAATGGTCATTGTACTGGATTTCGGCGGACAGTACAATCAACTGGTGGCGCGCCGGGTGCGCGAGTGCCATGTGTACTGTGAGATTTATTCCTATAAAACAGATATCGCCAGAATTAAAGAAATGGCCCCGAAGGGCATCATCCTGACCGGAGGCCCAAACAGCTGCTATGAGGAAGGCGCGCCAACCTACAGCCGGGAACTTTTTGAACTGGGAATACCGGTGCTTGGACTGTGCTACGGCGCCCAGCTGATGCAGCATATCCTGGGTGGGAAAGTAGAACGGGCCGAGAAGCGCGAGTATGGTAAGACAGAGATCACGGTGAATACCGACTGTGCACTGTTTCAGGGCGTTCAGGAGCACACGACCTGCTGGATGAGTCACTTCGATTATATTTCCCGTCTGGCGGACGGTTTTGTCTCTGTAGGACATAGTGCTGACTGCCCGGTGGCTGCCTGTGAGAATACGGACCGCGCTCTTTACGGCATCCAGTTTCATCCGGAGGTATTACATACCCCGGAGGGCACGAAGATGCTTTATAATTTCGTGCGCGGCATCTGCGGCTGCAAAGGTGACTGGAAGATGGACGCCTTTGTGGAGCAGTCAGTGAAAATGATCCGTGAGAAAGTCGGCGACGGCAAAGTTCTCTGCGCCCTCTCCGGCGGTGTCGATTCCTCCGTGGCGGCTGTCCTGCTCTCTAAGGCAGTGGGGGATCAGTTGACCTGCGTATTCGTGGACCATGGTCTTCTGCGCAAAAATGAGGGCGACGAGGTGGAGGCGGTCTTCGGCTCCTCCGGTAATTATGACCTGCACTTTATCCGCGTCAACGCCCAGCAACGCTTCTACAGTAAGCTGGCCGGCGTCACAGAGCCGGAGAAAAAGCGCAAAATTATCGGCGAGGAATTCATCCGCGTCTTTGAGGAAGAGGCCAAAAAGATCGGCGCTGTGGACTTCCTCGTGCAGGGCACCATCTATCCTGACGTGGTGGAGAGCGGCCTCGGCGGCGAGTCCGCCGTCATCAAATCTCACCACAATGTGGGCGGTCTTCCTGACTACGTCGATTTCAAGGAAATCATCGAGCCCCTCCGCGACCTCTTCAAGGACGAGGTCCGCAAGGTCGGCTTAGAGCTCGGCCTCCCGGAATACCTGGTCTTCCGCCAGCCCTTCCCCGGCCCCGGCCTCGGCATCCGCATCATCGGCGAAGTGACCGAGGAAAAGGTCCGTATCGTCCAGGACGCCGACTTGATCTACCGCGAGGAAATCGCCAAAGCCGGTCTGGACAAGGAGATCAGTCAGTATTTCGCCGCTCTCACCAATATGCGCTCCGTCGGCGTCATGGGAGACGAGCGAACGTATGACTATGCTGTGGCGCTGCGCGCTGTTAAGACAGTAGATTTCATGACAGCTGAGTCGGCGGAGATCCCTTATGAAGTCCTGAACCGGGTGATGAACAGGATTATCAATGAGGTGAGAGGGGTCAACAGGGTGCTGTATGACCTGACGAGTAAGCCGCCGGGTACGATTGAGTTTGAATGATGATGTGAGCTTAGAAAAGCCTTATTTTATGCGGGTTGCAAGCAAATTTGTTTAGTGCTTGGCAACAGATTGGCAACACTTTTACATCATTCACTGAATAAAATACTTCAATAACATAAAAGCCTTACTGATTTTCAGAAACCAAAATCTGAAAGTCGGTAAGGCTTTTTTGCGTTTACTGGCAGCGGGGAGATGGTGGACGAGATTGCTTCCCTCTGAATGTGAAACACAGGCGTGTGACACGCGCCTGTGTTATGGCGGACAGAGAGAATCATTCATCTGGCTGATTTTCTTTCATCTTTGATACGAGGTAATCGCTGAGTTCCTGTGAAGGAACAACTTTCTCCCAGTGACCGGATGTATCAAACTCCGGATATTTATACCGCCACTGGTCGTATTCCTCTTTGCTGATCTCGCCGCGCTTTAGTTTGGCGGCTTGCTCCTGCCATGAGTGAAACATGTTGGACATGGATATATATTCCGGATTAGAAGATTTCCTCAGATGCAGACAAACTTCTCCCTCAATCTCTCCGATTTCCAGGCCATACATGTCCTCCAGGGCAAAGAGAGTGTGCATCAGGCCGACGTAGGTGTCTATGTCGGGAACGGTGATTGCGCGGGGGCTGACGTCTAGGATATGTGCCATCTCTTTGACGAGGTCACTTTTGGGGATGCGTGATTCCGATTCATACTGTGCCATGCGTACATCCGAGGTTTTGCCAAGAAAACCGAGGATTTCGCCTAACTGTTTTTGGGTCATGCCCTTCCGGTTGCGGAAGAATTTGATTCGTTTGCCGATTGCCATAATGGAAGCCTCCAATACTAAACTTTTTAATTAAAGTCAGTATAACATGACGCAACTGGAATAGCAACAGAAACTTAAATAAAAAACGTTAATATTTTTCTGCAAGCCACTTGACTTAACGGAATTTATTTAGTATCATAATGGCAGAGCCTAAACAAAACGAGTTAAGAAAAACTGAATAGGTGGCTGCATGAAAGGCCAGATGCGATGACCTCATCTTTTATCTTTCAGCGCCGGAGAGCAAGGATGGGCGAGCACCACCGGGAAAGTGGCTGGCACAGATCCGAAAAGGGAATACCTGTCAGAGCCGATCATGGGGGTTTACCGCAAAAATCTTGAGAAAGGAGAAAAGGTTCTATGAGTGAAAAATCATTTATGACAGTGGATGAAGTAGCCGCGGAGCTGCGGGTCTCAAAGTCAAAGGCTTATGAGATTGTCCGTGAATTAAACGCGGAGATGGAAAAGCAGGGCTACCTGACCATCAGAGGCCGGGTGAACACAGCGTTTTTCCACAAAAAAGTTTGTTACAGCGATTGAGAAAGGGGATGATGGAATGGCTGTATACAAGGATAATGCCACGGGAACGTGGCGGGTGATTTACCGTTTCACGAACTATAAAGGGGAACGGAAGCAGACACAGAAGCGGGGTTTTGCAACGAAGCGTGAAGCCCTGGCATGGGAGCATGAAGTCATGCTGAAACAGGGCGCGAAGCTGGATATGACGTTTGCCAGTTTCTTTGAAGTCTATGAGGCCGACAAGAAGCAGCGGGTCAAGGAAAGCACATGGGAATCCAAAAGCCATGTGATACGCACGAAGATACTTCCCTATTTCGGCAACCGGAAAATTGCGGAGATTGAGGCAAGGGATGTGATTGCCTGGCAGAACGATCTGATGGCTTACCGGAATGAGAAGGGCGAGCCGTATTCGTCGGATTATCTCCGCACGATTCACGCGCAGTTGACAGCGATCTTCAACCATGCGGTCAATTATTATAATCTGCCGTTTAACCCGGCGAGGAGGGCAGGAACGATGGGAAATGAGATTCCGAAGGAAATGGATTTCTGGACAAAGGAAGAATACCTGAAATTTTCAGAGGCGATGATGGATAAGCCGCGTTCCTTTTATGCATTTGAAATGCTTTACTGGTGCGGCATCCGTTCCGGAGAACTGCTGGCGCTTACTCCGGCTGACTTCGACTTTGACAAACAGACCGTCACAATCAGCAAGACCTTTCACCGCTCGAAGGGCAGGGATGTGATCACAAGCCCGAAGACGAAAAAGAGCAACCGCACAATCATGATGCCGCCTTTCCTCTGTGAAGAAATGCAGGATTATATCCGGATGCTTTATGACATCAAACCGGATGACCGGCTGTTTACGGTTACCAAATCATATCTTAACCATGAGATGGAGCGCGGCGCGAAGCAGGCAGGCGTTAAGAAGATCAGGGTTCATGATCTCCGCCACAGTGCGGTGTCACTATTGATCAATATGGGATTTTCCGCACTGGCGATCGGTGACCGGATGGGTCATGAGGCGGAAAAGATCACTTACCGTTATGCGCATCTGTTTCCAACAGTGCAGACGGAGATGGCTGAGAAACTGGAATTAGAGATGAGACGTAAGGAGGACACAGACGATAATGGAAAAATTGCTTGATTACAAAGGAAGATGGCGCAATCACACGGTCGCATTCCGGGTGTCGGATGAGGAAGCAAAGCTGATCAATGACCTGGTAGCCCTGTCCGGACTGACGAAACAGGAATATATTACCAGACGGCTGCAATGCCGGGATGTAGTCGTGCAGGGGAACCCGAAAGTGTATAAGGCTCTGAAGAATCAGATGGAAGCGATTTATGAGGAGTTGAAGCGTTTGGAAACGTGCAGCGCGGATAATGATGAACTGCTCTATACGATTCAGGTAATCGCAATCACGTTGGACGGATTGAAAGGAGAAAACGAGTGAATGAAGAAAGGAAAACGGCTGCTCCCGTTTCACCCATTGCCGTGGGTGGGGCGCAGCCATATGTAGAAAAATCCAATGAAATTATATCAAATGCGGATGGGCAATGCAATCTGCAAGCCACTGAAAAATCGCCGGAAGGTCAACTTTCCGGCGGGGCGGAGGCATTGCGCGAGACGAGGGTTCGGCGGGGTGATCTTGCTGTTGTGTCAATGACAGAATTATATGAGACGGTTTATCCGCCGCGGACGCCGATTGTGGATGACCTGCTTTATGCAGGAACGTATCTTTTTGTAGGCGCGCCTAAAGTCGGGAAGTCTTTCTTTATGGGGCAGCTTGCCTATCATGTGGCGATGGGGATTCCGCTTTGGGATTATCCTGTCCATAAAGGTACAGTTCTGTATCTGGCATTGGAGGATGATTATGCGAGGTTACAGCGGCGCCTTTCCCGGATGTTTGGAGTGGAGAGTGCGGACAACCTGTTCTTTGCAACGCAGGCAAAGACTGTGAATGAGGGGCTGGACCGGCAGTTGGAGAACTTTGTGCAGGAGCATACAGATGCACGGCTGATTATCATTGACACGCTCCAGAAAGTAAGGGAAGTGGGCGGCGAGCGGTACAGCTATGCCAGTGATTACGAGATTGTGACACGACTCAAGGCATTTGGCGATAAGCATGGAATCTGTCTGCTGATCGTCCATCATACACGAAAGATGGAGGCGGAGGACAGCTTTGGTATGATCTCCGGTACAAACGGACTTCTTGGAGCGGCAGACGGCGCATTCATCATGTGCAAGAAAAAGCGCACGGAAAATACAGCTGTTATGGACATCGTCGGACGTGACCAGCCGGATCAGGAGCTGACACTGGAGTTTGACCGGGAACGATGTATCTGGAACTTCCAGAGCGCAGAGACAGAACTTTGGAAAAAGCCGCCTGACCCGCTTCTGGAGGCAGTGAATGCGTTCCTGTCGGAAGATAGGACAGAGTGGCAGGGAACGGCTACAGAACTGTTGAGCCTGCTTCCGGATATGGGATTGCAGCCGAATGTCTTATCCAGAAAACTGAATGTGGCGAACAGCAATCTGCTCAATGATTACGGGATTTTGTATGAGAAAGGCAGAGGGCATGAGCGGAGTATTACGTTAAGGCGACTAGAAAAAGAAAACTGATGTGCGACGATATGCGTCGGTTGCGACGGTATTTTTCACAGCGGGCTGGTATAGAAAATATCGACGCTATCGACGCAAACCGACGCGGAAAGGATACGTGATGAAAAATATACAGATACCAAATGATCTTTTTCTGGCACTGGTCCGGTATCACTTGCTTGATATGGAAGAATATGGGGATGAGATACGGAAAGGACTGGAAAAGAAACTGGATGCGATGGTGCTGCGGGAGTTGTATTCCAAATCAAAAGAAGCACCAACGCCGGAGGAACGCGAGAATGCCAGGCAGGAATACCTGGACAGGCGAGGCGTGCCGGATAGCTTTCGATGGGGAGCATCCTTTGATGGAAGATTACAGGGGCGTGGCACGCTCCTGTAAATTTCGGTCAGAAAAGGAGGAAACGGCGGAAGCAATTCGGCTGGAACAGCCGTCCCGTCCGGAGGCACCGCGGAGGTGACATAGGCGGGATAATCCGGCGACAGCCGGAAGAAGCCCCTCCGGCGAGGAGCGCAAAGGCAGCTTTTGATGGACGGAACGGCTGTCGAAAGTGCTTTTGCGTTACTTTTGGAAAAAGTAACAAAACTTGTGCCGTATTGTCGCGCGGCAGACTGTGGTAGGCGCTAAACGCTGATTAAATTCGGCAGTTTTG
>JAJQHY010000012.1 GCA_021199495.1 Lachnospiraceae bacterium | reverse complement strand
GAGTAGATATGATGAAGGGTATGCCGAAAATAATATGCCGTCAGAGTGCAGTAGGTGGGAACATTAATTCGGCGCGGGACACTGAGAATGCGATTGCAATGGCAGGTTTTATTCTGAAGAATACGCTGTCTGAGCATGGAGGTGTAACCAGAGGTGTATGTAAAGTTGCAGAAGGACACACTCATGTGATTGATGTTGTAGAAACCAGTAATATTGTAAAGGCGGGAACTGGCGCAGAAGCTGACGGTGTGGTACTTGACCCAGAAAGCTATGTATCCATGAACTTCTGGGGCTTCCCTGCTGCAGAAGGCTTTGATCCTTGGTATATGGGTGTTTTGGAGGATGGCTTCACAGAATTCTTCAAAACGACAGTTCAAGCTAGCCCTCTGAAAGCAGAATATCTTCTACCGACACATATCGGTGGCCTGCTACGGAATGAGAGGGTTACAGTGAAAGTATTGGAAACAAACGATAAGTGGTTTGGGGTTACTTATCAGCAGGACAAGGCTGCGGTAGTTGAGAGTATTCGAGGATTGATTGAGAATGGTGTGTATGCCAAGGATTTGTATAGTGATTTGCAAAAACTGTGCATATAGTAATAAGTTGGAACTGTGACTGTAAGTATTAAGCAGTTGCAGCTAAGATGGACAGGGAAGGAATGTACTTATGTTGACGGTATCAGAATTTGCAAAGGCAGAACCACATAAAGTAACGGAATCGACGGTGATTGGGTGGATTAAAAATAATTATGTAGGCGGTGCTATACAGAAAGATGGAGAGTGGCTTATACCTAATGATGCGAGAAAACCGTATACGAAAAACCGCATTCAAAAGAAGAGCAAGCGAGATGCCGTTATTAACAGTATACTGACAGGATTGAATGAAAATTATTCCGTGTTTCCCGGATTATATAGCGCGGCTGTAAACGATTGCCAGAGTGTATTCGATGGCCTTTTAGAAATGGGGTACATAAAAACAATTACATTGTCTTGTGATGTTCAATATTATGACATAACAGTGAAGGGCATAGAATTCCTGAATAAGAGAGGAATAGACAAAACGCAATTATTAAAAGAACTGCTTGTTGCAATCGGTAAAATTGCTGATGCTGTTAAGGCAGGGTTTACGTTCGCTGAGAAATTAATGCCAGCATGAGAATGATTGCAAAAATGAGAGTAAAACAAAGATGAACATTTGCTTAAAATTCGAAAATTAAAAAAATGAAGGAAAATTAGAGCCACAACAACAAATGGGGAAGAATAGAAAATTGTATTTTCAGTTTGCTGTATAGATTGAAACGATTTGGAGACGATCTAATGCCAAATAGAAGAAAAAAACCAAATTATAATCCAGTCACGATAATGAAAGAATTATTGGATTCTGTGGTATTAGCATATAGTGATAATTCAGGCTTAGCCGAACATTCATCGCTTCGACAGCTTGCAGATGAATTTGACCTGAATCCATTGAAAGTCAGGAAGCTCCTTATAACTGCCGGAGTCTATCAATCTGATATTGCAGATGATGTAATAAGATTGTATCGTGAGAAGAAAACGGTAGCAGAAATTATGGCACTGACAGGTTTGTCAAAAGCATCGGTTAATTCCTACTTGCCTTACACGAAAATTCCATATAAGATGGAAGAGATCAGCGTGACTGCGGAACGCTGCAGAAAATTCAGAGAACGGAGATCAGCGGTAGAACGTATGAAGCAGAGCGAGGACACATCCGTTTTGTGGGATACTTTGCTGCTGTTTCAGTCTTATCCGTTCTATACGGCGAAAGGACTGAAATTTACATATACCATCAAAGGCAGAGAAATGTTCGTGAGCCGAAAGGATAAATCTATCACTAGGGCGACAATAAATCTGGCATTCCAGAAGGCATTATTGCTTGATGGCATTGTGACAGGGCCGAAAAAGCTGGGTGTGTTCGGCGCATCCTATCTCTATCCGGTTTTTATAAGGATTGGCGTAATAAAGCCCTCCGCTGATGAACAGCAGAGGGCTAATACAGATAGTTGAACTTACATTTTCGTCAGCGGCTGCATCTTGGATGCGATGAGGGCTGCATTGCAGGTGTCGATGGATGCCATATACATATTCCGGAGAATGATCTTATACATTGTATGTTCCGGAGTGCTGCGGAGTCTGTATCCAGCTTTGTCAAGCATATCCTCACTGAGTTCCGGATCAAGCTTCATGCCGACACATAGCGCGATTATGGACGGCAGAGTAGCCTGAAAACCTTCTTTGGTACGGATACGCTGGATGGTTGAGACGGACACATTTGATAGTTCCTCAAGCTTCTCTTTGGTGATCTTCAGCCGTTTCATGTGGTAGACCAGAGTGGCACCGAGGCTTGCTGGTAGTTCATTCATAATAGCGGAAATGCGGGTGGCGGCGTCCAGGGGAGACTCCTGCGGAGCATTTGCTTCGATTTCGTTCTTTCCCGGATAGAAGATGACACAGCCGGTTCCTGTCGGTGTTTCCCGTTTCATGGTGCCGCTGCGGTATGTGTACTCGGTTTGTGGACTGCCGATATCAAAGACGAGGCAGCATTCCTCCATATGAGTCCGCGCGTAGTCGGTCAGGCACAATCCCGCATTCTCATCCGGTGTGACATACTTCGGATGGTTCAGGCAGAAATGGGACTCTACATAAACGTATTTTCCGGAATCTACGCGCTCACGGAAGTAGACATTGTGGTTATATTCCGCTGTAGTAGCGCTAAGGCTGATGGTGTAGGTCTGTCCCGGCATGATGCTGTCCGGATTGACCAGATAGTTCGGTACATAGCCGCCGTTGCAGTAATTCAGCACTCCCTGTGCTTCCGGAAAACCGAGTTCGACCATGCGCTGTTTCGCAGACTGTTTTGAGATGCAGTAAAACTCAGCAAGGTCATTGATGACAGATTCAATGATGGAAAGCCTGTCGCTGTAGTTGGCACTCTGTTCTTTCTGCGCGATCAGCTCATTGATTTTTATCTTTGTCTGCTCGGAGTACATAGCAAGTCTGCGTACCATCTGGTTTGCCTGCCATTCCATCCAGTAGATCGGGGAGTCTTTGGAGGCAGTCACTTCTACCGGACAGGAGATGCACTGGATTTCAGACTGATAAATCCGCTGCATCCGGAAAAAGAGCCTGTGCAGGAGAAAATGGACACACTCATGCAGGATGGTTGGGTGGACGCGTCCGCCGTTTGCTTTTCTGGCGGCTTCCACATCAATCAGGATGGTGTTTGCAGGGATAGTCATCCGTAACGGATCGCCGTTTTCATCGTAAACCGTGATGACTGCTTCTTCAAAGAAAAGCTGTCCAAGAATGGAACCGTCTTTTGTGATACGTGCGTACTGGACAGTAAGCCCAAGCCGTTTTACAAAGATATTGACATCCAGTTGAGTTGGCTTTTGCAGGGCTTCCGGATAGTAGCGTTCTAAAATCCGTTCCGCTTCAATCTCCAGTTCATCACGGGAGAGGACAGGAACCAGATAGTGGGACAGAGGACGGTACGTGGTCTGATCCCAGGATTTATAAATCCCTGCCTGGTCGATCAGGCTGTATTCATAGCCATCGTCATAAATGGCGAGACTGCCGTTAATCTTGTATAGCTGTTCAGTTGTATCCGAATACTGGGAATTACCCAATAAGGCGGACAGATAGATGGAGGCGCGCACCAATGCTTCCACATGGACGTGTTCGCTGTCAATCGCAGTAAAGTGGATGGAAGTAATGTCAGCGTCCGTTACAAAGATAGTATCGGGTTCCGGGACATTCCGGCTGATACGTCCAAGAGGCAGCTCCCGTGACGCAAGCTTTTGCCGCAGGAAGTTGGTGTATTCATGAGTGAAATGGTCACGGAAATAATCCTCAAGGGAACACATATCGGGGTTGTCCTGATAGTAGAGCTTTCTGGCAGGTTTCGGGGCTGGCATTGCCGGCGGCATAGAGAAAAAGCATTCAGCTTCCGGCTCCGGGTCATAGGTTAAGTAGTTCATCGCAAATCTCCTCACGCTTTATTTTGTTTAAGCAATAAAAATTCCATCACTCAACAGGTAAAGGGAAAAGAAAACCGTTGAGGAGTTTTGAGTGGACAGACTGTTCCGAAGCATATGAAAATGCCGTCTGTCCTCTGTGCTGATCGTTATATTCATGTCTGTGGCGCTGCAGCCTTGTGTGGGATTTACTGCAGCCGCTTGATCACATGGACGGCTACGCCCTGAATGGACAGGGAGGCCGGATAAATATCTTTAAAATCGGGGTTCTCCGGGTGGAGGTATGGCCGATTTTTCTTTTTGTCAAATAAATATCTCTTCAAAGTATTTTCATTGTCTACCAGAGCGATCACCAGGTCGCCGTAGCTTGCCTCTGTCTGCTTACGGACAATTACCAGATCATTGTCGTCAATACCGGCTCCAATCATGGATTCCCCGTTTGCGTGCACGACATAAAATTCGCCTTTCCCGATCAGGCTTGCCGGGAGTGGAATATATTCTTCTATATTTTCCTCTTCCAGCTGCGGCAGGCCGCAGGAGACGGAACCGACAATCGCCGCAGCACTTTGGTTGAATATCAGGTTGCGCGTCTTTTTCGTGGAGATGATGCCGTCCTGGTAAGAGAGCATCCCTTTCTCCCGCATGGCGACAAGGTACTTGTAGGCGGTACTCTGCGCTACTTTTACAGCCTTTGCGATTTCCGTTGTGCTTGGAGAGCGGAGGTTTTCTATTGTAAACTGTTCCACGAACTCAAAAATCTGTTTCATTAGTTCGTCGCTTTTATGCCTCATCTTCATTCACCTCTTTTTTTGACTCTAACGGAATAACTTAATTCCGATAGAAAGATTATATATCATCCGATTCTCTGTTTCAAGTACAAAAATGACCCCGGAGCGAGGGTGGTCGAAAATTTGACCACCTTAGTTCCGGGGCTTTTTCGTTTTTAGCTATTCCTGTTCGCTGGAAAGCAGCTTTTTTAAGTGTTCTATGTAGCCTGCCTTGGCATCATCGGGAGCGACGATTCGTATCTGGCCACTGTATTCGGATATCCAGGCGTAGAAAGTGGGGCTGACCGCAACCTCAACTTCGGCGCGGAAGGCTGTATCGGACACTGGCCAGGAAGGAAATTCTTCCCCGAAGCGGTCAATGAATTTCTTCATCAGCCGGTTGTCTGCTTCCAGCGTGACCTTTTCGTTTTTCCCATTAAACATCCGGAAAACTTTTGCCGCATATTCTGCCGGATTGAAGTCCTCCGGAGGTGGAAAAGCATCTTCATCCAGTATTTCCGGTGTACACATCAGGTCAATGCGGAAAGGATTGATCCCGTCCGGACGTTTGTCCAATCGGCCTAAGAGGTAATATCGGTCTCCGTTCCAGGCACAGCAGTAGGGAGAAAAATCATAGTATTCCCCGTCATTATGCAGGATCAATTCCTTCCGGACGTTGTAATCAAGATACTGGAATCGGATTTTCTTTTTCGCAAGGATGGCCTGCTGGATAATATCAATCACATAATAGAGCCTCTGACTTGCTGTGATTACACGGTCGGAAGGATAGACCATCGCGGTCAGGCTGTCTTTTGCATGTCTGCTGGCAAGCTGTGTAAGTTTATCAATCAGTTCTTTGCTGCTTGCGGCGCTGATAAATCGCGCGGAAGAAACAGCGTCTATCAGCATTTTTACCTCCGGCAGGTCAAATAACCTTCCTACATAGCTGTAGGTAGTGCTGGTGCCGCTGCCGATTTCCTCATAGATGTCATATCCGGCGCCGATCAGTTCCTGGATATCATCCTTGACTGTCTTTCGGTTTCCGTTAAAGTCGTTTGCCGCATAGAGTTCTACAAGCTCCGTAGAGCTGACGGCGTGGTATTCGTCTGTATTCTTCTGTAGATATTGAAGCAGGAAAAGGATGCGCCCTTTGTTGGATGCCATTGTTTCGGTTCCTCATTTCTTTTTTCCATCGGTCTCAGGGAAGACACCTGAGGGTCATGCGGCGTAAAACAGCTACTGCCGATCTGCCGTCTCTTTATTATACATCAGAATACACGGCTTTGCAGAAAAAATGAAAATATTTTTTGCTCAGGGGTTCATGCCGTGAACCCCTGAAAAAGCTGTGATGGAGCCTCTTTATAGAGAGGTGGAAAGCGATAAGTGGTCAGAGTAAATCGAAAATAAGAGCCAGATAAAGGGCTTTGGAAGCACTTTTACATGGGGTTAAGGGGTCATCACATGCACTTTTTTGTCAATGCGTGTTCCGGTATGATATGCGTGTCCGAGGGCGAGAGTCATTGGAACATCAAAAGTGTAAGGAGAGGTTCTCATGGAGAATAAGAGAATGATTACAACCGTATATGTATGTTCCCCGTACCGTCTGGAAAGAGAGATGGATGAGGAGAAGAAACGCAAGTGGGAAGCGGATGTGAAAACCGCTCGGATGGCCTGCCGGATGCTCGCAAAGCTTGGCTATATGCCTCTTGCGCCGCAGCTGTATTTCAGCCGATTTATTTCCACCCTTGATGATATGGAACTGGTGGATTACAAAACACTGGCGCAGGAATGGCTGATGCAGGCGGACGAGATGTGGCTGATTGGAAATGTCATGACGGAAGAAATGGCGAAGGATGTCTCCGTAGCCCGGAGCAGAAACATTCCGGTAAGGTATCTGGGACTGACAGAACCAGGCAATCTGCTTGAAGTTGTGACAAGTGACATGTCCGTGTGGCGGGTGATTCCCGGATAAATGAAAAATGAAGTTTCCGTACCTGTAAGATAAGAGGAACTGGCTGTATGTAAGGGCAGCAGGAGGAGTCACAGACTCCCGTTTAAAAAAAACGGGTTGGTCTGCGGCCCTTTCCTGCTGCCTTTTTGTCTCTGGCGGAATTTCCGTTGACGCAACTGACTGACCCGTGCCGCAAGGCAGAAAGGAAGGTCAGAAATGCTGACATTGAGAGAACTGAGAAAGAAGATGGAAGTGATGCCGAAGAAGGGCAGGGAAACACCGAGGTGCAAGAGTTTGGTGCAGTCAGGGGAGAAAATTATGATTAGCTGCAGCGTAGCGGGTTCAACGGTCAGTGTATATGAAAACGGATATGTGCTGTATCGGAGCGAAGCAGGCGCGACTGTGTTCCCGTTCCCGGAAAGTGGCGGCTATTTATATGAAAGCAACTGTGCCGGTTCTCAGGAGATGGTGGAGGATGAAAGCTTTGAAAGCGCGGCCTGGTATCTTCGCCTTGTACTCGAAGGGGAAGACCATTTAAGCAACAATTCTGACAGAAGATATTATGCCCATACCATTTCTTATAGTGCAGAAGCGGAGGACTGGCAGGAGATATTGGACCCGGTCGGTTCGGCGGAGGATATCCTTTTTGCAAGGGAATGTGAGGAAATGGCTTTGCAGAGTCTGGATTTTCTGACTGTGAAGCAGCGTCATGTGGTGATAGAGAATGTCCTGAATGAGAAACCTTATGTACAGATCGCAGATGATCTGGGCGTCAGCCGTCAGGCAGTTCGTGACATGATGGGGAAAGCTACGCGCCAGATGCGGAAACGGTACGGGGAAGACGCACAGGGATTGCTGGCTTGAACATTCTTCATAGCCGATTCAAAAAACTCTCAAAAATATTTTTCGATAGCTTGTCCTGACGGGTTTGTTTTCACAGGTAAGTGAAGGGGTAAAAACGACCGCTTCTGAGTACCTTGAAAACAAAATAGCCTGCTCAGATGGATACCTGGTATTGAATGCGCATTATCGCGCATCTTGCCAGCGAATACGTTGCGGAAGAAACGGGACAGGAACGGGTCTGAGGGGAACACAGGCAGAAAAATAAATAAAAATACCTACGAAACAACAGTAGATACCATGAGGCGGAGCCGGGCAATGAACCAGCTCCGCCTTATGAATGTGCTGTTGTTTCTCTTTGCGGATATCAGACAGGACTCATGACAAAGCGAGTCCTGATTACGACGCAGGAGCTTTCTATGGCACAAATCCATATAGAAGGGATGTGGTTCCATTGCAGACTTAAGCGGTCTTTCTGAGAGGCCAATCTATCATGACCCGCTGCGGGTATTGCAGCAAATCTACTGATTTTAGAAAGCGAGGTACTTTATGAAGAAGAGAATTTGTTTCAGACGCGCTCTCTCCGGAATCCTTTCGGTGGTGAGCGTTTTGTCTGCTGTGGCATCGCCTTTGACGGCATATGCAGCAGAAACAGCAGAGCCTGCCGCGTATGAGGCGGAGTATCCGGAACTGGATGAAGTGAAGGATCAGCTTGCGGCAGATGAGATTGTGACAGCAATCGACATCATGGTGGAGTATGGAAGTGATTTTGATGCTGAAAATGATTTTGAAGGCATCGAATATGATTCCGGAAAGGTGAAGGTCACACTTCACGAAGCGAAGAGCGACAGCGGACAGACATATTCGTCTGGCCATGCCGATACCTATAAGGCAGTCTACTATGTGGAACCTTACAGCGGCAATCCTTCCTACCAGATAAGCAGGACAATTACGGTTAAAGAACCGGAAACGGGAATTGCTGTAGCTGCTTCTGAGGATGGAGGGTCCGGAGAGGATGATTCCGGCGGTGACGCGGATGCTGACCCTGACCCAGCGGCGGAGGTATCTGAAACAGAGAGCGAGGTAGTCCCGGTTGGCGAAGTGACGGTAGAGTCTTCTGTGGAAGAGGCTGCTGAATCTGAACAGGTTTCCTCTGAAGCTGAAACGACTGCAGAGATTGATGAAGCAACTGCGGCCGAAACAGAATCCGAATCCGATACGGAGATGAATGCTGAGACAGAGACGGAAACAGAGGAAGGAACTGAGGAGGCGATTTCTCTGATGTCTCTGGCGGAAGATACCGACAACACAAGTTATGTGGACGGGCTTTCCGTGATCGACATTGTGGATGGCACCGCGCCGTTTGATGACGATGATGAAGCAGGGGACGACAGTAATGAGGATAACCGCATTGTGCGTTCCTTTGATTACGTGTCGTACACAATCTCCTATACGACTGCTTTGACGGATGCGAATGTATCCGTTGATTCGGGTGTGCTGTATGTAGAGTTTACACTTCCCTGTTCGCCGGATGTGGCGATCTTTAACATGGACGCGATGAACTGGATGGTAGACCCGGTGCTGACCTATTATTTTGAGGACGGCACGACCGGTACAAGCTATGAGGACGCTTCCACGGTAGTGAAACAGGTGTTGACGAGATGCAGGGAACTGACTAATGCGGAGTTTATGACCATTCCGGGCGCGGGTACGCTTTCCGTTGGACTGTATGTCGGTGCGGCATCAAACGGGACAATGATTCAGCCTGAGTTTACGCTTTGGATGGTGGGCAACGCAGATGAGCAGAAAGTATCTGTATCACCGGAGGTGATCACTGTGTCTGCGGCAGCGAAGTTTGCTGTTAAGATCAGCCAGTCCAGCGAGATGGATATTTATGGAGAGTATGACCTTGCCACTGGCGGTGAGAATGCGGCACAGGATACGGTGAGCGGCGCTTCTACGATTCGCGGCAGAATGGAATCCTATGGCGTTACCGTTATGATGCAGAACGATTCTGTGGAGAAGGGCTTGAAAGGTCTTGAGTTCCCAACCGGGGAGATTACTTTTGACATTACCCTGAATGAGTATTCCATGAATTCCGCGGGTGTGCTTTTGAGCAACCAGTCCGGTTATACACCTGTGATGTGGGATTATGATGAGAATGAGCGCAGTTCGTCAACCGGCGAATGGGGCAGAACATTCGTAAAGCAGAACGGATATGCCTATTCAGCGGCACCGTACAATGTGCTTGGATGTTACTCCCTTTCCTCCATCTATGATTCCTGTTATGACGGCGGTGACTGGACAATCACGCAGGATGAGGAAAATCCGCTCGTTTACCATGTGACGATCAAGAATTACGCGGTGGATACGGAGGATTATATTTTCCCGACTGCAAATAACACCTGGTACAAACGTACTGAGGATGGGACAACCTACAAGGCAAACCAGGCTTGTATTTCTGCCGGGGTTATTCAGGTAGTCCTTCAGTTCCCGTATGGGGATGTGGATGAGATCACGAATGTGTATTTCAAAGTGACAGCAGACAATTTTGCTGTTGAAAGCGATGTGTATGACACGACGGCTTCTTTCGCAGGAACCTATGTACTCCTGCCGCCGGGGTCGATCAACGTGGGCGTCAACTTTACCACAACAAGCGCATCGTCCCATTCACAGCAGCCGGACGCAACCTATCAGCTGGGAAGTTCCTATTCTTCCGGTGATGCTTACAGCTATGTTGGCAGTTCCGTAAGGCTCTGGCAGAAGCTTACGACATCTTCGGATGAGAGCATTGAAACAGTAATCGGGCTGATTAAGTGGGATGCAGATGCTTTTGAGGTAGACAGATCGAGCAACTATTATTCAACTGCAGGATTGGCGACAGGTTCTGTTACCATCAACTCGTATACCGGCTACTTTGTCGGACGTTCTTCCAACTGGTCAAGCGAGCAGGAAATGAGCGATACCCTGATGAATGATGCAAGCCTGCATTATTATCGGGACCTGGATGCACTGGAAGCAGACGGATATGTCTGTGTTGGTGTTCTCTGGGTGGCGGATTGTTCCTATACCGCGAATGGTACACCGTTCCCGCAGTATTTGATTGACCTGGTAGTAAAGGACACGGCGACAGTCGGGGAAACTTATGCGGCTGTCTCGGAGGGCTGGGCCTCATATAGTGATATTGACCCGATGTCAGCGGCAAGTGGTTCCGCTGAGTATACGATGGATACCGATCAGATCGAAGCTTATGACCTATACAAAGCTTACTGCAGCAGTTCCGCATATGCAGCGATGGGCAAGAAGTCTTCGACGGACGCCTACTATGTCAAGACGGAATACGACAGTGAAGGGAATATTATTTCCGGAACACACGTTACCGGCTTTTATGGCGGCACGAGCCTGTTAATCTGTGGAGAAACTGCTACGGTGGACATCAGCATTGCCGATACCGGTTCTAATGGACAGGCAAAGGCAGTCTATGATATGGACGCAGGCGAGCGCACGGTGTCTTATTCGATTCAGCCTTATATCGAGGTAGACGGCAATTCTTCTACGGGAAGTGAAGCAACCGCAGGAACGACGACAGCGACTGTGACGGTGACGCTGCCGAGTGACCTGACTTATGACGCGGGCAGTTCCATGTGGGGTGATGACTATATCACACCGGAGATTGAAGCGGCGGAAGATGGCACGACAACACTTACCTATACGCTGGCGGATGTGACGGTCGGCGCGGCGCTGGATGCGATCACGTTCTCCTGTACGATTGGACATGCCGGGACGATGAATGATGTGACGAATAACCAGTCCATCACAGTTTCTGCTGCGATTGCCAGTACCGGGGACAACCGTGTGAAGCAGGCGGCGTTCGGCAATTACAGTTCTACGTCTCTTGTGATTGTAAAGCTGGTGGCTATCAGTATTTCCAAACAGGTGGACGCACACCTGATTGAACAGGACGGGGAGTTTACCTGGACATTCCTGTTCGCCAATGAATCCGAAGCAGATCAGAAGGGAACCAGACTGGCAGACATTCTGCCTGTGAGCGGTGATAGTATGGGTTCGGATTTTTCGGGTAGCTACAGTGTGAAGTCTATCACGATTGATTTTTCAAGTGCAGTGTCCTCTTTTGAGAAGGACATTGACAGCATGGCGTTTTATGTGACGGATGGCAGTGTGAGCGCCTCTGCATCAGACCTTGTGACCGGGGTGGCAAATATCAGCTCCTGGACGGACCTGATGAAGAACGCGACGGTAAATGATACCAACCATACCGTGACACTGGATGTGTCCGGGTATGGGGACATGACCGCCTTTTATTTTGACCTTGGCACTCTGTCCTCCAAAGAAAACATCTCCTTTGACGTTACCGTTTCTACAGAAGGCAACAATCCTGGCGATGTTTATTGCAACATGTTCTATGAATACGGGGACGACCAGTCCTCTTCCGTTACCAGTGTTCTGGTATCTACCCATGTGGCGGAGCGTGATATTTCAGGTCTTGCATGGCTGGACGCAGACGGTGACGGTGTAAGGGATGATGAGGAAACGCTCCTGTCCGGAGTGACAGCAACCCTTTATCGCACGACGTCTTCCGGGTATGCTTCTTCTGCAAAAGCGGCGGCGACAGTAAACGGCGTGAAGCTCTATACCGCTTACGATGTGTATGGGGAGAGCGTGGATTCGGTCAAGACGGGGAAAGACGGTTCTTATAACTTTAACAATCTGGAGGCAGGCACCTATTACGTGGTGTTTACCGGACTGGACGGTTATGGGCTGACTGTTCAGGATGCGGGAAGCGATGATGCAGTAGATTCTGACGCTGCAGCAACCGTGTCCGAGGATGGCTCCGGGCTTGAAAATGCGTATATTGCAGGTATCACGCTTCCGGGACTGTCAGAGATGGATGCTTATCTCTATGAGAGCAGCCACAACGACATCGGCCTTTTGACCTTTACCTCTGGCCTGACGATCCGGAAAGTTGAAGCGGATACGGATGTGACGCTTTCGGATGCAGTTTTTGTGATGCAGGACGCAGACGGCAAATACCTGACCTTTGAGAACGGCAGTTATACCGGAGTCAGAAACAAGGTAAATGAGAGCTGTTATCTGACAACCGGCGAAGACGGCACGGTATCTTTAAGTGGCCTGCCGCTTGGTACTTATGTACTTTCTGAGTACAAGGCACCGGACGGATATTTAAAGACTGATGAGACTTGGACGGTGGAAGTAAAGAGCAGATCGACGGATGGCAGCTGGATAAGCTACGTAATCGTAGATGGCGAGATACTGGATGGAAGCCTGACGGTCGAAAATGAGCCGGATATCACAACTGTAACGGTGACGAAGGCATGGAAAGACAATGACGACCAGGACGGACTTCGCAGTGATGTGACCTTAAATCTCGTTGGCACCATCACCAATGATGCCGGGGAAACTGTCACAGTAGTCACGAGAAGCGCAACGATCCGTTCCGGTTCGGAGAGCTGGACATACCGTTTTGCGGCGCTTCCGGTTTATTCGTCCGGGAAAGTGGTTTCCTATTCCGTGACAGAGGAAGCGGTTGATGGTTATACGGTTTCCTACTCTGCAATGGATGGAAGCTGGGAGAGCGGTTACAGTATCGTTATCACCAACACCCACACGCCGGAAACGACAGAGTATACGGTTGTGAAGGTCTGGGATGATGATGAGAACCGCGACGGCGTAAGACCGGAGAGCATTGAAGTGAAACTGATCGGTTCAGACGGTTCGGAGCGTGTAGCAAAGATCGCTGCAGATGATAACTGGCAGTACACCTTTACCGACCTTCCGGTTTACTGGAATGAGGGGCAGGAGATTTCTTACTCTGTGGTGGAAAGCCCGGTGAGCGGATATGTCCGTTCAGTGGTGGATGCCAACGAGGAGCATGAATTTGTCATTACCAACACCCATGAGATTGAGACCGTGGATATTCCGGTGGAGAAAATCTGGGACGACAATGACGACCAGGACGGTGTCCGTGCAGAGGGGATCACAGTTGTGCTGACCGGTTCGGACGGCATGGTGCGCGAAGCAGTGCTGACTGCGGAGAGCGACTGGAAATATACTTTCAGCGATCTTCCGGTTTATTGGAATGAAGGGGCGCTGATTACTTACTCCCTGCAGGAGAAGGAAGTGGACGGCTATACCGATGAGGTCGTTGCCGGCGAAGATGGTTACAGTTTTACCGTGACCAACAACCATATCCCGGCTGTGACCGATGTGGTCGTGAGCAAAGTGTGGGATGATGCAGATAATCAGGACGGTATCCGTCCGGAAAGCATTGCGGTGACGCTGAGCGGTTCGGATGGAAGTACCTATGAAACGGAGCTGACTGCGGAGAATGGATATTCTTATCTGTTCAGTGGACTCCCTGTCTACTATGACCACGGAACCCTGATTACCTATACGGTGAAAGAGATTGCTGTAGAAGGATATGAAACCGCTTATACGGTGGATGAGTCCGGATATCTGTTCACCATTACCAACACGCATGAACCGGAAACGGTATCTATCCCGGTCTCAAAGGTCTGGGACGATAACGACGATCAGGACGGCATCCGCCCGGAAAGCATTACCGTGACTTTGAACGGAAGCAACGGGACAGCGTATACGGCAGAGCTTAATGCTGAGAATGACTGGACATATCTTTTCGAAGATGTTTCTGTTTACTGGAATAAGGGCGAGGCTGTGGAATATACGCTGACGGAAGTAACAGTAGACGGCTATGAGACCGAAATCTCCTTAAATGAGGATGACACAGGTTTTATTCTGACCAACACCCATGAGCCGGAGACAACGGCTGTTACCGTAGAGAAGGTCTGGGAAGATGATGGAAACCGTGACGGTGTGAGACCGGAAAGTATCCATGTGGTGCTTACCGGCACGGACGGGAATACTTATGAAGCTGACCTGTCTGCGGAAAATAACTGGAAATATGTCTTTGCCGATCTTCCTGTGTATTTCAATCATGGGGAACAGATCGTGTACAGCATTTCTGAGGATGTGGTAGAGAATTATGAAACCGCTTTGGAGGCTGGAGAGGATGGTTATGCCTTTACCCTGACAAACACGCATGAGATCGCGGTGACGGACATCTATGTTGAGAAGACATGGGACGATGAGGAGAATCAGGACGGCGTAAGGCCTTCGAGTATCGAAGTTGTCCTGACTGGTTCGGATGGAAGCCAGTATACCGCCGAACTTACTGAGGAAAGCGGCTGGGCATACACCTTTACCGATCTTTCTGTGTACTTTAACGAGGGTCAGACGATCACCTACTCCCTGCAGGAGAGGGCAGTGGACGGCTACTCAGATGAAGTGCTTGCCAGCGAGGACGGCTACAGTTTTACCGTGACAAACAACCATATCCCGGCTGTGACCGATGTGGTGATCTCTAAGGTATGGGATGATGCGGATGATCAGGATGGAATCCGTCCGGACAGCATCAAAGTGACCATGACCGGTTCGGATGGAAACACTTACGAAGCGGAGCTGACAGCGGAGAATGGCTATGTCTGTGTATTCACCGGACTTCCGGTTTACTGGAATGAAGGGGAGCAGATCGTTTATACCGTTGAAGAAGAGGCAGTAGATGGCTATGAATCGGTGGTCGAAAAGTCAGAAAGCGGCTATCTTTTCACCATCACAAACAGCCATACGCCAGAGACAAAGAACATCACAGTGATTAAAGTCTGGGAGGACGAGGATGATAAGGACGGGCTTCGCGCAGACGTGAAGCTGACCCTGACCGGATCAGATGGCTCCGTGTATTACGGGACAATCTTAAAAGATGCGGCTGACCAGAGCTATACCTTTACCGGGCTTCCGGTCTATGTAAACGGAACGGAGATTGTCTATACCCTGTCAGAGGATGCAATCAGCGGCTACACGGCTACCATCACTGAAGGCGACGACAATTATGTGGTGGTAAACAGCCATACGCCGGAGGAGGAAAAAAAGACTCCGACGGTTGTGCCTGGAGAGACGCCGAAAACCGGGGATGAGAGCAATGTAACACTTTGGATTGCCCTGGCCGGGTGTAGTCTCCTTGGTATTGTTCTGTGTCTGGCAGTCTTTTTCCAGAACAGACGGAGAAAAAGAATAAGATAAGTGGCAAAATGCCATAAGATGCCAATGGGCGTCTGCAGACACCGTACAAGTTTGCAGGCGCCCTTTTTCTTTTTTGTTGTAACGGGACGCGCGGGGAAGTTTTTAACTCTGACTGCCGCGGCTCGACTGCTTGTATCCGGGCGGGTGTGAAAATACGCTTTTACGCCGCGCCCGCCTGGACTGGCATCAGAAACCGGAAGGCAGATATACCTGAATGAAAAATTTTAAAGAGAGGATGTGGTACGGATGGTTGTGAAATGTGTAATCGGTGCCGCCCTGGTGCTGGCGGTGGTGATGATGTATAGCTGTGTCCGGTCAGGCGCACTGGCTGACCGGCATATGGAAGCAATGGTGAGGGAGAAAGAACAGGAGGCTGCGGATGATGGTTGAAAGGAAAGTGAAGTACGCAGAGGATAAACCGAAGGACTGCACCTACTGTTATTTCTGGCTGGGTGGGAGGAAGGGCTGTGGGATAGATACCTGTTTTTACCTGGAAGAGAGTGAGGAAGATGAGGCAGACCCGGATGAGAGCTGCGAGGGCTGTCCATACGGAAGGGACGCTCCCTGCATTGGTTACTGCTTAAGAAAAATCATGCGGGAGATGAAGGTGGGGCGATGAGCGGCGCGGAGCGTCTGGATCTGTCTTATTTCCACAGGAATGATGCAGACCAGTATGCTTTTTTTCAGAATGCCAAAGGTACTTTTTACGGAGCCGTGCTTCGATCATTTATCGATTGCCGCTAAGGTCCTTTATGGATTGATGCTTGACAGGATGCAGCTGTCAGTTAGGAACGAATGGTTCGATGAAGAAGGCAGGGCATTTATCTACTACACACTGAAAAATATCCAAAAAGATTTAAGGTGTGCGAATCAGAAAGCTACAAAGCTGCTTGTAGAGCTGGAGACGATAGGTTTGATTGAACGGAAAAACCCAGGGCAGGGAAAGCCGACCATGATTTATGTGAAAAAGTTCGACGGGGTACTCTGAAAATCAGGATTTCAGAATCATGAAAATCATGATCCTGGGGTCATGAAAACCATGATTCCAGAATCATGGAAATCAAATACGAATAAGACTGAGGGAAATAATACTGAATTTAGCGATACTGAGTCTATCTTTTCTTCCGGTGATTACGAGATGCGGATGGATGGAAGCGATGAGTACACGTACTATCGGGACTATTTTTTAGAACAGCTGGAGTTTGAAGCATTGCTCTGTGACTGTCCGTATGACCGGGAGCAGCTGTATGAGATTCTGGACTTGCTGGTCGAGACGGTATGCTCAAAGCGGCCTGTCATCCGGATTGCGGGGGATGAAAAGCCGGCTCAGGTAGTGAAAAGCCAGTTGTTGAAATTAAACGGGGAGCATATCAAATACGTGCTTTCCTGTATGAGGGAGAATACAACAAAAATCCGTAACATCAAGCAGTATCTGCTTGCGGCATTATATAACGCGCCAATGACGATCAGCAGCTATTACAGTGCACTTGTCAACCACGATATGTATGGCGGTGGCGGGTAGAACAGGAGGGAAGAAATAACGTGGATGAACTGATTCAGATTAACTATGAGGGTGAACAGCCGAGAGTAAGCGGACGAGATCTGCACGATGCCCTTGGCATCAGCACGAAATACGCTGACTGGTTCAGACGTATGTGTGAATATGGTTTTGCGGAAGGCACTGACTATCAGACTTGCTTCTCAAATTTGGGAAGCGAGGTGCACGGCGGCCAGAATAAGGTGGATCATGAGATGACCATCGCGATGGCAAAGGAACTGTGTATGATTCAGCGCACAGAGATTGGCAGAAAGTTCCGGAAATATTTCATCCAGGTTGAGGAAGCCTGGAATACACCGGAAATGGTGATGGCGCGGGCGCTGCAGATGGCGAATAAGACGGTGGAGCAGTTAAAGCTGCAAAACAGTACCCTGACCGCACAGCTGGAAGAACGGGAAAAGGTGATCAGCCAACTGCAACCGAAAGCACGGTACATGGATTATGTCCTGCAGTCAAAGTCGTTGGTTCTGACTACACAGATCGCAAAGGATTACGGGATGAGTGCGGTGGCATTCAACCGGAAACTAAACGATATGGGCATCCAGTTTCGGGCAGGAACGCAGTGGGTTCTGTATGCGAAATATCAGAACAAGGGTTACGCACACAGCCGGACATTTGTGATTCCGCTTAGTAACGGGACAACGGAGACGAAAATGCAGACGGAATGGACGCAGAAAGGGCGGCTGTTCCTGTATGAGCAGTTAAAGAAAGAAGGGATACTTCCACTCATGGAGAAAGAAGGTGAGGCAGTTGCAGGAGGAAGTGAATGAAAAGACGATTTCCCTTTGTATCAAAGGCGGTAAAATCTCCGGAAATATCCTGAAAGCGGCATTAAAAAAGCTGGTTTCAGAGATGGAGAAGAAAAAACAGAAATCACAGGCACAGAAGGAGTCCGGGCAGACGACGAATCGCGGTAAGCAGAGTTTGAAAAAGATGATGAAGGATGGAAGCCAGTTGTCCAACATCGAGATCGCAGACAATAACATCAAGTCTTTTGAGCGGGTGGCGCGGAAATACAGTATTGACTACAGCCTGAAAAAGGACAGTTCGACGGAGCCGCCCCGGTATATGGTGTTCTTCCGTGCGAAGGATGTGGATGTGATGACGGCGGCATTTAAGGAATACGCCGGTATTTCAGCACAGAAGCAGAAAAAGCCGAAGATGTCTATCCGGAAAAAACTCCAGATCGCGAAAGACCGGGCGGCGCAGCACCGGGAACGTGAGAAAGACAAGTCAAAGGACAGGGGGCAGTCGCTATGAGTACGGATCGGAAAAAGTCCGGTACGCCCCGGAAGACGGTGAAGAAAAAGGTGCCGTCCAATGAGAGCGGAGGGAACGGCTGGATAAAGAAAGTAAAGACAGCGGTTAAGGAGAAACTACAGAGTCTGGATGTGAAAAAGCTCCTGCCAAAGGCCATCCCCTATGTGATCGTTTTTTATCTGGTAGAGAAAGAGGCGTGGCTGTACCGCCACTGCATCGGGGATTCGCTGATTACGCGGTTGTGGGTGTTGTTCCAGAACTTCAATCTGGCATTTAAAAATCCGCTGCCAAGCCTGCATCCCTATGACCTGGGTGTTGGCATCACGGGAGCGGTTCTCTTTTATGCGTTTATCGCATACCGGCGGAAGAACGCAAAAAAGTACCGGCCGGGTTCCGAATACGGCTCCGCCCGGTGGGGTACTCCAAAGGATATAGAACCGTTCATTGATCCGGTATTTGAGAACAACATCATCCTGACGCAGACAGAGCGCCTGACTATGAGCAGCCGACCGAAACAGCCAAAATACGCCAGGAATAAGAACGTGATCGTGATCGGCGGCAGCGGAAGCGGCAAGACAAGGTTTTTTGTGAAGCCGAACCTGATGCAGATGGGAGAAAAAATCTCCTACGTGGTCACGGACCCGAAAGGCACAATCATCATTGAGTGCGGAAAAATGCTGGACAAAGCAGGGTATGTCATTAAGGTGCTGAATACAATCAATTTCCGGAAGTCGATGCACTATAACCCCTTCCACTACATCCGGAGTGAGAAGGACATCTTAAAACTGGTCAACACGATCATCGCCAACACGAAAGGCGACGGCGAAAAATCAGGGGAGGATTTCTGGGTGAAAGCGGAGCGTCTTTTATACTGCGCACTGATCGGATATATCTGGTACGAGGCTCCGGAGGAAGAGCAGAACTTTTCCACCCTCTTAGAGTTTATCAACGCAAGTGAAGCCAGAGAAGACGATGAAGAGTTCAAAAATGCGGTAGATGAACTGTTTGAGGAACTGGAGGCAGAGAACCCGGAACACTTCGCTGTCCGCCAGTACAAGAAGTACAAATTGGCGGCAGGTAAGACGGCAAAATCCATCCTGATCTCCTGCGGCGCAAGGCTGGCCCCATTTGACATTAAGGAGTTACGAGACCTGATGGCCTATGATGAGATGGAACTGGATATGCTGGGAGAGCGTCGGACGGCGATGTTTGTTATTATCAGCGACACTGATGACACGTTCAACTTTGTTGTGGCAATTATGTACAGCCAGCTTTTCAATCTGCTCTGCGACAAGGCAGACGATGAGCATGGCGGCAGGCTCCCGTACCATGTACGGCTCCTGCTTGATGAGTTTGCCAATATTGGCACCATACCAAAATTTGATAAGCTGATCGCAACCATCCGAAGCCGTGAAATCTCGGCTTCTATTATTTTGCAGTCGCAGAGCCAGTTAAAGACGATCTATAAGGATGCCGCTGAGACCATCACGGGCAACTGCGATACCATGCTTTTCCTTGGAGGCAAGGAGAGCAGCACGTTAAAAGAAATCTCAGAGACGCTGGGGAAAGAGACGATTGACCTGTTCAATACTTCTGATACCCGCGGGCAGAGCCGTTCCTACGGTATGAATTATCAGAAGACCGGAAAAGAACTGATGAGCCGGGATGAACTTTCTGTCATGGACGGAAATAAGTGCATCCTGCAGGTGAGGGGCGTGAGGCCGTTCCTTTCTGATAAGTACGATATCACGCGGCACAAGCGGTATAAGGAACTGGCTGACTATGACGATAAGAATGCGTTCGATGTAGAGAAATACATCAACCATTATCTGCAGATGGGCGTCGATGAGGAATTTGACTCCTACGAAGTGGAAGTCACAGAAGAAGACATGGCTGCGGAGTGAGCAGCGGAAAGGAAGATAAAATGCGAAGACCAATACGTTATCCTGAATCTTTACTGGAGGCACTGAACCTGAATAAAGCTTGCCATCTGAAGACAGGGCTTGATTACAGCAGACTGACCGTAGACCAGAAAAAGGGGCTTAGGTTTCTTTTGGAAAACTTCCTGACGGAGCGGGAGCAGATGGTTATGACGGACAGATACGTGCATTGTATGAGTATAAAAAAGATTGCAGAAAAGTACAGCCTGACTGAGATCCGTATCCGTGGAATTATTACGCAGTCTCTCAGAAATCTGAACAATCGGTGGATGCTTCTCTATGTGGTTCAGGGCTATGAAGTCAGAATGAAGTTTATGCGTGAGTATCTTGCATGGATGGAACAGAGATACCGTTATTGGATAGAGAATACGGATGGTTTGCATCTTTTCTATCAGGATATAGGAATCCTTGAACTTCCTGTCCGTGTTATTCACGCTCTGCGTCGCTATGATGTCAATCAGGTTCGGGATTTAGTGATTTTGTCGCAGTACAACGATGGGATTCGCGGAATTCGTCACTTGGGAGATAAAGCAGAAGAACAGATTGAAAGTGCGCTTCAAAAGGGAGGACTTCTTCCGAAGCACTATGAAAAAATCAAGGATAAGCCGTACTGCATCAATCAGGACAGGGAGCTGGCAGCATTCCAGAACCTGAACATCTGGTTTTTGCGGGAGCATGAAAAGAAAAGTGTGGCTCCGGCTGAATCCGGCGATGTTGATGATAACCATTTGGATGAAGAAAAAGAGAAATCAGAAGATGGCGAACAGGAGGGAGATGAGGAAGATGGGAACAGTGGCAGTCAGTAGGGAGCATCTGCTTCCACCCATCCGGGCTGCGCCCCGGCGGGACAGGCAGTAATGAAAACAGAATATAAGGATTGATTTGAACCGTCAGGAATTTCTTGGCGGCTTTTTTTCGCTCTTTTTTTCTGATTTGTATCAGCACTGTCTGAACAAAAACAGAACATCGGTCAGGTGAACAACCAAAAAAATCGAAAGGAGACGAAGCTAACTTGGGGGATGCGAGAGACCGCATTTCCTGGCCGATCGTTTTGTAAATCCGGAGGAAAAACCGACAAAACCCCAGATTTAAAAAAGTTAGTTTCAATAATCATTATGGCATTTTTTACGAGCGCGATTGGTATTCTGCAGACCCTGGTCATTGCAATCGGGGCGGGCCTCGGTGTATGGGGCGTCATCAACCTGATGGAAGGTTACGGCAACGACAATCCCGGCGCAAAGAGCCAGGGCATGAAACAGCTTATGGCGGGCGGCGGTGTGATCCTGATCGGCACCCAGCTGGTCCCGGTACTTTCAACGCTGTTCTGATCTTTTTAAGAAAGGGGAGAATCCATGTTCGATAAGATTTTTGAAGCAATCGAAGAGTGGATACGTGATCTCCTTACAGGCATGGTAGATTCCAACCTGGAGACGATGTTTACCGATGTCAATGAAAAGACCGGTGAGATTGCTACCCAGGTTGGAATGACCCCACAGGGATGGAACAGCAGCATTTACAGCATGGTACAGAACCTGTCCAATTCAGTGATTGTACCCATAGCCGGGATCATCATCACGATGGTCCTGTGCTATGAGCTGATCTCCATGCTGACAGAGCGGAATAACATGCACGAGATAGATACCTGGATGTTCTTCAAGTACTTCTTCAAGATGTGGATAGCCGTTTATATTGTCAGCAATACCTGGACAATCACGATGGCGGTTTTTGATGTAGGCCAGAGCGTGGTCAACAGTGCCGCCGGTGCAATCAGCGGTACGACTGCCATCGATATCAGTTCCATGATCGCTACGATTGACACTACGATGGAGTTTATGGAAATCGGGGAGCTGCTCGTCCTTGCACTGGAAACATTTCTTGTCAGTTTCTGTATGAAGATCATGTCCGTGCTGATTACCGTGATCCTGTACGGTCGTATGATTGAGATTTACCTGTACACTTCGGTTGCACCGATCCCCTTCGCAACCATGTCCAACCGGGAATGGGGACAGATGGGGACGAATTATTTCAGAGGCTTGTTTGCCCTGGCATTCCAGGCATTTCTGATGATGGTCTGCGTTGGGATTTATGCGGCGCTGGTCGCTTCGATTTCATTGTCGAGCGACATCCATTCATCGCTGTTCGGTGTGGCGGCGTATACCGTCATCCTGTGTTTCAGCCTAATGAAGACCGGTTCACTAAGCAAGTCAATCTTTAACTCGCATTGAGTATGGGGAAATTGAATGAAAGGAATGGGGACAGGGACGGCGTTTCCCCTGCCGATTAGGTTCCTGTTGCCAAAGGTTAGCAAATGGCATATGTGACGATTCCAAAAGACCTGACGAAGGTGAAAAACAAAGTCGCGTTCAACCTTACATTGCGGCAGATTGTCTGCATCGTGGTCGGTGCGGCGCTGGGAATCCCGTTTTATTTTCTGACGAGAAATTATATCGGCACAAGCGGAGCGGCTACCGGGATGGTGCTTCTCATGCTGCCGGAATTCCTTTTCGCCATGTATGAAAAGGACGGGATGCATCTGGAGCAGATTCTGCAGAATATCGTCCGGGTGCGGTTCCAGAAACCGGCAGTCCGACGCTATGAGACAGAGAATCTGTATGAAGCCGCAGTCGTGGAGCCGGTGATTGAAACATCTTCGGAAAAGAAGAAACGGCGCTTTTGGAAGAAAAAGAAAAATCCGGAGGAAAAACCATCCGGGAAAAAGAAACAGAAAAATAATTCAGCGAAAAAGAGCAGCCGCGGTAAAACAAAAAACGGCTCTGATAAGAAAAAGGGAAAAGGCGCTGCAATAAAGCCCGGCAGTGCGCCCAATAGCTCCGGTTCAGGAATAAATGGAAAGAAGCCAACAAAAAACGGCGGTAGTAAGGAGGATAAGGCAGCAAGGAAAAAACGCATGACCGTGCAGGACACCATCGCTTATAAGGAGATGGGCAGGGACGGTATCTGCCGGGTGGCGGAACGCACCTATTCCAAGACTATTCGATTTTATGATATCAACTATCAGCTGGCGCAAAATGAGGATAAAAACGCCATCTTTGAGAACTGGTGTGACTTCCTCAATTATTTTGACAGCACCATCCGGTTTCAGCTCTCTTTCATTAACCATAAAAGCAACATGAGGGAGTATGAGAACGTGATCCGGATTGAGCCGCAGGATGATGCTTATGACGATGTGCGGATGGAGTACGCGCAGATGCTGCAGAACCAGCTGGCGAAGGGCAAAAACGGGCTGCTCAAGTCCAAGTACATCACGTTTTCCATCGAAGCGGAGAGCCTGCAGAAGGCAAGGCCGAAGCTGGAGCGGATTGAAGCGGACATCTTGAACAATTTTAAGGTACTCGGTGTGATTGCGTACCCGTTAAACGGCGTGGAACGGCTGCAGATTCTCTTTGAGACCTTTAACCCAGAGAGCATGGTGCCGTTCACATTCACCTATGACCAGATTTTAAAGACTGGCATGGGTACAAAGGACTTCATTGCGCCGACAAGCTTCCTGTTCAAATCCGGCAGGGAGTTTATGATGGGCGATACCTATGGCGCTGCTTCCTATCTGCAGATACTGGCTCCGGAGCTGACGAACAAGATGCTGGCGGAGTTTTTGGACATCGACAAGAATCTGATTGTCAATCTCCATATCCAGTCCCTTGATCAGATGAAAGCAATCAAGCTTGTGAAGAGCAAGGTGACGGACATCAATCGGATGAAGATAGAGGAACAGAAAAAGGCGGTTCGTTCCGGATACGATATGGATATAATTCCGTCCGACCTTTCGACCTATGGAAGTGAAGCGAAAAAACTGCTCGACGATCTGCAGAGCCGGAACGAGAGAATGTTCCTTGTGACGGTGACATTTTTGAATACCGGGAAGACGAAGCAGGAGCTGGACGATGCGGTATTCCAGGTGGCAGGAATCGCACAGAAATACAACTGTGCGTTAAGACGCCTGGACTATATGCAGGAGGAAGGGCTGATGAGCAGCCTGCCACTCGGCATCAACCATATCCCGATCCGGCGGGCGCTGACCACTACCTCCACGGCAATCTTTGTGCCGTTTACAACACAGGAGCTGTTTATGCCGGGAGAGTCTTTGTACTATGGCCTGAATGCCCTGTCCAACAACATGATTATGGTAGACCGCAAAAAGCTGAAAAATCCGAACGGTTTAATCCTCGGTACACCCGGTTCCGGCAAATCGTTCGCGGCAAAGAGGGAGATTACGAATGCGTTTTTCGTGACGCAGGACGACATCATCATCGGAGACCCGGAGGGAGAATATTATCCGCTTGTCCATGAGCTTGGCGGTCAGGTGATCCACATCTCGGCAACCAGCCGCGATTATATCAATCCGATGGACATCAACATGAACTATTCCGATGACGACAATCCGCTTGGCGTGAAGTCGGATTTTATTTTATCTCTGTGTGAGCTGATTATGGGTTCGAGAAACGGCATTGAAGCAGAAGAAAAGTCGGTGATCGACCGGTGCCTGCCGCTGGTGTACCAGAAGTATTTTGAAAACCCGGTTCCGGAGAACATGCCTGTGCTGGGTGATCTGTATGATTGCCTGCGTAAACAGAAGGAGTCACAGGCACAGCGCATTGCAACGGCGCTTGAGATTTATGTCAACGGCTCCTTGAAAGTGTTTAACCACCAGACCAACGTGGAACTGGATAACCGGATTGTCTGCTATGACATTAAGGAGCTGGGCAAGCAGTTGAAAAAGCTGGGGATGCTCATTATTCAGGACCAGGTGTGGAACCGTGTAACGGTCAACCGTTCTGAGCATAAATCCACCCGGTACTACATCGACGAGTTCCATCTTCTTCTGAAAGAGGAACAAACCGCCGCGTACTCGGTGGAAATTTGGAAGCGGTTTCGTAAGTGGGGAGGCATCCCGACCGGCATCACCCAAAATATCAAAGATTTGCTGGCAAGCCGGGAGATTGAAAACATTCTGGAGAACAGTGATTTTATCCTGATGCTAAACCAGGCAGCGGGAGACCGACAGATTCTGGCGAAGCAGCTGAATATCAGCCCGTATCAGCTTTCTTATGTGACCAACAGCGGCGCGGGGGAAGGGCTTCTCTTTTATGGGAATACCATTATCCCGTTCAAAGACCACTTTGATAAGTCGCTGAAACTCTATTCGATCATGTCCACGCGCCCAGAAGATGTGGCGGCGCGGCAGGAACAGGAGGCATAAGTATCCATGAAAAAATTGAACCGGTGGTTGGCAGGACTGGTTTTTATCGTTTCGATTGTACTGCTTGCCATCAGTATCTACTCCCTGATGGGGATGTTTGAAGAATGGAAGGAGGCGGATGATTTGAAGCAGACGCTGACAGCCATTTATATCGGGGATGACTCCGGCACCGGGTTAGATAAGGAAGCAGTGGAGGACAGCGAAAGCGGCGAAGTTTTTGTGGAAGCAGTGAAAGCCGATGAAACTGGCGCGGCTGTCACGCCAGGGCTTCTGGCACTTCATGAAGAAAATCCGGATTGTATCGGATGGATTTCTATAGAAGGGACAGCGATTGATTATCCGGTGATGTACCACCCGGAGGAAGAAAACTACTACCTGAAGCGTGATTTCTACGGAAATTATACTGCAAACGGCTGTATTTTTCTTTCGGAATTATGCGACCCGGAGACCAGTGACAACCTGATTGTCTACGGACACCATATGAAAAGCGGCGCGATGTTCGCGACGCTGGAGGATTACAAAGAGCAGGATTTTTATCTGGAACATCCGGAGGTCGTTTTTGATACTCTGCACGGTACGGAAATTTATGAGATCATCGCTGTCTTTTTGACGCCGGTTTATACGGGAAATGACTTTGCTTACTATGCTTTTACCGGCGCTGAGACAGAAGAAGAATTTGACGAGTTCATTGACGGGGTAATGTCACGCGCCCTGTATGACACGGGGAAAAGCGCTGCTTTCGGAGATAAGCTTCTGACCCTCTCGACCTGTGAGTATTCGCAGATGAACGGGAGAATTGTAGTAATAGCGAAACGAACAGAACAATAAAAAACGGAGGTTGATTATGAATAACAACATGAACAGAAAAATGGGAAATGGTATGGGATACATCGGAAGGTTCCCTGCCGTATGTGTGGCAGATCTGCCGGGTGAGGCAATGGACGACATCATGCGTATTTTAAAAGAACTGGATGGGCAGGAAAATGCGGAGAAGGATTCCGGGGACTGCGAAAATGCGGGCAAATGCAAAAAGGATGCCAATGCCAAAGCGAAAGCGGCTTGCCCGGAGAAAGACGATCCTTTTATGGAGATGGATTTTTCCGGTGATGGTGAAGAGGTCTTTGAGAAGATGCTGGATGATCTGGTTTATATGTTTCAGCTTGTGTCTGCCATGTACAGTACGCTCTTTTACATGGCGGACAACCGCATGAGCAGGAAGCGCGCACTCCAAAGCGGTAGAGAGCTGATGGAGGAAGCAGATTCTGTCCTGGAAGAATGGCAGCGTTACTCTATGACAGAGGAATGAAGCCTGACCCTGCGGAAAAGAGGTGAGGACGATGGCAGGGCGGAAATTTGAAGCCAGTGACAAAAAGGTTCAGAAAATGAGCCGTGAGGGGCTGACAGAGGAAAACCTCCATAGTGGAGAACGCCAGATCGTCAGCACACGGACAAGGGATGCTGTACCGGAGCGGATCAGAGATGATGGGACAACCGTGCAGTATGGGTTTGATAAAAATCCGTATGACACGGATGTAAGTTCCGGTTCCAAAAGAAAGCAGAGGTCACTTCATCGAGCCAGTGAAGCAGCAGTTGTTGAATCAGAGCAGTCTGCATCATTTTCTATAGGAGAGCCGTCCGAAAGGGCGGCTTATTCTGTGGATGGGTATCGAACGGAAATGTTTTCTGAAGATGCGGAAAGTTATAAATCACTGCAGGCACTCCATTCTGAAAATGATTTTGAAACAGCGAAGTCGGATAGAACCGGCTTACAAGAATCAAGTGATGTCCGAAACAGTGGAACAGGCAGGGACATTCACGGCGCGGCGCTTGAACGGGTTCGGCAGGAGCCGGGGCGAGTGACATCTGATTCTGACAACCAGAAGCAGAACAGACGGAAACGGCAGACAAGAAAGATGTCGGAGAAAATCCGTTCTGAGGCAGGGCCTGGAAATGAAGTTTTGCATAGCATGGCGGAGAGTCAGCCTGATTTTGTGCCGCAGCCGCTGGGAAAGATCGAAAGACCTGATTTGGAGCGCGGGCGAATGGAAGCGACAGGAACCGTAACGGAACCGCAGGATGTTTCTGAAAACCATAAGCTTTATGCACCAGAAACAACTGAGACGGACAGTGATGGGGATGTGACTGCGCAGCCAGATATATCTGATGGTGAGAAAAAAATCTCTTCACAGTCAGCGCGAATGTCGGGGGTTCGGGAACGCTCTGCCGGGGGCACCGTCATGCAAACCGCTGCGGAAACACGGTGCAAGCGTCCGAAAAGGCAGGTGAAGGATTACCAAAGAAAAGCATCTGGCAGTCAGGTCGTTGATGACTTGACTGCCGATTTGGACGCAGCAGAGTCCGTTCCTCAGACGGTAACTGCGCGGGAATCCGAAAAACCGGCAAGAGATTCTGCTTTTCGCACAGAAAGCGCACGGCAGGAGCTAAGGGATAGTCAGCTGGATGATAAGAACGGAGGTGAAGAGCAGCTTCGCCCGGACAAAAAATCCAAAGAAACAGGCAGATGCAGGAATCGCAGCTGGATACGGTCAGGTTATCAGATACTGGAAAGTCGCAAGCATCAGCATCCCCAAGGCTTTCGGAGAGCATTATTCCGGAAGAAAATGACTTATCAGATTTCCGCGAGGAGATCACCCGCAAGTCCAAAAGGGAGCGGCTAAACCGGGAACAACAGAAAAGGCAGAGCAAAGTGAAGTCTGCATCAAGTCTGTCTGAACAGGCGGAGGCAACAGCAGAAAAATCAGGGAGGCTTTCCTTTGATGATGAGTCGGATGGCATGGTTCGCGGTGCAGGGATGGGAATTGGCAGAAAGGCCGTTGCCGGCGCGGCGGCGGTCGCGGCAGGATATGTGCATACGAAACTACATGAAGCTGAGCAGGATAACAGCGCCATTGAAGGAGCACATCAGGCGGAGCTTTTGACAGAGAACAGTGTCCGCAAGGTTTCAGGAAAAGCGACTGCGCATAAAACAGAAAGCAAATCACAACGTCAGGTGAAGCAGGAAGCGGAAACTGTGAAAAAGAACGGGCGGCTGAACTTTTCTGTTGAGGAGGAAGTGGAAAAGACCGCTGCCAATGCTGCGGGAAAGGAAACGGCCAAAGAAGCGGCAGAAAAGAAACGTGCTGTGAAGCATTTCTGGCAGAAAAAACAGTATAAGGAAGCTTATACTGCGGCGAAACAGGGTAAGACTGCGGCCAGTGAAGCAGCGAAGGCAACAACGACCGTGACTGTGAAGTTCAGGGAAAAGGCAAAAGCTATCGTACGGAACAGTAGGGGCCTTTTGGTAAGCCTGGGAGTGCTGATGTTGCTGTTGACTATGGTTGCCGCAGGATTGTCGAGCTGTGTGGCGGTGTTTGAGGGAGTACAGACTTCGTTTGTCTCTACGACTTATGCCAGCACGGATGATGATATTTACGCCGTGGAAAACGCTTACTCTGCGTTGGAGACGGCGCTGGATTCACAGATCAACAACATGGAATCCACCCATCCGGGCTATGATGAATACAACTATCAGATCGACGAAATCTCTCACAATCCGTATCAGTTAATCTCCTACCTCACGGTGCTTTATGGGGAGTTTACTTACTCACAGGTCTCTTCGGAATTGCAGACGCTGTTTTCACAGCAATATAGCCTGACAGTAGAGGAGGTGATTGAGATTCGGACACGGACGGAGACCCGGACAGGGACAACGACCAGTACGGACCCGGAAACCGGCGAGACGACAGAAGAAGAGTACGAATATGAGGTAGAAGTCGAGTATGAATACAAAATCCTGAATATCACGCTGGTAAATCACGGGCTGGACGCAACGATCCGCAGCAACATGACTTCGGATGAAGCAAGCCTTTATACGCTGTACAACGCCACCTATGGAAACCGGAGCTATTTGTTTGATGCATCAACCTTATCAACCTACACAGGAAGCAGTGGCTTTGGTTATGAAGTTTCTGCTGAAGCTCTGACGGATGAGAAGTTTGCACGGATGATTGCAGAAGCGGAAAAATATCTCGGCTATCCCTATGTGTGGGGCGGCAGTTCCCCATCTACCAGTTTTGACTGCAGCGGTTTTGTCTGCTGGGTGATCAACAATTGCAACAACGGATGGAATGTGGGCAGGACAACGGCAGACGGGCTTCGTGCCTATTGCTCTTATGTTTCACCGGAGGATGCACAGCCGGGTGATCTGATCTTCTTCCAGGGAACCTATAATACGTCGGGTGCATCGCATGTTGGGATATACGTTGGCAATGGCATGATGATACACTGCGGGTCGCCTATTCAGTACACAAGCATCGAGACATCGTACTGGCAGTCTCATCTGCTCGCATTCGGCAGGCTGCAGTAAATGCAAAAAATTTAGCACAGCAAAACAAAAACAGTGAGGATGTGATGCCTTTGATTGTGCCTGCTTTAGCCGGGAAGCAGAAACCTGTAGCTCATTTGAACGTCAGGTTTGCACCGGCTGACTGAAAAGTTGACTATACAACCATGAAATTGAAAAGGAGGATGTAACCGATGAACAAAAAAATCTCGCGCCAGTTGGAAGACATTGAGCGGACGGAGAAAAAGATGGCAGAGCTGCAGGATCATCTGGATAAGACGCGGGCGTCTTTGAAGGTAGATGAGGATGAAGAGATTATCCGTAGTTTTCGCAGTATGAATGTGACAGGCTGGGATTTGCTGGCGATGTTGGACGGTATCCAGAACGGGACTGTAAAGTTCTTTCAGGAGGATGCGCCGGCGCGGGACAATGAGCCGAGAAAGAAAACAGACAAAGGGACGGAGAGAAAGAAGCCGGCCCTGGAAGAACAGGTGCCGGATGCGGCACCGGAAAGTGAGGATAACAACTATGGGGAAGAAAATTAAAAGGATGCTGATGGCACTGGCAGCGGCGCTCAGTCTGGTATCGTTTGTGAATCCGGTGACTGCGCTTGCCTATACAGGAGAGACAGAGGAGACGGTTTTGGAAGAGACATTCATAGAGGAAACGGAGACCGAAGCGACCGAGACGGACAGCTCTTTTTCTGTATCCGGGAATGGCGAAGTTTTGGACGATATCACCGACGACTCTACCAAGGAATTTTTCACGATTACAACGGAAAACGGTAACACTTATTTCCTTGTGATTGACCGTTCTAGTTCCACGGAAAATGTTTATATGCTCTCCATGATTGACGAGTATGACTTGCAGGATTTCCTGGAAGAGACGGGCGATACAGATACAACGACCTCTTCCCAGGGAAGCGTGGTTCTGGAAGAGCAGACACAAAGCGCGGAAGAAGTGACGGAGACCGAAACCCCTGTGGTAACGGAGGATGAGGACTCATCCGGTAACATGTCGGCAGTCCTTTTGGTACTGGTTCTCGCGGCTGCGGCTGGCGGCGGCGCGTATTTCTACTTCAAGGTATATAAGCCGAAGCAGGAAGCGGACGCTTACGAGAGTGAGAACATGGAGATCGGTGACGGTCTGGAAACCATCAATGAGGATGAAGCCGGATACGATGAGACTGATGGTGGAGACGACGGCAGTTATGACGAGGAATATGACAGCGGCTATGACGATGGATATGGAGAAGAATAACAGAAACTATTTTAATCAGAGGGACAGCCGAAAAGAAAGCGGCTGTCCCCGTTTTTAAGGAGGATTTCAAGATGATATTAGTGATTGCAGAAAAACCGAGTGTAGCAAAAAGCATTTCCAAAGTGATCGGCGCAAGTACGAGGAGGGATGGCTATATGGAGGGAAACGGCTATCTTGTGAGCTGGTGCCTTGGCCATCTGGCGGAGTATGTGGAACCGGATGCTTACGACGAAAAATATGGGAAGTGGAATTACGCTGATCTTCCTATCATTCCGGATCATTGGCGGCTGTCAGTTGCCCCGCAGAAGAAGGAACAGTTTGAAGTCCTTTCAGGGCTTTTAAACCGTCCCGATGTGGAGTGTGCCGTAAACGGCTGCGATGCCGGGCGGGAAGGAGAATCCATTTTCAGACGGGTGTATCTGCTTTCCGGGAGCCGTGTTCCGATCAAGCGCCTCTGGATTTCTTCTATGGAGGACAGCGCAATTTTGGACGGCTTTGCGAATCTGAAGGACGGTAGGGAGTATGAAAACCTGTACCAGAGCGCGGAGTGCAGGGCGATGGCGGACTGGCTGGTCGGCATGAACGCGACAAGGGCATATACGACTGTTTATTATAAGCGCCTGGTCGTAGGGCGTGTGCAGACACCGACGCTGGCTCTTTTGGTAGACCGGCAGGAGAAAATTGACGGTTTTGTAAAGGCACCATTTTACAAGGTGTCCCTGTTCGGCGGGGGTCTCACTGTCACATCAGAAGATATTCCGGCAGAAACGGATGCAGATGAGCTGGTAAACCTCTGCCAGGGAAAGAACGCTGAAGTCACTGGAGTAAAAAGGGCACGAAAGCAGACCGCACCGCCGAAGCTCTATGACCTGACTACCCTGCAGAGAGAAGCCAACCGCTTTTACGGTTACACAGCGCAGGAGACGTTGGATACGCTGCAGGAACTCTATGAGATGAAACTGGTGACTTATCCGAGAACGGACAGCCAGTACATCACCGAAGACATGGGGGAAACGGTGAGAGACCTTCTGTTAGATCTTACTGAGGTTGCTCCGATTTTAAACGGTGTTTCGGTTGGGGATAACGTGAAGCGGCTTATTAATAACGCGAAAGTCTCTGATCACCATGCTCTGCTTCCTACGAAAGAGGCGGCAAAGACTGACTTAAGTGAGCTGAGCGAGTGTCAGATGAATATTTTGTCACTGGTAGCGGTGCGCCTGGCGCAGGCTGTTTCTCCGGAATATGTCTATGAAGAAACACAGATCGAAGTCATGTGTGAAGGACATCTTTTCAAGGCAAAAGGGAAAAAGACAGTGGAGAATGGCTTCAAAGCAGTGGAGACGGCGCTGCGCACTTCCCTGAAAAAGCGCACGACAGATACTGCGGAAAAGGATGATACTGCGGAGGAGGCAGTGCTTACCGTGCAGCTCTCCGAGGGAGATGTGATACCGGCTGTTGAGGCCAAAAAGTCGCAGCATTTCACATCCCCTCCGAAACCTTATAGCGAGGATACGCTTCTTTCTTCTATGGAGACGGCGGGAAATAAAGAGTTTGACGCGGATACGGAGAAGAAGGGGCTTGGAACTCCGGCAACCAGGGCAAGTATCATCGAAAAACTGGTTCACTCCGGCTACGCCACAAGAAAGGGAAAGCAGATCGTGCCGACAAAGGATGGTATGGAGTTGATCGCGCTTTTACCGGATTATCTGAAATCAGCCAGCATGACCGCAGAGTGGGAGAACCGATTGTTATCCATTGAGCGCGGTGAAACGGCTCCGGAAGATTTCATGCAGGGGATTACAGGGCTTTTGTCTATGATGCTGAATGGCTGTGACCAGATATCAGAGGAAGAACGCAGGCGGTTTGATGAGCGTGTCCGCATCGGGGATTGTCCTATCTGTGGCAAGCCGGTATATGAGAGCAGGACGAATTTTTACTGTTCTGATAAATCCTGCCGCTTTGCGCTGTGGAAAGAGAACCGCTATCTCGCCAGTATGAGAAAGACCATTGACGCGAAGATGGCTTCCGACCTTCTGAAAAATGGGAAAACCCATGTGAAGGATTTGTATTCCGCAAAAAAGGACAGCACATTTGAGGCCGATCTTTTGATGAAGGTGGAAGATGGGCGCACGGTTTTCAGCTTGTCTTTTCCGAAGAGCGGAGGAAGCAAAGGGAAAAATAAAGGAAGCGGAAAGAAAAAATAAGATCAGATCAGGGGCGCAGGAAATCTGCGCCCCATTGAATCTGAGAACGGAGGAAAAAAATTACGATGATGGATTTTGAGAAATTTAAAGAAAATATCACGGGAAGTATTCAGAGTCTCCTTCCGGAAAAATATCAGGAAGGAAATGTGATACTGTCCCAGGAAGACCGGATCAATGGAAGCCACACGGCTCTTATGGTGAAGATAGAAGGAGAAAATACGGCTGCTTCTGTAAATCTAAGCCAGTTCTATGAAATATATGAAGCTGGCGTGATGAGCTTTGAGGATATATTGAGTGAGATTTCGTCCCAAATCCAGACGGAGATGCCTGCCGGTCTGGATACTGCTTCTCTGTCAGATTATGAAAAAATGAAAGACTCGCTTTTTATCCGTGTCTGCGGAATAGAACAGAACCAGGAGCTGCTTGCACATGTCCCTCATAAAAAGGTAGAAGATCTGGCAGTGACATATCATCTTCTAATTTCGAGTGGGGATGAGGTAATTGGCTCTGCTATGGTCACAAACACCCAATTTGAAAAATTCGGAGTGACAGCAGAACGGCTTCATCAGGATGCCATAGAAAACAGCCCGAAGATTTTTCCCATGCAGTTGATATCCTTGCGGGATTTATTGACAGAAAATATCAGGCAGGAGATGGAAGCAGAGGGAATGCCAAAGGAGCTGCAGGAACTGATATTGGAATCAATGTATCCGGAAAGTACGGAAGCCTTATATGTGGTAACGAATGACAATCGGTTTAATGGCGCTGGTGCGTTGTTTTATCCTGATGTGATGAAAGAGATCGGAGAGAGGCTGGGGACAGACTATGTTGTCCTTCCGTCTTCCACGCATGAAATGGTTATTGCCCGTGACGATGGGTCGAGGTCAGCCTATGAATGGGAGTTTATGGTAGCAGATATAAATCAGAAAGAGGTGCCGCAGAATGAACACCTTACGGATAATGCATATCACTATGACAGGGAGAATCAGGTGTTTGAGCGGTTTTCTACATTTGAGGCACGGATGGAAGAAAAGGAGAAGGCTGCGGCGCGGGATGCACAGGGACGACATCCGTCATCTCTGGTACCAAAGAAGGAATCCGTATTGAAGCGTCTGGATGAGAAGAAATCCATTGTAAAGGCGCGTGAAGAGGGGAAGGGAAAAGCTGCGACTAGAGATACCGATAAAAAGAAAGATTATATGCTTTCGTAAGGAAAGGAGACCATAATGAAGATGGAAAATCAGTTGGAAATTATACCGAAGCAGGGACGGAAGAAATTAAAAGACCAGACACGTCGGCTGCAGGCTTATCAAAATAGGCTTTCTGTTATTTCAGGAGATGCAAAGAGGAAAAAGTGATCAGAAAAGTCGGAGTAAAACAAGAAGGAGGTTACAATGGCTAGAATAAACGACATTCGGGCGCTGGCGGAGGAACATGCGAAAGAAGTGAGCCGTTCGCCAAGGGACTGGATGGGATATCTTGACACAGCAGCAAGGCTTTACAGATATTCGTTCCAGGACAATCTGCTGATCCATGCGCAGAGGCCGGGAGCGACAGCATGTGCGGAGCTGGAACTGTGGAATGAAAAAATGATGCGGTGGGTAAACCGCGGGGCGAAAGGGATCGCGCTTCTTGACAATACCGGGCCGAGGGAAAGGCTCCGGTATGTATTTGACATTTCGGATACCCATCCGGTGCGCGGCGGCAGAGATGTTTTCCTGTGGCAGCTGACACCGGAGTGTCATGATGATCTGCTTGCCCACCTGACTGATGCTTACGGGCTGGAGCTGGAAAATGCGGCGACCATAACAGATGCCCTGCTTGCGGTGGCGAGAGTACAGGCGGAGGAAAATCTGGAGGAAGCAATCTACGGTATCTCAAATGAGACAGAGGATACCTTCCTTGAAGGGCTGGACGAGGATACAATCCGGGCGGACTACCGGGAGCTTCTGACCAACAGTATCTTTTATACCCTTGCACGACGGTGCGGTCTTGATCCGATGGAATATCTGGAAGAAGAGGATTTTACGGGGATTACGGAATATAACCGATTGTCGGTATTAACATTTGTGGGCAATGCGACCAGTATGCTTTCTGAACCGGTATTGAGAGATATTGGAGCTACGCTGAAAGAAATTTATCGAGAAAATTTGTCCAAACAGCTTGAAAACTCCGTTGACAGCTTGTATAATGCAGACAGACAATTTAACACTTTAAAGCACGAAAGCACAAATAATAACAAGGAAACGCAAATTGAAGGAGGAAATGAACATGGAACTGACTTATCATCGCAAGGGAGACTATCTGTTCCCGAACCTGACCGTGACGGAGGAAGAACCGACAGTGATCGGCAAGTACGGGATGCTTCGCAAGACCTATCTGAGGGAGAACCACCCGAACTGGTATCAGAGCATGGTACTGACCGGGAAACTGAACCGGCATCTGGCGGAGATCGAGAAGACGGCACAGGAGAGACTGGAACTCTTGATGGAGCAGTTACTCCAGAAGTATCCGGCACCCGACAAGGCGAAAGACCAGATGGCCTGGGTGGGACATATGAACAACCTGAAGGCGATGGCGGAAGAGACCATCTTGACGGAATTGGTGTACAGCTAATCGAAGAGATAACTGAACAGGATTTGAATGAAGCAGAGGAAGAAATCGCCTCTGCTTTATCTTTGCCCGAACTGCCTACCGTGAATGAGCAGAAACGAGCGATTGAGGAACAGCAGGCAGCACTTTATGCCGGAGAGATCGCGATTCCTGCAGATGTAGTGGATGAGGTTCTTCGGCAGGGCAGCAATCGTGACCGTGGACAACTGCGTCTAATCTATAATTTCATGGCAGAAAAGACTCCGGAGGAATACACGGAGTTTGTGAAGCAGGAATACCAAACCGGCGGCAGAGGGCTTGAGATCAATGGGCAGGAGTACTCAGCCTGGTGGGATGAGCTGGGGATGCAGATCGCGGTCGGGCATACGGTGAACGACCGGATTTTAGATAAGGCTTTTCTTTCCTGGGAAGATGTCACTGGCAGGATTCAGCAATTATTGGCACAGGGTGAATTCGCTCCACAGGTTGTCCTGGATGCTGCCCGTCAGAATGCTGTAACAGAACATGCACAAGCGCTTGCCTATATGGAGCGTGACCTTGCAGAGGGCGTATCTGAGCTGGTCTTTGAGGACACATCTGTTTTCCGGGGCGGGTTCCCGGATGTGGTGGAACGTCTGTCTGGGCTTTTAGAACAGCCAGAATTTCTCTCAGATTTGAATGAACGTCTGGAAGGGCTGGCGGCTGCGTATGAGGAAGACCCGGAGCTTATGCGTTTTAAAACTTATCGGCCTGATAAGATGGCGGCACAGTTTCAGCAGTTTGCAAAGGAAGTGGTTCCGTATCAGGCGAGGGATGGTTTTGCGTGGCAGGAACATGGACATTTCATTACACAGGATGAGATTGATGCTTTTCTTTCCAGAGGCGGTGCTTTTGAAAATGGGCGGCTCAGTATCTATGCCTATTTTATCGCAGAGCATACGGATGCGGAGAAAACGGATTTTATCAAGGAACGGTATGGAACAGGAGGAAGCAGCCATGTCTTATCAGGTGCGGACGATTCCCATGCTGACTATTCTGCGAAAGGGCTGACACTTGCCCGCGGTTCTTATGGGGAGCCATACGCAAGCACTTTTTTAACCTGGACAAAGGTAGCACAGCGGGTAAATCACCTGATCCGGATGGAACAGTTTTTAAAACCGGAAGATTATTCCCGGATGCCTGAATATGAACGCGTTCAGATGGCAAGAAGTGTACTCGCTTTTTATGGAAGACTGCCGGAAGAGGTGACGCGCCCCTTTAACGAGGACTTCTTCGGAGAGGATGCCAGGAAAGAACTGTCCGCGATTCTGGAAGACCCGGAACGGGCAGAAGGTCTGCTTGCAGAGATGGATGGTGTGCTGGTGGCGCTTCCGCTTGATTTCGAACGATACGAGGAACGCGCACAGATTTTATCTGATCTTCATCAGTATGTAGATGGTACTTATACCATCTTTCCAGAACAGAAACAGGAAGTGGAGCATACGCCCGTTTCAGGCAGGCAAATGAGTCTGTTTGATTATATGGGTATGGGAGATTTGCAGCCGGAGACGGATGAGGAACCGGATTTATCGGGAGAGCAGACAGAACGGGAGACAGTCGCGGAACCTGATATAGCCGTAGAGCCTGTGAAGCAGGAGAAAGCAGAAACACAGAAGCAACCGGATGCTCAGAAGGATGAGGAAACGGCGACCGAGGCGGAGCCAGAACTGCAGGAAAAGGTATCTGACAAAGAAGATATAGCCAATAGAAGCCCGGAGATTGTTGCTCGTTATCAGTCAACAAGTGCCATGCAGGATGGCTATGTGGAAGACATCGCTATTTTGCAGTATCCGAACGGTAAATTTTATAATCATTACGGATATGACGAAGAACGTGGTATGGGTGCAGCGACAGCAGGGCCTTTTGATACGCTTGAGGACGCAAGACAGACGGTGCTTGCTCATCGCCCAGATGCGCGGGAAGTTGATCTACTGGAAGTCGGAACGCCTGCATCTGAGGTGGAGGAAACACATCAACCTATTGTAGCAAGTGAGCCGCAGACTTTGCCCCGCGAAGCTTATGCGGAATATCTCTCGATTAAGGAACGCTACCCGGATACGTTGGTTGGGTTTGAAACTGAAGGTCATTATGAATTTTACGGGGACGATGCCAGAATGACATCGGAGATCCTTGGCTCAAAGTTACTGGATAAGCCCTTGGAGGGCGGTGGCAGCGTGGAAGTTAGCGGTTTTCCATCCGGTCAGTGGGTTTACTATTCCAAGAAACTGTGGAGCCAGGGAGAAAATGTTTATCTCTCCGGCGAGCAGGAGGACGGTACACACGCCACAGTGAAATACTTAAGCGGCAGAGACTATCTTCCCATCGACGCCACAATCCATATCGATGGCAGGGAGTTTCGCATTGACAGTGTAGATTATAACCGGGGAATGGTCAGCCTGCAGGATATGACGATGGCGAAGGAGGCGCGGTATCCGATTTTCCGGAATGAGCCGACGGATTATGTGCGCTCCCTTTATGAAGAGGAAGAGCCGCAGTATGACTTCGCGACGGAAGAGACGGTATTTATTGCAATCCAGCGCTCCATGTATGAGTATGATGATTTCTCCGGGGAGCAGATGGATGTGATCTATGCAGCTGCGGAGCAGGGACTGAACCTGAGACCATTGCTGAACCCTGAGTTTTCTCCAGCACAGATGCAGCTGATTGCGGATGTGGAGGCAAGGATTGCAGCTGGAGAAAGAGTTGTATATGACGGCGCGATGCTGCCGCTGTCCGGTCATGTAATGACACCAGAAGAGATCAACGCGGCGAGGAGGGAATACCATTTGCCGCTCGACATCTTTGAGAGTGGTATGGAGGAACCCGGACAGGAGCCGGAAACTGATGGCTCTACAAAAACAGAACGGGAAACAAATGAGTTTGGAATTGAAAGAAGCAGAGCAGGAGCGCTTGGTCTGCCAGTACCAACGTCACCCCAACAGAGGATTAACTTCCATATCACAGATGATGATCTGGGCGCAGGAGGACCAAAGACGAAATTCCGGGCGAATATTGACGCAATCCGGCTTTTAAAGGAACTGGAAGCAGAAAATCGACTGGCGACGGCAGAAGAGCAGGAAGTGCTTTCCCGTTTTGTCGGTTGGGGTGGTATCCCACAGGCATTTGATGCGCAAAATGAATCCTGGGCATCTGAGTATGCTGAGGTGAGAGAACTATTAACTCCGGAGGAATACCGGGAGGCGCGTGCATCCACGCTGAACGCTTTCTATACTTCCCCGACTGTGATTAAGGCGATGTACGCGGCACTGGAGAATATGGGGCTGCGTTCCGGTAATGTATTAGAGCCATCGTGCGGCGTCGGCAATTTCATGGGACTTGTACCGGATAGCATGGACGGGTTGAAAATGTACGGCGTGGAGCTGGACAGCATTTCGGGCAGGATTGCAGGGCAGTTGTATCAGAAAAATAAGATTGCGGTACAGGGATTTGAGACGATGGATTTCCCGGAGAGCTTTTTCGACTGTACCATTGGTAACGTTCCCTTTGGTGAGTATAAACTGGTTGACCCGAAGTATGACCGATATAACTTCCTGATCCACGATTACTTTATTGCAAAGAGCCTTGACCTGGTGCGGCCGGGCGGCGTGGTGGCAGTTGTCACTTCTTCCGGTACGATGGACAAGCAGAATGAGTCTGTGCGCCGCTATCTGGCAAACAGGGCTGACTTGTTGGGAGCTATTCGCCTACCCAATAATGCTTTCATGAGAAATGCGAACACTGGTGTTGTTGCAGACATTCTGTTTTTCCAGAAGCGCGACCGAGCGGCTATAGAAGAGCCTGAATGGGTGCATCTTGGCAAGACAACGGAAGGCTATACGGTCAATTCCTATTTTGTGCAGCATCCGGAGATGGTGCTTGGTGAGTTTACAACGGAAAGCACCCAATACGGTAAGCAGGAAACAACGGTGAGACCGATTGAGGGTGCTGTTCTTTCAGAGCAGCTAAAAGAAGCGGTGTCGCATATCCACGGCACAATCTCAGAACCGGAATTAAACGTTTCCGAACTGGATGATGTGGATACCTCTATTCCAGCAGACCCGGCGGTGAAGAATTTCAGTTTTGCCAACGTGGACGGACATGTTTACTACCGTGAAAACTCAAGGATGAATCGGATGGAGCTGCCAAAAGCAACGACGGAGCGAATCCTGGGGATGATTGAAATCCGGAATACCACGCAGGAATTGCTCTCCATGCAGATGGAGGATTGCAGTGACTTAGAACTGTCTGCGATGCAGGAGAAGTTGAACCGCCAGTATGATACTTTTACCGCACAGTACGGCTTGCTCAGCAACAATGCCAACCGCAGGGCTTTCTCACAGGACAACAGCTATTGTTTGTTAGCGTCTCTGGAACTGGTGGATGAGGAAGGAAACCTGGAGCGAAAGGCGGATATATTCACAAAACGGACGATCCGCAGACCGATGCCAGTGACCAGTGTAGATACGGCAAGTGAAGCACTGGCAGTCTCCATAGGAGAAAAGGCAAAAGTAGATGTGCCGTTTATGGCGCAACTGTCAGGCAAGACTGAGGAAGAAGTCACAGAGGAGTTGGCGGGAGTTATCTTCAGAAATCCGCTTACGGAGCAGTGGGAAACCTCTGACGAATATTTGTCCGGGAATGTACGTGAAAAGCTCGCCGTCGCAAGGGAGTTTGCGGCGAATCACCCGGAATATGCGATTAACGCAGATTATCTGGAGCGGGTGCAGCCGAAGGATTTGGAGGCATCTGAAATCGAGGTGCGTCTTGGTGCCACCTGGATTAAACCGGAGTACATCCAGCAGTTCATGCAGGAAACCTTCCATACACCGTGGAGACTGGCCGGGGATGTGATTGCCGTCCATTATGCTGCTGTCAGCGGCGCGTGGGAAATCACGGGGAAGACCAGGGACTACGGGAACCCGCTTGTGAATGCCACCTATGGTACGACACGGGCGAATGCTTACCGACTGTTGGAAGATGCCCTGAATCTGCGGGATACAAAGATTTATGATACTGTCCGTGATGAAGAGGGCAAGGAACACCGGGTAATCAATAAGAACGAGACGATGCTTGTACAGCAGAAACAGGAACTGATCAAGGCAGAGTTTAAAGAATGGATTTTCAGGGATATCGACCGGCGTGAGGATTTATGCCAGACCTATAATACCCTGTTCAACAGTATCCGTCCCCGCGAATACGACGGCTCCCATATCCAGTTTGTCGGAATGACGCCGGAAATCACACTGATGCAGCACCAGAAAGATGCCGTTGCTCATGTGCTTTATGGTGGGAATACCTTGTTAGCACACTGCGTCGGGGCTGGCAAGACCTTTCAGATGATCGCGGCGGGCATGGAAAGCAAGCGGCTTGGCCTTTCCCAGAAAAGCCTGTATGTGGTTCCAAACCACTTAACAGAGCAGTGGGGAAGCGACTTTTTACGTCTCTATCCGGGAGCAAACGTGCTTGTAGCAACGAAGAAAGATTTTGAGCCTGCAAACCGGAAGAAGTTCTGCTCAAGGATTGCGACAGGCAACTATGACGCCGTTATCATTGGGCACAGCCAGTTTGAATGGATTCCCTTATCCAGGGAACGGCAGATCGCGGCTATTGAAAAACAGATCGATGATATTACAGACGCTATTGAGGACGCGAAAGGGGAAGAGGGTTCCCGTGTTACTGTTAAGCAGATGGAGAAGACGAGAAAGACGCTTGAAACAAGACTGGAGCGGCTGAATAACCAGTCAAGAAAAGACGATGTAGTCACATTTGAACAGCTGGGAGTGGACAGATTGTTTGTAGACGAGTCGCACAATTACAAAAATTTGTTCCTGTACACGAAAATGAGGAATGTGGCAGGCATTTCACAGACAGACGCACAAAAAAGCTCGGATATGTTTATGAAGTGCCAGTACCTTGATGAGATTACAGGTGGCCGGGGCGTAACATTTGCTACGGGAACACCCGTCTCGAATAGTATGGTCGAGTTGTACACGATCATGCGGTATTTACAATACGATACGCTTCAAAAGATGGGGCTGGGACATTTCGATTCCTGGGCAGCATCCTTTGGGGAAACGGTGACAGCCATAGAGCTTGCGCCAGAAGGAACGGGCTACCGTGCAAAAACGCGGTTCGCCCGTTTTTATAATCTTCCGGAATTAATCTCCCTGTTTAAGGAAAGCGCGGATGTACAGACGGCGGATATGTTGAACCTTTCGGTGCCGGAAGCGGAGTATGTCAATGTGGCATTAAAGCCGAGTGAAATTCAAAAGGAGATGGTCAGCAGTTTTGCAGACCGTGCGGAAAAGGTTCGCGGCGGCAGTGTGGATTCCAGGGTTGACAACATGCTCAAAATTACCAACGACGGCAGAAAGTGTGCCTTGGATCAGCGGCTCATCAACGATATGCTTCCGGACGACCCAAACAGCAAGGTAAACTGCTGTGTGGAGAATGCTTTTACGATCTGGAAGGACACGGCGGCAGACCGTTCGACACAGCTCATTTTCTGCGACCTGTCTACACCAAAAGCGGATGGAAGCTTCAATGTTTATGATGATGTTCGTGAAAAGCTGGTGGAGAAGGGCATTCCAAAAGAAGAAATAGCCTTTATCCATGAAGCGGCGACGGAGACGAAGAAAGCAGAGCTTTTTGCAAAGGTGCGTTCTGGACAGGTACGCATCCTGCTCGGTTCTACCGCGAAGCTCGGCGCGGGCACGAATATTCAGGACAGGCTCATAGCTCTTCATCATTTGGACTGCCCGTGGAAGCCTTCCGACCTGGAACAGCAGGAAGGAAGAATTCTCCGTCAGGGCAACCAGAACAGCAAGGTAAAAATCTTCCGGTATGTCACCGAAGGAACATTCGATGCGTACATGTGGCAGCTGTTGGAGAACAAACAGAAGTTTATCAGTCAGATTATGACATCAAAATCGCCGGTTCGCTCTGCAGAAGATGTGGATGATACGGCGCTTTCCTATGCAGAGATTAAGGCGTTGGCAACCGGAAATCCGCATATCAAAGAGAAGATGGATTTGGATATCCAGGTGAGTAAGTTGAAGCTTTTGAAAGCAAACCATACAAGCCAGATCTATCGGTTAGAATCGGACATTGCCAAGCGGTATCCAATGGAGATTGCGGCTACAAAAGAGCGTATTGCGGGATTGAAATCCGATTTGGCTGCGGCAAAACCGATTTTGGAACAGGATAAAGACCACTTTCAAATGGTAGTCGGCGGGAAGACCTATACTGACCGAAAGGAAGCGGGACTTGCGATTACAGCGGCCTGCGCCGGGTTGAAAGCAGTCAATACGACTGGACAGATCGGGGAATATCAGGGCTTTGCGATGACGGCAAACTTTGATTCCTTTAACCAGAAGTATATGTTGACTATCAAACGTCAGTGCAGCTATACGATTGAAGTGGGCAAAGACGCGTTCGGCAACATTCAACGTATCAATAACGCCCTTGCCGGTATTGAAAGGAGGCTGCCGGAGGCGGAGACGAAATTGGAGACCTTACAGAGCCAGTTGGCAACGGCGAAAGAGGAAGTGGTAAAGCCTTTCCCACAGGCGGCTGAACTGGAAGAAAAGTCGGCACGGCTGGCAGAGCTGAACACCATGCTCAACATGGACAGCAAAGTCAGCAATGATGTGATTGGACTGGATGAGGAAGACCAATCCGGGCAACCAGAAGAGGCCGTTGCGGATAAGCCCCAGGCGGTTCCGACATTTGTTGAAAGAGCTAAAAGTGCCGTTTCTGCGGCGCAGGTGATGGAAGATCGACCGGGAGAAAAAACTTCCGTACTTGTGCGTCTGCATGAGAAGCAGACTCATCAGGCGGAGCGGACAAAACCGCAGCCAGCACAAAAGAGGTCGCATGGACAGGAAATTTGATGGCAGTAATCCGAGCGGCGTAATTGTTAATTTTTCTGTAACCTATTGAAATCTGCAAAGAAATCGCATATAATAAGCATACGAGAATAAGACAAACACATATAGAATGCATATTAGCGATGAATGGAGGAGCAGATTATGGCAGAACAGGCATTAGTACAGGTTCGGGTAGATAAACAACTGAAACAGGAGGTGACAGAAATTTATGAGTCTTTGGGCATGGATTTGCCTACCGCGGTCAGGATGTTTTTTACCCGCAGTAAAATGGTCAGGGGGCTCCCTTTTGACACAACGTTGCCGGAGAATGTGATAACCAGAAGCGAAGCGGTGAATGCTTTTGATGAACTTCGTCGTCAGGCGGCAGATGTACCGGAAATGACATTAGAAGAGATCAATGCGGAGATTAAAGAAGTGAGGGCTGAACGGAAAGGGGATCATTGATGGGATGTTATGCGGTAATTGATACGAATGTTATAGTCTCTGCGTTGATAACAAAAAATCCAAAGGCTCCTACGGTAGAAGTACTGCATGAGATATTTGGCGGACGTATTACACCGCTTTTTCATGAGGATATTTTAGCAGAGTACGAGGAAGTCTTGCGCCGGCCTAAATTTCACTTAAGGGATGAATCAATTCAGACTGTGCTTGCTGCAGTCAGGCAGTTTGGCGTTGAGGTTCATCCGACACCTACGGGTGAAATTCTTCCAGATATGGATGATCTGATTTTTTACGAGGTTGCGATGGAGAAGAGGGATGATGATGCATGGCTTGTAACAGGTAATCAGAAACATTATCCTCCCAGGAAATATATTGTTACACCTGCGGAGATGATCAGAATTTTGAACGAGAAAAAAGAATAACGAACTATGAAAGGCACCTGTTTTCGACGGGTGCCTTTTTCAGGTCAGTGAGATGTTTTGAAGAAATGAAATAACTGAATCAGTTTAATCCCGTCAGGTTGGAAAGAAGTAAGTTGCCTGACGGGATTTTTTATCAGGAGGTGATTATTTTTGCTTGAGTTAATACCAATCTCGCTGCGCGAAGCAAATGCTTTTGTGCAGCAATATCACAGGCACCATAAGCCGTCTGTCGGGCATAAGTTTTCCATCGGCGTTTCTGATGGGGAAAAGCTGGTCGGCGTCGCGATCTGCGGCAGGCCGGTCAGTCGCCGTATGGACGACGGGCATACGCTGGAGGTCAACCGTGTTTGTACAGACGGCACAAAGAACGCCTGCAGTATCCTTTACGGTGCAGCGTACCGTGCGGCAAAGGCGATGGGGTATCAGAGAGTCATTACTTACACTCTGGAGAGTGAGCCGGGAACATCGCTGAAAGCTGCCGGTTATCGCTGCGAGGGGCGCGCAGGAGGGCTTGAATGGAATGGCGACAGAAAACCAAAAGACAGTAACCAGTATCCACACGAGTATAAGACGCGGTGGGTGAAAGAAACGGAGGTAAAGCCTTATGGCATCGAATCGTGATGAAAAAATGAAGGAGATTACAGAACGTCTGGAACAGGGCGTACAGGAGCTGTTTACATCGGAGAGATATGAGGAGTATTTAAGAACGATGTCGCAGTTTCATAGTTACAGCTTTAATAATACGGTTCTGATTGCCATGCAGAAACCAGACGCCACACTTGTGGCAGGGTATCAGGCATGGCAGAAGAAATTTAACCGGCACGTAAAGCGCGGGGAAAAGGGCATCCAGATCATTTCCCCTGCGCCCATCCGTGAGAAAGAAATACAGGAAAAGGTCGATGAGAAAACCGAGGAACTGGTGCTCAAGCCAGACGGACAGCCGGAGACAGAAGAGGTTGTCCATGTCATTCCGCGTTTCCGTGTGACGACGGTGTTTGATGTCAGCCAGACGGACGGAGAACCACTCCCGGACTTGGGCGTGGAAGAACTGACAGCGGATGTGGAGAATTATGAGAACTTCATGAGGGCGATTGAACAGGTTTCTCCTGTGCCGATCCGCTTTGATGATATTTCAGGAGGAGCGAAAGGATATTATAATCATGGTTCCAAAGAGATCGTAATTCAGCGGGATATGAGCGAGAGCCAGACACTAAAGACAGCGATCCATGAGACAGCTCATGCGATTCTCCATGACCGTGATGTGATGCAGGAGCAGGGACTTCAGAAAGACCAGATGACAAGAGAGTGTGAAGCGGAAAGCGTTGCGTTTACGGTATGCCAGCACTTTGGCATCGACACAGCAGATTATTCCTTCCCTTATATTGCCAGTTGGAGCAGCAGCAAGGAAATGAAGGAGCTTCGTTCCTCCATGGATACAATCAGGCACACTGCATCCGAGATGATCGACGGAATCACCGAAGCTGTCCAGAACCTTCAAAAGGAACAGACACTATATACATCTGTAGAGCTTTTCGGGACACCGGCCTTGTTTGATATTGGGCGCGTTGCGGATGGAGATATTCCGAGTGGCTTATATCGGTATGAGTTGCGGGGATCAGATGATGATCCAGCGGTTCCGGTTACGATAGAAAATCATGTTGTTGTGAATCATGCAGCCACTGTGCTGACTGCATATCCGATTCCCGTTCCGGAGCGGAACTTTTTGCGGTTAGGGGAAGAACTGAATTTTGGGGCAGAGGGTATGATTTCTGTGCAGGATTACCGGCAAATCACAGTGGGTCTTTCCTCTTTTGATATGGGGCAGAGAATGCAGAATGCCGTCATCCGGGCAAATGAGGAACTTCTATTCTCAGGGAATCAGGCTCAATATGTCATTTACCAGATTGACAGTGAGGGAAGCGGCAGAGACTATATTTATATGAATATGGATTTTGTACAAAACCACGGCATGACGGTAAAAGGAAGTGATTATAAGCTGGTCTACGGCGGCACCTTGCAGCCGACAGAGACACTGGATACTCTTTTTATGAAATTTAACATGGAGCGTCCGGATGATTTCACAGGGCATTCGCTTTCCGTCAGTGATGTGGTTGTGATGGCTCGTGATGGTGAGGCAAAAGCGCATTATGTGGACAGCATAGGCTTCACGGAACTGCCGGATTTTATTCAGGAGAGAAGAACGTTATGGGAACAGCAGTGGAGAGAAGTGACAGAGTTTACGGATTCCATAGAACTGGATGGACATGAGGGAACCTGGCATACTTCTGAACAGATAGAACTGATGGGAGAGCCAATCTTTCTGATGGAGCATAATGAGTTTGGCAGCGACGTAGCGAAGGTTGCTGTGAATGCGAAGGGCGAGGTTGTGGCAGAGGATTTGTGGAATGGATTTGATGAAGGTTTCCATGAAGCGGCAGCTGAATATTTCGCAGGAAGGGGTGTGACTTACGAAAGACCGGAAGCACCTGTCGAGGAGACTGTAAAAGAAGCGGCTGCTGAGACAGAAGAAAATATCACAGAAGAAACGATTAGCGAAGTCCGGTCGGCATCGGTTGAATCTGAAAAAACAGTACAGGGGGATAAGGTGCCACTATATATACAGAGCGCTTCCTATGCCCGTGAACATGGAGAACTGGAGCAGTACCGACAGTCCCGGAATGCAAATATGGATTGTAAAAGAGCGATAGAGCAATCGATCTTTGATAATTTCGATGGGATGCACTTAAAGAGTGGAGTGGTAAAGCCAGTCATGGAGCAGTTTGGCACGGAGCGTACAGCCTATATCCTTGCAAACACAATCCAGCATAAGCCCTGGGATAGGCGTTTTTCCTTTAAGAATAAACAGTGGGCACAGACGGTACCTGTGATGGCGGATAGTACGGATTCTTTTGGAAATGATGCGACTGCTGAATGGGTGGTGGACCGGCATTCAACTGTGTTGGACGGCTTTACCAGTATGTTCCGTGAGGAGGTGTTGGAGCAGAGCCGGGAAACAGAAAAAGAACTGACAGCGGAGGAGATTACCAATTTTCAAGAGATTGGCAGGCATTACTATCCTCACTTGAGGACAGCAGAGTATGAATTTTTCTGCGATGTACGCGGGGAGCGGGATTTGCTGACATATGAAGTATCCCAACATGACGATGGGGAGGGCTATTCGCTCCATACAGAAAAGTATGATATCTGGGACCGGATGAGTCTGACGGAACTGGATAAGCTTGAGACTATCGTGAGCCGTGAGGTGACATTTTTCGGTTGGAAAAAAGAGATTGAACAGGTAGAAACAGCGGCTGATCTGAGGGAAGTCAGTTATGGGATGATGGAAACGGAATACTTAAATCTTACAGACGAGCAAAGAGAGCGCTTGTATCAGATGATGGATGAAAAGGAAAAAAGCTTTTCGGACAGCCAGAGGGACGGCCAGAATCCTGAACAGGGCGAAGGAACTGCGACGCCAGCTGTGCCGCAGGAGGAAAAGGTAAAGGTTGCGTTTTATTATGTGGATAGTGACCCGTTTGGATACGAAGATGAAAGCGTTTATCATGAATTCCCTGATGTGGAGTCTGCAATCGATGCTTATCATGACATCCCAAATCATTTTGAAAAAGAATTGGGTATGGAGAGTACGGAAGAACAGCCGTCGCGGATGGCACTGGTTAAGTGCAAAAATGGCATAGACACCCTGTATGACATAGAAGCGGCTTCGCTCAGCGGAAAATGGGTTACTCCTGAAACGATGGAAGCACAGGAAAAAGTGCAGGATTCCCTTGCGGTTCATGATGTAGGGATTGCTTATCATTTTGAAAAGGAAGAACAATATCTCACCATTCAGTCGGTATCAGAGGGATATGATTATACCTTCTATGACAGCTCATTTCATGAGATTGATGGCGGTGTGTATGATAATCCGGATATTTCCGTGAAGGAGGCGTTGGAAGAGATACTTTCAGATGCAGGAATTTCTTCCTGGCCAGCGCACCGTAGGGTTGTGGACTATGAGGAATTATCTGAAAAGGTTCAAACGGCAGAGCAGGAGGTAAGCCGGGAAAAGAGTGAGAGCGGGAAAACTGTACCGGAGGAACAACAGATTGATGCAATATCGTCCATCTCTGACCGGACAGAGCCAGCGGTTTCCCTGCATGGAAGGAGTATGGCTGACGTGGAAGAAACGGTTTTAAGCTATGCACAGGCGGAGATTGATGCAATGGGGCTGCATGATGAGGTGCAGCTGCACGGGGCAAGGGTGTACGGAAGCCGGAGCAGGGAAGGGTTATATACAGATGGTTCTGATCTGGATGTTGTGATTTCCTATTCCGGGAATATCCGTGAGGATGATTTCTTCAATGCACTTCATGAATCAGGTCTTTCGGTTGCGGGTATTCCGGTAGATATCAATCCAATCTCAACAGAGAAAACAGGAACGCTGGAAGAGTATCTTGCAACTGCAGAACAGTATCTGGACGCAAAGGAAGTCCAGGTGATAGCAGATGCAGCGCCACAAAAGCCAGAGATGGAAGAGCAGAGCACGACGATCAGTTTTTATGTAGCGGAATGCATGGAGTTTCCTGTTTTAGGAGAATATCACGAGGATGTCGGCAGCCTGCAGGAGGCAATGGCACTCTATGAGCAGATACCGGCGGAACGAATGAACGGCATTAAGGGAATCGGATTTACCCTGACAGATGGAAGTATGTACGATGGGATGTCCTATGAACTGATGTCTGCAGGAATTGTAGACCGTGATCTGGTGGAAGAGATTCCTCATTTCAAAGAAAGCCCATTGGTACAGCAGGCATTGTCTGAGCTTGAAGAAGTTTACCAGCGCTCACGCGGCGCAGAACAGGCAAAGGAGCTGGAGGAGCGGGAGCCTGTTGAGATACCAAAAGAATCAATAAAGCTGGAACAAGACGCAAGGGACTCTGCAGGGATGTCGCCTGAACTGCAAAAGCAGACGCAGGAAGATAACAAATCGGAACAGAGGGACAGAAGTGAGAAAGCCACAGTTGCCGCCGCACCTGGTGATCGTAAGGAATCTGTACTTCAGGCCCTGCGTGAGCGTCAGGCAAAGCTTAAAACGCAGGAAACAGAAAAACCGAAACAGAATACACAAAGCCACAAGAAGGGAGATCAGGAACTATGACGAGAATAACATTTGAGGAAGATGAGCTTATCGTGATTGCGATGTTTGAGGAGAAAACCCGGCAGGAGACAATCAAAGGGATAGAAGAAATCCTACCTTATATTAAAGGCGATACAGAATTGGAAGAGGTCGTGATCGGTACGGTGGAAAAGCTGAAGCGTATGCCGGACAAAGAATTTGCCAAGCTTGATCTGGAAGCATATAAGCAGGAGCCGGAGGACGAATGAATCTCAACCAGTTTGCCATTTATCAGGTAAAGATGGGCGCAGAGTTCCGGCCTCTGCGTTTCCGTCCTTACGCGGAGCTGCAGGAGAAACATCTGCGGGTCGATGTCAGTAACTATGAACAGGTGTATTTGTCACAGATGGCACCGGGAGATTCGGCTCAGACAATCCGGGAGCGGCTTGAGAAGAAGATGCCGAAGTCATCCAAAGGCCATAGCCTCAGCGTCAGTGATGTGATTGTGATGAATCAGGCGGGAGTTATATCTGCCTATTATGTGGATAAGGACAGGATGGTTGCGCTTGCCGGTTTTCTTCGTTTGAACGCTTCCGGTACCCTGGTCTCAATGGAGACAACAGGATTTAAGATTGACGGGAAGCCAGGAACCTGGCTTGCCTGTGATGACACCATCGTGGACGGACGGCAGTTTTTCCTGATGCAGAATGAGCAGATGAAAAATACAGCTGCCTGCACCATCGTAAATGAATCTGGAAAGGTGGTTGTGAGTGATGCCAGCCGATTTGACGAAGCTGCAATTCAGCAGATCAGAGAGTTTCTTCATCCGGTGCTCGTGGCACAACAGCCGCTACCGGCGCGTCCTCCGATGGAGAACTGGCAGAAGTTCTATGAAAACGGTGAGTACCTCCGGAGTGTGGAAAGTTCGCAGGAACAAAACTACTCCTTTGTGGATGGGAGCAGAAACAACATAAAGCAGCCGAAGCAGAAAAATAGCAAACGCGAATCTGTTTTAAAAAAGCTGCATGACAAACAGGCGGCAATTGCCTTGCGGAGCGGCAAAACAACGCCGCAGGCGATGATGGAACAGGAAGCACAGCGCAACCGTAAATGAAAAAGGAGAAGTCTCATGGCATGACGCCGGGGGACTTCTCTTTTTTTTGACAGTTTAAGCGGCGCATGAGCTATTTCAGAAGTCAGCTTAGACCAATCTAATCGCTGAATACTTCTTTTCTGTAATAATAAAGTGTCTTATGTTAGGTGTCCGTTGTGTTTGCAAACAAACAACAGTTCGACAGACAAAACGTTGATTGAATTGGACGATTGTTTTTTTGAGTATAGAAATAGAGTTGACTTTCGGTGCGAATTTGGGGATAATATCTATGAGAGCGAGTGGTGCCACCGTGGTATACACCATGAATGGAATGTTTACATGGAAGTGATATAATCTTCATTTCTTTTGCCTTGCACAGCGCGGAACGCTGTGATAATATAATGAAACCATTCTGGATCAGGAGGAACGGCAATGATTCCAACTATACCGGCAGAGCTGATGGCTCTGATAGAAGAGGGAGAATCCCTGACTGTGGAGTTCAAAAAATCCACGACGGATATTACAAAAGATGTGTATGAGACGGTATGTTCCTTCTCTAACCGTGAAGGAGGTCATATCTTTTTAGGCGTGAAGGACGATGGAACCGTCCTTGGGATACAAGAGGATAAGATTGAGGGTATGAAGAAAAATTTCGTTACCACAATCAACAACGGACAGAAAATCTATCCCCCAATGTATCTGCAGCCAATAGAGTACGATGTCGATGGTAAGCGTGTTCTCTATGTTTATGTACCTGTTAATCCGAGCGTTTGTCGATGTGCCGGGCGCATATATGATCGCAACAATGAATCTGATATTGATATAACCAATAATGAGTACCTGGTGTATCAGCTTTATGCCAGAAAACAGGATACTTACTATGTCAACAAAGTATTCCCAATTTTTACTGTTGATGATTTGCGTCATGATCTGATGGATCGCGCGCGTAATATGACGAAAGCCCGAACGCAAAACCATCCGTGGAGGAGCATGACAGATGAAGAGATGCTCCGCAGTGCTAAACTGATTCTATCTGATCCCCAAACGGGAAAAGAGGGAATTACGTTGGCAGCTATCCTGTTATTCGGTTCTGATAACTTGATTGCATCAGTACTTGCTCATCATAAGACAGATGCCATCGTGCGGGTCTATAATGTAGATCGGTATGATGACAGAGATGTAATCGTAACAAATCTGCTTGATAGCTATGATCGGTTGATTGCATTTGGCGAGAGACATCTAAATGACTCATTTACCATGGATGGAATCATCAGTGTTAGCTCCAGAGACAAAATCCTCAGAGAGATTGTATCGAATCTGCTTGCGCATAGAGATTTTTCCAATGGTTATGTGGCGAAGATGGTCATCGAGAAAGATCGTATTTTCACAGAAAATGCAAATCGTTCGCATGGTCATGGAAGTTTGAACCTGGCTACGTTCAGACCATTTCCGAAGAATCCGCCTATCTCCAGTATGTTCAGAGAGATTGGTTTAGCGGATGAGTTGGGTTCAGGCATGAGGAACACATACAAATATACACGGCTCTACTCCGGCGCAGAACCTCAGTTTGTAGAGGGAGATGTTTTTCAAACGATTGTCCCATTGAGTGAGTCCGCTACCATGATAAAGGTGGGACCCTTTGGCGGTGGAGGTAGTGGTAGAGTTGGTGGTGAAGTTAGTGGTGAAGCTGGTGGTGAAGTTGGTGGTGAAGCTGAGAATGAATCTTTGCCAGAGTATGATAACATAAAATTATCGGCGGAGATGTTGCAAGATCTTCTGACTTTTTGTGCGTTGCCCAGGACAAAGAATGAAATGAAGCAATTCTGTAATATGAAAGCTGATAGCTATTTCCGGGAAAAAGTTTTATTGCCAATGCTTGAAGAAGGATTAATTAAACGTACAATTCCGGATAAGCCGAAAAGTCCAAAGCAGAAATATGTAAAAATTTAAAATCAGCTCTTTACAGGATGATGGACAGAAGCGCAGCAAGAGTGCTGCGTGAGTGTGCGAATATTTCGCTTGATATTGCGTGGCTAGGAGGTGATTGATGTGTGCAAAGCATGGAGTGATGCGCAGAAGGATGCGGAAAGAAATGGAATGATTTTAGGAACAATAGATGCATGGCGTGAAGTTGAAATTTCTGAGGCAGAAATTAAGAAGAAAATCATGGCTAAGTATGATCTTACCGAAAAGGAAGCCGCAGAATATATGCTAAAAAAGAGTGCCTGATCTCTGAAAAAAATGAAAAGCCCAGACAGTTATTATCCACTGTAAATATGCAGCGATGATAGTGATTGTCTGGGCCTTCTTTATGTCATGAAATCTCTTGTGGCCGGGTACGCTCGGTTCCTTTCGCCTGCGGTGAATCCAGAATCGCATCCACGTTGGCACAGACGGTTTTCAGTTCCTTCGCATAATCCTTGAAGTACTGGTAGGTCTCCTGCTGCGCATTCCTGCGGATGGTCAGGCTCTCTTTTTCCTGCTGCAGGGATTTCATAGAAGGAATCTTACCGTCAGGGGAATGCTCTTTCAAAAACTTCACAGCAGATTCGTAAAGGGCAATCTCAGAAGAATGCTCCTGACGGAACTTCTTTTTGTTCTTTGCTTTCAGCATCTCACCATAAGTTTTTTTGTTGGAGAGGTACTGCCCGGTGTAATGTATTTTTTCGTTGACTGCTTTCAGCCCGTCTTCTGTGGTCCGGAGAGTTTTACGCGCTTCATTGCGTTTAACGACGATCTCTTCGTAGGAGGAGCGGAGATCATCTCTGGAACCATAACCATGTTCCTGAACGTAGGCAACGGTCTTTGCCATCTGTTTCAGGTTGGAGAGTTTGACCTTCTGCATATAGGCACGGCTCTGCTGGGCTTTGACATTGTTCTGCAGATCAACAACCAGACGGAGATCAGACTTCACAAAGAAGATAGCTGCATAGTCGGGCAAAGGTTCACCGAAGATGGCAGAGGAAATTGGTTCAGCATTAGAATCCGTTCTGGCATTCTGTGCAGTCCCCTGCTGGATTTCTCTATGTTCGGGAGATTCGCCAGCGGCGCGGCTTTGCATCGCGAGAAGATTCTCTTCAAACATCTTTCTCAGATGTTCTTTTCCGTAGTCTGTCCCCAGGACGCGCTCCGTCATATTTTTATTCCGCTCCGGATGGAGATAGGAGTAACGGACATTTTTGTCCGTAACTCGGATGGAATATTTTTCCCACAGTGCTTTCTGAAATTCTTCAAATGAGGTTGCTGCGCGGGAGACATCAGCAATCGCGTCACGGATAAACTGCTTCTGCGTCTGGAAACGAGTCTTTGCAGGAGTGAGGCCGAAGGCAACGACTTCCTCGTTCGTTTTATCAAGAGCCTCCTGTCCACGCTTCTGCGCCCAATACTCGCGCTCCGTGATTTTATTTTCCGAAGGGGTCATCAGGTCAACCTGATGGAGACCTTCTCTGTTACAGATTTCCATAAGCGACTTCTGCAGATAGGTCAGCAGGCTCCGTGTCTGGTGATGTTTGTATCCGGCGCGGCTGTCGCAGGGCCGCTCCATAAATTCCTGCGGTTCCACATCCAGCTTGCGCAGACTGTTGATCACGATATGGACATGGATGTTGCCGCTGCCGTTGTGGCCGTCCGTGTGGGTGCAGATAATCGCCTGGTGGCCGGGAAAGTTTTTCTGTGCGTACTCCATCCCGATTGCCTGGGCGCGTTCTGCTGTCAGCCCACACTCATCCTGATCGTGCGGGTCAAAGCTGATGATGTAATGATGTGCTTTGATCTCACCGGAGGCCTGATTCTTATGATATTGTTCATTCAATTCCCTGCATTCTTCCGCATAAGTGAACGGATTGCAGTTCATCCCGTCGAGCAGGTAGGTTTGTCTGCGCACCATTTTTCCTTTCTCATCGAGGATAGGCTTCATGGTATAGCCGTCGTGCTCAAACAGAAGGTAAAACAGCGCGTCATTGTAGTTGGCGTTTTTACTTGTAGTGTGTTTTAAGATTGCCATGCACCTCACCTACCATTCTTGTCACATCCACCTGGATTTGAAGAACCGCGTCCAGAGCTTTTTCCAATTCTGCAGTGATCGCCTGGGAACGCAGGCCGCCCGTATTAAAATGTTTGGCGATCTGGTTGATGTTGTTCGAGATATTACTGAGCAGCCAGCTGATCCGCTTCATCTCTTCCCGAAGCTCCGGGAACTCCGCAGCGATCTTGTGTGTGACGGTGATCTTCCCGCCGAGAAGAGATTTGCGGATGTACTCCGAACGGGACAGCCCGGCGGCTTCCGCGTTTTTATTGACCAGCTCCAGTTCCACGTCCGTAAGACGGACGGTGATGATGTGCTGGTGGGTCAGTTCATTTTCTTTTTTAGGTCTTGCCATATCTGTTTTCTCCTTTAGCGCTTTTTTCAATTTGCCGCAGGCAGCAATCACGGGAACCGTGACCGGGGCTGTGAAACACAGCACCGCTGCGACCATTCTAATGGGAGCCAAATAGCACAATTCTTTGATTGTGCGTCAGCCGAGGGCATGGGAAACCGGAATTCCCATCAAGTATGCCGTAATCGGGAACCACGGTAGTGGTTTCTGTATTACAGGGCGTATCTTGCTTTTATGATTACTCCCCTCACTAAACTGTGGTTTCAAACCCCATAGGACAAGCCCGCTGAAATTTTTCTGGATGAATATTTGCTTTTAAGCTCTCACCTGATGAAATAAAAGCGAGAAAGTAAGGTAATGAAATTGCTTGCTAGAGATAAAACTCAATCGCTCCCTTCTCAGAAATGAGAAGCGAGTTTTATCCCCTTGAGAAACCGCCCCAAAAAGCAATTTGAAAAAATAAAAATTACAGCTTGTCCGGAGGCCCTTCTAACCACAGGTTAGTGAAAGGAAAAATATTTTGCGGAGATCTGCGAATGTCTTTTCACTTTCGATTTCTGGATAAGGAGACGAGACATATGGAAAAAGGGACAGAGAAACAGGAGCAGGAGTGCGTGATGACACTGGCAAAGCTGAAAGAAAAAGCGGCGGTAGACCCTGTGACAGTAGACAGGGAGAGTCTGGTTGATGTCGCTGATGTGACGATCAGGACAGACTTGGATACCAGGGAGCGGATAATGGATTATATCCGGCAGATAAAAAATCCGTATTGCTATCTCAGTAACGGTATGGTTGTGAAAATCAGCTTTGCAGGAAAGAAGCCATTGCAGGACTGCCTGAAGGAAAGCCTGTTCTAAAAGTGATGGGAGAGAAAAAATTTGCACTTTAGCACTTTAAAGCGTTGACATGAGACCGGAACTGTGGGATAATATCTCTGGGTCAAAACGAAACAGAGCAACCGAAAGCCAAGAATTTCCTGGTTTATTGTCGCATGACAAATAAAGAAGGGAGTTGTTGGCTATATGTATTTTCAGACAACAAAACAAATCTTATGTGGAGACTACGTGCGACTTTCCAGAGAGGACGGAGACAAACTGGAGAGCGACAGCATCCACAATCAAAAAGAACTGATCGCTGATTACCATCAGAAACATCCGGAACTGAAGTATGTGCAGGAATATGTTGATGATGGATTCAGCGGGACAGATTTCGACCGTCCCGGTTTCAAAAGAATGATGGACGACGCCGGGAAAGGGAAAATTAACTGCATCATAGTTAAAGACCTTTCAAGGCTCGGTCGTAACTACATCGAGACAGGACGGTATCTTGAAAGAATATTCCCATCTATGGGTATCCGCTTCATCGCCATTAACGACCACTATGACAGTGCGGAGCAGAACGGCGACAGCGACCAAATTATCATTCCTTTTAAAAACTTAATCAATGACGCTTACTGCCGGGATATCTCCATTAAGATACGGAGCCAGTTGGATGTGAAGCGCAAGAACGGGCAATTTATCGGAAGTTTTGCCGGGTATGGATATTTGAAAGACCCGCAGGATAAAAACCATCTGGTTGTTGACGAGTATGCGGCGAATATCGTCCGGCTGATCTTTAAGTGGAAATTGGACGGCATGAGTTCACAGCATATTGCGGCGCAACTGGATGAGATGGGTGCGCTGCCACCGCTGGAGTACAAGCGAATGTGCGGGCTGAATTTTAACAGCGGGTTCAGAGCCGGAAAAAATCCAAAGTGGTCAGTGGTTTCTGTAAACCGTATTATGCGGAATGAGCTTTACACCGGAGTTATGGCGCAGGGAAAGCGAAAAAAGATCACCTATAAGCTGAAAGAGAGCCATGCGGTAGATGAGCGTGACTGGATCAAAGTACCCGGAACTCATGATGCGATCATTCCCCGGCCAGTTTTCGATCAGGTGCAGAAGCTGTTAGAACTGGACACACGGACTTCGCCGGATGAGGACACTGTTTATCTGTTCTCCGGTTTCCTTCAGTGCGGCGGCTGCGGACAGAACATGGTCAAACGGTGCAGCTGCAAGGGCGGGAAAAAATATCATTATTACCATTGCTCTACTTATAAAAATGGAGACGGCTGTTCCTCCCATCTGATCAGCGAAAGCAGATTGACGCAGGCAGTCCTTGCGGCAGTTCAGAACCAGGTGGCGCTGTTGATGGACGCGGAAAAGATTATAGCTGCTGTCGGCCAGAACGCGCAGGAGGATTACAGTGTAAAAGCGGTGGACACGCAGCTTTTGAAGCTGGAAGAAGAGGTAAACCGCTATCAGGATTTGAAGACGCATCTTTATGAGGATATGCAGGAGGGCGTCATCAGCCGGGAAGAGTTTAAGGATTTGAACAGTCGTTTCACAAAACAAATGAAGGCGTCCCAGGAAAAAGTCGTACAGATGAAGGAAAAAAAAGAGAGGCTTCTCTCACAGAAAAATGAACTGCAGCCGTGGCTGGAAGGGTTCCGTGAATATCGCAGTATTGATCATCTGGAGCGGAAGGTGCTGACATCCATCGTGGATCATATCACGGTGAACGGAAAGGACAATATTGAAATCCATTTCCGTTATGAGGACGAGATCAGGGAATTGTTGCAGCGTAGCGAAGAGTATAAGCGGATTGGTTTCGCTGGCGAGGAGTCGGAAGCATGAGATGGGTCAGTTATACAAGGGCAGTGTCCAGCAGGAAGGGTGAAGAAAATCCTCCGGATATTATCAGCAGGCAGAATGCCCACATAGAAACATATATGAAAGAGCATGGCTTCAAAGTCAGTAGGAAATACAGTGACCGCAAATATTCTGCTGATGAGACAGAGTCTTTCAACCAGATGGTTCAGGAGGGCATGAAAAGAGAATTTGATGGAGTTGTTGTCGAGTCTGTTTTCCGATGCGGGAGGGATTTGTGGACAGCGATTGAAATACTCTATGAGACGTTTTATCCTGCCGGAATCCACTTTGCTGTTGTGGAAGATGACTTCTGCAGCGTGGGAAAAGAAAAACAGAAGGTGACGGAGTATTTCACTGAGAAACGCTCCGAGTGGTATGCAGATGACTGTGCACTTAGGCATAAGAAAGTTTCTGACAGCGGAAAGATTAGTCCAACGCTGATACGGTATGGATTTGTTTTATCTAAAGATCACAGCAGCCTTGAAATCGAGGAAGAGGGAGCATCCATAGTACGTCAGATATACCAGATGTTCCTGGACGGGAAGAACTATTCCGCCATTGCAAAAGAGTTAAATGAACGGGGCGTTACCCCACCGCAGGAACAAAAGGCAATCGTGGCAGGTAAAGTGCCAAATGTGATTGTTCCCGCCAAGTGGATAGGAAGTTCGATACGAAAAATACTGGAGAGTCCTATTTATATGGGACAGGCCACCCGTAAGGTGAAAGGGGTTATGGTAGATTATCCGGTTCCGCAGATCGTTTCTGAGGAAACCTTTACGGCGGTGCAGGAGCGTATTGGGGCTTTGAAAAGGGTGCCGCAGGAGCAGCAGGGAAAAACGACACAGACAGGTTTGCTTCACAAACGGATTTATTCTAAGGAAACCGGAATTGCATTGACGAGGATTTTGTCTCCGCTAGGCACCGGAGAGATGGTTTATGTTTTCAGTAAAAGCAAACCGGAGCGAAGAAAAAATTATATATCATGCGAGACAGTACATTTAGTCGTCAGGAATGCAATTTCAACCGCTGTCAAACAGGCTCGTTATATCAACCGGCTGCTGCAGGAAGAGGAACGCGAAGAAATGGTTGAGGCAGAATTGAAGCCGTTACGGGAAAAAGCGCAATTTCTGTTCAACAGGATGAATGATCTCTATTTGGAGAGGATGGATTTTTACCGTACCCATAACACTCAGGAGGATGATACCGCAGCAATTACAGAGGTAGAGCAAGGGTATCAGAAACAGTTTTTGGAATGCGAAGCACAGTTTAAAGCCGTAATGAACGAAGTGGAGATCGTGCGCAGGACATTCAGCACAGCGAATCCGTGGGTGGCTTTATACAGAGAAATTGAAATACCGGAAAACCTTGAGCATGAGCATATCGTAAAGTGGATCGGTATCGTCCTGGTGGATAAAGAGAAAAATATCGAGGTCATCTTGAAAGAATCCGAATGGATGGACAGACTTCCGGAAGAATGGCTTAAGGAAGGAGCAGAAGAATAGGATGGCAAGGAAAAGCAGAAAAAAGCCGGCTGGTTTATTGCCGGAGGTTCAACAGGTGATGGATACGGCGGCACAGGGAGTGAAGCTGCCGACAGCGGCATATGCAAGGCTGTCCTCGGAAAACAGCGGGAATGAAACCGACGATTCCATAAAGACACAAGTCATGCTGATTCATAACTTTATACAGGAGCACAAGGATTTGCAGCTCATAGATACATATGTGGATAACGGTTATTCGGGCATGAACTTTGATCGTCCGGAGTTTGAACGCCTGATGGGTGATGTGCGCAGCGGAAAGATACAGTGCATTGTAGTAAAAGACCTTTCGCGTTTTGGTCGTGATTATCTGGAGATGGGGTATTATCTCGAAACAATATTTCCACGCCTGAAAGTCCGGTTTATTGCAGTCACCGACGATTTTGATAATTCACGCCAGGAGGATGTGGAAAGCCTGGCTGTACCGATTAAAAACATGGTAAACGGCATGTACGCACGGGACATATCCAAAAAGCTCGTTTCGGTTTATGAAATGAAGCGCGAACGAGGGGATTTGCTGAATGGCTTCCCTCCATATGGCTATGTCATTGACGAAGAAAAAAATAATTATGCCATTGACGAGAGTAAGGCGTGTTATATACGGGTGATGTATCAGTGGTTTTTGATGGGTGTCTCTAAATATGAGATCACAAAACGGCTCGATCTGTTGAAAGCGCCAAGACCGAAGGAAAAACGGCTGGATGAGACGCTGGAAGAGAACAATGGGCCGTGGCGGACAAGCACCATCGGTCGATACCTTGAAAATCCGATTTTTGCTGGCGACCTTGCATCCGGGAAAACAAAGCGTGCTGCGTATAAGGGACTTAAGCCGCAGCCGGTGGAAAGGGACGATTGGGTGATTCATCGGAACCATCATGAGGCGGTCGTACTCCGGTCAGATTATGATGCGGTTCAGAAAATTCTGGAAGGGAATAAACGAACCCTCAAAGAGCGTTTGATAAAAAGTGAAAAAGAACGCGCTGAAACAACAAACGTTTTCCGCGGGATCATTTACTGCGGTTGCTGCGGGAGGCACATGACATTTATGCGATGTAAGCATACTGTGGGGGCGGATACCTCATACGGAACATATTTTTGTAAATCAAAGGATGAGACTGCCCTATGCAGAAACCATTCCATTCCAGATAAGCTTTTGCGAATCCTGGTGATGGATCAGATCAACCTGATGATTAAGGCAATGTGTGACAGAGGGCGTATGATGAAATGTCTGATGGACGGAAAGGACGAAGGGAGCAAGGTTGCTTCAATACAGAAGAAGATAACGTCGCTTTCCTATCGGATAGAGCAGACCGAAGAGCGTAAAACAACTCTATATGAAGATTATGTTGGCGGTCTTCTTGAAAAAGAGGAATACCAGTGTATGAAGGAACGCTACATTTCCGAGCGGCAGAAGCTTGAAGAACAGCTAAGGGAAACTTCACAGACATTGCAGAGTATGCAGAAAAAGGCACGCCTTATCGATGAACAGGTGAAGCATCTGGAACAGTATCTTGACTGCAGGGAGTTTGATGAGGGGCTTGTCAGGGAGCTGGTAGATGCGATTTATATCGGCATTGATAATTCGATTGAGATTCGCTTCAAATGTAATGACGCTTACCAGCAATGGCTGGATTGTACGGAGGTTGATTGTGATGTTAGCTAAAGTGAATGCATTATATCTGCGCCTTTCCATGTCGGACGGCGATCTGGGCAGGGACAATAAGGATGAGAGCAACAGTATCGAGAACCAGCGTCAGCTGCTGCTGAATTATATCGAGGGCAGGGATGACCTGGAATGTGACATCAGGGAGTATGTCGATGATGGTTATACCGGGACAAATTTTGAAAGACCCGGATTCCAGAAGATGATGAAAGATGTCCAAAGTGGCGAGATAGCCTGTATCCTCGTGAAAGACCTTTCCCGGCTTGGCAGGGATTATATCGGCGTCGGAGATTATATTGAACAAATCTTCCCTTTACTTGGAGTCAGGTTTATTGCTGTCAATAATAATTTTGACAGCGCCAAATATGTAGGGGCGACAATGGGGCTTGACCTTGCTATGAGCAATCTGGTTAACAGCCTGTACAGCCGGGATGTATCGAAAAAAATCCGATCGACCTTTGAAACAAAATGGAAACAGGGCTGTCCCACTGCGTCCAGGGTGCCATTCGGATATCTCTGGGACAGGACAAGCAAACAGCGCTGGGTGATCGATCCGGTTGCCTCTAAATATGTGAGAAGAGTGTTTGATCTTGCGTTGGAGGGGAAGAACACGACTCAGATTGCAGCTCAACTGAACAGGGAACGGATTCCCACACCGGGTTTGTATGCAAAGATGACGAATAAGGTGCTTGCTGGTTCAGCTTGGATTGCGCCTGACAGTGAAATGCTGTGGAAGCCTTCTATTGTAAGTAACATGCTCAAGAGATATGAATACACAGGGGCTTTGGTCATGAGGAAAAATAAGACAATTTCTCTGGGAAGCCGCGCTGTCAGGAGTGTTAAGGAGAAAGATCGTATCATTACAGAAAATGCCCACGAAGCGATAGTGACCCATGAGGAATTTGAGGAAGCACAGGGCGCGATCCGTTCAGTCAGCCCTATGTCATACAAAACAGAGTGGGAGTATCCTTTAAAGAAGATTGTCCGTTGCGGCAACTGTAACAGGCTGTTGACATATGGAACACGAAATGGTGAAGGCTGTTTTGTGTGCTCCAGTAAAAGATCTGTGGGCAGTTTTTCCAAATGCTATAACGGATTTTATAGAGAAGCAATAATCAATATGAGAGTGGCTTATGCAATCCAAAATGTAATTCACTCAGCCCGTTTTTTGCATGAGAAGTTACAGGACAGGAATGCCAGGAGAACAATGCAGCTTGATATACCTGAACCGGAAGAAAAGCTGGTCAGCGATATGGAGATATTGAAAGCGGAACGGATGCGACAGTACGAAGCATACGCTGACGGCGTGATTGATAAGAATGCGTATCTTAAAAAGAAAAAAGAACTGACAGAAAAGATTGAGGCAATAGAAAATAAGATTTGGGAGGTAAGGGAGATACTCCGCGTGGAGAGTAAACCTGTAGATTGCCTTCAGGAAGTTGCTGAAAAGGCTTCTGTGTACCCGCAGACGAATAGGTTGTCTCAGGAATTAGTACAGGCTTTTGTAGAGGCGGTGTATCTGGATGGTGACAGCATGAAGATTGTTTTTAAATGTGAAGATGTGTTTCAGGAAGCACTGGAAAAGTATTTCCTGGACTCTGGCATGACAAAGGGTGAGGATGGCAGCTGGATATACCCTGCAGAGGATGGAAGGAATGACAGCGAGATGAAAGAGAATGCAGCCGTTGGGGACAGGAAGGAGTCAGAAACATGAGATGGGTCAGTTATACCAGGATGGTTTCTTATAAGAGAAATGCGGAGAACGCGCCGGATGCTATCCGCGTTCAGAATGAGCGGATACAGGAATATATGAGAGCAAAGGACTGGAAGATTGAGAAAAAGTATTGTGACCGTAAAAATTCTCCGGATGCCATGGAAGCGTTCAATCAGATGGTTCAGGACGGAGTCAACAGGGAATTTGACGGAATCGTTTTTGATACGGTCTTTCATTTTGGACGGTCGTTCGGATTTTTCAAGGAAGTGATTCAGCAGACCTTTTATCCTGCCAATATTCATTTCGCGATTGTGGAGGATGATTTCTGCAGCCTGGATAAAAGCAGGGAAGAGGTAGAAGCTTTTTTTGAAAAAAAGCACGGTGACTTTATCGGAGAAAATGCCAAAGAGTTTTTGCAGCAGACGATTGACGATGGAAAGCACGGAACTGGTCAGGCCAGGTACGGGTACATCTATTCTGAGGACAGGAAAGAATTACTGATCGATGAAGAAGCGGCAGAGACAGTTCGGCTTATTTTCCAGTTATATGCGGAGGGCTTATCGTTTTCCAAGGTCGCGAGAAAACTGGATGAACTCGGAATTGAACGACCAGACCAGCACAAAGCGAGACTTGTCGGGCGTGACGTAGATACGAGTGAAGAAAAAAAGTGGTGCCCATCTGTGATTAAACATATTTTAGGCTGGTCTGTTTATACCGGAGAAGGCGTCTGCAGGATGGGCAACAGAGACATTAAGATGACGGTGCCGGTGATTGTGAGCCGTGAACTGTATGATGAAGTACAAAAACGGCTTGCGAACACTCTATCCAAAAGGAGAGAAGGCTGTCGGAAAGAGATATTTATTCTGACCAAGAAAATACGGGATAAGAATACAGGAAAGTATCTGGTGTGCCGGTCTTCTCCTAATGCGGTCGGTAGGCGGGTTTATATGGTAAGTGCTTATGGCAATCTCACATTGAAGGAAGGGAAGAGAAATTATATTCCGCAGGATGAGGTGCTTGCGGAGATCAAAAGATTTCTGTACCACGAAAAGGCGCAGGCGGCTCATGTACTCAAAATGCTGGGGACGGAGGAAAAAGAAACGTATGAAAAAGCCAGACTTGAAGATAACAGTCTGCAGGCTCAGGAGGTGTTTGCCAGATTGCAAAATCTTTGTACGGAGCGTATGGATAGGCACATGGCATATGATGCTGGTCGGATGAGCGAGGAAGCTTATCAGGCTGCCGAACAGGAGTATCTGATTGTCAGTCAGGAATGTGAAGATCAATTCCAGTCCATCATGCAGAAGGCCGGGGAAATCAGAAAGATTTTCAGCAGGAGCAACAGGTGGGTGAAGCTGTTCCGCGATATTAATATCCCGGAAAAACTGGAGTCGCAGCATACCAGCAAATGGATTGAGATGGTGGAGATCGTGGATTTTGAAAAAATAGAAATTACGCCGAAAATGAATGAATGGAAAGAGATGCTGCCAAAGGAGTGGATCAACGTAGAATTGGAGGAAGAATAAATGGCGCGGAAAAGCAGAAAAAACCTGAATAAACAACAAGCAGAAGGGATTGAAATCCTGGAAGAGAAAATCAAGCAGAATAAAGTACAGCTCAGGACTGGCGCATATGCGCGTCTTTCATTGGAAAATGGCGGGAATGAAACGGATGATTCGCTTAGGACGCAGATAGCTCTTGTACATAATTACATAAACCAGAATCCGGACCTGGTATTAACGGATACCTATGTAGACAACGGTTATACGGGGACAAATTTCGACAGGCCGGAGTTTGAGCGTATGATGCAGGACGCCTGTTCGGGGAAGATTCAGTGCATTGTAGTGAAGGACCTCTCGCGTTTTGGTCGTGATTATCTGGAGACGGGGCATTATCTGGAAACGATTTTTCCAAGAATGAATATCCGCTTTATTGCAGTGACGGATGACTTCGATAATTCCAGAAAAGAGGACGTGGAAAGCCTTGCCGTGCCGATTAAGAACATGGTCAACAGCCTTTACGCAAAAGATATTTCCAAAAAGGTGACGGCTTCTTTTGAGGCGCGCTGGCAGAAAGAGGATGCGCCCCTGATTGTGCATCCGCCGTATGGTTATCATCTGAGTGAGGATAAAACGAAGTTTGTTCCGGATGAAGAAGCGGCGAGCATAATCCGGGTTGTGTTTCACTGGCTGCTTGATGGATTATCGATGAAAGAGATTGCAAACAGGCTGAAACTGATCGGACTGCCATCGCCGGCAGAATGGCATGGGAACTATGGAAGAAGGGTTGGAAAATTCGTTGGTGATTGGAATTATCAGGCTGTCCGCCGCATCGCGATCAATCAGGAATACACAGGCGACATGATACACCATAAGACGGAGACTTCTCTGATTAAGGGATATACGAGTAAGAAGGTAGATAAGGAAGATTGGATAATTTACAAAGATCATCATGAGCCTATTATTCTCAGGGAGGATTTTGAGTCTGCACAGAGCATAATACAGGAAAATGTGAGAATACATCATGAAGGCTGTGCGAAGAATGCAGAGGAACGGGAGATGCTGCCGAATTATTTTCAGGGCAAGGTATTTTGCGGGTGCTGCCGCAAAAAGATGAATTTTCTCAGGCGGCATCATTCCCCCGGAGAAACAGAAAAGCACAGCATTTATTTTTGCAGGGACAAGGGCGAGGCATGTCCCAACACGCTCCGCCCTTATCAGACAAAATGGCTGATGATTGTTGTGATGGATCAAATTCGTTCTTTCATCCGGGTCTCGTGCGACAGGAAAAAGCTGCTCAAAGATATGATGGCTTCTGATAACAGCGCCAGTGCGTTCGCCAATGCGAAGAAAAAAGCAGCTTCGCTTGCAGCCCGGATTGCAGAAACGGAGGAGCGTAAGGAAAAACTGTATATAGATTATACAGAGGAAATCCTGGACAAGGAAGAGTATCAGTTCATGAAAGAGCATTATATTTCTGAAAAGCAGGAGTTGGAGGCAAAACTGCAGATTACAATGGAGAAACTTCACCGGCTTGAAAAGAAAGCGGAGGCTTTTATGAATCTGGCGAATCATCTGGAGAAATATCTTGACTGCCGTGAATTTAACCAGGAGCTGGTGAATGAACTGGTGGACAGGATTTATATCGGAAAAGACAATACACTGGAACTTCGGTTTAAGTGTGCGGATGTCTACCGGGAGCTTGCTGAGTGCATGGAGGAAATGGCTAATGAATGATGTTACCCTAGCTTTTTATTTACGACTCTCTATGTCGGATGGAGACTTAGGCTCCGATAACAAAGATGAGAGCAACAGCATTGAAAACCAGAGGGTTCTCCTGCAGTCTTATGTTGAGAGACACGATGACCTGATAGGGGAAGTCAAAGAGTATGTAGACGATGGTTATACAGGCACAAATTTTGAACGCCCCGGTTTTAAAAAGCTGGTAGAGGATGCAAAAGCTGGACTGATTCAGTGTATTCTCGTGAAAGACCTCTCGCGCCTTGGTCGTGATTACATTGGCGTTGGTGACTACATAGAACAGATTTTTCCAGTGCTGGGAGTCCGGTTCATTGCCGTGAATAATAATTTTGATAGTGCGGCGCATGGAGGCGTGGGGATGGGTCTTGACCTTGCAGTAACCAATCTGATCAATAACCTGTACAGCAGGGACATATCAAAAAAGGTGCGCTCGGCGTTTGAAGTGAAGTGGAAACAGGGGTATGCCACATCTGCGGATGTGCCTTACGGCTATTTAAAGAAGATCGGGAGCAACGGAAAGTGGGAGATTGATCCAGTCGCTTCAAAATATGTCCGCAGGGTATTTGACCTGGCACTGGAAGGGTGTAACACATCGCAGATCGCGTATCGGCTGAACGAGGAAAAAATTCCAACGCCAGGGCAGTATATGAAAGAGCATAACAGGCATGGAGGAAACAGCAACGTCTGTCCGGACAGCGAATTATTATGGTCAACATCGAAGGTATGGATCACCCTTAATAAATATGAATACACCGGCGCACTTGTTATGGGCAAAAAGAAGAAGCTGGTGCTGGGCAGTAATACGAGAGTCAAGGTACCGGAAGATGAGCGGATTATTTATGAGGGCGCGCACGAGGCGATTGTGACACACGAGGAATATGAAGCTGCCAGAGAAGTGATACGTACTTGCGGTAAAGGCTATCAAAAGAATAAATCGGAATATCCTTTGAAAAAGTTTGCCCGCTGTGGAAACTGTAAGCGGCTGATGGAATATAAAATCGTGGAGGGAGAAGGAATATTTCGCTGTCCCTATAAGCGGAATGTTGGTTTCCATTCTTCCTGCTATGGGGGCAAATTCAGGGAACCGATTGTGAATGCGAATGTCTCCTATGCCATTCGGAATATGCTGCAGACGGCTAAGTTCCTGCAGGGAAAACTGCAGGAAGATAGCGTTGCGAAGTCAATGAGTCTGGAACTGCCTGATACAGAAAAGTTACAGAAGGACCTGGAAATTTTGCAGGAGGAACGGGTACGCCAGTATGAAGCATATGCAGACGGAGTGGTTGGAAGGGATGAGTACCTTACCAAAAAGCGTAAGATTTCAGAGCAGATTGAAGAGATACAGGCAAAAATCAAGCATTGCGAGGATATCTTGCAGGAAGAAGATGCAGAAATATCGGGACTCAGGCAGATCACGGAGCAGGCAGCGTCTATACCAATCTCAAGCAGATTGACCGCTGAAATGGTTCAGGCATTTGTGGATGCAGTATATCTGTATGAGGATAACCGGATGGAAGTTGTCTTCAAATGTGGAGATGTGCTGAACGAAGCGATTGATAACTATATGATAGGGCTGGGGCTGCGCAAGGAAGAAGATGGTACATGGGTGTACACCGAAGAAGATGGAGGGGAATGACAGTGAGACTGATTAGAATGGGATTGAAACTGATACTTTTACCGGTAATGTTCGTTGCGTGGGTGATAGAGTGGATTGGAAACTTCTGCGTATTCTGTTCCGCATGGATTTTCTATGTGTTGGCATTTATCATCGCCATGACAGCTGTGTTGAGCTTTGGCTTCGGACTTGAGGACGGGGCAACTGTGGTGCGGATGCTGGGAGGCGGCTTTTTCCTGTTCCTGATTCCGCACGTTGCGGCGTACCTTGTGGCCGTTGTATCAACACTGCACTCGGCGCTGCATAATTTTATCTGGTCGTGAAAGAGAGAGCAGAACCGCGGGGAAAGATGTTCAGACAGATGAAATCCGGTGGGGAATAGCAGAGGTGATTGAAAATTACAGCCTAAATGGGCGATAATTTTCAATGGAGTGACTCGTGACTTTGAGAAAAATTCTCGCTGAGATTTTTGGAAGAGCGCTAAAATACGTTGACTTTGCAAGCTGCAATACTGAAAGTCTCTGATTATGATATGCCCGCATAAGTCAGTGACTGTACTTTGAATAAATTCAAGGTACAGTCAGGGGCTTATGCGGGCATTTTATTTACTGATCAGATTCCAAGTCCGTAAAGGATTGCTTTCAATTCCTTCACGGTACGGGTGAGAATCTCTTCTTCGATTTCATTACAGTCCAACAAAAGGCGGTGTAGTTCACTGCCGGATGTTGAAGTTGGATGCTCCAGACTGTCTACCAACAGATCATCAGATGAGGTGCCGAGAGCATTTGCAATAGCAACAAGAGAATCCAGGCTGAGAGTTCTCTTGCCGACTTCTACCTTGTAGATATGGTCACGGGACAGATTGGATTTTTCCGCGAGATCATCCTGTGTCAAACCTTGTTTTGTGCGGAAGCTACAGATGCGCTTCCCTAATTTGTCATAATCAATGGACATAAGCATTGCCTCTCTTTCTTACTTATTGCCCGCATGAAACACAACAATTATTAGCTTTGAAAAAGCCTATAGCAACGGGTTTTAGAATAAATTTTTGAAGTAAGACTGCAAAGAAAAACCTTCCTATCAGCATTGCATTCTTAAGCAAAAAAGCGGACTGATTGTCCGCTTTTTCGGCGTCAAGCGGACAACCAGTCCGATGTAATTTCGCAATCACTGGTGTACAATAAAAAAATAAAAAAGAAAAGCGATAACAACATCTGTGTCAACAGGACAGGGAGACAAAATGAGCGAGAATAGCTGCAGTGGGATAAAATTATACAGTGATGTCTGTACTACGCAGGTGCAGTGGCTGTGGTATCCATTCATCGCACTTGGGAAATTGACGCTTCTTCAGGGCGATCCGGGAGATGGAAAATCCACGATGATGCTGAATTTGATTGCTGCGATTTCAAATGGCGGTACTACCCCTGATGGACAAGCATTCGGACGACCTCATCGTGTAATCTACCAGTGTTCAGAAGATGGCGTGGAAGATACCATAAAGCCGCGGTTGGAAAGCTGTGGGGCTAATTGTGGGAATGTTGCATTCATTGATGAAGAAACACATGGAGGATTGACGTTAGATGACGAGCGCATCCGGCAGTCGATTGCCAGCTTTCGTCCCTGGCTTGTTGTAATTGATCCAGTGCAGGCTTACGTTGGGAATGATGCTGATCTTCAGGTCGCGGGCAGAGCAAGGAAACTGATGCACAGGCTCGGAATCTGGGCATCAACTTATGACTGCGCTATTGTACTTATCGGCCATTTAAATAAGAAGGAAGGCTCTAAAAATATTTATCGTAGCTTGGGAAGCATTGATGTGGTGGCAGCGGTGAGAAGCGTACTGCAGGTAGAACGTGACGAGGAAGATGAGGATATTCGGATTGTCCGTCAGATTAAGAACAGTTTGGCTCCGGTGGGGGACGAAATACGATACGAAATACGTCCGGGAAGTGGTTTTAAATGGCTTGTGAGCAGTACGAGTTCATGTGCTGTTCATGTCCCGGATAGGAATGCGATCCCTCAATTTGAAACTAAGCAGGATAAAGCTGTTTTTCTTATCAAAAAATATTTGACAGATGGGGATATGAGGTCAAAAGAAATATTTATGCGTCTTCATGATGAGGGGATTGGCCGGAGAACTGCGCAGATGGCAAAACAGGAAATGGGGGTTCAAAGTTACCGTACAAGGCAGGAGTGGTACTGGACTTTAGGACAGAAGCAAAATACTGAATAAGCGTCGTTAGCATTTTGCGCTATCAGGAGTGGGCGTACTACAAGGAGAGATAAGCGATAAATGGCAGACAGGATTAGACTCGCCGGATACGTGAAACTGGCTAAGCTGTGGGAGAGAAATGCAGAGCAGGCGATTTCGTATCACCGTGAGTATTACGAGAAGAAATATGCGGATGACAGCAGAGTAATTCTTGTTGGTGTGTACATAGATATCACAGGCCAGAAGATGATTCCGAAGCGCCCGGAAATGGTGCGGCTGCTGAAGGACTGTACGTTGGGAAAAATCAGCTGTATTGAGGCTCAGACCAAAGGTTATTTTGCTGCGAATACGCAAGAACTGTGTTTTCTGTTGAAATATATTTTCGATCTGCCATATCAGATAGATTTGCTGACAGAGGACAGGGAATACCATATTGACACAATCCGGAACGAGGACGGTCAGAAGCAGGCTCTTAAAAAGATGGCGGATGATTACGTGGGTCTATACTCCGATGATTATACGAAGTGGAAGAAGAGGCTTCTGCTTGAAATAGAGAAATAACAGGAGGAAAAGACGAATATGGAACAAGAAGAGCTGCATGAAGAATTGTCTGCAGATGAGGAGAAGAGCCGTATCGGGGATACCGAAGAGGAGACTGAACAATCAGACTCCACAAAGTCTGCTCATTTAAGTGACTGGCAGCGGCGGCATGAAGAACTGGCAGCGAATAAGGAGGAAATTCGCAACAGAATACGGAATACACAGACCGGAAATGTGACGTTGCATCCAGCAAAACCTCAGCCTTCAATCACAGATGGGGATATGTCAGTGGCTGTTTACGCCCGCGTCAGCACAAAGAGTGAGGAACAGGTTTCATCTATAGAAAATCAGACATTGTACTATTCGAAAAAAATTGAGGATACTCCGAACTGGACGATGCAGAAAATATATAGTGATGAAGGTAAGTCTGGTACTTCCATGAAGCACAGAACCGCATTTAACCAGATGATAGAGGATGCCGGAAAAAAGGATTTTGATCTGATTATCTGCGCCAGTGTTTCCCGATTTGCAAGGAATATGTCAGATTGCATGAATGTGATCAGGCAATTAAAAACGAAAAATCCGTCACATCCGGTGGGTGTGTACTTTGAGACTGAAAATATCTATACACTGAAAGAGGATTCCATGCAGAGTCTTTCCATCCATGCGATGCTGGCCGATTGGGAATCCGCCACGAAGAGCAGTCGTATGTTTTTGTCTTATGACCAGAGAATTATTATGGGGCAGTATCCGGTTTCAGATTTGCTGGGCTATCGGCACACAAAAGACGGGAGGCTTATCATCCAAGAGGATGAAGCTGTGACTGTAAGATTTATTTACATGGCGGCTTTGGCTGGGTATGGACTTACGAGAATTGCAGAAATCCTGACAGAGAAAAAACGCCCGACTCTGAAAGGAAGAACAGAATGGAATGAGGGAATGGTCAGTGGCATTTTATCGAATGAGCGGCGCTGGGGTGATCTGGAAGCGAGAAAAACGGTTGTCGTTGACTATGTAGACCATAAGTCCAAGAAAAATGAAGGAGAACGGGTATCTGCGTATGTAGAAGGACATCATGAGGGAATTGTAACGCCTGAGATCGCAAAGGCTGCGAAGCTGGCAGTTTCGAGCAGGGCGACCGGTTATAGTATACCGGATGTGAGAGTGATTTGTTCCGGTGGACTGCAGGGGTTTGTCAGTGTAAACCCGTGCTTCAATGGTGTAAACAGGGATATGATGAAAAACCTGTCCCGTATTGCTTACAGTGACGAGGAGTATGCTGCGATTGAACAGGAAGCGCACATCATTAGTGGCGATGAACACTGTAAGGTTATGTCTATGGATTTCAGCGGTTATTATGTCCCGTACAGCGCCTACTTTATTGGTAGAGATACCCCAACCCTTACAATTTCGCAGTCTCGGATAAAGTTCAACAGTAAATGTCTGGAACGTTTTTCAGGAGTTCAATTTGTGGAACTGTTGTATCATCCGCTTCTGCAGATGATTATTATCAGGGATAGCGATGAGACCTGCGGATTTAATATATTTACGGATGACGGCAGTGCGATTTCTTCATTCAGTACAAAAGCATTCTGCAAGGCGGTATATGAAGAAATGGACTGGATTCAGGATTACAGCTTCCGTTTCCGTGGCATTATGCGGGAACGCGGGAACCATAAGGCCATGGCTTTTTACCTTGACGAACCGCAGGTGGTAAAGAATAAGGCTTCGCGGCAGGCTGCTGAATTAGTAAATGAAGAACAGGCAAAATTGTCTTCGAGGTATATTCCGATTACAAACAGCGAATTAAAAAATCCTTCAGAGACCAAAAGGCGTAAGGGTTCACTTTATCCGATCAGAAAGCGCAGAGATTCTATTTTAGATTCGCTTACATATGAGGATATTTCCGGATGTGGAATGCTTGTTGATAATCCTGTCATTGGAACGATTCCGACCAGGCAGGATATTTTGGATGAGATCGATGATTTATTAATGTCTATGTAGGGGACGAAAGGGTATTGACATGGAAAATATCGGGCAGACAGAAAATGTGAATAATGTAGTAGAGGAAAAGGCTGCAGCCAGTTCTGCGGAAAAACAAAAATCTGGAGAATCCTATAATATCAGTGACCAGGAGTTGATCCGCTTGCTTGTTAAATCCAGACAGGCACAGGACAGAAAACTTGAATATGAAGATTTGGATGGATATGAAATGCCTCCCCGTACACAGTTTTCCATGTTGAAAAAACCGGCGGTCAGCATTAAGAGAGGAAAGTTGACGTTTAATATGGCGTGTATCCGTCTGTTTGAGGGAGTTGAATTTATTCTTCCTCTTATTCATGTTGGCAAAAAGAAACTGACCATCGTGATGTGCGCAGAAGAAGAAAACGCTTCTGTGGCATGGGCAAGAAAACGGCAGAAAGATGGACAATGGACGAATAGGGATATTACTTCGCCTGATTTTGTTTACAATATTTATCGGATGATGAACTGGAAAGAAGACTGCCGGTATAAAGTCTTGGGTTATGTAGCAAATTCTGCCCAAGGATTAGTGCTGGTTTTTGAACTGGAAGAGGCGATAATGTTCTCATCAGTACCGGAGGAATATGTTGATAAGGAGACTGGAGAGACGAAGAAACGCCAGGTGAAATATTATCCGGATTTCTATAAAAACAGGATTGGAAAATCCTACAATGATTACATGGAGACCAGACAGATTAACATGTTCGAGTACCTCGAAGAATATAGGGGAAAGACTTATGCCGATCTGATTGCAGATGAGAAGGCAGCTGCGAAAATGGCTTCTGTGGAAAATTACGGAGAGAAGCGGGAAACTGCCTCAGCCGTTATGGATAATGGTATGATATCTAATGCTGATACCCGTGAAGAAATACATAGAGAGCTTCAAATGGAACCGGAAACCAAAAATAAAGAAACAGGGGTGTGGAAGTGACAGAGACAATAAGCAATGCGCAGGAAAAACTCTGGAAAACAAAAACGACACGCGTAAATCTGCAGATGAGTATCTATGGTAGACGTGCGCGCATTTTTCTGACAAAAGATGTGATCCGTGTTCTGGGTGTGCCAGGATATGTCTGTTTTAAAGTCAATGAGGCATGGGATTCCATCATGGTAATGCCATGTGCCGATAAAGAGCAGATGTCGTTTAAGGTTCCGGATAATATTTTATTTTCAGAAAAAAAGATGGAATTTAAAAGCAAGGCGTTTACTGATACGCTGATGGACAGGAACGTCCTCGATCATCAGGGGACATACCATGTCCCTGGGCTGTATTATGAGAATTATAATGTTGTCGTTTTTGATTTGAAAAACAACAGCTTGTATAGCATAGATAAATAAGAGAATTGCACCATCCTGCATTTGTATAGAAAAACAGAACGTTTGTTCTAAAGTGAATATAGAAAATACTTTGAGCTTCTGAGTGATCGGAGGCTCTTTTTTTCGCAAAAAAAGTTGTTCCTTAGTTGACAACAGGAGGAGGATAGGACATTATACGTAGTGGTCAGTTTTACCATTATTCTGACTTCTATTGGGATGGAATGGCTGTACAAAGCGCTGGAGCAATATACATGCATCACGATTCGCTCCATTATTTTCAAATTCATTGCCTTGATTGCAATGTTCGCGTTAATCCACGAGCAGGACGATTACGTGATTTACGGAGGCATTTCGATACTGGCTTCATCGGCTTCCAATATATTTAATTTTGTGAATGTTCATAAATATATTGATATGAAGCCTGTTGGGAACTATCATCCTCTTCGTCATATGAAGGCGGTGGGAGTATTTTTTGCCATGTCCTGTGCGACCACCATTTACACGCATCTGGATACCGTTATGCTTGGATTTATGAAGACGGACGAGGATGTTGGCTATTATAATGCGGCAGTTAAAATCAAATCGATCCTTGTGAGTGTGGTGACTTCTCTTGGAACTGTTTTGCTGCCTCGTTCGTCATACTATGTAGAACATGGTTTAATGGATGAGTTTAAAAGAATTACGGCAAAAGCTCTGAATTTTGTCTTTGTTCTGGCGACTCCGCTTATGCTGTATTTTATATTATATGCAAAGCAGGGGATTTACTTTCTATCTGGCAGTGCATATGCAGGATCCATCGTTCCAATGCAGATTATCATGCCGACATTGCTTCTGATTGGCATTACCAATGTTCTGGGCATACAGATACTGGTGCCGCTTGGAAAAGAGAAGGTGGTACTTTATTCTGAAATAGCTGGTGCGGTAGTGGATTTAATACTGAATGCCATTTTGATTCCTCGCCTTGCTTCATCTGGCGCGGCGATCGGCACGTTAGCGGCTGAATTTACTGTACTGGTTGTTCAGTATACAGCTTTGAAGAATGATATTTCCGGGGCGTTCAAAGGGATTGCTTACTGGAAAATCATGATCGGGGTACTTCTGGGAACTGTTGGTTCCTACTGGGTTGTTCATTATGGCTTAGGTAATTTTGTTACATTATTCATTACGGCTTCGCTTTTCTTTGGTATATATGGACTGTTTTTACTGATTACGAAAGAAAAATTGACGAGGGAGATCATTAATCAGTTAGTTAATAAAATTTTATACAAAATAAAGGCTAATGGAAAGTAAAAATGGTTTATTTATCATCATTAATCAAACCTGAAGAATTCTCATAAACACTTGGCTTATAATTATAAGGGGCTCAAAATCAGCACCTTATGGCTTAATAGAAAATTGTATTGAAAGGAAATCAATATGGAAAAAAATTGGCATTCAAAATCTGCAAAGATGTCAGGTGTTGGTACTCCTGTAAGGTTTGTGGTCACAAGATCGACGTTTTTTTCGGCGGCTGCCTGTATGTTGGAATCGCTATTGAGAATATTACAGGGGTTATTTCCAGAGACATAATCAGGAGTTTTATGGCTT
>JAJQHY010000030.1 GCA_021199495.1 Lachnospiraceae bacterium | reverse complement strand
CCGCCAATCGCAGCGTTCCTTAAATAGCTAGGCGAATAGATGCTGTCAGGCAAAACCGGCATATCAATGATTTGAACCGAGCTTCCTTCTACTATCTGTGTCACATAATCTGGCATGATTTCAGCAATGGCTTCAGCTAATGTTAATGCGCCTTCTGCCGAGTCCATCGTCACACAAACCTCAATAATCTCTGTATCATCTATTACATTAGTAGTGACCCATTCGCTCATTTCATCGTAACTGTAGTTCTCCCCAACCTGTGCTGCAGCCGCAGTCAGCATAGTGCGACTAGTCAGAATATGGGTATAGGTATAGACCAGTGATTGAGCCGCAGTCAAATCAGAATTCGTAACAGTAGTTGCCCCTTCACTGCTGGATTTATTATTGACATAGGCTGTAAAAGTCGCTCTGTATGTAGGTTGAACAAATGCTTTCGTTCCTAAATATGTCAAGCTACATCCCATCAATGTCACTACAATAACGATCCAAAAACGCTGCCACAATGCTTTCGCTAGCTGTGCGAAGTCAATTACGATTACATCCTCTTCAGCAGCCTTATGTGCCTCATTCATACTTTTAACTCCTTTTCCTTCTATGAGCAGAGCACTTCAATTACAATTCGGTAATGCTACTATAGGGGTACATCCTAAACAGTCCCACCTCGCCATGGTGGGCTGAACAGGATCGTGCTCTTATATTTTGGCCAAAATCGGAGCGGATTGGAGGTTATATGGACAGAAACACAAAATTCACAGCACTGTATGAACGTCTCAGCCATGACGACGAATTACAGGGGGACTCATTTTCCATAATTCACCAAAAGGAACTTCTCACGGAGTATTCCCGCTCCCACGGCTTCCTTAATGTCCGCCACTTCACCGATGATGGCATCTCCGGCACCCGCTTTGATAGGCCGGGATTTCTCCAGTTGATGAAGGAGGTTGAGGCAGGCCACGTTTCCTGCATCTGCGTGAAAGACCTTTCGAGGCTGGGTCGTGATTACCTGAAGGTCGGGCAGATTATGGAGATGCTCCGTCAGAAGGGTGTGCGCCTCATCGCCATCAACGATGGTGTAGACACCGAGCAGGGTGAGGACGAGTTTATGCCGTTCCGAAATCTTCTCAACGAATTTTACGCCAGGGACACCAGCAAAAAAATAAAATCGGTTTTTCAGGCGAAAGGTCGTGCCGGGAAACACGTCGCCAGCAGCCCGCCCTATGGGTATCTGAAAGACCCGGAGGACAATAATCACTGGCTGGTGGACGAGGAAGCTGCCGCCGTGATCCGTTACATCTTCCAGCTGACGCTGGAGGGCTACGGCCCCTACCAGATCAGCACCATTCTGGAGGACAGCGAGGTGGACATTCCCGCCTACCATCAGCAAAAGCTGGGAATTGGCCTGTTCCAGACCCGTGAACTGAAATATCCCTACCGCTGGTCAAGCTCTACTGTTGTAGGGATTCTGAATCATCGGGAGTATCTGGGTCACACGGTCAACTTCAAGACGGCGAAGCATTTCAAGGACTCCCACAGCCATTATGTGGATGCCAGCCAGTGGGTCGTATTTGAGGACACTCAGGAACCCATCATCGACCAGGAAACCTTTGACCGGGTACAGAAAATTCGCTCCAATGTGAAGCGCTGGCCTAACGGCTGGGGGCCAGCACACCCGCTGACCGGATTGCTGTTCTGTGCCGACTGCGGCGGCAAGCTCTACGAACACCGTATGGACAACAACCGGCCTGTCAGCAAATTTGGCTGTGGGAACTACACCCGGAAAAAGTGTCCCTCCGGCCATCGCATTGACGCCGCCACCCTTCTGGAGCGGGTTGGTCAGGCTCTGTCAACGCTCCAAACCTTCATACTGGAGCAACCGGATGTATTCCTGCAATCAGCGCAGGAGGCCATCAGCAGCCAGCAGTCCAGTGACATCAAGCAGCAGCGCAGACGCTTGCAAGAATGCCACCAACGGCGGGATGAGCTGGAAAAGCTGATTTGCCGCATCTATGAGGATAACATCCTCGGCAAGCTACCCGATAAGCGTTACGAACTGCTGAATCACCAGTATGAGGCGGAAATCACGGCTCTGGAAACGGAGTGTGGTAAACTGCAGGAGCTGGTAGACAGTTATGTCGATGGCTGGGCAAATGCACGGAAATTTATGGCTCTGATTGCCAAATATGACAGCTTTGACAGGCTCTCCATTGCCGTCTGCAACGAGTTGATCGACCACATCAATGTACACGAGAAAGAATACAAAGGCCGCCCACAGTCTCCCCAACAGGTAGACATCTATTTCCGGTATATTGGGCTGTTCATCCCACCGGAAGAACCCATAGACCCAGAGGTTGCGGCGGCGCAGGAGGAGGAACGGAGGAAAATCGAAGCCAAGAAGGAGCGGCTCCACCAGAATTATCTCAAACGGAAAGCCAATGGTAAGCAGGCAGAATATGAGCGGCGATACGAGCCACGCCGTCAAGCCCGGATGCGGGAGCTGAAAGCTGCACTGCCCCAGCGAGGTATCCCACTGGCAGATTTTCAAAAGCAGCAGGCTGCACTCATAGCGGCAAAAGTGCCGCAGGAAGGAGAAGTGACACCATGAAGGAACTGGAACCGAGGATTCATGACGATAGTAACGGTCTGGATTATGTGCTGGTCGGGGATTATTATCTCCCCCTTCTGGCACTTCCGGAGGAAAACCGCCCCATCGGAAAATGGGGACGGATGCACCAGCTCTATTTGAAGGAGCATCACGGCGGGCGTTATGAAGCCCTGTGCCTTTCCTGTGAGCTGTGGACCTATCTGGCTGACCTGAACGAACAGGCGCAGGAGCGGTATGAGCGCATCATCGACCAGATGAAAGCCGCCGAGGACGTGACCGATGAACTGAAACGGGAAGATTGGCTCCGCTGGGTGCACGCTATGTCCAACATTCAGCAGCGGGCAGAGGAGATCATCCTCACAGAGCTTATCTATGTGTAGGAGGTAGCCATGTTTCTGCTAAAATTACCATTCAAAATCATAGCACTGCCACTGGTTGCGGTGCTGGCACTGGTGAAATGGGTCGGTATTTTCCTGACCCGCTTCTCAGCACTCTGGTTTGACCTGTTCGCCGGTCTGTGCTTTCTAGTGGCTGTCCTCGGTTATCCCATGAAGGTCTGCACCGGACTGGAAACAGTCAAAATCCTAGTGATGGGGTTTGCGTCTTTTCTCATTCCGGTGATGGCAGATGGGGTAATTGCAGCGGTGGCTGCTATTCAGGGCATCCTTTGGAGCTTTATCCGCTCTTAAAGTAAAGATTTGCATACAAAAATCCAATCAAGAGACGCTTTTACAGCAACTCCCGATTGGATTTTTCATTTTACACTAGGTTGATTACAGGAATGGAGCCAGTGCCTTGCGGTCAGCATCCGACACCTTCATGTTATCCATAGTCTGTTCTGCAGTCCAGCCCATGGTTTGCATCAAATTCTTAATGCTTTGCAATAAAGTTTCAATTTGCCGTTTGTCTGCAGCATTATCAGCAATAGTCTGGATGGCCAAGCACACATCAAGCACCTCCTCGTCTTGTTTCATATTCAGGTTTGCACTTACACAGGCATTGAGCACATCTACAAGCAGCAATTTAATGCACAAAAATCCAATTAGGAGCCACTTTATCAGCAACTCCCGATTGGATTTTCATATTACACAGTATTAATTACAGGAACGGAGCAAGTGCCTTGCGGTCAGCATCCGACACCTTCATATTTTCCATGGTCTGATCTGCTGACCAGCCTGTGTTCTGCATGAGGTTTTTTATCGTAAGAAGCAATGCCTCAATCCGCCCCTTTTCTTCTGCTCTATCAGCAATTGTTTGAATAGCCTGGCACACATCAAGCACCTCCTCGTCTTGTTTCATAGTCAGGTTTGCATTTACACACGCATTTAGTACATCCACTTCCGTACGTCCTAAATGACGAAATTCCTGGTTGGAATTAACAACCTTTTCTAACTCATCTCCATTACCAGAATACTTGATGAACGACAACACTTCCCTCAAAGTTGAACTAAACTTGTCAAAATCACTATCGTCCATTGCAGCCGGAGCAATCAGGTTGATTCTGTAATCCGGTATAATAGAAAGCATTTCGGCATCACTGGACTGGAACATTTCATGGATAGACATCGGTCCATCCCAAGGCTTAGGGCCAAAATAGATTACCAACGTTGCCACGGGCAATAGATGGTCTGATTTCATAAAGCCAGAGAGAAATTCATCGTTGTCAGCAGCCTTATAGTCACCGGATTTTTTGTGGGATGCGACTGCTTTCTCCACTTGTTTTGCGTACTGGAGCGCATCGTAAACCATGTTCCTTACTGCCATTGCGTAATTCACATTAGACTGATTCTCGACTGCTAAAACGAGATATGCAGCCTTTTTATCCGTCATGGCTGTGACAGATTTGATTACATCCCGCGTTCTCTGAACCGGCTGTTCGGCACCTTCTTCTCCGCCATAGGGAACCTCGATTTCCCGTGTATCCAGTTCCTCAAGGCTGTCCGGATCAATGACCTGCCTGCCATTGTAGACAAAATAATTGAAAGCATCTGCAAACACGTTGTTTTGTCGCATATATTTGGCTGTCACGGTATCTTTTACGCCCAAAGGAATCACCACCTTCATTTTATGCATTATCTGTGTGAAGCGGCAGGGAAAGCCGCCACTTTCTCAAATACATCATAGCACATCATGAGCCCGTTTACAAGTCACGAAGCCTGTTAAATTTCGGTGAATATCATTCGTCTCATTCGGCTTGATACAATTTTCGGTTTTCCACAAATTCCGGCTCCAGACACCAGCCTTTCCCGGTAACCGTCATTGACGGCATTCTTACCCACCTGTTTGCTTTTGTCAGCAGATATTCAACTGCAGACCCATAAAATTTATCTCAAACGCTCCGAAACAGCCCGCCTCTGTGTTTCTGTGGCAGCAAGCATCAAAATCTGAGCCAGACCACCCGAAAAACTGGCCATCTTCACATCCACCCAGGCTATGGTCGTGTCTTTGCTCACCGTGTATGGAAAACCTGTATGCGGAAAACCCAGATGCTTAATAAATATAGATATATTAAATACTGATTGATTAATTATCTATCCATCTATCTATCAGTATTAAGATACTTACGCGCGTGCGTGCGCGCGAGGAAGCCCTTGATGGGATGGATGGATAGAACAATAGCACCCCATTTTCTTAGGTTTTACCAGAATACCGGCTCCGGAAACCATAAAATCTTCCAAACAGGCTGGGGTGGCATCATTCTTCACCCTGGCATTTTCGATTCAAATTGAACGGTTCCAGACCTGTGATTTTCACCTCAAAAGCGTTGAAAACAGGCATCGTCTACCCGGCACAAAACTATATGCCCCAATAAGCCAGTGCAACACATCATCGACCTACTGGCAAAGGGCTTTCAGGCAGCGCATCCATGTGTGCTGCCACTTTTTTGCGGTTTTTCATTTTTTGTTTTGAATTTTATGTCGTTTTGACCCTCTGAAAACGGTATGTAGGTAGAAGGGTCTTTTCGAGCAGGCTTTCGCTGAGGAGATCGGGGCGGATTTTATACCAGCTCTCTCAAAATGCTGTCGGGATTTTTCCCCCGCAACTTCTGTCCAAGTTGGACAGAAGTTGAAACGAATTTGTTTCACCGTTCACCGGGACATCCAACTTTTGATCACGGTGATCAAAAGTTAAATCCCTTGTCCAGCCGGGCAGTTTTTGAATGCAACTTTTGTTCATTCTGAACAAAAGTGACAACGAATCGCTACGCTCAAAAATTTTGAAACCAATTTTCATTTTTTCTGCGGTTGCATCCACTGCAAACCATTTATTGCAGAGAGTCAAAAGCATTCCGCCCCTCTAACTTCTGTTCACCGGTGAACAGAAGTTGGTATACACAGACCCATTTAACTTGTGTTCACGCGTGAACACAAGTTGATCCAAAAGATATTAAAAGATTCAAACGAGTTGTTTGAAAGATTTTCGCGGTTCTGCCCCCGATTTTCGGTATGTAGTGAAGGGCTTTTCCGCCTGCCCCACATCCTCAATGTTCTATGTTGGATAGCACAGAGTCCAAAGAAAGGAGGCCCGGTTATGGGTAAGAAAATAAAGATCACCGCGCTGTACGAACGCCTCAGCCGTGACGACGAATTACAGGGCGATTCATTTTCAATCATTCATCAAAAGGAGCTGTTGGAAGAATATTCCATCCTGCATGGGTTCACTAACACCCGGCACTTTACGGACGACGGCATTTCCGGCACCCGGTTTAACCGCCCCGGTTTCATGAAGATGATGGAGGAGGTCGAAGCTGGCAATGTCTCCTGCATCTGCGTGAAAGACCTTTCCAGAATCGGGCGTGACTATCTGAAGGTCGGTCAGGTCATGGAGATGCTCCGCATCAAGGGTGTTCGCCTTATCGCCATCAATGACGGCGTGGACACCGACCAAGGTGAAGATGAATTTATGCCGTTTCGAAATCTTCTCAATGAATTTTACGCACGAGACACCAGCAAGAAAATAAAGTCGGTTTTTCAAGCCAAAGGCAGAGCAGGAAAGCACGTCACCAGCAATCCTCCCTATGGCTACCTCAAGGACAAGGATGACCCGACAAAATGGGTCGTGGACGAGGAAGCTGCCGTTATCATTCGCCGCATTTTCCAGATGACTTTGGACGGCATGGGGCCATTTCAAATCTGCACGGCACTGGAGGCGGACAAGGTGGAAATTCCCGGCTATCACCAGCAGCGCCTCGGCGTGGGGCTGTTCCAGAACCGGAAGATTGAAAATCCCTACCGCTGGTCAAGCGCCACCGTTGCCGACATCTTAAGCCGCCGGGAATATCTGGGGCATACCGTCAATTTCAAAACCAGCAAGCACTTCCGGGACAGCCACAGCCACTACGTTGATGATGAAAAATGGGTGGTATTTGAAAACACTCAGGAACCCATCATCGATCAGGAGACATTTGACCTTGTACAGAAGATACGTGAGAACGTGAAGCGCTGGCCCAATGGCTGGGGACCGCCCCACCCATTAACAGGATTGGTTTTCTGCGCCGACTGTGGCAGCAGGCTTTATCTCCACCGGGTCAATAACAACAAACCCATCCCCAAATTTGTCTGCGGGAATTATCCCTCCAAAAAGTGCACCTCCGGACACCGCATCGACGCCGATGACCTGCTCCATTTGGTGAGCCAGACCCTACAAGCCATAAAAGAATATAGCGACGATTCCCCAGACGCATTTGCCCGCATGGTTCAGGCGCTGGCTGGCAACAAGCAGTCAGAAGAACTTCGTGTAAAAAAGCATCTGCTCCAAGAGAAGTTGAACCGCCGTGATGAGCTGGAGCGGTTGATCTGTCGGGCCTATGAGGAACACACCCAGGGCAGTCTCCCTGACCGGCGGTATGAGATCATCAACGGCCAGTATGAAACAGAGTTTGCTGCGCTGGAGCAGGAGATTTCGGAGTTGGAAACCTCCATCGAAAATTTTGAGAGCGGCGATGCCAACGCCCAGCAGTTTATGGAGCTGGTCAAAAAATACGACAGCTTTGAGAATCTGGACACCGCCATGTGCAACGAGCTGATTGAAAAAATCCTCGTACATGAGAGGGATAAAAAGGGCAGCATCAGCTCCGCCCAGCGGGTTGACATCTACTTCAACTTCATCGGCACCTTTACCCCGCCGCTGGTAGAGATTGACCCGGAAAAGGAGGCCGCAGAAAAAGAAGCTGTACGGAAAGAGAAGCTCCATCAAAACTATCTCAAACGGAAAGCCAGCGGCAAACAGCGGGAATATGAAGAACGCTACAAGGCCCGCCGCCAGGAACGGATGGCGGAACTAAAAGCGGAGCTGCCGCCCAGTCCCGGCATCCCAATATCTGAGTGCCATACAGCCAGAAACACAACAGAAAGCAGATCTGCTACTGCTCCTGATTCTGTTACCCCACTTTATGACGATGCAGTCGCCGTTTGACCGCATCCATCTATTCCGAAAATCCCCGGCTGCCCATGCTGCGGGCAGGGCAGTCAGGATTTTATATCATCAGGGTTTACACCTGAAATTTTACATCCAAAGGAGATCGAAAGCAATGACAAAACTGACCCGCTACGAAAAAGAAACTATCATCAACTTCAACCAGACCAATGACCCTGTCAGCATCTACACCTTCGACGCCTCTCTTAAACGGCGGCTGACAAAATTCGCAGAGGACTACCCGGAGCTGTGCCATCTGGAATCGGCTACGGAGGCAGGCGGCGTGACCTACTCGCTGGCAAAATCCCGGCTATCCATCCGTCTCGTTCCGCCCTACAGCGAAGCCCGCCGCCGGGAGGCCAGCGAGTACGGGAAACGGCACGGTTTTCAGGCACAGACGGACACTGCACAGGATGATGGAGATTTGACCACGAAGGGAGGTGATGAAGGTGGCAAATAAAGGACTTGATAAGATTCGTCAGGAAATCGAGGATAGCGAAAGAGATTTGAAACTTGCCAAGGATCAGAAAAAACGTCTGGAGGCTGAGCAGAAAAAGCTGACGAAAAACGCACGAACGCATCGGCTCTGCACCAGAGGTGCGATGCTGGAAAGCCATTTGGGTGACCCAGGCATTCTGGAGGACGAAGATGTTTCAAACCTGCTCACATTAGCGTTCAACCAGAACGCTGTCCAGCGAGAAATGACCAGCATGGTTTTGAAACGCAGAAGGCAAGCGCGTTTGGATGATAATGAGCCACTTTGAAAAGGAGAGAGTATAAAAAACGAGGTGAATTTACATTTGTACGAGTTGAGGGAAGCGATAGTTTTTGCAGGAATTTACGAAGGTTTTCGAGAGTTCTTGTTTCTTTTTTCCCGAACAGGGCGCAATTATACACCGCCCGAAGGACGGTGCATTGCGCCCTGCCGGGGGCCTCCTGCGGAGAGCGTGGTGATTCTTCTGCAGTTTTGGGACTGCTCCGAATCATGTACAGGGGACGCTTGCGCTTCCCCTGCGCTGGCTTACGCCAGCTACCCTTTTGCCAGCTTTCTGCGTGGTATCCATGAACAGGATATCCGCAGAAAGTCAGGGTTTCCTGTGAGAAACCCCATTGAAAATCCATGCAAGGCACACACAAAGGAGGTGGTCGATTGCCCTGCCCGCATTTTCAAATCACCATTGTCCAGCGCAGCGCTGGACAGTCTGCCGTTGCCGGAGCCGCTTACCAAAGCGGCGAAAAGCTGGCCTGTAAATACGACCAGCAGATAAAAGACTACTCCCGAAAAAAGGGAGTCGCTTATACGGAGGTCATGCTGCCGCCTAATGCCCCGAAAGAATATGCTGACCGGCAAACGCTGTGGAACGCCGCCGAGGGCGTAGAAAAACAGTGGAACGCCCAGCTTGCCCGGCGTATCGTTCTGGCGCTGCCGAGAGAGGTTCCGCCGGAACAGTATCCGGATATGCTCCGGGAGTTCTGCAGGGAGCAGTTTGTCTCAAAAGGAATGTGCGTGGACTTCGCCATCCACGACACCGGCGACGGGAATCCCCACGCCCATATTATGCTCACCATGCGGGCGATGGGTGAGCGTGGAAAGTGGCTCCCCAAAAGCCGGAAGGTCTATGATCTGGATGAAAACGGTGAGCGTATCAAGCTGAAATCCGGGAACTGGAAAAGCCACAAAGAGAATACCGTTGACTGGAACAATCAGGAGTACGCTGAGGTCTGGCGGCATAGCTGGGAGGTTCTCACCAACCGCTATCTAGAACAGAATGACCGTCAGGAACGAGTGGACTTGCGCTCTTTTGATCGTCAGGGAATCACTGGCCAAGTCCCCACCGTTCACATGGGGCCAGCGGTCACGCAGATGGAACGCCGGGGCATCCGGACAATGATAGGCGACCTGAACCGGGACATCAAAAACGCTAACAGCCGAATGACCTCCATCCGCAATATAATCCGGGGCTTACAGAACTGGATCAACAGTATGAAAGAAAAATTTTCCGTATTTCTGGATGCTTGCAAGGAACCGGAGCAGCCGGAATTGATCGGCCTCATTTTTGCCGCAATGGAATTCCGTAAGGATGAGCGGCAGGAGTGGTCAGCATACAGTCGGCAGAATGGCGATGTTGCTGACCTGAAAAAGATGAGCGCTGCCATCACCTACTTACAGCAGCATGACATCCTGACGCTGGCCGGTTTGGAGCAATATTTATCCAGCCAGCAGGAGCAAGCAAACGCCCTCCGGAACGAAGTGAAAGCTAATGAAAATCGTATCAAGGAAATCAACACCGTGTTCACTTCTGTTCAGACCTGTTCTGACTGCCAGTCCGTTTATAATCAGTACGACAAAATCTTTTGGAAAACAAAAAGAGGAAAATTTGCCGAGGAGCATCCGGAGGTCGAAGCATATAAAAAAACCCGCCGTTTTCTGGATGCACACCCGGCAGATGAGGCTACCAGTGCCGATGCTTTGAATGAGGAAATTTTCCAGCTCCAGGCAGAAAATAAGCGCCTTCTGGCTTCTATGGATAGTATCAAATCAGACATGGAATTGTTAAGGACTGTCCGGCGCTATATCGGGAAGGTTTTGCCACCCCAGCCTGTTACAGAGAAGCAAACACCGCAGGCACCGAAACAGGAAGCTACTGCATCCAAACAGCCTGCAAAACCGGCACCGCAGAAGCAGTCCTCTCCAGCGAAAAAGGCTCCGGAAAAGGCCCAACAAAAGTCGTCCACACCAGCAAAGACTACTCCACAGAAATCTACCACGAATACAGCTAAAAAACAGAAGTCTGCACCCGCCAAAACCACATCTACTCAAGCGCAGGCGAAACAGTCTACCCCGGCAAAAGCCAGCCAGAAAAAGGCGGCTCCAAAGCCCTCTGTTTCCTCCAAACCAGAGCAGAAAACTCCTACAGCCAAGCAGCCTGCTCCTGCAAAATCTACTCCTGCAAAAACTACCCCCAGCAAGCCAGCGCCCAGCAAAACCGTTGACACTACACCCGCAACTCCCCCTCAGCCCACTCCTGCTGAGGAGCCACGCAAGCGCCCATCAGTCCTGAAAAAGCTGAGTGAAAAACAGGAGCTTGTAGACCAGACAAAGGCAGAAAATCAGAACGTCCGCCGCCACAGCAATGACCTCGACCTGTAACGGTCATTGATCTGGCAAGTATGCGGTCAGAAGGAGGTGAATAACCACATGAATGAAACGAACACAGACGCTTCTGATGCTGAAGAAACAGCAACAACGGAAGAAGTCCCCACCCTGTCATTTATCTATGGCAAGCGCCGATATGAAGTCGGCATCCATTTCAGCCAGACAACATCTGAAACGATGGAAGATCGAATCAGACATCTGGCTCAGAGGGATTTGTTAAACGGGGCATAACGAAGAAAAGCGCAGACGGTATCATAACCATATCTGGTCATGGTACTGCCTGCGCTAAAATTACGTTTTGTTTTATCTGCAGATGAGACATCTCACCTCATATGCTATAGTTCTTCATGATCTTTTCAAACAGCTCTGTCCTTGCTGGCTCTTCTTTTACATAGAGTTTATGTAATCACGAGATGGCACAGTAAACAAGAAATCCAATATGCGAATGGTAATCGAACTGATCCGGCATGTATCTGTTCAGTTTGCTTTTGAACTCTGTTACCAGACAGTCCATACTCTTGTATGGTGGACGCATAAATATGTTTTGGCCAGTGAGCTGCTTATCTGCAAATACAGCCCAGCATTCTTCTTTATTCTCATATTCCCCATCGTTCTCCCAGTTAAAGAACCTGATCCCGCCATGTACATCATCGTTGCAGATCTCTTTTATTTCAAGTGATGGGTCATCCCCGTTACCGTTCTGGCTTAACGGATCGCCAAACATGATGTTTTCCAATACTTCATCCATGTCTTCCCCGTTTTCGTCTGCATATTTTTCTGCAAAACCTTCGATCTCTTGTTCGTCTAAAACTAATGCAATGCCGTAATGAGCTTTTACCGAATCCATATGAACTCTCCTGTTTATCTTCTGTAGCAAGGTAATGGAACTATTTCCAGTGAACTGCCGGGCATCTTCGTGCCTGCTTCAATGATCGTGAACACACTTCTATTATTTTTTCATGTCAAAAACGGGGACATACTGATGTGAAAATTTCCCGTTTCATCCCTGTTGACGACGAATGAGACAGGATTGTCTGCCGCCCACTCCGGGTTTGCACTCGCTTTTTCATTCCATTTTTCATAAAAACTAAGGAACTCTCCGTAGAGGCATTCTTCCGCCTCCTTCCGCACAGAGGCAGCTTCCTCCAATGTCCGATAGGTTCCCAGGCAATAGGTTTTCTTCTGGAAATGGATCATGGCCTTATATTTTCCGCGGTACATATTTACGCCGGTCACTCCAGTCGTGCTGTCATTTCGCACCCTTTTGTTACGGAGTAATTCCACCGTCGTCCCGGCAACATGTGTCGTCTGGTCTTTCAGCTTTTCTTCCGCGGCACGTTTCAGGCAGCCACAGCTGATATAACTTTTCCGCTGGAGGTCAGCGCAGGAGTGATCCACCTCATTCCCACAGTCACAGCGGCAATGCCAGATGACAGACTGGTTTCGGTCACGCTTATCTGTCGGATACAGGGCTGTTAAAATGCCAAACCTCTGCCCGGCAATATCCCGCTTCGGCCTGTTTTCTTTCTGACAAGTCTTACAGCTTTTCGTGCTTCCGTCCTTCAAATATTGCGTCTGGACAAAAGCTGTATTGCCACAGTCACAGCGGCACTCCCAGACGATGCGTTTGTTGGAACGTTTTTCTGTTGGCTTAATGACGGTCAGACTGCCAAAACGTTGACCGGCCAGGTCTTCCCTTATCCTGTTGACAGGAGTGCATCCGCAATTTGTTTTCACGCCCGCCTTAAGCTGGGAGCTGTACCGCAGGACAATCTTCCCACAATCACAGCGGCAGCGCCAGACCACACGGCCCTGATCACGTTCTTCCAACGGTTCAAGCGCCGTCAGCATCCCAAACCTCTGACCGGTCAGATCATTCATGGTAAACCGCTTTGTTTTCTGATCCCTCTGATTCATACTTCTGATCCTTTGTCTTTTCGTCCCGCGGTTAATAGGTCCGCACCATCATGACCACACCGTATTCCGGGTCAAAATGGGAAGGGTAAACCGTCTGGCTTTCGCCTGCCGCCAGATCCTCCAGTTTCACGGTATAGGCAATTCCACCCACATACTCCCCGGTATCCAATTGGTTTTTATAAAACAAGCGTAGCTCGGAAATGTCATTTCCGCTGATATTTGTTACTGTGACCGCACCTGAGTCCGTGGAAACAGTCACCTGATCTTCACACAGGTCAAGCGAAGAGAGGCTGGCGATCTCGCTTCCCCCGTAGCTAAAGGACGCTGTCTCGCTGCACGACTGTTTATCTGCTTCCATTACCAGAGCCGTTTCCCCGGCTGGGAGTAGGGAAACCTCAAAATTCAGTTCCTTCCCATCTGCTGTCAGGGTGATCGTGGCATATTCGATGGCCTGGTCAGAGAGATTTGTCACTTCTAAAGCAGCCACACTGTCAATCTCGTCCTCGGAACCGTCCTCGATGTAATAGCCGCTGTAGTTGTAGACGGCAACCAGTTCCAACTCATCAAGCGAAGAGGTGTAGGGGAAAGAAAATGCAGTTCCCGTATTTCCGGATGTGCCGGATGAACCATCCTTATCCTGCGAAGATGTGGAACCTGATGAGCCACTGTTCCCATTGTCCCCATTACTTTCACTGGCTGTACCGGATTCACTTTCATCCGTATCGCCAGTCGCTGTCTCTTCATCACTGCCATCCTGTCCGGACTCCGTCGTCTCATCGTCTTCCACGGAGGATATTGCATCATCATTTACTTCTGTTTCTGTATTAGAAGAAACATCAGAACCCTTATTTTCACTGTTTCTCCCCTGGGAAACCAAAACAGCGATCAGTACAGCCGCCACGATCACAATAGCAACGATCACGATCGGGAGAAATTTCTTTTTTTTCACTGGTTTTTCACGTTTTCCCATGACTTACTCCTCCTCTTCGAGCTGTTCCGCCAGGCGTTTCACAGCCCCATGATAGGCCTCCACCATCCGGCAGCGGTATTCCGGTACATTGCAATAAGTTCCTGTCTCTGTCAGCACTGATGCTGCGCAAGGGCGACAGTCTTCTTTGTTCTTGCAATTGGTACATTTAGCGGGCAAACGGATCGCCGCTGCTTCCTTTGTAACCCGATGCCATGCTTCATCAAATCCAATTTCAAATACGTCTGCGTTCTCTTTCCCCGGCATAATCCCGCAGGGCAGGAGCCGCCCGTCCCACGTCACCCAGAAACTGCATTTTCCGGCACGGCAGTGGATGCCTTCACCTTCGATCTCCTGGCAGTCGCTGTCCGGGTCAGCAGGGAGGCCTTCCACATCATCATTTGCTACATGCTCGAGGAAACGTTCCCTTCCATTCGACAGATACTCGATCCGGGCGGAATATTCCGCCGCTTCCTCCGGTGTGAAACGTTCATTCTTCCCCACCATCGAAGCATCCCTTCGCAGAGGTGGGAACATATAACTGGTTGCCTGAACGATGAGCTGTTCTTTTTCACAAAAAGCGAAGATTTCCTCCAGGTCATCGGCGTTGTACGGCGTGACACTGCAGTTGATCTTAATAGGGATACCCGCATCCTTCAGAAGATGGATCGCATGTGTAACCTGCGTGAACCCTTTCGGATTGCGGCACAGGCGTGCGTATGTTTCGTTCGAGGCTCCATACAGCGTGATATTCATGCGGACAGGCGGAACCTCCTTCAGCCAGTCCACCGTTTTTTCATCAATAAGGGTGGCATTCGTATTAATGGAGATGAGCAGTCCCATCCGCTGAAGCCCCTCCATGATCTCCCGAAAATCCGGACGGGAAAAGGGTTCCCCGCCAGTAAGGAGAAGGTAGAGCATCCCCCGCTCTTTTGCAGTCTCGCCCAGACGCAGCCATTCTTCCGCCGTCCGAAGTGGGCGGATGGCTTCCTGCTCCTTTTTTGTCATGCGAACATAACACATCCGGCAGCTCATGTTGCACACCGGAGTCACCTCAAAGGAGCCGCTCAAGGGTGACAGCTGTTTCGCTGCCTTCTGGTGCAGGTATTCCGTGATGGGCGCTTCTATATATTTCGTCTTCATTGCGTATTGGTTCCTTTCAAACCCAGGTGCAGCAGCCTGGTTTTTACGACCTCCGTCGCCTCCTGATCCGGGCGGCAGCGGAGCAGGCACACCGGCACACTCAAGACCAGATCCTCGATCAGCGGCAAAACGCTCCGAACATAGCCTGCGTCCCAGCTGTGGATAGTGATCTGCGGGTACAGCTTCCGCAGTGCCTGCGCCGGAGTGAGAAGCTGTATTTCATTCGTCCCTGCCTGTTCCAGCATAAAAACAGCAGATACCGGGGCAGCCTCGTTACGGTAGATCCGGGAAGAACCAGCATAAGGAAGGCCATAAGCCATCCAGACACCATTCGCTTTCCGGAGCCCCGCCCGGTCGCCGTTTAAGATCTCTGCCCCCTGATATTTCACCCACAGATCCGCCTGGGTTGACTTTCCAACGCCGGAACCAGCTGAAAAAAGGATGCCCTGCCCCTGCCAGCGGATAAAGGAGGAATGGAGTAAGAGTCCACCAAAGCTAAGCAGCAGGGATTCCAATCCCAACATGTCGCATAGCCTCATGGAAAAATTCAGACGGTATTCCTGATCTGCAAGATAATCACAGCAAAGAAGCTTTGGTTCTGTTGCCCGCCATGTAACACAGGCATACGGTTTCCCTTCTGGCGAGGGTCGAAAGAAAACCTGTCTTTCTGTACCTGTCTCCGCATAGCAGCGGTTGTTCTCCTCATGTCCGTTCTCCGGCGGAGCGGGAAGTTCCAAAACAGGACGGCAAACAAAGCGCATATCAGGATTTTCATCGGCAGGTTTTGTGATAAATAGTTCTGAAGATAGCTGAATGGAAATCTCAAAGGGCAGATCAAGCAATACCCGGATACCAGCCATCTGATATTCATAATTCATAACTTCGTATCTAAGTCTTTCTAAAGGAAAGGCGGCCGGGACTTGCCCGACCGCCTCAGCGTGATACCCGAATGGGCCGTTGTTATAATTTACATGGATCAGGAACTAAAGATCTGCATATCAGGAGTCGGCGTGTTGTAACAGTAGCCAAATACCTCTTCATCTGCATCTTCCAGATATGTGCAGGTCATCTCAGGGCTTACCCAAATCACCAGGTCTCCAACCTTATACCCGCAAGTATCCTTCGTCCAATGGGTTGTCTTGCCAACATCACCTGCACCACAGGTCTGTGCAATCGACTGATTTAACTCAAAAGATTCGAATAAAATCATTGGTTTTTCATAATTTGCCTTCAATCTTCTCATCTCCTTCCATTGAACCAGTTACGGATGGAATTGAACAGATTGCTGAAAGAGGACTGGCTGCTGCTGGCCTCTTCCTGCTCCTCCTCGGTGTCCTCCGTGGGGTTATCAATCTCGATGTCATCCTCGTCCAGATCTTCGACCACGTCGCCGGTCTCTGTATCTACATTCGTCTCAGTGTCGATTTCAGTGTCAACAAAGCTGTCCTCCTCCACGCCAGTTTCGGTAGAGGCCACGGACTGCAAGCTGTCGAAGCTGGCCGCATAGACCATGATCTCGTCTACCTCATCCGCACTCAGAAGGGCGATGCCGCTTGCTGCGGAAGTTGCACTGGTGGAGCGGAGCTTGGTGATGGACAACAGGTTGCTGCCGGTGTTCTTCACCATGATATAGCCGTCACTGGTCGGGGTGATC
>JAJQHY010000011.1 GCA_021199495.1 Lachnospiraceae bacterium | reverse complement strand
AATACGCTGGTTTGCGGGATTTTCATTTTCTCCAACTGTCAAAAACAGGATTATAACAAATCCATATGCAAAATGCAAGTCCTTCTTTCAGAGAATCCATCGCGCGGGTCAGTCAGCGACAGAAGCGATACCCAGGGTAGCCGTAATGGAGGCCCAGAGGTTATCTACCAGGGCGCCGATGATGTTATACTGGTAAAGTGTATAAAGAAATTCGTTGTCGCGGATCATCTGGCGCAGGTAGGTACCGGCCATCCCCATATCCAGACTGACCAGCACATAGCACAGAATCCAGTAAATGACGACAGCTTCCAGCAGACCGAACACGATGCCGCAGATTTTATTGGCTGTACTGACCACCGGCAGGGAGGATACCAGCTTAACGGAGAAAAACAGAAGCTTCAGCACGCTGTGCACCACCGCCACGATGGCGATCATCACCACACAGACAATCACTTCAATGAAATTACTCTGGGCATAGCCCTGCAGGCCGCTGACCGCGAGGAATCCGACGATTGCCGCAAAAATCAGGCCCACCATGGAGATCAGCTCCTTGACCATTCCCCGCTTAAATCCCACAGCCATTCTCCAGACTGCCACCAGAATCACCACGATCAGAAGTACATTGATATTCATACTCACTCCAGTTCCACTACTTTAAATTCATTTTCCAACAGTACATTATACCGGTACTTTTTCGATGTCGGAGACATAAAAAGAACCGTTCCGCCAAGGTTGCCGCTGTAGCGCTCCCTGCCGTCTGTGGTCATCACCAGACATTCCGTGTTATTATAGATGGTGATCACGCCGGACTCGATCTGGATATCTGTATAATCCAGGGCAAAGGACGTCTCCAGGGCAAGTGAACCATCTGTATCATACAGGCGAAGCAAATAATCACTCTCACCACTTGCCGCATCAAACACCAGTGCAACACAGTCGTCTCCCCAGAACACGGCGCTGATCTCATCGGAGAGGAGATTTGTCTGACTTAAAACCGGTTTCTCGCTGCCCTCATAGAACATAATGCTGCCGTCAGATACCGCTGCCGCTACGCTGTTGCTCAGGAATTCAACCCGCGCAACGATCTCGTCATAATTATAGCCGCTGACATAATTATCTGAATAATTCTGACCCACCTCACCCAGATTGTAAAAGGCCACGGTACTGCTGACCGTCCCCACATCCAGATACAGATAGGAAATCGCTAAAAGCTTGCCGTTAGGTGACAGGGCCAGGTCAATGGGATAACCACTCTGCTCCATCGTCGTACGCGCATGGGCAATCTCTGTGCCGTCCACCTCATATATGTACACCCAGTATACGTCATCATCATCCAGGACCACCCCAACGGTTCCCTGCTGTGATGCACACAGCGTGCGCAGCTGATAACCGGTCGTAATCTCTCCCTGCAGCCCTTCCTCATTTACAATGTATATCGTATTGCCCCCGTAATCAGCAACAGCCGCGTAGCTGCCTGAAACATCAATACAGACATTCTGAATCTGGAAAGAAATATTCCAGATCTCCTTGCCGCTGGAATTCATACAGCGTATACCGTCCCCGCTGTATATCAGCATGCTGTCTCCCAGCCGCAAAGCCTGCGTATTCTCTGTCATCGCCAGCGATGTGGTCCGCACATCCCGGTAACTGCTGTAATGACGGTTTGTCTGCTGATACAGCACAATCACCACCAGAACGAGAATACCAGCGACCAGTATCATCAGCATCCGGGGCTGCAATGTCATTTTCAGTTCTTCTTCATCCGTCTGTCTGTCTTTTTCCACCCCTGTCTCCTGATGTCCGCGATTGTCTCACTGTCGCTTTTCTCTTTCAGGCGCCCTTTGTGTGCCTCATAAAAAAGAAATATGCCACACCGCCTCACACAGAAAACAGTATAACATACTTCTTTTTTGAAGTAAACGAAACTTTCATTTAATTATTCCGCAATCACGATGATGACTGAGCCTTTTTCCGGGGCCGGTCCTATGGCAGCACAATCGTCTGGCCGACCTGAATATTATTCGCGTCCTCAATCTGATTGACCTCACAGACCTCCTGCAGCATACTGTCGTCCCCGTAATGCCTGCGCAGAATGGTCAGCAGGTTGTCGCCCTTCTGAATCAGATAGGTCTCCGGTGAAGAAGACTGCGCAGTATCGTCTGAGGTTTCATTTGTGACACTGTTATCAGCATCTGTCTCTGTTTCGCTGCCCCCGTCTGCCGCTGTTTCTGTTGTACTGTTGCCGTCCGCCGCGGCCGCTTCCGTCCCCTGCGTTTGCTCTGCTGCGGCCAAAGTCTGGTCAGAAGCATCCGTTGCCGCGGCACCTTCCTCTGCTGGTGACAGGGTCTCCGCCATCGTCTCTAATTCCGGAATTTCCACCGCATCAATGGCAGTAATCTCCAGCGGCGCCGCATCAAATGAAGCCTCCCCGCTTCCATCCTGATCACCCACGGCCGCATCCTCGCTCTCTCCCTGCTCATCCGGATCTGTCTCCTCTTTCGCTGTTAATACACTGTTCTGAGAAATCACCTCAGTTATGTAAGCACCGAAATCCGGCAGTCTCCCTGCAATGCCCTCCGGCAGATACGTTCTGAAGCCATACACTACGCCGATTGCCAGAAGAAGCGCCGCCGCGGCTGCCGGGAACCTGCTTTTGGGGCGGCTCTCCTGCGGGACGGCGCCTCTCTCCGGTTTCTGGGGCCGCCTGTTCTTCCCCTCTTTCTGCGCCTTAAGCCGCATCTGCTGGCGATAGCTTCCACCCTTCTCCTTTTCTGCTTTGGCCCGCTCCTTCGCCCTCGCCTCCTCCTCGGCCGCTTCCTGCTTTTTTAAGTCCATATCCGCTTTGCGGGCAATCACCGGATCCACGTCCGGCTCCCGTTCCTCCTGATCCCGCTGCATCATAAACGCAAGCATTGCCTCATTGCGGTCATAAAAAATAAAATAGCCGTCCTGGGAAATGGCCTTGCTGCCATAACCCAGCCAGTACAGATTCTGACTGACGGTGTCTGTTCCCACAATCACTCCCACCAGCTTATAGTCCGGAAAAGAGACCTGTCGGATTTTTTCCGCCTCCTCTCTCTGCGCAATGGAAAGGGAATCTGTCCGTGATCTGCCCAGTCCTAAAAGCGCCGCACCGAATACCAGAGCGTATTCCACTGTCTTTTCCTTCTGCAGACAGCCATACAGGGCTATCTGCTTTTTTTCCCCGGGATAATCCTTGTCAAGCTGCCGGATATAAGAAATACAGTAATCCTCCAGATACATTTTCTTATGGGCAGACACGGTTCCGACCTGCGTCGTGTGTTTTGGTATTTCCATGGTCATGTCCTCCTTTTTGCAAGTCATGATACCACGCCCATCTGAAAAAATATGTCAAAAGCAAAGCGGATATTCCGGGTTTTGACCGACAAAAAAAGCCCCGTATTCTGAAAATACGGGGTTCATTCACAGCTCTGTCCTGCCCTCCAGCGCCCGCAGAAGCGTGATCTCATCAATATACTCCAGGTCTCCGCCCACCGGCACGCCACTGGCAATCCGGGTCACCTTAATCCCCGTCGGCTTCACCAGCTTGCTGATGTACATAGCGGTTGTCTCGCCCTCCAGACTGGAATTCGTGGCAATGATCACCTCGTCCACATCCCCCTCCAGCCGCTTCATCAGCTCCTTTAAGCGGATGTCCGCGGGACCGATGCCAAGCATGGGCGAAATGGCGCCGTGCAGGACATGGTAGACACCCTCATATTTACCGGTCTTCTCATAGGCGGCCAGGTCGCGGGAGTTCTCCACCACCATGATCGTCTTATGGTCGCGCCGCTCATTGGCGCAGATCGGACAAAGCTCCTGATCCGTCAGCGTGCAGCACTCCGCACAGTAGCGGACATGCTCCCGGGCATCGGTAATGGATTTTGCCAGACCCTCGGCCCGCTCCTTCGGCATATACATGATATGAAAAGCCAGCCGCTGGGCTGTTTTATTGCCAATGCCCGGCAGCGCGGAAAGCTCTTCAATTAATTTATTCATGTATCCGCTGAACACATCCATTTAGAAACCATATCCTCCCATACCGCCGGTCATTTTCCCCATCAGCGCCTCACTGTCCTCATCCACCTTCTTCATGGCCTCGTTAATGGCAGCCATAATCAGGTCCTGCAGCATTTCCACATCATCCGGATCCACCGCTTCCTCCGCAATCTTTAAAGAGGTCAGCTCCTTCTTGCCGGTGACAGTCACTTCCACGGCACCGCCTCCGCTGGTCGTGGTGTAGGTCTTGTTTTCGAGTTCCTTCTGCGCCTCCTCCATCTGGCGCTGCATGCGCTGCGCCTGCTTCATCAGATTGTTCATGTTGCCGGGCATGCTCATGCCGCCGCCCGAATAGCCTCCGCGTTTTGCCATTTTCTGTTTCCTTTCTGTCTATGCGGTTTCTCCCGCTTTCTGCCCGGGAATCTCTCCCGTCTGCGTTGCCGCTCTGCACGTAACTTTTGTGCTGCGTTCTATGTTATTCTTCCTCCGTCAGGTTCATATGAATGAACTCTGAAATATCCGGATAATGTGCTTCAAACTCCCGTTCATTTTTCACCGGCACCACTAAAACCTTCACATGCCTGCCGACGCTCTCCTCCAGGATGTCCTCGAGCGCGGTCACATGCTCCGGATAGCGGATAAAATAGTCGGTATCGTAACCGTCCGGGATGCCGATCACCAGCTCCCCGGCCTCCGAGACGGACAGCTGCGCTGCTTTCAGGCTCGTCTTCATCAGGCCCTCGGTACTCTGACGAATGGCAGGAAACTGCCGGATGACTTCCTTTACTTCCTCAGGTGTCGCTTTGGGAAGCGGTGGACGTGCCGCAGTGACACCCGTGTCACCTTTGCCGGCCGTGCCTGTCAGATCTGAACCCGTTCCTCCGCCTTCCGCTCCGCTTCGCACCACAATACCCTGTTCAATCTTTTCCTCCACAGAGCGCACCCGGTCTGTCAGCGCAGCCGTGTCCGTCTCCATCTGGGGTCTGCACAGTTTAATCAGCGCAATCTCCGTGAGCACCCGCTTATTGCCGGAGTAACGCAGCTGCCCGGTCAGTTCTGACAGGACCCTGATCCAGCGCAGCAGGCGGTTTTCATCGACCTCCTCCGCCTCTTCCTTCAGCCTCGCCAGATTATCAGCGGAGACCTCCAGAATATCCTCCATCGCCTTTACCTGCACGGCATCATCCACGGACAGCGATGTCTTTAAAAGCAGAAGATTGCGCAGATACCAGGTCAGGTCCAGAACAAACTGAGACAGTTCCCGCCCCTGTGAAATGATATCCTCCAGAAGAGAGATCGTCCCGGCCACGTCGGATTTCAGAATCGTCCGCACCATCTGTGAAAACACAGCCGTATCTACTGCGCCCAAAACGTCCAGCACCTTGTCAAAGGTCAGCTCCTCGTCCATGTGAAAGGCAATGCACTGGTCTAAAAGGCTTAAGCCATCGCGCATCGAGCCGTCCGCAGCCTTTGCCAGATACCGCAGCGCCTTCTCCTCGATCATAACGCCCTCCGCCTCCGTGACCTCACGCAGACGACCCGCCAGTGTATCAATCGACATCCTGCGGAAATCATAGCGCTGGCAGCGGGACAGAATCGTAATCGGGATTTTGTGCACCTCTGTGGTTGCCAGAATAAAAATCGCATAGGAGGGCGGCTCCTCCAGCGTCTTTAAAAGCGCGTTGAACGCGCCCGTAGAGAGCATATGCACCTCATCAATGATGTAAACCTTATATTTTCCCTCCGCGGGAGAATAGGAAACCTCATCGATAATCTCACGGATATTGTCGACACCATTGTTGGAGGCCGCGTCGATCTCCACCACATTCATGCTGGTGCCTGCCCCGATGGACTGACACGCCGCACACACGCCGCAGGGGCTGCCGTTTACCGGCGCCTCGCAGTTCACCGCCCGCGCGAAAATCTTGGCCACCGAGGTCTTGCCCGTGCCGCGCGTTCCCGTGAACAGATAAGCATGGCCGATCCGGTCGGCCTTCACCTGATTGCGCAGTGTCGTCACAATATGATCCTGACCTTTCACCTCCTCAAAGGTGGCCGGACGGAATTTTCGATAAAGCGCCGTATATGCCACTGCCTGTCTTCCTTTCCAGTTTACGCCGGACAACGTCAGTTCCGACGTCATCCGGAAAGCTTATATGCGAAATACTTTCTTAAGCACAACCGCCGGGGTTTTGACCCGGCGGCCTTACTGCATCTTACATGATTAAAGCGACAAAAGGGTATGATACACGGGTTGCTAAGCGCCGGTGGCGCTTGTTCAGCAACGACCTGCACAGCATGCGGGCTTTGCCCGTAGGAGCGAAGCGGAGCCCCCCCCAAGGTCATAAATACGAATGCACACCTGAAGGGCATACCTTGCGTAAGCATTCGATTTCCGACCTTGTGTCCCTTGTATCATCACATCAGTCACCGAAGGAAATTCCCAGCATCTTCGCTTCCTGGATGATGGTAGCGTCCGGAGACAGATATTTCAGCTTGCCGGCCACATCCTCTAAGGATACGTGGACGATCTCTCTGTCCTTGTAACCGACCATGAAACCAAACTGCCGGTCTAAGATCAGCTTGCCGGCCTCCGCGCCTAAGCGGCTTGCGAACACACGGTCATAGGGGCAGGGACTGCCTCCGCGCTGCACATGGCCCGGAACCGTCACCCTCACCTCGCGGCCGGTCTTTTCCTGAATCCTGGCCGCCACTTCATAGGAAACGGACGGATAGGGATAATTCTCCATCTTCCTCTTCATTTCCTTCTTGGAAAGCTTGGCGTCCTCCTTGGAGATTGCGCCCTCCGCCACCGCGATGATGGTGAAGCGGCTGCCTCCCTTATCTCTTTCCTCGATCTTTTTGCAGACCTTATTGATATCATAGGGAATCTCAGGCAGCAGGATGATGTCCGCGCCGCCGGCCATACCTGCATTCAGGGTCAGCCAGCCAACCTTGTGCCCCATAACCTCCACGATAAATACACGTCCATGTGATGCCGCCGTGGTATGAATACAGTCGATGGCGTTAGTCGCGATGTCCACCGCGGACTGGAAACCGAAGGTCATATCCGTGCCCCAGAGATCATTATCAATGGTCTTAGGCAGAGTGATGATATTCAATCCCTTCTCGCGCAACAGGTTCGCGGTCTTGTGTGTACCATTGCCGCCCAAAATCACCAGGCAGTCCAGCTGGAGCTTATAATAATTCTGCAGCATGGCCTCCACTTTATTCAAGCCGTTGGCATCCGGTTTCTCAATGTCCTTAAACGGGGTCCGGGAGGTACCCAACATTGTGCCGCCCTCCGTGAGGATACCGGAAAAATCCTTGCCCGTCAGCATCTTAAATCTGCTGTAAATCAACCCCTGATAGCCGTCCAGAAAACCATAAATCTCCAACGGCTCATCGCTCATGTTCAGAAGCGTCTTCACAACGCCTCTCATCGCGGCATTCAGCGCCTGACAGTCGCCGCCGCTCGTCAGCATACCTACTCTCAGCATAACCATACCTCCCGAAAATATAATTTCACTACCTTCTTGTCCGGTTTCCCGGTTCCCCTTTAATCTAGCACATTTTTTTCCGCTTTACAATGCCTTCTTTCCCATGAAAGTCCATGTTAATCGCAATCCGGTCATTCTTCGTCTTCTGAAGACAGTTCCGTCTCCGCATTCTGCGGTTTTACAGCCGATTTCTCCGCTTCCACGACCTGCGGTTCTGCCACTGTTTCTTCCGCTTCCATGGCCTGCTGCTCCAGCTCCGATTCCTCCGCTTCCAAAGACTGCTCCTGCGTCACGGCCAGTGCCGCAGCTTCCGCCTCAAGTGCTCTCTTTAACTTTCTCTCCTCCCGCCTCTTTTTAAATGCCTCATTGCGCTTCTTAGCCTGGCAGGATTTACAGATATCACCATCAGAACCGTACGGGAACGGTTTCCCGCAGACAGCGCAGAGATGGTTGGGAAGCTTCGCGACCGCAACCCGACCAAGCGTTGACACCCGCATGGGCACAATCCCGCTGATGCCATCCGCGCGGCAGCGTAACTTACATAAATTGCAGCCTGTACATTTCCAGACATCCACCGCAACCGTAAAGCCGTTCTCACCCTGCACAAACTTCAATGCATCGTTCGGACAGGCAGACACACAGTATCCGCAGTTATAACAGTTCTGCGTGAAGTGTGGAAGTCTGACCGCATATTTCGGTCTGTCCGCCGGCTCGCAGTCCGCGGCCTTCTGCGCGACAGCGTCACGCAGCATGGCGCGGAAGAGAAGTCCGTTATCGCGGGCATTGTCGATTTTCGGCATCATGGTAAAGGCCGTATCGACGGAAAGATTGCTGAAAAAGCCGAAGAGCTCCCTGCGGCTCATCGCTTCCTCCTCCGCAGGCGCCTCATATTCTTCTCCCGCTCTTAAAACGGTCACTCTCTCCTGATACACTTCCTCCCCCAGGAAAAAGCGAAGCTCGTTCAGGTTTTGTTCTATAACTTCTTTACAGGTCTCGTAGCTGCATTCCCCGCAGGCACGCAGGGAAATCACCACGCCTTCCCGCAGCGCCGCGTAGGCTAACTGCTCCCAGGAAACAGCCGCGATACAGCTCTCGCTGAGCTTCGCTCCGCTTCCTTCATTCTCACAGGCAATGGTCAGTCTGCCCTTTCGCGCAGCTGCCATCAGAAAGCTCTCCATCTTCCGCGAGGGAACCGTAATACACCTGGAAGGACAGGAGGCAGAACAGATCCCGCACTTTAAGCACTGGTCCCAGATGGGGCGTTTGCGCTTTCCGGTCGGGTAAATATTCTGCGGGCAGATATCCGCGCAGACCTGGCAGGCATGTCCGGTGCTTTTGCGCTCCGTACACCGGTCCGCAATGTAGGTCGGAATCTTCCTGATCCGGTACGCGCCTTCCAGATAATCCTTCAGAGTTTCCATATATATTCTCCATAATGTAAAGTGCCTGCCGCCCGCACACGGGGGCTTCGGCAGGCACTTTGTCTGTTTTGTAAATGTTTTCTTAATTACCGGTCTTTTTCTTTTCCTGGTCTTTCTTATCCACCATGGCCTTGGCAAGTGCCCAGCGGCTGTTCGACTTTTCCGCCCTGCGGGCAGCTTCCTCATCCTCCGGATTGATACCCTGGGCAATCATCTTTCTGATCCGCTGATTGTAAATCACGGTACAGATCACGATGCTGGCCTCATAGAGAATATACATCGGGATGGCAACCAGAATCTGCGAGGTAATGTCGGGCGGCGTAATCAGTGCGCCAAGGAACACACACGCAACAATCACGAACCTTCTGGCGGATTTCATCCACTGCGGCTTCATCAGTCCCATAGTGGAGAGCACCGCTACCACAACAGGGATCTCAAATACCAGACCGAAGGAAAACAACATCGTCACAATGTAGCTGATATATTCCTTGATGCTGTAAAGACCGCCGATCCCGATGGTATTCAGGCTTAAGAAGAACTGCAGCGTGAACGGAATCACGATAAAATTGGCAAAAAGCGCGCCAATGATAAACATAACCAGACCGCCGATTAAAACCGCGAGGAATTTCTGTTCCTCGGACTTTTTCAGGCCGGGACCAACGAACTTCTCCACCTGCCAGATAATGACCGGGGAGGAAACCACCAGACCGGCAATCAGCGCCACCTTAATGTACTGTGCCATCAGTTCGGCAACGCCGGTCTGGATAAACTCATATCCTTCCGCTCTGCCCATCACGTAGGTAATAAAGTCCGGTGCGAAATAATAACAGACAATGGCGGCTATGATGAACGTAAGGGCTATGATAACCAGACAGTTCCTTAAGTCCGACAGATGCCCCGTCAGTGTCATGTTTTTATCGCTTTTTTGTTTTTTCTTCTTTTTTGCAGGCTTTGTTGAATAATTCTGTTCCGTCATCTTGATCGGCCCCGGAATTATTCTACGCCTTTATCCTGCGGCTGAACTGTTTCCGCTGCAGCCGGGGCCGGAATCGCCTGTACGGTGGCTGTCGCCTGCGCGCTCGCCTGCTCAGGTGCTGCTGCCGCCGTCTGTGTGCCGGTCTGCGCCGGCTCATCATCCGCCATGCCCTGCTTAAAGCTCTTTAAGGTCTGACCCAGTGTCTGGCTCAGCTTCGGGAGCTGTTTTGGTCCAAAGATAACTAAAACGATTAATAATATAACGAGGAGCTCTGTCACTCCAATTCTTCCAAGTGCTGCAATAAACATATTCTTTTCCTCCTAATGATTTCTGAATTCCCGTAAGCGCCGCTATTACGCGTTTGCTGCTTCAGGTAATTCCTCTGTCTCGCTGCCTGCTTCTTCTATGTCAGCTATGGCTGGCGATATGTTGTTTTCCGGCGTCGGATCTTCTATGATCTGCGCCATTTCCAGTTCTTCCTGGGGCTCTTCCGCATGTGTTTCTGCTACAGAAATCTCTTCTGCAGAAATTTCTTCTGTCGGAGATTCCTCCGCAATGACTTCTTCGGCAACGGACTCTTCCTCTGTTGCTTTGGAAGCTGTCTGAGCCGCTTTGCCCGGCTTTTTGCCGATACTCAAAGCTCTCTCCGTGCTTGTCTTGAGCTCATTCGTCGACCTTTTCACGTCATTGACAGTGTCTTCAAAAGGTTTTGAGATCTCATTCACAGTGCCTGTGACTTCTTTTGAAAGCTCATTAAACGGCTGGGTGATTTCTCTTAACGGTTCCTGCAGTTCCTGCAATGGTTCTACCACTGTTTCACGGAGTTCTCCCGTCATGGAGCCCAGATACACTCTCAGGACGCGAAGCCACTTTCCCGCCTTTCGCGCATATATAATCGTGCGCTCAGGGCCAACGACCAGTATCAAGATGACCAGGACGACGATAAGCTCCAATCCCCCTATCTTCATCCTCCAGAACTTCCTCCTTTCTCCCGGTCTCATACCGGGTATCTCATGTTGTCCAGAGACCGTTTACTGCCTGCGATACTCTGCGTTCGGCAAAGATCCTGGTTGAAAATCTGTGAGGCCTCAGCCTCAGCTGTCTCGCAGGAAAGCTTCTTTGCCCGTTCCTATATGTATTCACCCGTTCTTCAACGGCTTCTCTGGTACCTTCAAACCATTCCCTGCGCATGATGAATGACCGCAGGAAAAACCTCCCCTCCCTGACCGTCGCGGGACAAATTTCCCCTTTAAAGTCCTCCGGAGGTTCATGTTCTACACATTGTACCGCAATTTTTCTCAGTTGTAAACAGAAATCTATTATATATCAATATCCAAAAATTGTAAACCATTTGCTTTTTAATACTGCTTTTGATACAATTTTGTTGCTGTGAAACAGTCGCTTTTGCGCATGTATGCGGGAAATGGCTGTAAAATTCCGAAACGCACCGGATATTTGAATGAAATAATAAGACAGGGGAATATTCCATGACCGAAGACGAACGTTTTATGAAAGAAGCGCTCCGCCAGGCCCGAAAGGCCGCCGCGCTTGATGAAGTCCCGATCGGCTGCGTCATCACGCAGGGGGACAAAATCATCGCCAGAGGCTACAACCGCCGCAATACCGACAAAAGTGTCCTGGCGCACGCGGAGATTGCCGCCATCAGAAAAGCCGCCCGCGTCACGGGCGACTGGAGGCTGGAGGAGTGCACCTTATATGTAACACTGGAGCCCTGCCAGATGTGCGCGGGGGCCATCGTCCAGGCCCGGATCCCCAGGGTCGTTATCGGCGCCATGAATGCAAAGGCCGGCTGCGCGGGTTCTGTCTATAACCTGCTGCAGGAACCGAGATTCAATCACCAGGCAGAGGTCACTTCCGGCATTTTACAGTCCCAGTGCAGCGAAATGCTGACGCGGTTTTTCATTGAGCTTCGCCAGCGAAAAAAAGAAAAAGAGGTAAGCCCATGATGATTTACGACATGAAAACCCGATACCAGACAAACCCTCTGGGGATTGATCTGACAGATCTGACATTTTCCTGGAAGGTGAAGGATGCAGCGGGCACCGCGGCAGAAAAAATCCGCATCCGCATTTCTCATGACCCCTCCATGCGGGACTGTTGCTTTGACAGCGGGGAGGTTCGCGGCACGCTCTGCCACTATTCCCCGGATATCAGCCTGCTTCCCGGACAGCCTTACTACTGGCAGGTGGAGGTAACGGACAATACCGGCGACAAAGCCGTAAGCGCGTCCGCTTATTTCGAGGGTGGGCACCCGGATGGTGGCTGGACCGGGCACTGGATCAAAGCGCCATTTGTGCAGGACATTCATCCTGTCTTTCAGAAGGACTTCGACCTTCCCTTTTCCCCGGACGGCAAAAACGCGCGCCTTTACATCTGCGGTCTCGGGCTATATGAGGTATACTTAAACGGGGAAAAGGTCGGCGATGCGTACCTGGCTCCTTATTTTACGGACTACCGTTACCGCATCCAGTACCAGACCTATGATGTCTCCGGCCTTTTAAAGCCCGGGAAAAACCGCATGGATGTGTACCTTGGAAACGGCTGGTACAAGGGCAAATTCTGTTACAGCAACCATGGTGGACTTCAGAATTACTATGGAAGTGAGTTTATCCTGCTGGCGGATCTGTATGTGACCGACCCCAATTCCGCCGTTGGTCCGGCAAATCCCTGGGTTTTGGGGACAGATGAGAGCTGGTACGCCTTAAAATCCCCCGTTGTCACCTCCGGCATTTATGACGGAGAGCTTTACGACGTCCAGACGGAGGCCAATATCCTCAATCCGCCCACCCGTGAAAAAATCCATGCCATAGCTGCTGTCGCTCCCAGGGGAGCTCTGATTCCCATGACCGGCCTTCCCGTCAGAAAGCAGAAGGTGCTCAGCGTACAGCGGATCATTACCACCAGACTTCAGGAGACCGTACTGGACTTCGGTCAGGAAATCACCGGCTGGGTTGCTTTCTACACAGACGCGGCCGCCAATCAGCAGATCACCCTGCAGTACGGGGAGGTCCTGCAGGACGGCATTTTTTACCGGGATAATCTGCGCACCGCAAAGGCGGAATATTCCGTGATTGCCGATGGGACGCGCCGCTTCGTGCGGCCGCATTTCACCTTCTACGGCTTCCGCTATGTCAAGGTCACCGGGATGACCGTTGATGACTCCAACAAGGACGATTTTGAGGCCTGGGCTCTGTACTCTGACCTGGAGGAAACCGGCTTTTTAGATACCTCCAACGAAAAGGTCAACCGCCTCATCGAAAACACAAAGTGGAGCCAGCGCGGCAATTTCCTGGATATTCCCACCGACTGTCCGCAGCGGGATGAGCGCCTGGGCTGGACCGGTGACGCGCAGATTTTCTCCGCCGCCGCCTGCTATCACATGCAGTCCGCTGTCTTTTTCAGTAAATATTTACAGGATATGCTCCTGGAACAGAAGGAGCATAGCGGATCGGTTCCTTTTGTGGTACCCGATGTCCTGACGCTGGCGCGGCAAATGAACGCGGAACCGCCGTGTGACCCGGCCTCCGGCGACTGGGGCGAGGTTGGCTCCTGCGCCTGGGGCGATGCCGCCACCATCATTCCCTGGAATTTATACCTGTTTTACGGCGATGAGAAGCTGCTCGCGCAGCAGTATGACAATATGAAGCAGTGGACAGATTTCATTGTCTCTATGGATGAAACCTACTGCGGCGGCAGACGCCTGTGGACCTGCGGCTTCCACTTCGGGGACTGGCTGGCTCTGGATGTGGAGGGTGAAAGCCGTTTCGGCGGCACGGACAAATACTTTGTCGCCTCCGTCTATTATATGTATTCCGCGCTTCTGACCTCCAAAGCGGCGGCCGCGCTGGGCAAGGAGGATGACGCGGCTTATTACGGACAGCTGGCAAAGGAGGTGCGCGCGGCAATCCGCGCGACCTATATCTCTCCGGATGGCATGCTGAAATATGATACCCAGACAGCCTATGTGCTGGGCATTCATTTTCACCTGTTCGAGGGGGAAGAATACGCAAACGCCGCCAAGCAGCTGTCCCGGTTGCTGAAAGCCAGCAACGACCATCTCACCACCGGCTTTGTGGGCACCGCCTATCTGTGCGCGGCCCTGTCGGAAGTGGGTTTAAGCGACAAGGCCTACACACTTTTGTTAAATGAAGACTACCCCGGCTGGCTCTACGAGGTCAACCTGGGAGCCACCACCATCTGGGAGCGGTGGAATTCCCTTTTGCCGGATGGCAAAATCAGCTCCACCGGCATGAACAGCTTAAACCACTACGCCTACGGCGCTATCGCGGAGTGGATTTACTGCTGTGCCTGCGGCCTTCAGCCTTTAGATGACGCGCCCGGCTTTTTAAAAATCCGCTTCGCGCCGCATACGGATGAACGCCTGACGCATATGCATGCCAGGTACGAATCACAGTACGGCACCTATGAAGCCGGCTGGGAGCGGCAGGGACAGACGCTCATTTACACGCTGACGGTACCCTTCAGCTGCGAGGCTCTGGTCTGCCTGGATGGGAATCACACCGCGATGAAGGTAAACGGCGAGGAATGTGACTTTTCAGATTTACAAGGCAAATGGCTTCCCTGCGGAACCTACCGGATCGAAAGCCGGCCGGATTCAGCATGCCATTAAAAAGGAGGGCTACCAAAAATGACCAGAATTTACTGGGCCGGTGATTCCACCGTGCAGTACAACGACATTACCACCTATCCCTACGCGGGCATCGGACAGGCCATGCACCTGTTCTTAAAGCCTGGTGTTGAGGTCGTCAACCGGGCGCGCAACGGCCGCAGCAGCAAAAGCTTTATGGACGAGGGACGGCTGGCATTCATCGACGCTGTCATCGCCGAGGGAGATTTCTTTTTTATCCAGTTCGGGCATAATGACGAGAAAATCAACGACCCCTCCCGCTACACGGAACCGTACTCCACCTTTCAGGACAATCTGCGGATTTATATCGACGTGGCCCGCAATAAAGGCGCGTATCCGGTGCTGATCACGCCGTTGGAGCGCCGCTTTTTTAAAGAGGACGGCAGGCTGACAAAGGGCGAGCACGGCGACTATGTGGCAGGCATGAAGCAGGTGGCTGAAAGAGAAAACGTGCCGTTGATTGACTTAAACGCCATGAGCCGTTCAGAAATGGAGAAGGCCGGTCCGGAAGGGACGAAGAGATGGTTTGTGCACGTGCCCGCCGGCATCTATCCCTCCTGCCCCGAAGGCAAGGCGGACAACAGCCACTTGCAGTATGCGGGAGCGGTGGTCTTCGCCGGTTGCATCGCCAGGGGATTAAAGGCGCTGGGCGGGGTATATGCCGATCTTTTAGTAGACTGGGGTGAGGACGCTGCCCAGGATGATAAAGAAGCGCAGTATTTAAATGACAGCAATACGGCGGTGATTCACTAAAGCAACAACGATATCCGGTTTATTCGGCAGCGAACCATTTTCCTGCGTGGCAGTAAGCCTCTTACAGTAGTAAACGGCGCGTGCTTCGTCAATGGTTTTTCACAACCCATCGGCGAAACCCGCGCCTTTTCTGTTTCTTTTTCTTACGCCTTCTGCTGCGTGTTGTCTGAAGCAACCCACGCGCCCGTGCGATAGAACAGAATCGACAGCCCTGTCGCCGCCGTCCAGCCCACCGGCCACGCCAGCCAGATCCCCGTCGTCCCGAGCACAGTTGCCGACAGAAGATAGGCCAGCACCACGCGCAGGATGAGGTCCGTGAAGGTGGCAACCATAAATTTCCCCATCATGCCTGAGCCGCGCAGGATTCCGTCTGCCACCAGCTTCGAGGCAACGACAAAATAAAACGGCGAAAGGATATGCAGAATCTCTACGCCCACCTCCATGGCGGTGCCGGACTGATCCTGCAAAAAGAGCAGCAGAAGCCATCTGCCCGCAAAGAAATAGAGCAAAAAGAGCGGCAGGCACAAAAGCCAGACGAGCTTTAAACCCGCACGGAAGCCTTCGCGGATCCGGGGAAGCTTCGCCGCGCCCAGGTTCTGCGCCGTATAGTTCGACACGCCGTTCCCAAGCGTTGTGAGGGAGGTGACCACCAGATTATTGAGCTTGATCGCCGCTGAGTACCCCGCCATCACACTGGAGCCGAAGGAATTGATGATGCTCTGGATGACGATATTTCCGACTGAAATGAAGCTTTGCTGCAGGATACTGGGAACCGCGATGACCGCGATTTTGCGGAGCAGATTCCAGGAGAATACCGGAACCGATCCTTCCACAGAAATCGTGCGCAGTCTGCGGAACACAAATAAAAGCGCCAGCACACAGCTGACTCCCTGACAGAGAAAGGTCGCCCAGGCCACGCCCGCGACGCCCATCTGCAGCGCTGTCACGAATAAAATATCCATGGCGATGTTGCTGGTTGAGGAGGCTGCCAGGAAAACAAACGGCGTCTTCGAATCGCCTAAGGCAGAGAAAATACCAGTGGCCACATTATAATAAAAGACAAAAGGCAGACCCAGACAATATATCCGCAGATAGAGCATGGAATCCGCCATCACATTGTCCGGCGTATTGATCAGGCTTAACAGACTCCCGCAAAAGCCCAGCCCCAGCACCATCAGCAATGCACATAAAACCCCACTGGCGATCAGCGTGGTATAGACCGCGGTCTTTAGATCGCGGTATTTTCTGGCGCCGAACAGCTGCGCTACCGTCACCGAGCAGCCCATATTGCAGCCGAACGCGAAGGCAATGAAAATCAGCGTGATTTCATAGCTGTTGCCCACCGCCGCCAGGGCGTCCTCTCCTACAAATTTTCCCGCGACAAAGCTGTCCGCGATATTATATAACTGCTGAAAAATAATGCTCCCAAACAGAGGGAGGCAGAATTTCCACAGCACCGTTTCCGGTTTCCCGACCGTCAGGTCCTTGTTCATGATGACAGATTCCTTTCTCATTCACATAAGGTTCGCACTGGGAGCAGCAAGTTTGAAACTGAGAGGTAGCGGGTAAAGATAAACAAGAAGGCATCGCAAACAA
>JAJQHY010000081.1 GCA_021199495.1 Lachnospiraceae bacterium | reverse complement strand
TAAAATAAGAACCAATATCAAAGGGTATAAAAAAGTACAATAAGCTTTGTCCCATAATGTGGAGGTGGCGCATTGGAAAAAGAAAAATGGGTATTATGTCCGCTTTGTAACAACAAGACCCGGATTAAGGTGCGACTTAATACTGTTCTTGAAAACTTTCCTTTATACTGTCCAAAATGTAAACAAGAAATGATAATCAATGTCAAACAATTTAATACATCAGTTATCACAGAGCCAGACGCAAAGACGCAGAGCCGATAACCAGTTAGCCATGGGCTACGGTTATCGGCTCTTTCGCTTTCGGAAAACAACATTATTGTAATACATTGTTCTTACGCTTTGCGGTGTAACGGCGGTTGAGATAACAATTTCTACCGCCGTTTTCCTTTTTGAAAAATGGATTTACGGGGGGTGTATTAAAGTCGCCCTTTTATAAGGATACGGCGGTATCAAGGAGGTATCATCGTGTCCTTTTTGGTTTATACCACCCCGCCTAATATCCTGCGATCAAAAAAAGTTATTTTTTGTTATCGGGATATTCTGGCAGCGAGTATGAACTGTCAAATCATCTAAATACTTCTTACATTTCCTTTGCGCCTGTCCGCGTTCTGCGGGCGGGCGCATTTTGCGTTTTTAGAAAAACTTTTTTCAAAAATCTGTCCGCACAGTTGGCGTCTGAAAAACGCCCGGTGTTGAGGGGTTACGAAAGGGGACATCATCACCCGCTTTCGCGGTTGCGAAAGGAGGTGAAACCATGAATGAACCTACTCGTACCCAGTGGCAAATCCGATGTGCTTTTAACGGGTTTTGCAAGCGGACGTTGAAGAATGAAGCGATCAACGCCCACAGGGACACGAAGCGTCAACAGCTACACGAAGTATCTTTTTCTGATCTGTCCCCGCAGGAGGAAAATCAGCTTTACACCTATGACACTTATTTTGCAGATGATGAAGCTGAAAAGTCCTTTTGCGTGGCAGGAAAGGAAATTACTGCGAAGCTGCTTGCCGAAGCCCTGCACAGCTTGCCGGAAGAAAAGCGCGAAGCCGTTTTGCTCTACTACTTCTTTGATATGAACGACGCGGAGATTGCAAAGCTCCACAATGTTCCGAGAAGCACAGTACAGTATCGACGGACAAGCTCTTTTGACCTGTTGAAAAAATATTTGGAGGAACGCGCCTATGACTGCACAGATTGGTAACACCGAACAAGACGAGCGCGGCTTGTTGCCTTACCCGGTAATCATAGCCGCTACTAAAGGCGACCCGGAAGCCATGAAGATCGTCGTACAACATTACGAAAGCTACATAGCGTCCCTGTCTATGCGGAAGCTCCGCGACGAGCGCGGCAATATTTACTACGGCATAGACGAGGACATACGCAACCGTTTACGGTCAAAGCTCATGCGGGCTGTCCTTTCATTCAAGGTTTGAGATAAGCACAAGCAGCGTCCCCCTTTCCGCTGCTTCCCCTGCTGATTTCAAGCCGTTTCGCACCTTGACAAAGAAAGCGGCGCAAGATAACGGCGGCGCAGCATAGGGCAAACCGGATACATTCCTTTTGCGTCGAGCCACGCGGCGGGTGCGCCATGACTTCCCACTTTGGAGAACGAGCGAACAACACCAACGCCATCAAGCAGATTAGCACCCTGCGGGCGACGACACGCAAAATATATAATGATACTCCCTTACAGCCACAGTCCGAGCGTTCAAAGCGTCACAGGCAATGGGTAGGGCTGCGTGAGAACCACGCAGGGGTGAAAATCCCGTGAGGCTATGCTGATAGCCGTCCGGTTAAAGCTCATTTTCTATATTGTAATAGTGGACTTGCCACAATTCATATAGTTAATTAGTTATTTAGTAAAGGGGGCTATTTATGCCACAAAGCGAAAAACCAAAGGTTATTTGCAGCAGTGTTTTCAAAAGCGGCGAAAACACTACTACAAAAAATCAATTCACTCAAAAATGGATTGAACTTGTCAATAGATTAGAAAAAAATAAAGGAACAACCGCAACACGATAATAGTGACAAGCACTCTCATTTATGATACAATTTTTGTGAGAGAGCTTGTCCTATCTCTTATGGAGAGATAAACATGAAAGTTGCTATTTATTGCCGCTTATCCGAAGAAGATAGAAACAAGCAATTTGAAACTGATGACAGCAACAGCATACAAAATCAGAAAGCTATGTTGTTGCAATATGCCGTAGAACAGGGGTGGGAACTTTATAATATTTACAGCGACGACGACTATACTGGCTCTGATAGACGACGTCCGGAATTTAACCGTTTGCTGAATGACGCAGAACACCATAAGTTTGACATTATTCTGTGCAAAACGCAATCCCGCTTTACCCGTGAACTGGAACTTGTAGAAAAATACATACACGGGCTTTTCCCGATCTGGGGAATACGCTTTATCAGTATTGTTGATAACGCAGATACCGCAAATAAGGGAAATAAAAAGTCAAGACAGATTAACGGTCTTGTCAATGAGTGGTATTTGGAGGATATGTCTGAAAATATTCGCAGCGTCCTGACCAACAGACGGGAAAATGGTTTTCATATTGGAGCATTCGCTCTCTACGGGTATAAGAAAGACCCTGACCAAAAAGGACATCTTATTATCGACGAGGAAGCCGCCGCTGTTGTACGTGAAGTATTTACCCTGTTTTCACAAGGTTACGGAAAAACCGCAATCGCCCGTATGCTCAATGACCGGGGCATACCGAATCCAACTGAATACAAGCGTCTGCATGGTCTGCGTTATCAACAGCCGAAAATGAAAAACAGCACACTTTGGAAATATTTTGCCATCTCCGATATGCTGGCTAATGAAATCTATATCGGTAATATGGTTCAGGGAAAATACGGAAGTATTTCCTACAAGACAAAGCAAAATAAGCCGCGACCAAAAAGCGAATGGTTTATTGTCGAGGGAACTCACGAACCGATTATTGACCGGGAGCTTTGGAACAGAGTGCAAAGTTTGATCGACCAAAGGGCAAAACCCTTTACGATCGGAACAATCGGATTGTTCGCAAGAAAAGCACGCTGCGCAAATTGTGGTTATATCATGCGTTCTTCCAAAAATCGGGGTAAGCATTATCTACAATGCTCAAACCGCCATGTAGCAAAAGACGCCTGTATTGGTTCCTTTATTTCTGTTGACAAATTGGAGCAGCTTGTTATTGATGAGATCAACCGATTATCAGCAGAATACCTTGACAAGGACGAGCTGGAACAAAACATAGAATTTTGTGACAACTTGCAAGGGCAAAAAAAACGCCTGATTTCTGATATGGCAGCTTATGAAAAAAAGATTGCCGAATATTCCAAAGGAATCAGAGAGCTTTATATGGATAAGGTCAAGGGCTTAATCTCTGAAAGCGATTATATGGAAATGTCTAAGAATTTCACCGCTGACCGCGACCGTCTGGAGCGTGTGATTGCTGACGGAGAAAAGCAGTTATCCGAAATCGAAGAAAAAATAGCGGCGGGTGACAATCGCCGCGAACTGATCGAACAGTACACGAATCTGGAACATCTGAACCGTGAAATCGTCGAAACACTGATTGATTATATATCTATCGGCAAACGGATTCCGGGGACAAGAGACGTGCCTGTTGAAATTCACTGGAACTTTTAATCAAAGTTGTTCTTATGCCAACGTAGCCGGAAAAATCAAGTGCTACCCAAAAATACCGTGTTTATAAGGTTTTTCCGGCATTGTTGTTCTTATGCAGTCGTACCATCTGCAGCCATATCCTCATACAGATCCGTCAGCACATCTCCCTTGCACTGGAATTCACAGGCGTTGAAGGGAATACCTCCCGCGGCCTGTGGCCAGATACCGAGTGTGTGATCCACATAGTATTTGTCAAAGCCGGAGGCTTCGATCTCCTCCATGGAGAGATCTTTTGTCAGCTGATACACGATCGCACCGATCATCTCTAAGTGGGCCAGCTCCTCCGTACCGATATCGGTAAGCAAATTGGCCACCTCCCGGTAGGGCGTGGAAAAACGCTGGCTTAAATACCGCATACTGGCGGAAAGCTCGCCGTCCGGGCCTCCGAACTGGCTGATAATGGCCTGCGCGGTTCTTGCGTCAGGCTGGCAGATTTTTACCGGAAATTCCAATCTTTTTTCATAACAGAACATCAGCCGCACACTCCTTCCCAGGCGTTTGGTTCCTCCGCCCAGGTAAACACGGTGTTGCCGTGAGAGCCCTGCGCGGTGATAGGACCGTATTTGTCCTCATATTCCCTGACCAGATTTTTCTTCACACCCACGTAATACTGATAATAATCAATGGCGTTTTTATCATGGGGATGCGTATCCAGGTAGAGCTGCATGTCAGTCAGCAGAAAATCCACCATTCCGATCGTATTGAATGCTTCGCACTTTTTCGAATTATCTCCCATTGCCGCAGCACCTCCTTCCGGTAAAAGGTTTGTCAAGCTCCGGAAAAACAGTGCCGGTACGGTATGCCTGTTCCAGGTTCTCATAAACTTTGGTGATGTGCTGCCAGGGCACATAGGCCATCGCCAGCGCAAAGCGGTCGAACTGCTCATCAAAATGATAATCCTGCATACATTCCTCTCATAAAACGGTATTCATTTTAATATTATTGTATGTGAGGATAAGAAAAAAGTGATTAAAAAAGGGCCGTCAAGCAACGGCCTGTCAAGAAATTATGAAACACAAAATTACCCCATAAGGCTTCCTGTCCGGAAAATGCAGAAGCCTGCGTGAGGCAGATACTCATTTTTCTGCAGTCGTAAAGAAAACGGCCGCGATGCCATCAATCGTTTACCAGGCACCAAGTGCCTTCCTCATTTAAAAATATCTGCTGAAAGTGCAGTCAAATTACAATACAAAAGAGCCAATCAAATACCCCAGCCCTATGCCTGCCGCCAGACCAAGCAAAGACAATACCACCGCGAGCAATATCACCCTGTGTTTGTTATTCACTTTAAAATTCCCCCGATACTCTATATCCGTCATACCGCAGCCTTTACGCGCGGCTGCGATTCTAAGTCACAGATTATGTCCGGATAACCGGAACATAGTCTCATGCTACCATTGAATCGACGGGAAAGTCAACAGGGAGATTCTTAGAATTTTCTTAAGAAATTGTATCAAAGTTGAATCATTTCAAAGATCGTGATAAGCGATACAATTATTTTGACAGGACCACGCAAAACAGATAACTTTTGGTTGCAGTTTTCCCAAAATTGAGGTAGTATTCAGAAGAGTGATTATTCTATGACACTGGAGGAGAAAATATGAACAGGACTTACATCGCGGACGCGCTCAAAGTACCCGGCACCGAAGTGCTGCTGCAGGGCTTCATCGACAATCTGCGCGACAGCAAATATATGACGTTTATTGTCTTAAAGGACATCACCGGCAGAATTCAGGTCACAATTGAGAAGGAAAAGCTGCCGGAATTGAGTGAAATCACAGCGCAGCTGACACCGGACTCTGTGATCTCCGTCACCGGCACCGTAGTTGCCAATGAATATGTAAAGATGGGAGGCGCAGAAGTCATCCCGACGGACATCCGGATTGAATCCATCGCGGACGCTCTGCCCATCGCGCGCAAGGCGATCCCGGCCACCAAAAAGAAAAAGGCTGTGGAACGCTCCAGTATCGACCAGCGCATCGATTACCGCTGGATTGATCTGCGCACAGATGAGAATCAGCTTCTGTTCCAGGTACAGACTGTCATGGTTAATTCCATGCGCCAGTACCTGCTGGATCACAACTTTATCGAAATTCACACGCCGAAGCTGATCGGTGCTGCCTCCGAGAGCGGCGCTGATGTTTTTGAGGTCAAATATTTTGACCGTTCCGCTTATCTGGCTCAGAGTCCGCAGTTTTATAAACAGATGGCCATGGCCAGCGGATTTGAGCGCATTTTTGAGGTCGGCCCGGTCTTCCGCGCTGAGAAATCCTACACCAACCGCCACACCACTGAGTTTACCGGCTTTGACCTGGAGTTCAGCTATATCAATTCTTATCAGGATGTGATGGATCTGGAGGCCGAACTTCTGACCCATATGTTAAAAGAGGTAAAAGAAAAATATGGGGATCAGATCAAAGAATCCTTCGGAAAGGAAGTAATTGTTCCCACGCTCCCCTTCCCCACTGTGGATCTTCATACGCTTTATGACGAGCTGGAGAAAAACTACGGATACACCGTGGACGAGAGTGAAAAGAATGATATGACTACTGAGGCCGAACAGCTGAGCTACCGCTGGGTACAGGAAAAATACGGTCACGAATTTCTCTTTGTTACCGGATTTGGACCTGAAAAGCGCGCCTTCTATCATATGAGAGATGAGAACGGCATTCCCATGGGCTATGACCTGGTATGGCGCGGCGTGGAGATCACCACCGGTGCCCAGAGAGAACACCGCTATGACATTCTGAAAAAACAGGCTGAGGAAAAAGGTCTGGGCGAAGATATCAAATTCTACCTGGAGTTTTTCAAATATGGCTGCCCGCCGCACGGCGGCTTCGGTTTGGGCGTTGACCGCCTGACCATGCTGCTTTTGGATCTGGGAATCAAGGACGCCATGTTCCTCTTCCGCGGTCCCAACAGACTGACGCCGTAATTTCACATGAAACAAGGAATAAAAGGTCAGAAATCAAATGCTTACGCAATCCATGGCATCATACCTTTCATCATTACACAGCCCCGACGTCGCCGGGGCTGTTTTATAATCGGAGATCTGTCAGCGATGTTCCTTTTCAAAGCACCTGGTCCACATCAGTTGCTTTTGTTTTCGAAACATCTTTTACTTCCTGTCAGACAGTCTCGGCCTGACCAGCAACCTTTTCAGCACCTTCCAGTCAAACGGGATCAGCGGATACAGATAGCTGCTGCCGGATACAGATTTATTCGTCAGAAGGGCCACGAACAAAATCACAATCCCCGCAATAAATCCCCACAGACCAAACGCAGCGGTCAGTACCAGGGTTATCATCCGCATAAACTTCAATGCGTACCCCATCTCATAGTTCGGCTGCGTATAACTCGCCAGCGCAACAACCGCCATATACAGAAGCACCTCCGCATTAAACCACCCACTCTGCACCGCGTACTCTCCCATCACGATACCCGCTAAAACGCTCAGGGGTGTACTCAGCATATTCGGTGTATTGACTGCGGCCAGGCGCAGACCATCGATTGATAACTCCAGGATGAGAAACTGCACAATCAGAGGTACATGGCTTTCCTCCTGAAGAACGATAAAGGACAGCCACTCCGGTATCCATTCCGGATTCTGTATCAGGAGCAAAAACAATGGCGTCCACAGATAGGTCACCAATGCAATCAGCATACGCGTGATGCGCAGATAGCTGCCGGTAACCGGCGGGAAATAGTAATCGTCCGCCTCCTCCATCACGTCAAAAATTGTCGTCGGCATGATCAGCGCCGATGGTGCGTTGTCCACAAGAATGACCAGATTGCCCTCCAGAAGCTGCGCGGTCGCCGCGTCCGGCCGTTCTGTGTGCTTGAATTTCGGGAATGGATTGTACCATTTTCCACTGAACAGACACTCCGAGAGGCTCTCCTGACTCATCGTCAGAGCGTCCACCTGAATCTGATCCAACCTCATACGGATCCGTTCCAGAAAATGCGGATCTGCCCTGTCCTCAATAAAGCACAACGCCACATCTGTCTGGGATGCCGCTCCAACCCGATGCATCTCAATGTGAAACTTCGGATCGCGAATTCTGCGCCGAAGCAGCGCCGTATTGAAAACCAGCGTTTCCACAAAGCCGTCCCTGCTGCCGCGCAGGGTTTTATCCTTCTCCGGTTCTGAGACAGACCTGGCCGGATACTCCCTGGCATCCAGTAAAAGCGCCCCGTCATATCCGTCAATCATCAGCAGGAAAATTCCTGCCAGCACAGAATACACGATCTGATCCAGGTCTGTTTCCACAGAAACTTCAATATACGGCACACACTGCACACTCATCTGATCCATATCATCCGGCATGTCCTGCGGCGTCAGATCCAGAAAATACTGCAGAATTTTCTGCAGCAGATCATCCTTGCACAGTCCGTCGATAAAATAAAAATGGGCGTCCCTGTCGCCGACAGAAAGCGCCTTATCCACGATATCAAAGCTTTCGTCTGCCTTTATCGCCTGTCTTATGATTTTGTCATTTTCTTTCACTTTGTTTGTCAGCTTTTTCATCCAAAAAAATCCCCTTCCCGGAATAAAATACCCCGGAAAAGGGATTTTTATACAACCCTGTATGAATGTCTGAAATAGAGCCGACAATTATCCGGATGTACTGCCGAAGCCTCCGTTGCGGACTGCCTCCACATTATCGTCCATGGTAATACCGTACTGTAAAAAAATTCCCTGCGCAAAGGCGGCTCCTGCCGGAAGCAAAAGAGTCTTCCCTTCCCTGGAATCGTTCGTAAGCTTGACAAAAATATGCCCCTCATTGTCCGAGGCATAATAATCCGAGTCAATGATGCCAACAGTATTATTCAGCTGCAACCGGTATTTAAAACCAAGACCGCTTCTGGGGAAGATCTGCAATACCCAGTCCTCCTCCATCCGGCAGCGGATGCCCGTAGGAACCTTCATGCTCTCGCCGGGCTGCAGCTTAATCTCCACCGGAGTGTAAAAATCATATCCGGCGCTGCCCTTCGTCGCGCGCTGCGGCAGACGAATGGATTCATATACAGCCGCAGTCCCGGCAGCGTCCGTTTTAAAATCCGCAAAGCCCTCCTGAAACTGCTCAAAGCTTACTTTCTCAAATCTGGCAATTCTTCTGTTCATAAGCCCCCTTCACCGTCAGTCATACGCCCCTTCACAAAATAAGCTGCTGCCAGTGGTCTCACTTTTTATCTGAATCCTGCTCCTGCTCTTTTGCCTGCGCATCTTTTAAGTTCTTCCTGACTCTGAGTTTATATCCTGCGAAAGCACCAACTCCCGCAACCGCAATCGACACGACAAAGACAAGTAAATAAGACAGAAATGAATTAACAAACAATATGAGATTTTCCATTATCAAACTTCCTTTCTTAAGAAAATGCTCTCCGCCCGTCAAAGAAAATCCGGCAATCAGTACCATGAAACACATTCTAGCATGCTTCCAAACCCGCGTCAAGGAAAGAGTTTGCAGGAAAGCAAAATGACCGGATGAACGGGAAGGAGCGTTTTCTTCTTCCTCCCGCGATTCCGGTCCTTAAAATGATGCCCTCTATAGCAGTTTCACATATAAGGGTCATGTTCTGCCCGCACAGGCTTTATATCAGTCTCGATCATTTGAAGCTGACTCCATTCTTCACTCATAATCACGAAATAAGGCTTACCATACTGACTGAAATATGCCAGATAGAAAATCATATCCTGTGGAGAACGAATATCATTCAGCGCCTTCCCTATATACCTCAGTTTCTGACTTTTGTCCAGGCTGTCCCAGCACAGGTTTCCCACCCGCTCGATCTGCCTGGCAGCCGTCTTTACTTTTTTGTTGGTTCGTTTTGCTACAGCAGGATAGATATCCCGCGTCACAAAAATGTCCTCTCTGGAGACTCTCTCTCCGAACAGCAGTTTCTTTGCCTCCTGAACCGCGCAGACAAACCCTCTGATCTCGTTTCTGCCGGGTCCGATGATCTCGCGAACCAGGATTTCTTCTTTCGTCATCTTGTGATAACCCCTTTCATAAGGAAATATTTGAATGACCCTGTCATTCATTTACTCAGGATATCATTAAAATAACCATTTGAAACCCCGGGAACAAAAATCGACCAAAAGCGACAGCAGACGCACGTTTTCAATCCGTTTCGCAATTCCCATAACAGCTTATTTATTCTGATTTTGAGTCACACAGATGCCAATCACTCCTTCTGATTCAGAATATTCTTTCTTTTCAGCTCCCGGATTGATGCCCAGGCCGCATATGCGGCACCGGCCATTTCCGAAATCCAGAACGCGTACCAGGCACAGTCAACACCCAGCAGACGCGAAAAAATCCAGATACACGGAACCAGCACAATTACCTGCCGAAGCGCGGTTCCCATCATATTTACCATACCGTTTCCAAGCCCGGACATGGAATACCCCAGAATAATCGTCACAGCGCCAAATACAAAGGTCAGTGAAATAATCCTGAGAGCCGGGACACCGATCCCGAGCATGGTTTCACTCGCCGAGAAAATTCCTAAAAGCTGCGCCGGAAACACCATAAATACAATGGTAATCACTACCGCAATCACGGCCGCCGTCGGCAGCATCGTCTTTAAAGAGGCTGAAATCCGATCCTTTCTGCCCGCGCCGTAGCTGTATCCCACAATAGGGATGGCAGCCTGCCCAAGACCGTTCATCGGCATATAAAGGAAATTCTGCAGTTTATAATATACGCCAAAAAATGCAACTGCCGTTGAGGAAAAGGAAATCAGAATTGCATTTACCGCCGTCAGCATAATGCTGCCCAGCGCCTGCGTTACGATGGTAGGCAGGCCGACTTTATAGATTTTGAAAATGGTTGCCTTTTGAAAATGAAAATCCTTCAGCCCCACTCTTACAATAGGATTGCGCTTCGTATTTAAGATCACCGCAACTGAGGCTGCAATCCACTGTCCAATCACGGTCGCAATCGCAGCTCCCCTGATTCCCAGAGCCGGGAACCCAAACAGGCCAAAAATCATGATCGGATCCAGAATGATGTTCGTCACAGCGCCCGAAACCAGAGAAATCATACTGTCAAAGGTATCTCCCACAGACTGTAAAAATCTCTGAAACATCGTCTCAATAAAAGTACCTGCACAAAACAGCATACAGATCCTGAGATACTGCCTGCAGTATGCTCCGATGATTTCATCATCCGTAAACATATTAACAAATAATCCGACACAGGTAAGTCCGAGAATCATAAAAACCGCCATACCGGCCAGTGCTAACAGCATCCCCGTCGTCGCGATATTTTTTGTGTCTTTCTCCCTTTTCGCGCCAATACTCTGCGCCAGCAACGCGTTGACACCCACGCTGGTACCGACGGATACCGCAATCATCAGAATTTGTACCGGATAAGCAAGGGAAACCGCTGTCAGAGCATCCTCCCCGATCCTCGATACAAAGATGCTGTCCACGATGTTATACAAAGACTGCACCAGAAGTGAAATCATCAGCGGCAGAGACATATTGGCTACCAGCTTCGGCATGGCCATCGTCCCCATTTTGTTGTTCTGTTCCATTATTTTTCTCCTTTTTCGCGACAAAAAAATGTGCAAACCGTTTCTGGTTTGCACATTTTCCAATCCTTTAAATGGTCGCTTCCACTGCCGTTATTATACGAAACAACCACAATTTTTGCAAGTCATTATTTTCCGGAATTTTCCAGATTTTTACGCTTCTTCCTTCGCAGCAGCCTCAATTTCCTTCTGGCAGATGTCTGCCGGAGCCTGCTCGTATCTGGAAAACTCATATGAGAAGGTGCCGGTACCGCCGGTCATGGAGCGCAGATCCGTAGAATAACCGTACAGCTCCATCTGCGGGATATCCGCGACGATCTCTGTCTTACCGCCGCCCTGCGGATTCATGCCGAGCACTCTGCCGCGGCGCTTGTTTAAGTCGCCCATGACGTCGCCGGTATTGGAGTCGTCCACTACAACCTTTAAGGAGACAATAGGCTCTAACAGCACCGGAGACGCCTCCATAAAGCCTTTCTTAAACGCACCTACCGTGGCAATTTTGAAAGCCATCTCGGAGGAATCCACCGGATGATAAGAACCGTCATAGAGAACCGCTTTCACGCCTACAACCGGATAGCCGGCCAGGGGACCCTTCACGCAGCAGTCCTGAAGTCCCTTCTCAACGGCCGGATAATAGTTCTTGGGAACGGTTCCGCCCACAACCTCCTGTGTAAACACATAGGGGACCGTCATATCATCGGACGGGGAGAAACGCATCTTGACATGGCCATACTGGCCGTGTCCGCCGGACTGCTTTTTGTGCTTATACTCCACGTCAGCGGTCTTACGGATGGTCTCACGGAACGCGACGCGGGGTTTCTCCAGGAGCATCTCCACCTTATATTCATTGAGCAGGCGGCTGGCAATCACATCCAGGTGCAGATCACCCATGCCGTAAATCAGCATCTGACGGTTCTCGCTGTCATTGACGGTTCTGATGGTCAGATCCTCTGTACCGATCTTGGTCAGGGACTGCGCCAGCTTGTCGATTTCGTCTTTATTTTTGGCTTTGTATGCCTTATATGTATACGGCTTGGAAATCTCCGCCTTACCATAAAGGATTGGAGTTGCCTTGGTTGCCAGAGAGTCGCCGGTTCTCGCGTCGGTCAGCTTAGCCAGGGCACCGAGGTCGCCGGCGTGAAGCTCCTTCACCTCAATAGGCTTATTGCCCTGCAGGACATAGAGCTTGCCGATCTTGTCCTCAACCTCGCGCTCCACATTATATACGGTGTCATCTGACTTTAAGACGCCGGAGCAGACCTTGATCAGGCTGTATTTGCCGATAAACGGATCCATCATCGTCTTGTAAATATATGCAGACTTCGCTTTGGAAAAGTCATAATTCGCCTGGTAGATCTCGTTGTTTTTACGATTGATGCCGGCGATCTGACGCATATCCGGACTGGGCATATATTTCACAATATCGTCTAAAAGTGCATACACGCCCTGAATCACGATGGAGGAACCCGGAGAAACCGGCACCACGGAGCCGTCGCAGACAGAGTGCTTGAGTGCGGCGCGAATCTCATCTACAGAGAACTCATCGCCCTCAAAATAACGCTCCATCATCTCCTCGCTGGTCTCCGCAACCGCCTCAATCAAAGACTCGCGGTATTTCTCAAGATAAGGCTGGCAGTAATCCGGGATATCACAGGAAACGACTTCCTTGCCGGACCAGCGGTTGCCGGTCTCACTGACGGCATTGACATAGCCGATGAATTTCTCATCCTTGCGGATCGGGAACTTAAACGGCGCGATCTCCTTGCCGTAAAGCGCTGTCAGATCATCCACCACCTGACGGAAGGAGGCATGATCCACATCCATGCCGCTGACGAAAATCATTCGCGGAAGCTTGTATTTCTCGCACAGATCCCAGGCGCGCTTCGCGCCGGCTTCCACGCCGGCCTTGCCGTTGATCACAATCACGGCGCCGTCAGCCGCGGAGAGTGCTTCCTCCACTTCTCCCACAAAATCAAAAAAGCCGGGGGTATCCAGGATGTTGATCTTATATCCTTCCCACTCAAGGGGAATCACTGAGGTAGAAATTGAGATCTTACGTTTCTGCTCTTCCTTTCCGAAATCACTAAGCGATGTGCCGTCATCCACTTTGCCAAGACGGCTGGTAATGCCGGACAGATATGCCATCGCTTCCACCAGGCTGGTCTTGCCCGCGCCGCCATGACCGAGTAAAGCAATGTTCCTGACCTTATCAGTTGTGTAAACGTTCATACATTCATACCTCCAAAAATTTAGCAGTCTGAGATTCTCCCCGGCATCGCGCACGGTCGAATCATTCAACAATCTTCATTATGATACATGATTTTCATTCTCTTTGCAATACTTTTTGTGAAAATGTATTATTTAAACCAAAAAACCGGCTTTTTTGTTGTGCCACTTTTACAAATCGCGACGAAATACCAGATCAATTTTGTGTCTTGCCATTTTTTCTGCCTTATGCTATAGTCAGAGGCGACTGAAATAAAGAAAGGAGATTTCCATCATGGCACAAAAGCAAACCGGAAAATCCGGCAAAAAGGGCCTGATTGCGGTGCTGATCCTGGTGGCACTGATCGCGTTATTCGCTGTCATCTATACAGTTATGTCTCCGTCCGCATCTGAGGGGAGCAAGGCTCTGACGATCGAAGTGATCGACAATGAGGGAGTGATCACCTCCTATTCCATAAAAACGGACGCTGAATATCTGCGTCAGGCGATGGATGAGACCGAGGGACTGACTTACGACGGTACGGAATCCGACTATGGTATGTATGTGGAAACCGTCAACGGTGTCACCGCGGATTACAATACGGACGGCGCCTACTGGGCTTTCTATGTAGACGGTGAATACTGTAACTACGGCATTGACTCACAGCCTGTCAACGACGGAGAAGTCTATACCATCGAATACACTGTATACAGCTACTAAGCTCATTGCATGAACCGTCTGCTTTCAGTACAGGAACGCAGGCGGTTCTTTTGCGCTCCATGTCATCTTTCCGCCGCCGGACTCTGTTGCAGTATGAACCGCCAACGCTGCTCACCACCTGCAACATATGTGTGAAACATAAAAAGGAACTATATGAAAAAAAAATCCGTCATTTCCGTGAAAGATATCGCGCTGATCGGCATGATGACCGCCACTATTGAAGTGGCTAAGGACACGCTGGCCTTTTTGCCGAATGTAGAGCTGGTGACCCTGCTGATCGTGCTTTATACTCTGTTCTTCGGCAAACGCATTTTCTTTGCGATTCCCGTATTTGTTTTTTTGCAGGGGCTTTTATACGGTTTCGGAATCTGGTGGTTCATGTATCTGTACGTATGGCCTTTGCTGGCGCTTCTGACTTTTCTTTTCCGAAATCAGACCTCTCTTTTGTTCTGGAGCGCGTTCTGCGGTCTGTATGGCCTTTTTTTCGGTGCGCTCTGTTCTCTTCCCTATATCATCTTAAGCGGTCCCACAGCCGCTTTGGCCTGGTGGGTCGCAGGCATTCCCTTCGATATCATCCACGGCATATCCAATGCCGTGCTTTGCCTGGTATTATATAAGCCACTGCAACTGGCCCTCAGGAAATTAAGAAATGCGTGGTTTTAATCATACATTCCAAACGCTTTTCTATATTTTCTTTTCAGATATGCCTCTTTCTGCGCAGCCGCAGCATTTTTACCGAACACGACTTTTCTTTCCTTGCCAATTTCCCCGTTTTGAGGTAACATAGAGCAGTAGCATATAAAAACGGCATCTGCCAGATGCTCTTTTTAAGTGCGATTAAATTTCCCCGTAAAATGCGGGGATTCAAAGGAGCCATTTATATGGACACACTCACCTGTTCTTTTCTCGGACTCGGCCTGATCGGCGGTTCCATCGCCAGAGCCTTCCGCGGGAAATTCCCGGATATGAAAATCAAAGTATACGACTGCGATATTCCCTCCCTCTCGCTGGCGCTCAGAGAACGGGTCGCCACAAATATTTACACGGAAATCACAACGGATTTATGTGATGCAGACTTCATTTTTCTCTGCGCTCCCGTCGGAAGCAACAACGAGCTGCTGCGTACAATTCTGCCTCTCTTAAATGACCATGCTGTTATTACCGACGTTGGCAGCGTCAAGACGCCCATCCATGCGCTTGTGAAGGAGCTTTCCCTCTCCCATCGTTTCATCGGCGGGCATCCCATGGCGGGCAGCGAACGTTTTGGCTACGCCAACTCCAAGCCAGGTCTTTTAGAGAATGCCTATTATGTCATTACCCCGACGGATGAAGTGCCGTCTGAGAAGGTAGAGCAGCTGAAACAGCTGGTTGCGGCCACCAAAGCCATCCCTCTCATCATTTCCTGTGAAGAGCATGACCATGCCACAGCTGCCATCAGTCATCTGCCGCATATCATCGCTTCCTCCCTGGTCAATCTGGTGAAGGACAGCGATTCGGATGACGGCCTGATGAAAACCATGGCGGCCGGCGGTTTCAAGGACATCACGCGGATTGCCTCCTCCAACCCTTCGATGTGGCAGCAGATCTGCCTGACCAATACTGCCAACATCAAAGAGCTGCTGGATGCTTATATTGCGGATCTGCAGGGTATCAGCGAGACGCTCTTAAAGAAAAACGGTGTGGAGCTCTATAATTTCTTTGATTCGGCCAGAATCTACCGGGATTCCTTTTCCGATCTTTCCCGCGGCCCGATCAAGCGCAGTTTCACAGTCAATATTGAAATCCCCGACAAAGCCGGCACTCTCGCTCATGTCACGGCTCTGCTGGCAGAGGAAAATATCAATATCAAAAACATCAATATCACCCACAACCGGGAGTCTGAGTACGGCGCGCTGAAAATTGAGTTTTATAAGGAAGCGGACCAGCTTCGGGCTGTGGAGCTTCTGCAGAGGAATGATTTTACGACCTATCTGCGCAGACTTTAAGCCTGCTGAATTTCAGCATTTATTTACAATATCGTAACATTTGTTTTATAAAGTAAGAAAGTCAAATTCGGGAGCCTTGTGCACGGCAGTCTGCCGTTTTCACCGCTCCTGACTGAATACAGAAAGGATACCTTATCATGAATATTATCGTCACCGGAGGCGCCGGATTCATCGGCAGCAACTTCATTTTCCACATGCTGGACAAATACCCGGATTATCGCATCATCTGTCTGGACTGCCTGACCTACGCCGGCAATCTCTCCACACTCGCTCCTGTCATGGACAAACCGAATTTCCGCTTTGTAAAGGAAAGCATCACCGACAGAGCCGCTGTTTACAAACTGTTCGAGGAGGAGCATCCGGACATCGTGGTCAACTTTGCCGCAGAGAGCCATGTGGACCGCTCCATTGAGAATCCGGAGGTCTTTTTAGACACCAATATCAAGGGAACCGCAGTTCTGATGGATGCCTGCCGCAAATACGGCATAACCCGCTATCATCAGGTTTCCACCGATGAGGTATACGGCGACCTGCCTTTAGACAGGCCTGATCTGTTTTTTACGGAAGAGACTCCCATCCATACCAGCAGTCCCTACTCCGCTTCCAAGGCAAGCGCAGACCTCTTAGTGCTGGCCTACCACAGGACCTACGGTCTGCCTGTCACCATCAGCCGCTGCTCCAACAACTACGGTCCTTATCATTTTCCGGAAAAGCTGATTCCCTTAATGATCGCCAACGCCTTAAACGACAAACCGCTTCCGGTCTACGGTGAGGGCTTAAATGTCCGCGACTGGCTGTATGTAGAGGATCACTGCAAAGCCATTGATCTCATTATCCATAAAGGCCGTGTGGGCGAGATCTACAACATCGGCGGCCACAATGAGATGCGCAATATCGACATTGTAAAGCTGATCTGCAAGGAATTAAATAAACCCGAAAGCCTGATTACGCATGTAACTGACCGCAAGGGTCACGACATGCGCTACGCCATCGACCCGACCAAAATTCATAATGAACTGGGGTGGCTTCCGGAAACGAAATTTGCCGACGGCATTAAAAAGACGATCCAGTGGTACCTGGATAACCGCGAGTGGTGGGAAACCATTATTTCCGGCGAATACCAGAATTATTATGAGAAAATGTACGGAAACCGGTAAATCTGCAAACATTGGAAGGAAAACACACCATGAAAGCATTTGTAACAGGCGTCGGCGGTCAGCTTGGCCACGACGTCATGAATGAGCTGGCCGCCCGCGGTCATGAAGGTATCGGCAGCGATATCGCGCCTGCCTACAGCGGGATTCAGGACGGCACCGCCGTTACCGCCATGCCCTATGTCTCCCTGGATATAACTGACAGGGCGAAGGTTTTTGAGGTGATCCGCGCAGCTGCCCCGGACATCGTGATCCACTGCGCAGCATGGACCGCTGTGGACCTGGCAGAGGATGAGGACAAACGCGACAAGGTCCATGATATCAACGCCAACGGCCCGAAATATATCGCAGAAATCTGTAAAGAGCTGGACTGCAAGATGATCCAGATCAGCACGGACTATGTTTTCGACGGTCAGGGCAGCGCGCCCTGGGAGCCGGACTGCAAAGACTACGCTCCCTTAAATGTATACGGCTCCACCAAACTCGACGGCGAGCTGGCAGTCTCCTCCACCCTGGAGAAATATTTTATCGTCCGCATCGCCTGGGTCTTCGGCCTGAATGGTAAAAACTTCATCAAGACCATGTTAAACCTGGGCAAAACACACGATACCATCCGCGTAGTCGACGACCAGATCGGTACTCCCACCTATACGCTTGACCTGGCGAGGCTGCTCATCGATATGGCCGGAACAGAAAAATATGGCTACTACCACGCCACCAACGAAGGCGGTTATATCAGCTGGTATGACTTCACTGTGGAAATCTTCCGCCAGGCTTATGCCATGGGACATCAGGAATACAGCCCCGACAGACTGCAGGTTTATCCGGTTACAACCGCAGAGTATGGCGTCTCCAAAGCCGCCAGGCCCTTCAACAGCCGTCTGGATAAAAGCAAGCTGACCGAAAACGGTTTTACGCTTCTCCCCGACTGGCAGGACGCCCTGCAGCGGTTTTTACAGGCTTATAAATTCTGAAATACACCGTCAGAAATACCCGGAGTCATATGATGCTTTATCATGCGGCCGGATATGCCGCAGCTGTTGTACTCTGCCATAGAAAACTTAAGACAGCAAAAAACCACCCGTTAAGGGTGGTTTTTTGCTGTCTCAGACTGTTAAGACCAATCCTTTTTCTATCAGCATGCAAAACAAGTAATTCAGGAGTGTCCAACAGAGAACTTATTCAGCTTCCACAGCCGTGAAAACATTGTTGTCAGCCTCGCCCATATCCGTCAGAGCCGCAATATCGTTGTCCAGCACTTTCTGACTCTTGTATGCCTTTGCTTCAGTAATATCGTAAGTATTTACAAAATAGCCCTTTTTTACGCTGACAGTCTTCACATAGCCTTCCTCGCCGCTGAATTTATTGGTCCACTTTAAAATCAACTTTGAATTTGCCATTGTAAACATCCTTTCTTTTATAATCTGAATAAGCGAACGCGATTATCTGCTTCGCAAGTATATTCTAGTACATATTGCCCAAATTTGCAACTTTAATTTTGTCTAAAATCACAATTCAGCAAATTGAACATACGATTTTTTCACGTTTAAAAAGGGCACCGTCAAATTGACGATACCCATTCTGTTTCGTGTAATCGGCAAAAGCGCCTGTATCATCAGGCTTCCACTGCAGTGAAAACATTATTGTCAGCTTCACCCAGCGCGGCTAAGTAGGCAATCCCCTTATAAGCGATGCCCCGACGTCTGTAAGACTTCGCTTCAGCGATGTTGTTCGTATTGACAAAATGTCCTTCCTTCACACTGACAGTCTTCACATAACCTTCTTCGCCGCTGAATTTGTTGGTCCACTTTAAGATCAGCTTTGAATCTGCCATTGTTGCACCTCTCTTTCCTGACAGAACCTTCGTCCCGTCAAATATTCAGGGCGGCCGCAGACATTTTTTCTGCGGTCTTACCTGTTGAAGAGAGTATACATCATTTTGTACAAAATATCAATTAAATTTTTGTGAATAATTACAATGTATGGAAAGAAATACAATTTTCAGCAGCACTTCCGCCATCAGAGTGTTTGTGATACTGCCTTTCACTCATTCACTTCAAACTCGATCTCACTGTTTTTGATCAGAACGATTTTCGCGATCTTGAAGCCGTTTTCAACGGTCGTAGCTTCATAGGAATCATTGTGAATCGGAATCACCAGCTCCACATCGCTCTCCACAATCATGGAACCACTGGCGATACGAAGGCCGCGTCTGGCAGCAAGGCCGTTTCTGGAGATCACCAGACCCACATATCCTTCCGGAATGATCAGCTGCAGGCCTGTGGGAATCAGTACGGACTGGCCGGGTTCAATCGTCACGAAATGCGTGTCCATGCAGGCATAAATATCATAGCTGTCCACCTTATTTAACGTGGGGATGATCGCGTTCTCTTTCAGTTTATTGACTACTACCTTCATAAATGAAATACCTCCGTTTTCATTGATTTGGAATTGGATTTATAACGGTTCAGAAGCTTTTTCACATCCGATACCGTCATCTTACAGCCCGATGGGCATTTACAACTACGTGTATTATCCTATATTTTCCCGCAAATAGCAAGCTTTGTAACGTAAAAAAAGAGGAAAGTGATGATTCTAAATGGCGGCTGTAAAATCGTAACCGCACGATTATTTATTCGTCATCAGCCTGGTCATCGCACGGTTTAAACCGTCCACAGTCAGCTTATACATGGGAATCAAACCCTTAATCGCCGTCTCCGCCTCTCTCCAGGGCGCGTCACCGGGTGCCATCTTGGGATTCAGCCACACGAGTTTTTTAAAATGCTTCGTCATCAGAACCAGCCACTCCCAGCCGGACAAACCGCCGTTCGGACCGCGATAGTTGCCGGTCGTGGAATAAAGCTCCTCCGGCGCCATGGCCGCGTCGCCCACAATGATGACCTTATAATCGCTGTCCAGGTTTTTAAACAGCCACTCCGTCTCGATCCAGTCGCCGTTTTCACACTCGGGTGTTTTATACAGGTGGGAATAAATACAGTTATGAAAATAATAGGTTTTCACGTCCTTATAGTGGTTTGCCCTGTGTACAGACTGGAAAATCTCATTGAGCAGGCTGCTGTAGGGAATCATGGTGCCGCCGGAATCCATCAGAAGCAGAAGCTTTACCGCATTCTTGCGGGGCTTTTTCATGACGATATGGAGCACGCCGCCCTGATTGCAGGTCTTGTCAATCGTATTGTCAATATCCAGCTCCGTCTCCGGCACATCCAGTTTGGAAGAAAACTGCCGCAGCTTTCGAAGCGCCATCTGGAACTGGCGGTTGTCGATCACCCGGTCGTCGCGGAAATCCCGGTATTTGCGCGCTCCCACCACGGAAAAAGCAGACTGATAGCCAGTAGCCCCGCCCACGCGGATGCCGCCGATATTGCCGCCGGTATTGCCGAAAGAGGTTTTACCCATGGTGCCAATCCAGTAGGAACCGCCATTGTGCTCGCTGTCCTGGTCACGCAGACGATCCTTGAAGGTCTCTTCCACAGTTTCCTTGTCGATCGAAACCTCATCCATCCGGTTCATCTCATGAAGCTGCATCTCATGGAAAAGGTCGTTGATCTCTTCCTTATTGAGCCAGTCCATCATATTTTTACTGATTTCGGTTTCCCTATGTGCAGGCAGAAAGCACTCCTCAAAGGCCATGTCATACTTGTCAAATTCGGTCTCGGATTTCACAAGAATGGAACGGCCCAGGTAATAAAACTGCGTCATGTTGCTGCCTGCAAGGCCTTTATCAAGCGCCTCCTGAAAAGTCAGCCACTCGCTTAAGGTGACCTTCAGACCGTATTTTTTTAAGGAATCAAAAAAGTTTTGAAACACTCTCGCTCTCCTAGAACTGGTTGATCTTCTGCTTCACAATATTCAGGTCTTCGTCCTTTTTTACGATGACTCCCACAAAAGGCAGCTCCTTACGAATTTTCTCTGTTGGGATGCCGCCCAGCTGCAGCGCATTGATCCAGTCGATCAGCTCGGAGGTGCTGGGCTTTTTGCGGATATCCTTCATCGCGCGGATATCATAAAAGACCTTCATCGCGTCCTCTAAAAGGTGCTGCTCCACATCCGGATAATGCGTCCGCACAATCTCCTCCATCAGCGCCTTGTCCGGGAAATCAATATAATGGAAAATACATCTGCGCAGGAACGCGTCCGGCAGCTCCTTCTCCGCGTTGGAGGTAATAATCACAATCGGGCGATGTTTCGCCTTCACCGTGCGCTTTGTCTCATGAATATAAAACTCCATCTGGTCTAATTCCCACAGCAGGTCATTGGGGAACTCCAGATCCGCCTTGTCAATCTCATCAATCAGTAAAACCACCTGCTCTTCGCTTTCAAAAGCCTCGCCCAGCTTGCCCAGCTTGATATAACGGGCGATGTCGCTGACACCCTCCTCGCCGAACTGACCGTCATACAGACGCTGAATGGTATCATACATATACAGGCCGTCCTGTGCTTTAGTAGTTGATTTGATATTCCAGATAATCAGTTGTTTGCCAAGAGAATCCGCAACAGCCTGGGCCAACATTGTCTTGCCTGTGCCAGGCTCCCCCTTAATCAAAAGAGGCTTCTGCAATGCAATCGCGACGTTGACACTGGCTAAGAGCTGTTCGCTTGCGACGTATTGTGAGGTACTTGAAAATGCGTTATCCATAATTTGCCTTTCTTTTATGCGTTGACATTTTTGAAATTATCATATACCAGTTTGATTCATGCGGCAAATGCAATTTTTATTTTCCGCCTAAAATAGAAACCGTAGCGCTTGCTCCAATTCGTGACGCGCCCGCAGCCACCATCGCCTCTGCGGTCTTCGTATCGCGGATTCCACCGCTGGCCTTGACACCCAGACGATCTCCCACAGTGGCTCGCATCAGGGCGACATCCTCCGCGGTTGCTCCGCCGGTTGAAAACCCTGTGGAGGTTTTCACATAATCCGCTCCGGCCGCCTCAGCCAGCTCACAGGCCTTCACGATCTCCTCCTTCGTCAGCAGGCAGGTCTCAAGGATCACCTTCAGCAGTCGGCCCTGGCAGGCCTCTTTAATGACAGCAATTTCTTCTTTCACGAAATCATATTTCTGATCCTTTAAGGCGGCTACATTGATGACCATATCCACCTCGTCGGCTCCGTTTGCGACAACATCCTCCGTCTCCGCGACTTTGGCAGCCGTGCTCATCTGTCCCAAAGGAAATCCGATCACGGAACAGACCTTTACATCACTGTCACGCAGCTGTTCCGCCACATAGGACGTATAACAGCTGTTGACACAGACACTCATGCAGCCATATTCTTTTGCTTCCTCACAGATTTTCCTGACTGACGCCTCCGTGGCGTCCGCCTTCAGTATCGTATGATCAAAAAGCTTTGGTGACAGCATTTCTTAATTCCTCCTTTGACTTTTCATCTAAAAACGCTCCGTCCACAGCATTGAGATACAACTGCATTTCCTGTTCTCTGGTCAGACCCAGATGATCCCGTACATAGGCAACTTCCTTTGCCATGCTGGTCTGAGAAATCGTCATATTATCCGTATTGAGCGTGACCTTCAGCCCCTGCTCCAGAAAATATTTGACAGGATGCTCTTCCACGCATTTTACTGCCTTACTCTGCACGTTGCTGATGACACAGCATTCAAGAATAGTCTGTTTTTCCTTTAAATCTTCCACCAGCGCAGGATCTTCAATCGCATGAACTCCGTGTCCGATACGCTTCGCGCCAAAGGACAGCGCGGCACGAATGCTTTCCGGTCCTGCCGCCTCTCCCGCATGGATGGTAAAAGGAACGCCCAGCTCTGTCGCATGTGCGAACAGCTCCCGGTAATGCTCTGTGGGAAAGAGTGCCTCCGCTCCCGCCAGATCAAAAGCGCAGACTCCCTGGTGCAGATATTTTGCCGCCAGGTTTAACGTTTCAAAATTCGCGTCATCGTTTCCGTCGCCGCGCATGGCACATAAAATAAGCTGTGCCTTCATCCGCCCGTCTGCAAGTCCGTTATGCAGGCCTTCGAGCGCGGCCAGCACCGCTTTCTCCTGGGTCAGTCCTTTTTGGGTGTGGTGCTGCGGTGCGAAGCGTAGCTCAGCATAAAGGATTCCCTGACTTTTTAAAATGTCCAGCACCGCTTCCACGCTTTCCCGCAGGCTGTCGTAAGTCTGGAGAATCTCCAGCGGAATTGCAAACCTTGCCAGGAAATCGTTCAGGCTTTCACAGTCAATCGGACAGACGATGCGGTCCCGCAATTCATCCTCAGGCAGATCCGCATAGGGAAGCTGCTGAAGCTTCGCGTGACGCTGTACGAGCTGAAGCGGCAGGGAACCGTCAAAGTGTAAATGAATGTCGATCATACTTGCTCCTCTGATTCACAGTTGCTTCTCTCCCATGCGCAAAAGCATCCGCTTCGCGTCTGACGCAGCAAAATACGCTGCTCATCTTTTTGCTTATGGTAGAGAAGTGACTGATTCTCAGTCACCTGTAGAAGATAAACAAACTCTTACATGTAAACATGACGATTTTGTTTATCTTCTACAGGCCAACTGTGAATAGTCACATTAGAAGTCCAGATTCCCGGGTCCGAACCCGTGCGGCAACAGCTCTTTCAGCGTATAACACCTGCAGTCCTCCGCTCCAGTTCCCAGGTAAATCTCAAAAGTCTCATACTCACAGAATTCCATCATCACCTGCCGGCAGACACCACAGGGTGCGGTCCAGACTAACGCACCGCCTTCCGGTCCCGCTACCACCGCAATGGCTTTAAAATTCTTCACACCTTCACTGACCGCTTTAAAAAAGGCTGTCCGTTCGGCACAGCACGCCGGGGTATGCCCGGCGTTCTCAATATTGCATCCTGTGAAAATCCGGCCATCCGCACACAGAAGCGCCGCTCCCACCTGATAATGGGAATAGGGCGTATACGCGTTTTTTCTGGCCTCTTTTGCTTTATCAAACAATATTTCCTTTGTTGTCTGTTCCATTTTCTATCTAACTCTTTCAGACACAGTCTGCCATTGAATCTCTCAATGGCAGGCCGGATGATTGTGAAAATAATAAATATTGTAACTATTTTTCCTTCAGATATGGCTTGCCGCTGGCCGCCGGCACACTGCTCTTTCCGACGAAGAAGATCAGTGCCAGGATGGTCACAACGTACGGGATCATGGAGATCAGGTTCGGCGATACCGTTATGCTGGAGTTACTGCTCAGCAGTGTCTTGATGCCGCTGCAGAGGCCGAAAATCAGGCAACCCTTTAAAGTCCCCTGTGGTGTAAACTTGCCGAAGATAACCGCTGCGATCGCGATAAAGCCCTGGCCGACGATCAGCGTCGGACGGAACTGGTTGACCGTTGCGAGTGTGATATAAGCTCCGCCAAGTCCTGCCAGAAAGCCTGATAAAATCACGCAGATATAACGGATGCGGTGTACATTGATGCCCAGCGTATCGCAGGCTTTCGGATGCTCGCCAACAGCCCGCAGTCTCATGCCAAAGCGGGTCTTATAAAAGACAAACCACGCAACAGCGACCAGAATGAAGCAGAGATAAGCGGCCGCATAGGTGCAGAACACATTGTAGCCAAAGGAGCCGACCGGAAAAACGCCCTCAAACAGCTTGGGCAGCTTGGAGGAGGTATCAATAGGGGTGGTGTCCGATGAATTATTGAACATGGCACGGCAGATAAAAATAGCCAGACCAGGCGCCAGGAAATTGATCGCCGTACCGGAGATCGTCTGATCCGCGCCAAAAGTAATGCAGGCAATCGCGTGAATGACTGCGACAAGTGCCCCCGCCAGGCCTGCACAGAGAAAAGCAAACCATCCGTTTCCTGTATAAAGAGCGACCACGGAACCGGTAAAGGCTCCCACTGTCATCATTCCTTCAATGCCGATATTGACAACACCGCTTCTCTCAGAAAAGCAGGATCCAAGACCGGCGTACAATAAAGGCGGCGTGGCCAGCATCATGGCATTAATGACCAGTCCAAGATTTGTAATCACTGTACTCATTTCTTTTTTCCTCCCTTTCTGTTGGTCAGTAGTGTCTTAAATACATGAGAAACCGCGATAAACAGAACAATCACGCCCATGATAATATCAATCACTTCACTGGGTGCGTTGATCAGCGTCAGTTTCGTTCCGCCGTATTTCATGACACCATAAAATAGTCCCGCGAAGATACAGCCGATCGGGTTGGAGGAACCGATCAGTGCAACGGTAATTCCCTGGAAGCCATAGCCCTCCTGACCGGCAAACTGGCTGATGCGGTAAGACATACCGCAAAGCTGGACCATGCCGCCCAGTCCGGAAAGGGCACCGGAAATTGCCATCGCTTTTAAGAAAGCCGCGTTGGAATTGATGCCGCCGTACTCCGCGGCGTTTTTATTAAAGCCAACGGCCCGCAGCTGATAGCCCAGGGTCGTTTTATTGATAATCACCCAAATAATCACCGCGACCACGATGGCCAGCACGATGCCCCAGTTGGTATAGGCGCAGCCGGTCAGATTGGTGATCCATTCCGGGCAGACGATGGAAGCGGTAGACTGAATATTTTTGGTTGCCTCGACATTGCCCTCATTTTCCAGAAACGGCAGGTTCACCATGTAGTTGCTCAGATAATACGCGATCCAGTTGAACATGATGTAGGAAAGGACCTCGTTGATGCCTTTTTTCACTTTCAGAAGGCCGACCACTGCGCCCCAGAGTCCGCCGGCCGCCATGGCTGCCAGCGCGCACACAATCGCGTGAAGAACAGGCGGCAGAGAAACGCATACGCCCACTACACTGGCGGCTAAAGAGCCAACCACGAACTGCCCCTCCGCACCGATATTGAAAACGCCGGTCTTAAAGGAAAACGCCACGGACAGGCCCGTCAGGATTAACGGTGTCGCGTAAACCACGGACCACGCTATGTACTTCGGCTTGCTGAGCGCTCCCGAGAAAAGCTTCCCATAAGCGGCTGCCGGACTGATCCCGATGACAGCCAGAAGAATGGCGCCCACGATAAAGCCGACCACAATGGCGATCAGTGTATAGAGAACATTGCCGTCTGCAATGCTCTGCATCAGGGATTTTTTTTCTTTATTCATGCTGCACACCTCCCGCCATCATATAGCCCAGCGTCTTCTCATCCGCGTCTTTTCCGGGTACGGAGCCGGTAATTTTTCCTTCAAAAATGACTTCGATCCTGTCAGAAAGGCTCATAATCTCATCCAGCTCAAAGGAAACTAACAGTACCGCTCTCCCTTTATTCCTCTGCTCCACCAGGTACTTGTGTACAAATTCAATAGCGCCTACATCCAGCCCGCGGGTAGGATTCACCGCGATTAAAAGGTCGGAGTCGTTCGTCACCTCTCTGGCGATGATTACCTTCTGCTGGTTGCCGCCGGAAAGTGTTCCTGCCGCGTGCTGTTCGCTTCCTCTGGGACGGATGTCGAATTTTTCAATCAGCTCCTTCGCATGCTTGTCAATCTCGCCCTTCTGTAAAAACGAGCCCTTCGCGAAAGGTGCTTTTTCATAGTTCTGCAGGATCATATTCTCCGCAATGGTGAAATCCAGAACCAGACCATATTTCTGGCGGTCGGCAGGAATGGATGTAACTCCCAGATCAAACGCTCTGCGCGGAGTGACATTGTATGCATCCTGTCCATGTACCGTCACACTGCCGGCGGTCGCTTTCTTTAATCCGGTCAGGATCTCCACCAGTTCCGTCTGGCCGTTGCCGTCCACACCGGCGATGCCCACGATCTCCCCGCTGCGCACCTGCAGATTCAATCCCCGAAGGATTTCGATATCACGATAATCATTGCCGTGCAGATCCTTCACATCCAGGACAACCTCTCCCGGCGTCTTTTCCGGTTTCTCAACAGTAAAGGAAACGTCGCGGCCGACCATCATGGCGGCCAGTTCATTTTCATTGACCTTGTCCACATCAACGGTGTCAATATATTTACCGGCACGGATAATGGTACACTTGTCCGCACAGGAGGTAATCTCTTTTAATTTGTGCGTGATGAGAATTACGGATTTTCCGTCTTTTGTCAGGTGTCCGATCGTCTCAATCAGCTCCGTGATTTCCTGAGGTGTCAATGACGCAGTCGGCTCATCCAGTATCAGAATATCCGCACCACGATAAAGAACCTTTAAAATCTCCACGCGCTGCTGCATGCCGACGCTGATATCCTCGATTTTGGCGTCCGGGTCAATGGCCATATTATAGCGTTTGGAAAGCGCAATCACTTTTTCCCTTGCGCTCTTTAAGTCGACCGTAAGACCCTTAGTCGGCTCCGTGCCAAGGACGATATTTTCCACTACCGTAAAGGGCTGAACCAGCATGAAATGCTGGTGAACCATACCAATACCAAGCTCAATGGCCTTGTTGGGGCCGTCCATGACCGCCTTCTGTCCGTTGATGAAGATCTCGCCCTCCGTCGGCTGATACAAACCGTAGAGCACGTTCATCAGAGTGCTTTTGCCCGCGCCGTTCTCCCCTAAGATCGCATGAACCTCGCCCTTTTGCACAGTCAGGTTAATGTGGTCGTTGGCAACGAAATCGCCGAATTTCTTAACGATTCCTTTCATCTCAACGGCGGCAGTTTTCTGTTCGTTTCCCACCTGTTGTCCTCCTTGCGTATAATGTGCCATAATTTTATATAATCAAATGACTATAATCTCCTGAAATCCAGCCTCCAGAGCACACTTGCGCATGTGCTCCATATAGTCTGCATCCGGCTGGGGATACTGTCTGTATTGTTCTCTGACGCCGTTTTGTCTGAACGCAATCAGCTTATACCGCAGGGAGGAAATATCCATATGCGGCTTCAGATATTCCGCGATTTGCCGTATGATGGACTCGCCATCATTTAAGCCCGGAACCATAACGGTGCGGATCTCTGCGAGTTTCCCCGTATCCGCCAGATATGCTGCGTTTTTCAGCACCTGTACGTTGTCAAAGCCTGTGACGCTCTTATGCTCTTCTTCATCAAACGCCTTGATATCCAGCATGACGCCGTCCGTTACCGCCATCACTTCAGGGATGGATTCATATGAAATCATTCCGTTACTGTCTAAAAGCGTGTTCAGTCCTTCCTCCTTGCAAAGAGTAAAAAACTCCCGCAGGAAATGAGGATGGAGGGTACATTCGCCGCCGGAAACAGTAACGCCGCTGATATAGACAGCATACTGCTGCACTTCGTGAAAGACCTCCGCAGCACTCATATAACAGATTCTGGGGCTTGCGTCATGCGGACAGATCCGGATGCAGGTATCACAGTGCACACAGCGCTCGGGGTGAAACTTCACCCTGCCGTCCTCTATATACAATGCCTGTACCGGACACTTCCCCACACAGGCGCCGCAGTTGATACAAAGTTTTCTGGTCTCCGGATTATGACAATAGCGGCAGTCAATATTACAGCCCTGTAAAAACACCGCGGTGCGGTTGCCGGGTCCATCCACACAACTGAAGGGAATGATCTGATTAACCGGATATTTCTGATTGGCCTGGTTATCTGTCACCATAGAGATTTTAACGAACCTTTCTCTCGAGCACTCTGCCGTTCTGCACAGCACCCGCCCCTAACTGTGTTGTATTCTGCAGCACACGCTCGCCTCTCTGATATTTTTCAATTTCGGAACGCTTCACCAGGTAGCCGGTGATGCGGATCACATCGCTGTCCTTGTCATGGAAGGACAGATACCGCAGGTCTTTTTTGAACGCGCCTTTGACCACATCCAGAATAAACTGTGGATTCTTGCGTGCCGTCATCTCCATGGGGAAGATATCCCCCGTGCCGGACGGGAAATATTTGTGGAAAAGACTGCAGTTCTCCAGATGTTCATAAAGGGTATCCGGCTCCTCTCCGATCGGGATTCTGGTGCCCGGTGTGATACCTACATCCTGCGCGATGCCTACCTGCGCATGAAGCAGGTAATGGCCGCCGGTTGCCTCACAATAAGGAGCCTCGTGCGCCTGATTAAAAGCGTCAATCTGGTCCATGATCTCCACACCCAGCTGATCTGCTTCTTTGCAATGACCGAAACGGCCTTCTTTTCCTTCTTTTTCAAATAAAATATTGACTGCGTCCGCAAGCCCGACCAGGCCGTACATGGCAGTGAAACGATCCCTGTGAATCAGACCTTCCTTCGCCAGAAAATGATTCTCAAAAAAGCCGCTCTCTTCCACAATAAAGCGCACACGGGAATCCATGTAGCGGGCCTGCAGATCCATCACCTTCGGAAGGACATTTTCTTTGAAGTCCTGAATATTGTCTGCACGCTTCGCGATATTGCCCAGAATCAGACGGCACAGCGTGTAAGAGCCGCCGCCGCAAAGCAGACCATTGTAACAGCTGGCGATCACATAGTTATCACCAAGCTCGGAGCGAAACATTTTGTCATTGGCGAAGCTGGGCTTGGCGCTCCTTAAGCAGGTCTTCACTGCTTCGAGGGCAAAATCATCCGGTGTGATGTCCGGGTCATATTTTAAGGAAATGTTGGGAACCGCCAGCTCCAGATCACGCTCTGCCTCCAGAATCAAACGTCCGGCCCTGGTGGCCTCAGGTCCTAAATTGGCATGGGAGAAAGAATCCAGTACGGTTCTGTCGATGTGTGTCAGGAATAACTTCAGATGCTTTTTGACAAGATCGTCATCCATGTCCTGGATAAACGGGTCAAGAAGCTTGTCCAGCGCGCCCACATAGACCGGATAGTTGGTAATGCTGGGTACGTGTTTGTAAATGATCAGCAGATTGTTGATCGCTTCAAAGAAATCGGTGGGCGGCGCAAGCTGTAAAAACTCGCTGCCCTCAGCAAAAAATTTATCATAATCGGGAATAATATAGCGCGGACGCATGGGCGCATGCCCTTCATACAGATCACAGATACACTGTTTGCCCGGCACCGGATCCAGATACTCATTAAGTCCCTCCGGCAGATCAAGCACTTCCATTAAAGAATCCGCCTGGTTCGCGAGATTGGTCAGCTTCTGCTCATGGGTCAGGACGGGGCTTTCAATGATATCCAGAATATCCTTTCTGGTCCGCTCCACTCTTTCCATCGAAATCGGTCTCATACGCCACCTCCATCAGCTTTTGTATTACAATATCTTCATTCACTTCATTATATACAAAACCGCACAGAAATGCAAAACATTTCTGTGCGGTTTGTTCAGATATTTTTTACAAATATTTTAGCTGCGGTTCGTATCAGCTTAGTCCAGTGTGTAAACATCACCGTAAACAGCCTCAAACTCTTCCTGCGTCTTCGGCACAACGATGTCGCCCGCGATAATCTGCTCTTTGATCTCCTCGATCGTGGAAATCACATCATCCGGAAGCAGATCTGTGGTCGGCGCAATATCAACACCCTCACTGGCCAGATCATAAGTATGAACGCCCGCGGTGAAGTTGCCCTCATAAGCGTCAAGGCCGATCTCATAAGAAGCGGTATCCACACGCTTCATAGCGGAAGTGATGACATTCTCAGGCGCGTAGGAGCTCTGGTCGGAGTCTACACCGATGGCATAGATGTTAGCTTCCTTGCAGGCCTCAATCACACCAAGGCCAGTGCCGCCTGCCGCGTGGAAAATCACATCCGCGCCGTTGGTGATCTGCGCATTTGCCAAAGACTTACCGGTTGCGGAATCGCCAAAGGAGTTCGCGTTTGACTGAAGGACTTCAGCATCCGGGTTTGCATCCAGAACGCCGGCCACATAGCCGTATCCGAACTCATTCATGGTGGTGGTGCTCATACCAAGCACAAAGCCTACTACATTGCTCTCAGTCATCAGACCGGCAACATAACCTACCAGATAGGACGCCTGAGACTGCTCAAACATCAGGCAGGCCACATTCTCCTTGTCCGCGTTGGTGCTGTCATCAATGATGGCGAAAAGGATGTCCGGATTCGCGTCGGCAGCCTCACCGATCGCATCGGCCAGCATGTAGCCAACGCCGATAATCAGATCATACTCCTCATCCACAAAGGTCTCGATATTAGCGGAATAATCGGAATCGGTAGCGGACTCCAGATAATTCACCTCGATCAGGCCTTCATAATCCTCACCCAGCTTGGACAGGCCTTCCCAGGATGACTGGTTGAAGGAACCGTCGTTCACACCGCCGGTATCGGTTACCATACCGATCTTGTACACTTCCGTAGAAGAAGTGCTGCTGTCTGAACTGCTGCAGGCTGCCAGACAAAATACCATTGTCAGAGCCAGAACAACTGCCAAAAGTTTCTTTTTCATTTTTTCCCTCCTAATGTGATATGATGAAAAATGATAAACGGTAAATAAGACATCGTCTCTGCCGCATACAACGGTTTTGATTTTACGTCCTACTGACAGGAATTTTACACGCATTGACATTTTTCGTCAACAGATTTTCCGCCATTTTTTTCATATTATTTTCACAAAATAAAAAACAGCCCCGGCTTTTCATTCCGGGACCGCTTCTGTATGCAGCGCTTTCCTTTTTCAGAGCAGAGAAAGAATGGATGTTCCAATCGTATTCTCCGGCATGGCCACGCCGAAATTATCCGCGACAGAACAGCCGATCACCGCGAAGGTATCCTGGTCAGGAAGTTTTCCTCCCCGTTCCATGTCCGCGGACCAGGCAATGAAGGGGACCTTTTCCCGCGTGTGATCTGTACCGGTATAGGTGGGATCATTCCCATGATCAGCTGTGATAATCATCAGATCATCCTCCCGCATGGCTGCCATGAACTCACCCAGCTTCACATCGAAACGCTCCAGCTCCTCAGCATATCCCGCAGGATTTCTCCTGTGTCCCCAAAGAGCGTCAAAATCAACCAGATTCGTAAAGCACAGTCCCGTGAAATCCTCTGACAGCATATCGATTGTCTGCTCCATACCATGCACACTGTTTCTCGACTTCAGGGCCCTTGTAATACCCTTGCCGCAGAAAATATCATTGATTTTACCGATACTGATCACATCAAAGCCCGCTTCCTTTAATGCTGTCAACGTCGTCGGGCCATAGGGCTCCACCGCATAGTCATGGCGATTGGAGGTACGCACAAATTCACCCTTTTTCTTTCCGACATAGGGTCTGGCAATCACACGACCCACCTTCCACTCTTCCCGCATGCAGAGCTCTCTGGCAATCTCACAGCAGCGATACAGATTCTGAAGATCAAAGGTCTCCTCATTGCCGCAGATCTGCAGCACACTGTCCGCGGACGTATACACAATCATCGCGCCGGTATTGATTTCCTCTTCTCCCAGCTCCTCTAAAATCTCCGTGCCGCTCGCGGCTTTATTGCCGATCACTTTTTTGCCGCAGCGTGCTTCCAGTTCCCGGATCAGTTCGGGTGGAAATCCCGTATCCGTGAAGCTCTTGAACGGAGCCGTGATATGCAGTCCCATCATCTCCCAGTGTCCCGTCATCGTGTCCTTGCTGACACTGCGCTCATACAGCTGTGCGAACCTCGCCAGCGGCTTTTCAACCGGCTCCACCCCCTTCATCGGATGCAGATTCGCCAGCCCCAGCTTCTGTAAGTTCGGAATGTGAAAGCTGTCCACGCTTTCCGCAATATGCCCCAGCGTATCCACACCAACATCCCCATACTCCGCACTGTCCGGCATCGCACCGATGCCAAGGGAGTCTATGACTATTACAAAAATCCGATTATACTTATACATGTTCCCCGTCCTCTCCAATCAGAACCCGCACCGCTTCAATCGCCACCCGTATCACCAGATCCGTTTCATGCACCTGTTTATTGGGCAGTCCCAGGCGTTCCCGCTCCTGATTGGCAATCGCTAAAAGACAGGTTCCTGTTCTGGCGCGCAGATACCCGCCTACAATGAACAGTGCGGCCGACTCCATCTCACTGGCTTTGCACCCCATCTTCAGCCAGGCCTGCCACTTCTCCATCAGTTCATATCCCGCCGGCAGCTTTTCCGGTTCATGCTGGCCGTAAAAGGCATCCTTGCACTGCACCACACCGGTATGATATGCCGCGCCCAGACTTTTTGCCGCCTGCACCAGCGCATTTGTCACGGACAGATCCGCCACCGCCGGATACTCGATCGGCGCATATTCCTTACTGGTGCCTTCCATGCGGACCGCACCGGTGGCAATCACGATATCACCGCCCTGCACATCCACATCCATTCCTCCGCAGGTTCCCACACGGATAAAGGTATCCGCGCCGCATCTGCGCAGCTCCTCCACTGCTATGGAGGTGCTGGCACCGCCAATCCCCGTGCTGGTTACGGAGACCTTCTCACCGTCAAGTGTACCCGTATAGGTCACAAACTCCCGACTGTCCGCAACTAAAACCGGATGATCCAGATACGCCGCAATCTTCATACAGCGCTTGGGATCCCCCGGCAGCAGAACATATCTGCCGACTTCTCCGGGACCGACCTGAATATGATATTGTTTTCCGCTGCCTTCCGTATAATCAATCACCTGTGCCATCCTCCTGTGTTGCCGCGGCACCCGTATCCGAGCCGCCGTCGCGCTCTTCCTCGATGTCCTCCATTCTCTCCCATGTAGGATCACTTTCTTCACTGCTTTGCGTAGCATCGCTGTAAATCGTGCTCATGGTATTGCTGATTGTGGTAGGTGTTCTCATTTCCTCCGCTTCCAGTTTATTATGTTCGTAAATCCACATACCGCTTGTAAGTGCCAGAGTAGAGACCGCCACCATAATCGCAGCCGTCAGAAATGTCAGAATATTATATTTCATCGTCCAGCTCCACCTCCTTTGGCAAAACGACTGTCACCGTGGTACCCTCACCGGGTTTTGATTCAAAATGCATAACACCGGAATGCTTTTTGACAATCAGATTGCAGAGGCTTAAGCCGATGCCGGCGCCGCCGTTGGAGCGGCTTCTCGCCTTATCCACCCGGTAAAACGCGTCCGTAATACGCCCCAGCTCCTCCTCTTCCATTCCAATCCCCTTATCCTGGACAGCCATGCAGACAGCATCCGGCTCCTCCCAGACAGAAAACCAGACAGTGGAACCGCTCTCACTTGCCCTCGCCGCGTTTTCAATCAGATTGCGCACCAGACAGACCAGCATACTGCGGTCCCCGCTGAAAGACGAAACTCCGACTGTACTCTGCAGCTTCATACGTTTTTCTCTTAAATTTGCCTCCAGCATACTGGAAACATCCTTCACAAAAGCCTTCGCGTCAATTTCCTCACGGTTTAACTCATCCTCCCGGAAAATGGCCATGCTTAAGAGCTCCTGTCCCATATGGCTTAAACGCTTGCTTTCTGTCATGATATACTCTAAAGCATCAATCCGCTCTTCCTCTGAACAGGGAGCCTTCTCCAGATACTCTGCGTACCCGTAAATCGCGGTCAACGGGGTGCGAAGCTCATGCGCCACGTCATCCACCAGCTGCTGCTTGACACTGTTTTCCCGCTGCAGCTGCTCCAATTGATTCTGAATCTCTTCCGCCATCTCGTTAAACCGCTCTGTCAGAGAGGCAATATCGTCCTTCCCCTCCACCTCCACCGGCTGCCACGGCTCACCATGGCGCATTCGTTCCACTTCTTCACTTAATCGCTTGAGCGGATAGGTCATCTCGTAAAGCAGCAGATAAAGAATGGCAGCCAGCACGACTGAACAGCTCAAACTGATAATCATAAAAACCGTTGTCAAATCTGACCAGAGCTGATAAAAATCAGTCAGCGGCTTCGTGTAATACAGCTGATAGCCCTCATAGGGTGTCTCCAGGAGTTCCGTCACATACAATATCGGGTCATCCCCTCCCATATAAAGCTGTATCAGCTGCTGTCCCATCGTCAGATCCTCGCTGATATCCACATAGCGGATCTCCAGCGTCACATTCGAATCCTTATTCGCCATATAGTCAATATAGGTCTGGCTTACTTCCTCCACGATGCCTTCCCTCAGCTGCTGTACACCCGGCAGGGATTCGATATCCCTCACAATCGTATGGCAGAGCATATGCACCTCATCTGAAGCCTGATCCTTTGCCGACTCAATATTATAATCAAAGATTTTTCTGGCGCCCATGAAAAGACCTACGTTTAAAACCGGTAAAAAAAGCAGAAGCGCCGTTATATAAATTTTCTGCCACAGCTTCATTGCGTTGTCTCCAGACGATAGCCGAGTTTATATAAGGTCTTGATCTGATTCTCCCAGCCGAGCTTTTTGCGCAGCTTCACAATGTGAACGTCCACCGTGCGCGCATCCCCGTCAAAATCATAGCCCCAGGCCATATTGAGCAGACGGTCCCTGCTTAAGGCAATATTCACATTGCGGATCAGCACCTCTAACAATGACCATTCCTGAGGCGTCAGCGTGATTTCCTCCCCATCTCTGACCACTCTCTGGGAAACCAGGTCTACGGTAACACCTGCCAGCTCGAAAGTGGACGCGTCCTTTTTATACCGCTTCAGGATCAGGTTCACCCGCGCAATCAGCTCCAGCATATCAAAAGGCTTCACGAGATAGTCCTCCGCCCCGCTGGTGAGCCCCTTTAACTTATCCTGAATGCCGTCCCTTGCGGTCACAAACATCACCGGAATGTCATGAATCTCCTTGATGATATCCAGTCCGGAAATATAAGGAAGCATGATATCCAGGATTACAAGGTCAATATCAGCCCTCGAATCCAGAATCTCAAGCGCCTCACGGCCGTCAAAAGCCTGCAAAACCTGGTGATTTTGCAGCACCAGGTTTTGTTTCATCAGTTGGTTGATCGGTTTTTCATCTTCTACAATTAAAATACGGGCCATAATATCCTCCCGAAGGTCATTTTAAAACGATGTTCTGTCATACATCCGAAACCCATCATGCAAGCTACACATGTATGCTAATTCCGGATGTATGGAGCTGTGTTCTCCGCGATAATATCACTGATGCTCTGCAGATTCGCACTGACCTCATAATCCGTCTGGCCAAACAGCACCTGATGTACATAGGACGCCGTCGCCGTCAGATCTGTCGTCACGATACTGTCTCCGCAGCTTAAATCTGCGAACACCCTCTGATCCGCTGTAGGTACTCCTCCCTCATCCGTAATGTAATAATCTGTAATCTGTCCGGCGAGCTCCACCATATCCTCCAGATCCACGCTGGTTGCGATGTACTGCGCCCCCACATTGACAGCCTTCGTAAGTGTCGCCGGATCTGTCTGCTGTGCTGCATCCATGATCGCCATCAGGACCTCACGCTGTCTTGCGGTTCTCGAAAAATCATTGCCAATCGCACGGATCCTGCAATAGGCAACCGCCTGCAGTCCATCCACGAGCTGATATCCGGCCTCTGTCACCTCTGTATAGCCAATGCCCATATCTACTGCCATGCTCAGCTGATACCCGTTGACATACGGAAGCTCGTCCTCGTCAATCTCAATGTAAATGCCTCCCAGCACATCAATGACTTCCTTAAGACCTTCAAAACCAATTGCCACAAAATCCGTGATATCCAGGTCAAAATTGGCGTTCAGCATGCTGATGGCCTGCTGCGGGCCGCCCTTGGCGTAAGCCGCGTTGCATTTGCTGTAGGTATCGTCGCCGAGGTTTAAATAAGTATCCCGGTACACGCTCATCAGCTTGATCTCACCGGTGTCCAGATTCACACTCGCTATGATAATTGTATCGCTTCTGGTGTTTTTCGTCAACTCCCCTACCGTAGAATCGAGTCCGAACAACGCAATATTGCGGTAGCCCTTCATCTCAACGCTCTCCTTGACCTCCTCCTGGATCCGGACCTCCTCCTCTGGAATCTCCACCTTGGTTACTCCCTCGGTGGCGCTGGTCAGGTGAACCACATTGAACATAATGCCGGCTACCGCAACTAATACAAATAACTCCACTCCGATAATGATAAACTTCAGTCTCTTCCTCATCTTAAAAAATACACTCCGTGATTGGTTTCCTCAGGCCTGTCCTGATGATGTCCCCTGCTGAAACGAACTCTCTTTTTCGTGCAGGGCTTTTACCGGCCAGAGCCTGGTACGCTTCTGATGAGCGAAGTATATCGGTCGTTTGTTAGAGAAATGTGATGAAGCTATCACATTTTCACAGTATTTTTATCTGTTTTCTGCAATCAGCGTTTTCTATTCCTCCTTTTCCAGCTGCGCAGCCAGCCGTAAGATATATTCCTTCGGCATCTTTCCGTAGGGGATGGTGAAAGTATAGCCGCTGCCATCTTTCATAACTACATACACGTCCACATCCGGGTAACTGCAGAAAAGCTGATTTCTCGACGGATAGGACGGATAGCTGTAATAGTCGCATAAGGAAAGAAGCTCCTCAATCTCTTCCGGATCCGTGATATCCAGCCACAGTGTCGCGTACCCATTTCCGCTTTCCCCATACAGGCTTTCCGCCAGATCCGCGTATTTTTCACTATCATATGAAAGCGTCTCACCGCTCATATCCACGCCAAACTTTTCCCCCATCACCTCCAGGATATCATCCGTCTCACCGAAATCAGAGGCATACAGGTTGCAGTCGATTTCCACATACGCTACTGTCTCAGGATTCATTTCTTCCATGAATTCCTCCAGTCCCAGCTCCTTCAATGCCGCGACCGTATTCACATAATCTTCTGTAATAAATGCATAATTGTAGTAATACCCGCCATTTTCGCTATAGTATCCATATCGGATCCGGCAGTATATTTTCTGATCACTGAAAATAATCTCTGCCCCACCGGTATTGATATCTTCCTGCAGTGCTGTTAAAAGAAGCCGTATTTCCTTCTCATCTGACGCATAATACTCCATATCGTCTCTGTAAATATCCACCCCATTACAGGTTTCCACCGCGGCGTCCGGAACCGTATACATAATGGAAATATAATCATCACTCTCCGCAATCTGCGTCAGAGCCTCCTGGCAGTCAGAATCCAGCACATAATATCGATAATATGTCCTGCCGCTTTTCAAAGTTACCCGCACGATACAGGTTTCCGTGCTGTCATACAACACGCCGTTCGTACTCAGCACATAATCTGAATCCGCAGAGCCTTCCTCCACTGCAGCATACGCGTTGCCGCTCCCGTTTGCCAGCACTGCGTAAATATTGTCCACATCCGTATAATGCATCTGTGCGAGCACTTCATCTCTGGCATTGTAACGATAACTGGAGCTATAAAGGAAAATTCCCATGTCCGCAATCTGATCCTTTGCCGGCAGATAGCTGTCATATCCGTACCAGTCAAAATAGAAGGACAGACCGATGAAAATCGTACATACCACGGACACCGCCATGGGAATTTTATGCCGCCAGAATGCCTTGAAATCCATGGTGAAGACAATATCCAAAACACCATAGACCAGAAAGCTGACCAGAATTGCGCCGAAGATTCCCCAGGCCACATACCCTTCGCTGGATATTGCGGAGAAAAACCACCAGCCGCCAAAGCCCGCCACAATGGCAGTCACCATGCGCATGACGGCCGCGACGCCTTTACGATATACGCCCTGACCGGCTGCCTCGCTGGGACGCTTCAGATACACTAAAAGTGCGGCAATCAGCATCACAACAGCGGTCAGAAGTACGATCAGACAGCGGAGAATGAGGCCGGAGGAAAGAAGAAGCGTATCACTTAATCGATAAATCAGAATCCAGACCGCCGAGATGGCCGGCGAAAGCCATAACACAGAATCCTGATACGCGACCGGCATCTGCCAGAAATTCTCCATATAGCTTTCCAAACCTATATAAACCACCAGATAGACGGCGGAAGCCGCAAAGCCAACAAATCCCATGACAACCAGTGCGTTTAAAATATTGCCCGCCAGCATGACGCCTAAAAGCACCAGACTGTAAATCGTCAGAAACGATACCATGATAACCAGGCAGCTTGTCAATGCGCAGCCGAGCAAAAGTCCGGGCACCCCTGATTTTGCCATATCGGGGGCCGCCATAATGAGTGTCAGAACCCCGCATACACAAAAAGGTATCAGCCAGAGCAGGAAACCGTTCAGATAATGAATCCAGAACAGCGTACTGCGCCTGATGGGCGCACTGTGAAAAGTGTCCACCATATCCTGACGGAACACATAACGAAACCCGAAAAGTCCCACAATGACAGCGCCGCAGATCGCGACAGCGCCGTTCAAGCCCAGTCCGATCCCCTGAAAATAGTTATACAGTCCAGTCTGCATAACATCCGCCGCCTTCTCGGTACCATAGCTCGCAAGATATGCCTCATAGCGGGAACGATAAGTACCCATCACCAGCAGATATGCCACCGGCATGCAAAGAAAGCTCCCCAGAACAGACAGTGCCAGCATCCAGAGGCGGTGGCGCAGGTCCTCGATCATGTATTTAACCAAAAAGTGTTTTGACGTCATATCCCTTTACCTCCGTTTCGCTGATAAAGATTTCCTCCAATGAGAGCGGCAGAAGCTCATAAAAGATCGGATCAAGCCCCGCAAACAGCGCCTCCACCTCTTCCCGCTCTCCACGCAGGGTAATGGTTTTTAAGTTGCCCCTAATATTTTCATTCAGGACCTCAAAGTGCTCCTTCACCACATCCGAATCCTCCGGTTTGCGCAGCACGCACTGTACCTTGTGGATGTTCATTTTCATCTCATCCAGATCCTTCTCCAAAAGGATACCGCCGCGGTGCAATAGCCCCACATATTCGCAGATATCCTCCAGCTCCCGCAGGTTATGAGAAGCAATAATGGGCGTCATACCCCGCTCCTCGATTTCCTGAATAAAAATGGATTTTACCGCCTGGCGCATCACCGGGTCGAGACCGTCAAAGGTTTCATCACAGAGCAGATACTTCGTGTTGGCGCTCACCCCACAGATGACGGACAGCTGCTTTTTCATGCCCTTGGAAAAGGTGTTGACCTTCCGTTCTTTGTCAAGTCCGAACTTCTGCAGCATATCCAGCGCCCGCTTTCTGTCAAACTGCGGATAAAAGCTCTCATACAGGCGGAACATGTCCATGGGTGTACCGCTCTTAAAAAAATACTGGTCGTCGGAAATGTAGAAAACCTTCTCCTTGACCTTCGGCTGATCATAAACCGGCTCACCGTCAATCAGAATGGTACCGCCGTCCGGCTTTAAGACGCCGCTCAACAGCCGTAAGAATGTGGACTTACCGGCGCCGTTGGTTCCAATCAGGCCAAATACATGGCTTTCCTCGATGGTCGCGTTGATCCCGTCGACCGCCCTGATTTTGCCAAAGCTTTTCTGTAAATTTGTTACCTCAATCATGTACCGTTTCCTCCCCTTTTACATCATTCTCCTCCAGTATCTGTGATGCGGATGTGTTCTTTTCATCAGTAAGCTTCAGCTCCTGAGCCTTTTTGAACGATCTCAGGTTTTTATTAGCCTCTGCTGTTTCCTCCGACAACTGATAAACCTCTGCAACAACATTTAAGATCTGCTCCTGCGACATACCGGCTTCCTTCGCCTCCTCCACAACCCCCTTCAGCTTTTCCGTAAGCTGCTTTTCCTTGGCGTTGCGCCACTCGCTCTCGTGCGCCACAAAGCTTCCCCGCCCGCTCACGGTATACAGATAACCGTCCTGCTCCAGCTGCGCATAGGCCCGCTGAATTGTGTTTGGATTGACCGCCAGCTCCAGCGCAAGCGCACGCACGCTCGGCATTTTCGTGTTGGCCTCCAGACCGCCGCCCACGATGAGACGTTCCAGCTTTTCCACCACCTGTTCATAAATAGGGCGTTTATCCCGGTAATCCAGTATAATCATCGGCCCTCTCCCCTTTCTGTTTACGTTTCATATTCTGTATAAACAATATAAAGCAAAAAATAAGTGTATTAATTATCTTAATACACTTATATCATCATATTATATACTTGTCAATGACATTCAGGAAATCTTAAGAATTACACGAAATATGTCTCTATTCCAGTCTCGAAATTCCATTCTGCGGTGAAAGCGCGTAAGCCACATTGTCCGCATGGGCGGCGCTTCTCTCCAGGTCTGTCAGAAGATCCGTAAAGATGACATCCACGATCGGTTTGCATGTGGCGTTCAGAAGACGTTTCACATGGTTGTCTTTAACCTCCTCCAGTCTCTCTTCCATCTCGCTCTCCAGATCCTCCACCTCATGCAGCTTATGGAAGGAATCATTTTCAAAAATCTCCAGACAGAGATTGATATCCTGCAGACACAGCTCGGAAAGCTCTAAAAGATCCGCCCTGGCGCTGTCGGAAAGTGTGGCCTTCTCTGCACGGAACTGGCTCTGATACGCGCTGATATTCTCCGCGTAATCGGAGATACGCTCAATATCCGCTACAGACAGAATCAGATGATAAACACGATTCATGTCTTTCTGTGAGATATTCATGGTTCTCAACTGAACCAGCTTGGAAATAATGGCATTATCCAGATAATTGACAGTCTCCTCAATCTCCACAACCCTGTTCGCCTTCTCCTCATCCAGTTCAAAAAAGCTCTCCAGCGCCAGCGCCAGATTTCCCACAGAGATGGAGCCCATACGGGCAATTTCCTTTTTGGCCTGGCTGATTGCCACGGCGGTAGGCAGCTCCTGGACATTGGTCATAAATTTCAGCTCGCGGTCATCTAAATCCTTCAGCTCGCTCTTTTTGGGTGGAAGCAGCTTCTGGGCCAGCTTCACAATATATTCTGAGAAGGGCAGCATGACAACCACAGCGAAAATTGCAAACAGGGTATGTGTATTCGCGACCTGTCTGGCAATGTCATCGCCGGATATGTACTGTATGAAGGTCAGTGTCTGCGGGAAAATACCGATCACCGTCATGAGCAGTGCGGCCCGGATCAGGTTAAAGAGCAGATTAAGCAAAGCGGTGCGCTTGCCGTTGCGGTTCGTGGTCAGGCTTGCTAGAAAATTCGGCGTCACGGAGCCGATCGCGGAGCCGATGATCAGATATACGCAGGTATAATAGGAAATAATCCCCTGGGCGGCAAATGCCTGGAAAATAACTGTCGCGGAGGATGAGCTCTGTAAAAGAGCCGTAAACGCGACACCGAATAAAACAATGAGGAAAGGATTGGAAAGAGCGGAAAGGAGATCCTGGAACGCCTCCATCTCAGAAAGCGGTACAATCGCCGCCTTCATCAGGGAGATGCCCTGAAACAACATACCGAAGCCCATAATAATGGAGCCGATATGCCGGACAACCTGTTTTTTGATAAAGAGATACATCACCGCGCCGACAAAAAGAATCAGAGGCGCCCAGGTGCCTAAGTCAAAAGCCGTAATCTGTGCCGTGATCGTGGTACCGATATTGGCACCCATAATCACACCGATCGCCTGGCTCAAAGTCATCATGCCGGAGTTAACAAAGCCGATAACCATCACGTCCGTAGCGGAAGAAGACTGAATCAGCATGGTGACCAGAATACCCATCAGTACCGCCATCACCTTATTGCTGGTCGCTTTCTCCAGAATCTTCTGCAGATTATCGCCGCAGGCATTTCTTAAACCGGAGGACATGATGGACATGCCGTAAAGAAACAGTCCGATGCCTCCAAACAAGGAAAATACATCCCCGATTGACATAAAAATCTCCCGAACAGCCTTTGTGCCCGGATAATTCTCCTGCACAAAGGCTCCTTTATTCGCTTTGTCTGTATTTCATGTAAAATGTATCTGATTTTCATGTAAAGCCAAAAAATCACTTACATGATATACAAATTCTGACATAAAAGCAAGCGGTTCTTGAGATTTTCTGCAAAGTTAGGAATCACTTACCATCTGGAAGTCACATATTGACTCAGATCCCGTTTCTCTGACGGCGTACATCCTGTTCTTTCAGGCGATGAAGAGAGCACGTTACACAACCAGATTCTGCAATGTCTGCCTGTTTTCATAAGCCGCCGCGTTATCCAAGGTTACCTCCGCGATTGTGTACAGCGCCTCCTTTGTCAGAAAGCCCTGATGAGATGTCAGCAGTACGTTGGGAAAGGACAAAAGACGTGCCGTCGTCGTGTGGTCCAGGATATTATCCGAATGGTCCTCATACACCAGCTCGCTTTCCTCCTCATAGACATCCAGCGCAACCGCGTGAAATTTTCCAGCCTTAATCCCGTTAATCAGGTCCTCCGTCTTAATCAGACCGCCGCGGGAGGTATTGACCAGAATGACACCGTCCTTCATCTGCGCGATCGCCTCCGCGTCAATGATATGGTGTGTCTCCGGAAAAAGCGGACAATGCAGGGAAATCAGATCTGCCTGATGAAGCAGTTCCTGAAGGGAGACATACTTCACGTCAAGCCCCTGTGCCGGATACGGATCATACGCGATGACATCCATACCAAGGCCTTTACAGATCCGGATCATGGCCTGCCCGATTTTACCGGTGCCGATAATTCCGGCCGTTTTCTGATACAGATTCACACCGGTCAGCCCCGTCAGACTGAAATCGTTGTCACGCACTTTATTGTATGCCTTATGCAGCCTGCGGTTTGCGGCCATGGCCAGTGCCATCGCATGCTCCGCCACCGCCTCCGGAGAATAACCGGGCACCCGCAGGACTGTCATATGGAGGCTATCACAAGCTTTCAGATCCACATTGTTATAGCCCGCGCAGCGAAGCAAAATCAGCTCCACACCTTCCTTTTGCAGAACCGAGAGCGTATCCTCACCCAGTTCATCATTGACAAAGGCACAGACTGCCCTGTGTCCTCTTGCCAGAGGAGCAGTTTCATAAGTCAGCCTGGGACGGAAAAAGGTGATTTCCTGTCCTTTCTCCTCCGCAAGCGGCTCAAACCAGAGCCGGTCATAGGATTTTGTGCCGAAAAATGCAATTTTCATATACTCTCACCTGCTTTCTGATAATCTGATCTATCAGCAATCATCTCTTAGTCAGCAAAAACATTATACGCAGATTCATCCGCTCATCAAACGCTTAGTCTTTATAATGTCTTATTATATGCAATTATAATCTTGCTATGCAGTCATTCCGTTTTAATCAGGCCATTCGAGTTGAAATAATGATAAGCAGACCGTTCAAACCATATCTGTACAAAAGCCGGCGCACAAGGTGTTCTGTAACACAACCTGCCGTCGGCTTTCCATACATCATTTTTCAGATCCTGAGGCTTCTTAAACTCAGTTCTGCGCTTCTTCCTTCCGGTTTTCTCTGGAAGCGATCTCCGCCTGAATATCCGTGATAAACGCAGACAGATCCTTTGCCCCCTCATCGCCGGCAAAACGGCTTCGGACAGAAACCTGGCCGCTCTCCTCTTCCTTCTGGCCTACTACAAGCATATAAGGTACACGCTCGTTTCTGGCCTCGCGGATTTTGTAACCGATCTTCTCACTGCGGGTATCCATCTCGCAGCGAAGTCCGGCAGCCTTGCACTGCGCAAGCACCTTCTCTCCGTAATCAAAATATTTCTCAGAGATCGGCAGGATCTTCACCTGCACCGGCGCCAGCCACGTCGGGAACTTACCGGCGAAGTGCTCGATCAGAATACCGATAAACCGCTCAAAGGAGCCGTAAACCACACGGTGGATCATAATCGGTCTGTGCGGCTCACCGTCCGGACCGGTATACTCCGCCTCAAAGCGCTGCGGCAGCTGGAAGTCCAGCTGGATGGTGCCGCACTGCCACTCTCTGCCGATGGCGTCGATTAAGTGGAAATCAATCTTCGGTCCATAGAATGCGCCGTCGCCCTCATTGATGGTGTAGGAAAGACCCATCTCATCCAGTGCCCCCTGAAGACCCGCGGTCGCCATCTCCCAGTCCTCGTCTGATCCCATGGAATCCTCCGGTCTGGTGGACAGCTCCACAAAATATTTGAAGCCGAAAAGCTGATATACCTCGTCAATCAGGCGTACCACACCCTTGATCTCATCCTTGATCTGCTCCGGCGTCATGAAGATATGCGCGTCATCCTGGTGGAAGCAGCGCACACGCATCAGGCCATGCAGCTGGCCGCTCTTCTCGTGACGGTGTACCAGGCCGATCTCACCGATGCGCAGAGGCAGCTCCTTGTAGGAACGCGGCTGGGACTTATACACCAGCATGCCGCCCGGGCAGTTCATGGGCTTAATGGCAAAATCCTGGTCATCAATCACCGTCGTATACATATTTTCCTTATAATGATCCCAGTGGCCGGAGGTCTCCCAGAGACTGCGGTTTAACATGATGGGCGTGGAGATTTCCACATAGCCCTCTCTTGCATGAATCTCTCTCCAGTATTCCTGCAGCGTATTATAAATCACCATGCCCTTCGGTAAAAAGAACGGGAAACCGGGACCCTCGTCCGCCAGCATGAACAGCCCCATTTCCTTGCCGATCTTTCTGTGATCGCGCTTTTTGGCCTCCTCCAGCATATTGACATACTCTTCCAGGTCGGAATTTTTGGTATAAGCTGTACCGTAGATTCTGGTGAGCATCTTGTTTTTCTCATTGCCGCGCCAGTACGCGCCCGCAAGCTTCATCAGCTTGATGGCCTTCACCGGCTTCGTACTCATCAGATGAGGACCCGCGCACAGATCAGTAAACTCGCCCTGTCTGTAAAAACTGATGGCCGCATCCTCAGGCAGATCCTCAATCAGCTCGACCTTATAGGGTTCCTCTTTCTCTTTGAAATATGCGATTGCCTCTGCCCTGGGCATCTCAAAACGTTCCAGCGCAAGGTCCTCCCTGACGATCTTTTTCATCTCGGCTTCAATGGCCGGGAAATCCTCCGTGCTTAAGTTCACGCCATCCACATCATAGTAGAAGCCGTCATCGATTGAGGGGCCGATCGCCAGCTTCACTTCCGGATACAGTCTCTTTAAGGCCTGCGCCAGGATATGCGAAGCTGTATGACGAAATGCATCTCTGCCTCCCTTGTCATTAAACGTCAGAATATTCAGGCTGCAGTCCGCATCGATCACAGTCCTTAAGTCCACTCTTTCACCGTTCACTTCACCGGCACAGGCAACTCTCGCCAGACCCTCGCTGATATCCTTCGCGATCTCGATCACGCTCATGGCATGGTCATATTCTTTGACGGAGCCGTCCTTTAACGTAATGTTCATGGTTTTCTTTCTTCCTTTCTGAAATAACTGTGCGCAAAAAACAAAAGCCCCCTGCGCAATTATTATCATACGCAAGGGGCGAATTTCTTCGCGGTTCCACCCTTATTCGTCCTCCATACTCAAAGATGAAGGGCCTCATTTAAGACGGTAACGGAGTCACCGGGCCGTATTGGGGCCGCTCCGAGGTGGTCTTCCCAGGCAGGCAGTCAAGATGCTCACAGCCGGTTGTTACGGCATCTCTCTCTGAAAGGCTTCCCGCATGGTACTCTTCTCATCAACGCTTTCAACAGGGCTATCATAGCACAAAGTATTTTTTTAGGCAAGCCCAAATTCTGTCATCTGCGCACTGCCTGCACAATTGTCCGGACGGTGCTGCTCGAACTTTTGCACGTGGAAAGCGTGATGATATAATCGTCTTCACTGACATGGACCCCGGTACTGTAAATGGACATACCCTGCACCGTTTCCAGATACGATGCGAAGTTTTCATCCGCACCAAAGCCGTGCAGATAAACGGAGGAGCTGACCTCACTCTCAGAATCGAGGTAATAAACAGCAAAAATGTCATAAATATATCTGGTACCGCTTAAATCCGTAACCACAATGTAGGGATGCAGAGAATAATAACCCGAACTTGCGTAGTTATTCAACGTGGCAAACATGGACCCGTTCTTCATATTATGCCCGAAAATAATGGCATTTCTGTCTTCCAGTCCGAGCGTTGTCCCTGCATCCAGGAAAATTGCGCCGCTGGAGTTGGTTTCCCCCGTGTATAAATGCGTCAGGTAAAACTCATTATCCGTCCCCTGCACAATCGGATAATTGACCGCAGTGCCCGGAATCTGAATCCAGCCGATCACATCGTCATTGATGGAGGACAGGTAATCAAAGTCCGGAACTGTGATGCTGTAGGTGTAAGAAACGGTCTCCTCGGTCTCCTCAGTCTCTTCTGCTTCCTCTTCATTCTCCGCAGACGCGCTTTCCGCATTCTCAACAGTACCCGTCCCTTCCGGGAAAATCGTGATAGTCACTTCCTTCATGGAAGCTGTCAGCTCATCGTAGGAAGTGTCGGCATTTCTGTATCCCAGCATAATCCACAAGATCTGTCCCAGCGCCACAATAAAGATAAGCAGTAAAATCAGTATCACAATATTGAGCGGTGTCAAAAATTTTCCGGCTCCTCTTCGCGTAGCTTTTCTTTTTTTCCGGTTCCCCATAGCTCTCCTTTACCATCCTGATTGCCTTTATCGTCTGATTGCTGCAGCATACAAAAGAACAGAACCTGTATTACAGTGTCCGGAAACGCCTCAACTGTTTTACCAGAAGCGGGACCTCAAACAACAGCATCAGAAGCCAGCCCGCCATATTGGCCCAGGCCAGACTGACAAAAGGCATGTGCAGCACCATCAGCATCACATACAGCGCGACACATCTGCCCAGCATATTCATGGACGTGCTGTACAGCGTTACCTTCATGTCCCCGATCCCCCTGAAAAATCCCTGAATGCCGTTGGTAAATCCCGGCAGGATATACATAAACGCAATCAGTTTCAGATAAGAGGTGCCCAGCGTCAGCACCTGACTGTCTCCATCCTGCGCGAACAGACGCATAATCTGCGGTGCCAGAATAAAAATCACCGCACAAAGACAAATCGAGTAAATCACTTCAATGATAATGCCGGCCCTGAAACCCTTCCGGACGCGTTTATCCTCCCCCGCACCCTCATTCTGCGCGATAAAGGTAGTCATGGCATGTCCGATATTCTGCTGCGGCGTATAAGCAAAATCATCCACTCTGTTCACCGCCGTGAAGGCTGCGATCACGCTCACGCCCTGCGTATTCACCATCGTCTGAATGATGATCTTTCCAACTTGCAGGCATACCTGCTGCATGGCGCTGGTGGAACCGAAGCTGGCCGTCTTCCCGATCAGGGTTTTGTCAAAAATCAGCCATTCTCTTCCAAAGCAGAGCATCGGCACCCTTTTGCGGATATAAATCAGACAGAAAACACAGCAGAGCACCTGACTTAAGACTGTTGCCACCGCACAACCCATGACTTCCCAGTGCAGCACCGCTACAAAAAAGATGTCGCTGACAATATTGATGAGAGAACTCGCTATCAGAAAATACAGTGACGTTTTGGAATCTCCAAGTGCCCGCAGCGTATTGGCCAGGAAATTATAAATAAAAGTAAATATCAGCCCCGCATATACAATCCGCAGGTACTGCCGCGCCATGGGAAGAACCTCCTCGGGCGTCTGAATCAGTCTTAAAACCGGACCGGCCAGCAGGATCATACAGATACTGAAAAGAAGAGAAAAAGCCATCCCGGCAATCACCGTGGTACTCAGCTGTCTTTTTAAAAGCTTCTCATTCCCGGCTCCGAAATCCGCACTTGCCAGTACACTGGCGCCCATGCACATCCCGTTTAAGAGCAAAATCCCGATATTCATAAGCGGCGTGGCCGTCCCCACCGCCGCCAGAGCGCTTTCTCCCACGAACTGACCGACAATAATCGAATCCGCCGCATTGTATGTCAGCTGAAATAAATTACCCAGCACCAGGGGAATCGTAAATCTGAAAAGAGGCGTAAATATTTTGCCTTTTGTCATGTCCAGCATAATGCCTGTACTCCAACTTCTGAATGAATGCTTACTCCACCGTCACACTCTTGGCAAGATTCCTTGGTTTATCCACGTCCAGACCTTTGGACAGACTGACATAATAAGCCAGAAGCTGTAACGGAACCACTGCCAGACTGGCCGCAAAATGTTCATCCGTCTTCGGTACATAAATGACAAAATCAGTGGTATCCTCGATATTATAATTGCCGTAAGTTGTCAGGCCGAACAGCTGCGCGCCGCGGCTCTTGCATTCCACCATGTTGCTGACGATTTTTTCATAAAGGCCGCTCTGCGTGATCACGCTGATGACCAGTGTCCCATTCTCAATCAGGCTGATCGTGCCGTGCTTTAACTCTCCAGCTGCGTAAGCCTCTGAATGGATATAGCTGATCTCCTTCATTTTCAGGCTGCCCTCGAGGCTGATGGCGTAGTCGATTCCTCTGCCGATAAAGAACGCGTCCTTCACATTGGCCTGTCTGGCGGCAAGCCACTGCAAGCGGCCCGTATCCTCCAGAATTTTATTAATCTTGCCGGGAAGAAGCGTCATCTCCTTCACCAGCTCTTTGTAGTATGCGTCCATGATCTGCGCCCGGGCCTTTGCCATCTGCACTGCCAGACAGTATACCGCAATCAGCTGCGCACTGTACGCCTTTGTGGTCGCAACCGCGATTTCCGGTCCCGCCATGGTATAAAAAACATGATCCGCTTCTCTGGCGATGGAGCTGCCCACCACATTGACAATGGCAAAGGTCTTTGCGCCCATGCTTTTCGCTTCCCTGAGTGCCGCAAGAGAATCCGCGGTTTCCCCGGACTGACTGATAATCACGACCAGCTCCTTTTCCTTTAAAAGCGGCTTTCTGTAACGGAATTCACTGGCAAGCTCCACGCGTACGGGTACCTTTGCCAGATCCTCAATCACATACTGTGCCACTACGCCTACATGATAAGCGGAACCGCAGGCCACGATGCAGATATCCGAAATCTCCTTCAGCGCCTCGTCCGTCAGGCCGACGCCTTCCAGATTCAGAGAATCCCCTTCCAGCACACTGCCCAGCGTATCCGTGATTGCCCTGGGCTGCTCGTGGATCTCCTTCATCATGAAATGCTCATAGCCCGCCTTCTCCGCGGCCTCCTCATCCCAGAGAATTTCCACCTTTTCCTTTTCAATCTCGTCGCCGTCCAGGTTATAAAACGTCACAGCGCCGTCCTTTAAGCGGCCGATTTCCAGGTCGCCGATGTAATACACAGACCTGGTATATTTCAGAATAGCCGTCGCGTCCGAGGCAAGATAACACTCTCCGTCAGCGGCCCCCAGAATCATGGGGCAGTCCTTTCTGGCCGCGAAGACCTCTCCCGGATATTCCTTAAACATGATCGCCATCGCGTAAGAGCCCCGGATACGAACCATGGCGTGGTTGATCGCGTCCACCGGCGTTCCCAGATATTTTTTATAATAATAATCAATCAGCTTGACCGCCACTTCCGTGTCCGTATCAGAATAAAAATGATAGCCGTTGTGAAGCAGCTTCTCCCTGAGCTCCTGGTAATTCTCTATAATGCCGTTATGTACACCTACCACATTGCCGTCATCGCTCAAATGCGGGTGCGCGTTATTCTCGCTCGGCTCTCCGTGCGTGGCCCAGCGGGTATGGCCGATGCCGCAGGTCCCCGCGAGCGCTCTGCCGCAGTCCGTCTTCTCCGAAAGAGCCGCCAGGCGCCCCTTGGCCTTAACAATCTCTATTTCGCCATTTCCATCCCTGACGGCAATTCCCGCCGAATCATATCCCCTGTACTCCAGCTTGGACAAACCATCCAGCAAAATCGGCGCAGCCTGACGCTGTCCGGTATAACCGACTATTCCACACATAGATAAACTCCTCAATTTTCAATATTACGCTTCCGGTGACTTTCTCCAGCATACGTTCCGCTCTGCAGATATATGAAAAGAATTTTCACGCAGATCGGCAGCAATTCTTCATACAACCTTTTTTATCACAGAATTGTTACGAATATATTACGATGTTTCCCGTGGCCTCTTCTCAATGCGTTCCGGCTGCTTTCGTCAGCAGAACACATGTCTCTACATGCTCTGCCGTCTGAGGGAACATATCCACAGCGCAGGCTTTCTGTGCCCGATATCCCCTTCCTGTCAGAAACTTCAGGTCACGGGCAAGTGTCTGTGGATTGCAGGAAATATAAATGACCTTCGCAGGAGAAATGCTCACGACAGAAGAAAGAAACGCCTCGTCACTCCCTGCACGCGGCGGATCTAAAATCACAGCATCCACCCGCGCCTTCTGCCCGGCCATCTGTGTCAGAAACTGCCCCGCGTCATTTTCATAAAAGGAAACATTTCTGACACGATTTAAGCGGGCGTTCACACGCGCATCACGCACCGCGTCCTTATTCAGCTCCACACCAATCACTTCCTGCACATAATCGGAAGCAACGATGCCGATCGTACCGATGCCGCAGTAGGCGTCCACGATCCTTTCATTTCCTTTAAAATCAGCATATGCAAGGGCTTTTAAGTACAGCTTTTGTGTCTGTACAGGATTCACCTGGTAAAAGGATTTCGGAGAGATGCGGAAGGTTTTGCCGCACAGCGTATCCTCAATATATCCTTTGCCAAAAAGCACCTGCTCCTTGTCTCCCAGTATCATGCTGGTGCGGCGGTCATTTACATTCAGCACCACGGAGGTAATCTCCGGATGTGCTTTGCGCAAAGCTTTGATAAAATTATTTTTATCCGGCAGAATCGGGGAGGAAAGCACCAGAACAACCAGGTACTGACCGGTTTGGCGCCCAACCCTGATCAGCACATGCCGCAGCAATCCGTACCCTGTATCCTCATCATAAATCTTCATCCGAAAGCTTACGCACAGATCACGGATGGTGCGGATAATGGCCTGGGCATTTTCATCCTCAATCATGCAATGTTCCACCGGCACAACCCTGTGAGAGTTTTTCTCATAGGTTCCTGCGATCACATTGCCTCTGCGGTCCCTGCCAAAGGCAGCGTGCACCTTATTGCGGTAAAAATAAGGCTGCTCCATGGGAAGGATGCCTTCAAGCCCGCAATATGGCTTTAAAAGCTCCTCCACCAGCCTCTTTTTATCTCTCAGCTGCTTTTCATATGGCCTCTCAAGCCAGTCACAGCCGCCGCACTTTCCCGCGGCGGAACATGTTATTTCATCTTTTTTCATCATCGATTTTCTCAGGCTTTATCCTTCAGAAGCTCCAGCAGATATTCCCACACCCTCTTTGTGGAGGATATGGAAAGCTTCTCATTGGTCGAATGAATATCCAGCATGTCCGGCCCCATGGAAACGCAGTCCAGATCCGGACACTTCCCCAAGAAAAGGCCGCACTCCAGACCCGCGTGAATCGTGGTAATCTGCGGCTTTTCTCCATACATCCGCTCATAGACTCTGACCATTTTGTCTCTGAGAGGACTGTCTACCCTGTAAGCCCAGCCGGGATAATCGCTGCCCGCTTCCACGCGTGCGCCTGCCAGGTTAAAAATTGCCGCCACCCGCTCTGATAGAGCATATTTAGCGCTCTCCAGGCTGCTGCGGATGGAATACTGCAGTGTGATTTTCTCCTCATCAGAGGAAATCACGCCCAGATTCAGGCTGGTTTCCACCATGCCGGCAATGCTGGGGCTCATGGCCTGCACACCTGTCGGAAGCGCCGTCAACAGGGTAATAAAGTGTGCGGTATCTTCCGGAGAATCCGCCTGATATTCACCGTCTGCACTCTGTATCATTACCTCAACCCGAACCTGCGGATCGCGGATTTCATATTCCTGTCTCAGATCTGCATAAACGCTGTCCACAGCGGGCTGTACCTTTTCCGGTTCCGGGCAGACAAGGACTGCCTGTGCCTGAGACGGAATTACATTTTCCGCCGTTCCGCCGGATATACTGATGATAGAAAGAGTCGTTTCCTCCAGAACTGCGGCCAGCACTCTTCCCAGCAAAAGAATGGCGTTTCCACGCTCCTTATGAATCTCGGCGCCGCTGTGTCCGCCCTGCAAACCGGCAACCGTAATCACAACCTGCCTGCCCTGCACCGTCTGGTAAGTCCGGTCCACTTCGGCCTTCAGACGTCTGCCGCCCGCGCAGCCGGTTAAAAAGAAGCCCTCCTCCTCCGAATCAAGGTTGAGGAAACGTCTGCCGGTGATGTCACTCATATCAAGTGCCTGCGCGCCGAACATCCCGGTCTCTTCATCTACCGTGACAATCAGCTCCAGCTGCGGATGCGGAATGCTGTCGTCATCCAGAATCGCCAGACCATATGCGACGGCAATGCCGTCATCTCCGCCCAGGCTGGTATTTACGGCATAGACGTAATCCCCGTCAATGGCGGGATCAAGCCCCTCCGTCTCCATATTCTTCTCACAGTCAGCGGTTTTCACCGCAACCATATCCATATGCCCCTGTATCACCAGTCCCGGGACATCCTCATATCCAGGCGATGCCGACTTTCTCATTACCACGTTCCCGCGTTCATCCGTGCGATACCAGATTCCTCTTTCCGCGGCAAAATTCTGCAGATATTTGGAAATCTGTGCGGTATTGCCCGATCCGTGCGGAATCGAGCAGATATCCTCAAAAAAGTGAAATACTGCCTTTGGTTCCAGATTCTCCCAGACTCTCATAAACAGGTACTCTCCTTGTCAAAAATGATACTATGGATTGCTCCGCAAAATACGCTGCTGTGCATAAGTTCGATTACGGAAATCAAAGATTTCCTATCTCACTTATCCCGCAGCCTTGTATCATAAAAGAACTCCGGAAATGACAAAACTGTAATTTCCGGAGTTAACCTTTGAATGTGATTACGCGATCTTTTCTTTGGCGATCTCGCACAGTGCGGTAAAGCCTTCCGCATCGTTCACGGCCATCTCAGCCAGCATCTTTCTGTTGATGTCAATCTCAGCCAGCTTTAAACCGTGCATGAACTTACTGTAGGAGAGGTCATTCATTCTGGCAGCCGCGTTGATACGCGCGATCCACAGCTGTCTGAACTGACGCTTTCTCTCTTTGCGGCCGGCATAGGAGCTGGTCAGCGCTCTCATCACGGACTGTTTCGCGGTACGATACTGTTTGCTTCTGGCGCCTCTGTAGCCCTTTGCCAGCTTTAATACTCTGTTATGTTTCTTTTTGGCGTTCATTCCGCCCTTGATTCTTGCCATTTCTTTTCCTCCTTAGCCGAATTATAAATAGGGCAATACCTTCTTCATATTCTTTACGTTGGTCTGATCCGTAATCGTGGACTTGCGCAGATTACGCTTTCTCTTCGTAGACTTCTTGGTTAAGATATGGCTCTTATAAGCTTTCGCTCTTTTCAATTTTCCTGTTCCGGTCGCGGTGAAACGCTTCGCTGCGGCTCTCTTTGTCTTTAATTTCGGCATGTTGGTTCCTCCTGTGATATTTTTCCTGTGCTATTTTTTGGATTTTGGCGCCAGGAACATGGTCATGTTCCTGCCTTCCGCCTTCGGCGGCTTCTCCACATTGGCAATCTCCGAAAGACTTGCAGCGAAATCATCCAGAATATGCTTGCTCATGGCCATACGGGAAATCTCCCTGCCTCTGAAGCGCAAAGTAACCTTTACCTTATCGCCCTTTGAAAGAAATTTACTCGCGGCAGCGGTCTTGGTGTTCAGATCATTCGTGTCAATATTAGGCGACAGACGGATCTCTTTTACCTCTGTTACACGCTGCTTTTTCTTCGCTTCCTTCTCCCGGCGTGCCTGCTCGTATTTATACTTACTGTAATCTACGATTCTGCAGACAGGCGGCTTGGCGTTCGGCACGATCTTCACCAGATCCAGGCCTGCTTCCTCCGCAAGCTTTAACGCGTCCCTGGCAGACATGATACCGCGCTGCTCCCCGTTCTCGCCGATGAGGTGAATCTCCTTGTCACGGATCTGCTCATTGATCTGACATTCGTTATTGTTGCTAATAACTTTACCCTCCCAAAATTCCAAGAAAAAAAATAGCGGATAGCAAGACAAACTATCCACCTGACAATCCACAGAATCATACTGAGTCTGTAAAAAAACTGTAAACGCCTGAAGCACATTTGCCGCAGGGTGAGAGTGGATACTCTGCTTGATGTTTTCATGTGACCTTTCACATACTCGGGTATCTTACCACAGAAAATCAGGGATGTCAATATGATTTTTGACATCCCTTCGGCAATTTTTTACATTTTCAATGCTTTTACCGGCTTGTAAAGGTTGCGCAAAGCGTATCACCGCAGGTGAACGCATTGTCTCCCCGGATATTGATCTGCGCCGCCGTGCATTTACAGTTTTCATTGTAGCAGCACTTAACCGCCTCGCAGTCCACATGGATGATTTCCTGAGGGCGCTCCACTACATTCGCGTAGAAATCTTCTCTTAAGTCCGCGAAGCTCTCACAGCAGGTTTCAATCTCCTTTGCAGCTTCCCTGGTTCCCACCAGAATATCGCCCTTGCAGCAACAATGTGCCTGATTATAAATACAGTTTATAACTCCACATCCTAATCTTGCCATCCTGTCCTCCCTGACACTCTTTCTGCTGATCATCAGAAATCCGTCAGGAACAGTATGCGCAGGATATTGAACTTTATACGTGGAACAGTTATCAGGCGTTTCGGCCGCAGCATTTTTTATATTTTTTGCCGCTGCCGCAGGGACATGGATCGTTCGGATAAATCTTCTCCGGCTTCACAATGGTCGTGGAGGATTTCTGTTCTCTGTAGAGTGCTTTCTGCGTCTCCTCATCAAAGATGTCATTCCACGCTTCCAGGTGATACAGCCAGTCCGCGCCGGCCGCAACCATGTTTTTGTAAAGAAGCCTGGTATCGTAGTCGAGGCTGACGATAGTATCCTCCTCCATTGTTTCGATTGGATTTTTTTCCTTTAAAGAATCGTTGATGCCATCCAGAAAGCCGGTCATCGTCAGAATATCAACGCCGAATTTTTCAGCCAGCTCCTTCACGGTGCCGCTCACCGGCTCATCCGGCGTCTTTAAGATCCGGGCGTAAATATCCTTCTCAATCGCAAAATACTCGTTCCAGAATTTATCCCAGGAAGCCTGATCCTTATTCTCATCCATTGCGATTTTATTCCACTGCTGTAATAATGCCATTTTCTGTCTTCTCCCTTGTATTGATTTGATATATCGTGACAAAAAACGTCACGATCCAATTCGCCGCTCGCCGCCTCACAGCGGTCCGATCAATAGCTGTTCAGCCGGTCCGTTCCGTCGTCCACCGTATTGGTAATCTCAAGGATCCGCAGCGTATAACTGCCCCCGTTCGGCAGCGCGACTTCCACCTGCTCTCCGGCTTTGTGTCCCATCAGGGCCTTACCGATGGGCGACTCTATGCTGATCTTATTCTCCAGAGAATTACAGCGGATCGGCGTCACAATCCGGTACTCTTCCTCGCTGTCATCATCCTCAAACAGGACACGCACTGTTTTCTCAATGCCGACCTCGTCATCTTTGGCGTGATCCTGTACAATCCGCGCGTTTTTCAGCACTCTCTCCAGATAACGGATACGGCTCTCGTTGCGGTTTTTCTCCCGCTTCGCGGCGGTGTATTCAAAGTTCTCGCTTAAGTCGCCCTGCGCTCTGGCTTCCTTCACCGCCTCTAAAAGCCTGGGGCGTTCCACAAGCTTTCTCTCCTCAATCTCGGCCCGAATCCGCTCCACATCCTTATCTGTCAGTTTTTCTGCCATATAACCTCCTACAAAAGCGGCGCCATTACATTCAGCAGGCCGTCCAAAAGTCTTCCCAGCCAGGTATGCGTCAGTTCATCCGGCTGCACCAGATGTCCCTTCTCCATTACATCAAGTGTATCCGCCTTCACATCGAACAGCGACTGACACTGATACATCCAGACGCCACACTCAAAATGCAGATACAGGCTCCTGTAATCCACATTGATCGTACCCACGACGGCAGTCCTGTCATCGCTGACAAAGGATTTGCAGTGTAAAAAGCCCGGTGTATACTCATAAATTTTCACGCCGGCATTCATGAATGACCTGTAATTGGCACGCGTCAGACGAAACACCGCTTTTTTATCCGGGATGCCCGGCGTAGCGATCCGCACATCCACTCCGCGTTTGGCAGCGCGGCACAGCGCGTTTCCGACCTCAACACTGGGAATCAGATAGGGCGTCATGATATACAGGTAATCTGTGGAGCAGTTGATCACCTCCAGATAGGCGTCCTCACCCACCCGCACATCATCCAGCGGGCTGTCCCCATAGGGAAGGACATATCCATCCTCCGCAAAGGCCTCATGTTGTTTCCCCAGGTATTGCGCCGGATTCAACTGCTCACTGCCTGAGACATTCCACAGCTCCAGAAACATGGCTGTCAGGTTGTCCACCGCGGCGCCCTCCAAACGGATACCGCTGTCCTTCCAGTGACCGAAACGGACTTTTTTGTTGATATATTCATCAGACAGGTTGACTCCGCCGGTGTAGCCCACTTTTCCGTCCACTATCATGATTTTGCGGTGGTCACGGTTATTCATCACCATGGCCAGGAACGGCACTACACGATTGAAAGACACGCATTTGATACGCGGATCCAGCGCCTCCACATCCTGATAATAATTGCTGGGCAGAAGCGATACGGAACCCATATCGTCATACATAATCCTGACGTCTACACCCGCTTTGGCCTTCTCAACAAGGATTTCCAGGATTGTCCCCCACATTTCTCCCTCATGCAGGATAAAGGTTTCCAGAAAGATATATTCCTGCGCACTTCGCAAATCCTCAAGCATCGCTTCGTAGACACTCTCACCGCTGGGATAATATGTGGTTTTCACATTCTGATACGCGGGATAAGCCGATATATTCTGGATGTAATGGAGGGTTTTCGCTTCTCTTGTACCCTCACGCTGCAGCGCCTGCACTGTCTCAGAATCCGTCTTTAAATACGGAAAAATCCGCTGATCCTGCGCGTTGATTCTGGAGGAAAGCCTCTTGGCAGGCCGCTTATCTCCCCAGAGAAGGTACAGCAGGCTTCCCACGGGCGGCAGTATCAGAATCACGATAATCCAGCCGATCCGAAACGCCGGATCTCCCTTGCTGCTGACCAGATAAATCACATAAATGCTGCTCAGAAGATAAAAGAAAAAGAGAATCAGCGCAGAAAACCGGAGCACCTGCCAGAAAAGAAACAAAAGCAGAATGAATTCCAGTATGACCATAATCACGGTCACGACAATGCGGTTGGTGATCGCCTTTTTATAATTCAGATCCTTCAGCAGTCTCATCGCATTTTCCTCCTGCGCATTCCATACTGCCTGCAAGCATATTCAGGATTTCAGGAGAAGATATAGCTGTAATCCGCAGTCAGCTCTTCCATCAGAGCATCCAGTTTTTCGTCAAAGATATTACTGTAGATTTCGTCATTGATCTCTGTATCGTAATATCTGTCAACAAACATGACTATGGTATAATAATAGCTTTCCCCGTCCTCAAAAATCTCCGAATCACCCTCTTTCCGGCTGCCGTCAAAGAGCCAGTCTGCGTAATCCGAAGAAGCACTGCTGTAACGGACGCCCTCCAGCAGGGAGCCGTCATCCTCATAGGACGATTCGTCATCCTCAGCACAGTATTCCAGGCACAGCTCGTTAAAGTCCTCGCCGTCAGCAAGACGTCCGGCAAATTCATCCACCAGTGCCTTTGCCTCCTCCATGGCCGCCGTAATGGCAGCCTCATCGGCATCCTCCTCATATTCCGCAGAAAGAGTAAACACGCGATAATCCACATAATCATAAGCGGAAGGATCTGCCTGATACTCCTCTACGATTTCCGCGTCAGAAACCTCGATACCGGCATAAAGCTCATCATAGTAGGCAGACGCATAGAGGCTGAAGCGATATTGCGCTTCCACCACTTCCGCTGTCGCGTACTGGCCATAAGCCTCCTTATAATACGCCGAAACGGTGATACCTTCTTCCTCAGCAGCTTCCTCAAGAGACTCCAGAAAGGCTTCATAATCCTCATCCGTATCATACGCAAAACCGGCCTCCTGTGCCGCATCAGTCAATGCAACGTACTCAAGCAGTACCTCTGCAGCCTCGGATTCAAAATAATCCTTCCAGGTCATGTCATCCGAGTATGTCTGATTGGCTATGTCTGTACTGGTGTCCAGTCCGAACAAAGACGCATAGGAGCCGTAATAATCAAGCCAGTCACTGTACATGGAATATGTGTATACATCAAACTCCTGCTGTGTCAGCTCATAATCACCGACCGTAATATACACAGCGTTCAACGCAGTGTTTCTTTTTACAATGGGACTGATCACACTGTAAGCCAGAAATACAACAACGAGAACCGCGACGACCACGCAGCCGATCCGAAAACGCTTTTCATCACGTTTTTCCTTCTCCTCAGCCTTTTTCCGCTCTTCCATTTTCCGGTCGTATCTGGTAACGATCTTTTTCTCCTGTGCCGCTTCAGACACGTTTTTTTCTTTCTTTTTCATCAGATGAACCTCTTTCACGCGTTCGGCTTATCCGGATCCGCCCGCAGAATTTTAAAACCGGCCGCCAGCAGTTTTACAGCAGAAATGACCGCCGGACAGTGTTCCGGCTCATGACTGACGCCAGCCATGAGCCAGAATGCCACTTTTCATATGATACCACATATTTGTGTTTTTTCAAGGTCTTTCTTTTCAAAACTCACCTGGCCAGGTGAAAATGCCCCCAAAGCTCAGCCGTCATTTTCTTAAGCGAAAGGATTCTCCGTCGGGTATCTCACGCCCTTCGGCTGATTGTAATCAATCTCAGACACGTCCACGCCGAGATATTTGAATACTTCGTAAAGGGTCTTGCCATAATGTCCGAAAGCGACAGCTGCGTGATGTGGGTAATTCTTCTCAACCAGAACGTGGCGATAGAAACGTCCCATTTCCGGAACAGCGAAAATACCAATGCCGCCGAAGGATCTGGTCGCGACCGGCAGCACCTCACCCTGCGCAATGTAAGCGCGCAGCTTCGCGTCAGCAGTGGACTGCAGGCGGTAGATGGTGACATCGCCGGGAATAATATCTCCTTCCAGGGTTCCCTTCGCCACATCCTTGCCCAGAGACCTGGCCATAATGCGCTGGAAGTTCATATTGCAGCTTGACAGCTTGCAGGATGGTGTATTGCCGCAGTGGAAGCCCATGAAGGTGTCCTTGATCGCATAGGGATATTTGCCCTTGATATCCTGCTCATAAAGGTCGGCCGGTACAGAGTTGTTGATATCCAGCAATGTAACGGCATCTTCGCTGATGACAGTGCCGATGAACTCGCTTAACGCGCCGTAGATATCCACCTCGCAGGACACCGGAATGCCTCTGCCGGTCAGACGGCTGTTGACATAGCAGGGCACAAAGTGGAACTGTGTCTGGAAGGCGGGCCAGCACTTGCCGGCGATGGCCACGCAGTCACGGCTGCCCTTATTGGCTTCCACCCAGTCAAGGAGTGTGAGTTCGTACTGCGCCAGCTGCTCCAGCACATCCGGAATCCTGTTGCCGTTTCCCAGCTCCGCCGCCATATCGGCAACCACTTCCGGAATTCTTGAATCTCCGGCATGTTTATGGAAGGATTCAAACAGATCCAGCTCGGAGTTTTCCTGAATCTCCACGCCTATATTGTAAAGCTGCCTGATCGGCGCATTGCAGGCCAGAAAATCCTGCGGGCGGGGACCGAACGTAATCAGTTTCAGGTTATGAAGGCCGATGATGGCTCTGGCAATCGGTACAAATTCAGAAATCATCTGTGCGCACTCATCGGCGGTCCCCACCGGATATTCCGGTATGTACGCCTTCAGATTGCGCAGCTTTAAATTATAGCTGAAATTCAGCATACCGCAGTAAGCATCGCCTCTGCCGTCAATCAGATCCTCTCCGGTCTCTTCTGCAGCCGCAACCGCCATGGCCGGCCCGTTAAACTCCTTGATCAGAAGCGTCTCACTTGACTCCGGGCCGAAGTTACCCAGATAGACCACCAGCGCATTGACCCCAGCATCCTGCACATCAGCCAGCGCTCTGCGCATATCCTTCTCGTTCTCGATGCAGACCGGGCACTCGTAAATGTCCCCGTACTGCGCCTGATAGCTCTCCACCACTGCTTTACGGCGTCTTTCCGACAGCGTCATGGGAAAACAGTCACGGCTGACCGCTACGATTCCCAGCTTTACCTTCGGAATGTTTATCATATCGCAAATCCTCCCTGTTATTTATAAGTATACAAGTTTCTGTACATCTGGATTTTACTATAAACCATAACCATTTTCAATCGGCATTATTCGATTTTTCTTGAGAGATTGAGAAAATTGTGTTAAATTGTTGCCGGAGGTAGCATCATGAATAAATCAGAACTCAGTGAAATCAAAAAACTCTTCAATGAAAAAAACTGCGCCGTCTCCCGCATCGCGACCTGCTACGTGGGCGGCGAAAAAAATAAAATCTCTGAACTTAACGAAATCTTCGGCATCCTGCCTGAAGCTGAAGCGTCACGCTATCTGCAGCTGTTCAAAAAAGGACTGTCCGGCACTCTCGGTAAAAATCTGATTTCGCTTTCCTTTCCCCTGGAAAGCGAATTTAAGGACGGAGCGCAGAAATTCCTGCTGGATTTAAGAGACAGTCATTTACAGGACGAAGAGCTTTTAGAAAAATTCTATGATAAAATCATCGAAAGCTATCCCTGCACGCAGAACTATCTGATTCTGCTGGCGGACGCAAACTATGATGTCCCCGGACGCAGCAGCGACAACCTGGAAATGGACGACGCCTCCGACGAAGTCTACCACTTTCTCTTCTGCTGTCTGTGTCCGGTGGTACTCTCCAAACCAGGACTGACCTATGCGCCTAAGCAGAATCTCTTCATGGACCGCATCTGCGACTGGATCGTGGACGCACCTGTCCATTCCTTTTTATTTCCGGCCTTCACAGACAGAAGCACCGACCTGCACAGCTGCCTGTATTACACAAAAGACACGGAAAACGCATACGAGGATTTTGTCTATGACCTGTTGGGCTGTACCATGCCCATCACCGCCGGCGTGCAGAAGGAGGCTTTTCAGACCATGCTGCAGGAAACGCTTGGCGATAACGGTGAGCTGACTGTTGTGAAGAATATTCACGACACGCTTTATGATATGATCGAGGAACATAAAGAAGACCCCGAGCCGCTGTCATTAGACAAGCGCGAGGTGACAAACATGCTGGCAAAGAGCGGTTTGAAGGAGCCGCAGCTTAGCAGCTTTGAACAGCACTATGATGAGACAGTCGGAAGCGGGACAAAGCTTGTAGCGTCCAATCTCACTGCTTCCCGGAATTTTGAGGTAAAAATGCCGGATGTGGTCATCAAGGTAAATCCGGAACGGTCGGATCTGGTGGAGACCACCTCCATCGATGGGCGCGTCTACCTGCTGATCGAGGTCAGCTCCGATATTGAAGTCAACGGAATCCGCCTTCTGCCGGAGGCAGAACCGACCGAGTCAGCCGAATAAAACGGTTCTCCGTGCGAATACGTCTGCTGAAACAGGGAGCTTATGACGCAGCTCCCTGCAACTCTATCTCTTATTCCGCGAGCTTCAGGATCGCCACATCCGCTCCCAGCTCGCGGAATTTTGCATCGATCTGCGGATAGCCGCGTCTTAAATGTTCCACGCCCTCAATCTGCGTCTCACCTTCAGCCGAAAGCCCGGCCAGCAACAATGCGGAAACTGCCCGGATATCGCCGCCATGAATCCGGCAGCCATGGAGTCTTAAGCCTCCGCGGATTTCCAGTTTATTTCCCATATGCTCGATCCTGGCGCCCATATGTTTCAGCTCCTCTATGTACTGAAACCGGTTCTGAAATACAAGGTCTGTGATAGTCGATATGCCGCCCTGCGTACAGGAAGCCATGACCGCTACCGCGGGCTGTAAGTCCGTGGCAACTCCGGGAAATGGCATCATCTCCACCTTAAACGGCTGAAGTCTGCCGTCACTGATGACCACTATACTGTTGTCATCCTCCTCCACCGTAACGCCGCATTCGCAAAGCAGGGAAATCAGAGGAAAACTGTGATAAGGAATGATGTTGTCAAGCCGCACGCTGCCGCCGCAGATCGCGGTTGCAATGGCAAACATGCCTGCCTCAATCCGGTCCGCGATAATCTCATAGGAAATACCGCCCCGCACACTCTCCGTGCCGGTCACAGTGATTCTGTCCGTACCTGCGCCGCTCACACGGACCCCCATTGCGGACAGAAGGTTCCCCAGATCCACAATCTCCGGCTCTCTGGCCGCATTCTCAATGACAGTTCTGCCTGCAGCTCTGGAAGCCGCCAGCATCATATTGCAGGTAGCCCCGACGCTCGGGTAACGCAGATAAATCCGGCACCCTGTCAGTGTGCCTGAAACCTTTCCTTCCACAATACCGTCGCAGACCTCACAGTCAACCCCCATTTTTTGAAGTCCTGCCAGATGAATATCGATCGGTCTCTCCCCGATCTGGTCGCCGCCGGGAAACCCGCAGTGAAACTCACCCGCTGCCGCAGCCAGCACACCCAGGAAATACATGGAGCCTCTGATTTTGCCTGCGAGGGCTTTTGGCACGTCAGAATTCAAAAAATCCCCGCTCACACATATTTTCCCGTCTGAAACAGTGACGTCTTTTCCCAGTTCACGGATAATGTCGCACATCACAGCCACGTCCGAGATGGCCGGCACATTCTCCAGCACAACCGGTTCGCCATCCGTTACAAGACATGCTGCCGCCAGACAGGCCAGAGCGGAATTTTTGGAGCCGTCGACAGCTACCGTTCCCGAAAGCCTGCGCCCACCGTGAACAGAAATAATCTCTCTCATATATATTCAGTATCCTTTTATCCCATGTAATGATTCAGCAGCTCCTCCAGAAGATCCTCCCGGTCCACCTTTGTAATGATGCTGCGGGCGCCCTTATAGCTGGTAATATAGGTAGGGTCGCCGCTCATAATGTATCCCACCAGCTGATTGATGGGATTATAGCCCTTCTCAACAAGAGCCTCGTACACCATCGATAAGACCGTCTCTGCTCCCATTCTGGGCTCTGTATCAATTTTGACATAACGTGTATTATCCAGATCTGCCATAGTGCCGTCCTTTCCTGTGTATATTGAAAGCACCGTTCTGCTGATTTCCAGTTCACTATAAGACAAACACCGGTAAATTTCAACTAAAATCTGCCAGGGCAGGCAAATTCCCGGATACACCGCTATGCGGCATTTGTCATTCTGCGTCTTTTTGGTATTCCGTATTCCCGGTGTCCGCATCTTCCTCATTGTCTTCCCTGTTTCTGCTGATGCAATAGCGGACCAGCTCACGAATTCCATGATAGATTCCCCTGATCAGAGCGAAAATGAAAAACATAACCAGAAAACCGACCACGCCGAACATGATATCCGCGAATTCCATGGTTCCCGTACCGGTCACCCGCTGGCCGATTTCAATGGCAAAGGTCACCACAATGATCAGCGTAAAGACATAGACCCAGCTGATCACCATCACATGACCGGTAGCGGCCAACATTTTAAAGAGCGGATAAATTACAAAAATCAAAGCCATCCCCAGGATGCCGATCACTAAAAAATGCAGCTCCTTATCACTGAAATTATATTCATAGGCATCGTTCAGCGTCAGAATCTGACTATGTACCTCTGCAAACAGCTCCACAATTGCGTACAAAAAATCCGAAAGCATGTCATTCCCCTTATCTTTCCAAAAAATTTATCCCAGTATAGCAAAGGCGCAAATCAGAGTCAAGTAAAAGAATTATGATTGTTTTTCCCCCTTTTTTGTATTATGATGAGTAACAATCTTTCAAAACGGACATATCCGCCGACGAAAATATCACTTATAAAGGAGTCTCATATGGCATTTGACGGAATCACCATTGCCTGCCTGACAAAGGAGTTAAACGACACCCTGACAGGCGGCCGGATCAATAAAATCGCACAGCCGGAGGCCGACGAACTGTTGCTGACTGTCAAAACCTTTCAGGGACAGTACCGCCTGCTTCTGTCAGCGAACGCTTCCCTGCCCCTGGTTTATCTGACAGACCTCAATAAGCCCGGTCCCGTGACAGCGCCGAATTTCTGCATGCTGCTGCGCAAGCACATTCTGAATGGGCGGATTGTGTCCGTCACACAGCCCGGCCTGGAGCGCATCATTCATTTCCGGATTGAACACCTGGACGAGCTGGGGGATCTGTGTTTCAAAACACTGGTCATCGAGCTGATGGGCAAACACAGCAATCTTATTTTCTTAAAGGACGATGATACCATCATCGACAGCATCAAACACATTTCCGGTGCTGTCAGCTCTGTGCGGGAGGTTTTGCCCGGCCGGGAATATTTCATTCCCATGACGCAGGAAAAGAAAAATCCCCTGGCGGCGGACGCCTGTGAGAATTTCGATCAACTTCTTATGACAAAACCCATGCCGGTTTATAAAGCGCTCTATCAAAGCTATACCGGCTTAAGCCCCATCATGGCGCAGGAGCTTTGCCATGAGGCCGGAATCGACGCAGACCTGCCCGCAAGCGCACTGTCAACGAACCAGCTGCGTATCCTGAGAGATCGATTTCAGGAGATGACAGCCCGGATTCAGCAGGGACACTTCTCTCCTGCCATCATCTATCAGGGCGGCATCCCGGCGGAATATTTTGTCCTGCCATGTTCGCTTTTTCCAAAGGAAACGCAGAAATCATACGACAGTATCTCCGCCATGCTCGCGGACTACTACGCGGAGAAAAATACTATCACCCGCATCCGCCAGCGCTCCGCAGACCTTCGCAAAATCGTGCAGACTGCCTTAGAGCGCAATGTCAAAAAATACGACCTCCAAATGGCGCAGATGAAGGACACCGAAAAGCGGGACAAATACAGAATTTACGGCGAAATGATCACGACCTATGGCTATTCCGTTCCGGATAGGAGCAAAAGCTTTCAGGCGCTGAATTATTATACCAACGAAGAGATTACGGTTCCGCTAAAACCCGATATTCCGGTGATGGACAACGCCAAGCGGTATTTTGAGAAATATGCCAAATTAAAGCGAACCTATGAGGCGCTGACAGAGCAGACCGCGCAGGTAAAAGAGGAAATCGAGTATCTGCAGAGTGTCTCGACCGCCCTTGACCTGGCACGGAGCGAGGCAGATTTGCTGGAAATCCGCGAGGAGTTAAAGCAGACCGGGCATATCCGCAAGGGCAGCTCACAGTCTAAGAAGCAGCCCAAAATTGTCAATAAACCCTATCACTATGTCAGCAGCGACGGCTATGACATCTACGTTGGGAAAAATAATCTCCAGAACGATAAACTGACCTTTGAAGAGGCGCAGGGCAATGACTGGTGGTTCCACGCCAAAAGCTGCCCCGGCTCCCATGTGCTGGTGAAAACGAACGGAGAGACGTTTCTTCCGGACGCTACCTTTGAGGAAGCGGCGAGGCTCGCGGCGTATTACAGTAAAAACAGGGAGCAGGGAAAGGCGGAGGTGGATTATATTCAGAAGAAGCATGTGAAGAAGCCGAACGGAGCAAAGCCGGGGTTTGTGGTGTATTATACGAACTATTCCATGGTGGCGAAGACGGATATTTCAGGGATCAGAGAGGTGTGATGCGCGAAATAATAATGCATATATGGTTCGTGACAAAATATATAAACTGCTTCGCTCATGCTGCGCGTAGGTGAGATAGGAAATCTCCGATTTCCGTAATCGAACCTATGCCTTGTGCAGAGCATTCCGATGAGCCTATGAACAAGACAATCGTGTTCGGGTAAGACCTCCACGATTGTCTATAGTCTCATCTCCATCGCGCAAAAATCGTTCAGCAGTTTATATATTTTTTACTCGAAACTATAAGTTGACATTTCAGGCATCCTGTATTATATATAAATACAGAGATGTTGTTTTGTTCTCCGTCACATCGGTTATTGAAAACCTTGTCTTGGAGTATTCGTTTAAAGGAGGAGGATATTATGCGAGATTATACCATTTATACAGATTCCGCGTGCGATACACCGGCTGAAGTTCTGAAAAGCTGGGGCGTGAAAAGCGCCGACCTGACCTTTCATTTTATCGGGGAGGCGGTACAGTATGACAACGACGCGATCCCGCCAAAGGAGTTTTATGCATACATGCGGCAGGGCAAGATGGCGCAGACAGCAGCTATCAATATTGAGACCTTCAAGGATCGCTTCCGCAGGGAAGTGGAGGCTGGGAAGGATGTCCTGTATCTGGGCTTTTCCTCCGGCTTAAGTTCCACCTATAATGCCGGCAGAATGGCAGTTGAGGAGCTCTCAGCCGAATACCCTGACCGAAAGCTGATGGCGGTCGATACCCTTTGTGCTTCCACCGGGCAGGGATTGCTCGTCTATCTTGTGAAATGTCAGAAGGAAAAAGGCGCCTCCATCGAAGAAGCCGCCTCCTATGCAGAGGATATGCGGTTAAAAATCTGCCACTGGTTCACGGTGGATACACTCGAATACTTAAAGCGCGGCGGCCGCGTCTCCGCCACCACGGCCTGGATCGGGGACACCTTAAACATCAAGCCACTGATGCATGTCGACAATGAAGGGCATCTGGTAAGTGTCAAAAATGTCCGCGGCAGGAAAAACGCAATCAACGGCATCGCGAAAAAGCTGAAGGAAACCGCTCTGGATCTGGGTAAATATCCGATCTACATCTGCAACTCTGACTGCCAGGATACCGTAGATCTGCTGACTGAGAGTATCAAGGCACTGTGCGGCGCCAGCGTGGAGATGATCACGGATATCGGCCCCGTCATCGGCGCGCACACCGGTCCGGGAACCGTGGCGCTGTTCTTTGTGGGGAAAGAGCGATAAACTTTCCCCTACTCCATCTCACTTAAATACAACTGAGACCGGTTCTGGATGAGGCCCGCTACCTCCTCAAGGCTCTTGGCGCCCTCATAGTAGTACGACACCTCCTCCAGAATGATGTCCCAGATTTCCGTCCTTAACAGATAGCTCTTTACATGGGCATGCTCCACCATCTCTTTCAGCGCTTCCGCTTCCACCTCCGGCTTCTCGGATTCATCCTTCATGTTACTGGAGGCGTCCGAGGAGTATCTGCGCAGCAGATATTCCTCAAAGGAATCCCGCCGGGCCGGAAATCCATTTATCTCATTGGCTGTCATATCATGACCATACCAGGTCTGCTCTGCCTCAGAGAGCAGGAACTCAATAAAAGCCCAGGCGCCCTCCTTATTCTCCGAATTGCTGTAGATACCAAACTGAAATACAGGCCCCAGTTGATACCATGGTTCCTCCCCTGTCACGGTCGGGTATCCCACAATACGCCACTCGCCGTAATTTACCTTTATCTTATTATATTCATACGGGCTCAGGATGAAAGGTGCATTTGCCAGCAAGGATTCCTGCGCCAGAAATTCATCCGTGATGGAATATGACCCATAGCTGACTTTATCATCGTCATTCTCCGGGTAGCGGATTTCTGTCAGCTTTTCCAGCACATTCATGAAGCCCTCGCTGTCGAAGCTGCATGTGAGATTTTCCCAGTCGACATACGCATCCAGACCACCGGTCATGGCAATCATTTCCAGAATATCCTCATAGCTGTACCAGGCAATCAGGTCGGACTCCGGGTAAGTATCGCAGAGGCTGATCATATCCTCCAGGCTCCACCCGTCTTTAGATATTTCCCGGGCGCTGGAATAAAGGGTGCCGAAATAAAATTCCGTCACAATCCCCACCATCCTGCCGTTCACCATGCCGGCCTCCCAGACCGTATCCAGAATATCCTCCCGGCTTACTACATCGCTCGCTTCAAAATACGGCTCCAGATCCTCCAAAAGATCCAGTCCCTCCAGCACCGTCACATCCACATGGCGCGTATCAAAGAGATCCGGCACAATATCGGAACGATAGATCAGATCGTCTGACAGCTCGCTTGCCGTATAGGCCTTCAGCTCCGCGTGGTATTCCAGGCTGCTCTCGTTAAAACGCCGCACCACAGAATTCAGGGACGTGCCGCTCGCCGTGGCTATGATAATCGTCTCTTTCGCTGACAAAAGGGAACTGTCCGTCCAGGTTACGTTTACCAGCTTCGCCGGATCGGTATCCACCGACAGAAGCGCCTCGTACCCTTCCTCCGTCGTACGGATCGCGCTGATTTTGGCCCCGTCCACATTGACAAATTCTCCAGTCCATGAGAGTATCTCCTCCTGCGCACCGCTCTCCAGGTCACACAGATACAGGTACAGCTCCATTGTCAGATAGATCTGCGCACCGTCCGTCAGAATTCTCATTCCCTCGGTCGTCATACTCCTGATTGTCGAGGCATTGATTGCCGCTGTCTGCTTCAGCTTTCTTTCTGAGAAATCAATCTGCCAGATCATCAGCTCCGTATGAGAGGACATAAAGGAAGAATACTGCTCTGTCAGATACAGATCCGTTTCTCCCAGCTTTAAGACTGACATATCAGCACTCACATTCCCGTTGCCGATCTCCAGATCATTCACGCAGGTACCATCCGCCAGAATCAGATGACACCATGCCTCTGCATACAGGTTTACGCTTTCCTCCCTGAGCCTGGACTCGATATAGGCCACATTCCCCTCGCTGTCCATGGCAGCCTGGATGATATACGCCGCCGTCTCTTCCATGCCGGAAAGCTCTGTTCTGGATAATTCCTTTCCCTCTAAATCTGTCTGGGTCAGATAATATTTCCAGGCCTCCTCCTCTTCCCTGTACTCGGTGATGATCATGGCCAGATTTCCCTGCATGCCCTCAAACAGGGCACAGATATACCTGCCCTCCGTTTCGTCTAAAACAGCCGTCTCCCCTGTACCATCCACTGACTGTACCATCAGACGGCTGCACATACCGACCATCCCGCTGTAGGATCTCATATCCCCGGCAGCCCAGCCGTTATCGTCCTGATAATCCTCCAGATAATAAATCTGATCTCCCAGCCAGACATACTGCGACTCATTCATGTCCTCCAGACCGACTCTTAGCTCCGTGAACGTTGCCACCGGGATCGTTTCTCCAGCCAGTTCTGTTTCATCAGCCGTCCCGTCCGTCTCTGACGTCCGCCCGCAGGCAGTGAGAAGTGAGGCGCTGCCTGCCGCCGCGCCTCCCACTGCCAGCCCCTTTATAAAGTCTCTGCGTGAAAATGCTCTCAAACTCATAAGCTTCCCTGTACCTTCCATACAGCTGTCCGGACAGCACCTCCGCTCAGGGAGATGCTGCCCGAAATCAAATCAATATCCTGCGCTTCTGCCGCGCTTTTTCACTCATCCTTCAGCCCGATTTTCCTTAAAACCGGTATCAGCAGGTACCCTTTCGGAATATTATACAGGGTCTGCACAGTCAGGCCGCCGGTCACGACCAACAGCACCAGATAGACCACAACCGCGAACAGCATTGCAAGCGCAAGGCAAAGGATATTCGAAGGAAGCAGAAAATAAATCCCGTGATAGACGAAATATGCCGCAACTCCCATGATCAGAGCCGAGAGGCCCGGCTTTGCGTATACCTTCACAAAATCAATATGACAGTCCAGCGCCCGGCCTACATCGCGCTGGTTTAACAGGCTCATCAGACCGGCGTAAAAGAAATAGGCGATGGGCAGCGTGTAGATGCCCAGATTGGTCACGTACATCAGCACCACAACCAGAACCGTCTGGCAGGCAAGCGCGATCGCGGCGTTTTTGACCGGCTTATTGACCAGGCCGATGCCCTGCAGAATGCCGTTGGAGACGGTAGACAGCGCGTAGAAGCAGGTGGAAAGGCACATCATCCGCAGCAAAATCACGGCCATAGCCAGATCCTCCGCTGACGAAAAGCCAAACAACAATGTCAGGATCGGCTCCGCCAGCACGAACAGTCCCACCGCACACGGAATGCAGATCAGCATAGTGGTCTGCACCGCCACCTCCACCTGGCCTCCGGCGGTCTTTTTACCGTCCCGGACAAAGGATGTGGAAATCACGGGGATGAGCGCTGCGCTCATGGCGGACGCTACCGCGATCGGCACATCGGACAAAAGCACCGCCTTGCCGGAGTAAATCCCAAAGACGGAATAGGCCTCCTCCTGCGCCATGCCCTTCACATTGATAGCGATCTCCGTGAAAATGCGATTGTTCAGTGTGATATTAAAATTATAGATAAAGGTGCTGAGAATGATGGGCGTCACGATCAGCAAAAGGCTTTTGAAAATCTCGCCTGTCGGGTCATCATAGTGTCCTCTGTCATTTTTCACGCGCGCGCGGATCCGCTTCCGGTTCACCATGTACACAAAGAGCATGAATAACAGCGCCGTCACCACACCCGCGCCGGTGCCGATCGCGCTTCCCATGGCGCCGTACTGCGGCTCCTGATAGATTCGCATGAAAGCGCTCGCCGCCGCGAGAGACACGATTGCGTTTAAAATCTGCTCAAAAATCTGGGAGACACTGGTGGCGACCATCGTTTTGTGCGCCTGAAAATATCCCCTGAGCACTCCCAGAAAGCCGTAGATAAAGACGGTGGGGGCGAAGACGCGCAGCACCACGGAGGCGTTGCCGTTCACCAGCACATTCGCCCCGAAATACAGGACCAGTGCGGCGACAAAGCCGATCGCTCCCACATAAATCAACGCGCAGTAAAAAATCCGCTGGGCGTTTTTATACTGACGCTGCTCCAGCTTCCCCGCCATCAGCTTGGAAATTGCTGAAGGAATGCTGTAGGAGGACAACAGCAGCACGATCGTATACACGTTATACGCCGTGGAATAATAGCCATTGCCTTCGTCCGTCAGGATATTTGCCAGCGGAACACGATAAAGCAGGCCGATGAGGCGGCTGATGATGCCAGCCGCCGCCAATATACCGGCCTGTTTTACAAATTCTGAATTATCTGATTGGTTGTTTCCTTTGCTTTTTGTTGTATTTGCCATCTTATCCGATCAGCCAGTCGTACATCTCCTGGTATTTTGCCGCGGAGACCTTCCAGGAGAAGTCCGCCGCCATTGCTCTGTCGACCATCTTGTTCCATTCGCGCTTTTTATCGTAATAGATTTTTTCCGCGTAACGAATGGTGTTGAGCATCTCGTCAGCATTGTAATTTTTAAAGCTGAAGCCGGTGCCGGTGCCATTATACTCATCATAAGGCTGCACCGTATCCTTTAACCCGCCGGTCTCACGCACGATAGGAAGGGTACCGTAACGCAGCGCCATCAGCTGACTTAAACCGCAGGGCTCAAACAGGGACGGCATCAGGAACGCGTCGCAGCCCGCGTAAATCTTGTGAGAAAGAGGCTCGGAATAGTAAATGTTCGCGGAAACCTTACCATGGTATTTCCAGTCATAGTGACGGAACATATTCTCGTACTGGACCTCGCCGGTGCCTAAAACGACCAGCTGGATATTGTCCTGGCAGAGCTTGTCCATCACGTAAGCGATCAGGTCCACGCCCTTCTGGTCCGTCAGGCGGGAAACAATGCCGATCATCATCACGGACTTGTCCACGTTCATACCCAGCTCTTCCTGGAGAGCGACTTTATTTTTCACCTTTTCCTTGCGGAAGTTTTTGGGTGTATAGTTCTGATAAATCAGTGGATTGGTCCCGGGGTTGAAATCCTCGTAATCAATGCCGTTCACAATACCGCGCAGGTCGTTGCTGCGCGCCTGCAGCAGGCCGTTTAAGCCCTCACCGTAGAAATCAGTCTTAATCTCCTCCGCGTAGGTATCGGAAACGGTGGTCACCGCATCCGCATACACGATACCGCCCTTTAAAAGGTTGGCGTCCTTGTACGCCTCGAGCTTGTCCGAGGTAAAGAAGGAGTCCGGCAGACCCGTGATGCTCTTGACCGCAGGGATGCTCCACTTGCCCTGGAATTTGAGGTTATGTATGGTCATAACCGTCTTGATATTCCAGAAGAACTCATTGCCCTGGAAGCGCTCTTTTAAATAAACGGGAATCAGACCGGTCTGCCAGTCGTGGCAGTGAATCAGGTCCGGACGGAACCCGATGAGCGGCAGGGCCGCCAATACCGCCTTGCTGAAGAAGGCAAATCTCTCAATCTCAAACAGGCCGTCATCACCGTAAGGCTTCGGGCCGCTGAAATAATATTCGTTGTCGATAAAATAGTATTTGATGCCGTCAACTTCCGCTTCTAAAACCCCGACATACACAGATTTCCAGTTGTAATCCATGTAGAAGCTGGTAAGAAAGGACATTTTCTCCTTCGCCGCTTCCTTCATGCAGCTGTACTTCGGCAGAAATACCCTAACGTCATAGGCATCCTTGTCCAGGCTCTTGGGCAGGGATCCGACCACATCCGCCAGGCCGCCGGTTTTGATAAACGGAACGCCCTCCGACGCTGCAAATAAAATGTTTTTCATATGCTACCCTCCATAATGATTATTGTGAGCGGCATTCACCGCGAACAGTAATCCACTCTTCCGTAACAGCATAACACAATTTTCAATATTTTGAAAGCGAAAGTGCTTATTTTCTCTTACTTTCCCCCAAAACCGCTTAAACGCTCCTGTTCTGCAGGCGGATTCTGTCGGAAATCAAAGCGATAAACTCCGAATTGGTCGGTTTTCCCTTCCCGGTATTGATCGTATAGCCGAAAAGTCCGTCGAGCGTCTCCATTTTGCCCCTGCTCCAGGCCACCTCAATGGCGTGACGAATGGCGCGCTCCACGCGGCTCGGCGTGGTGTCAAAGCGCTTCGCGATGGTGGGGTAGAGAATTTTCGTGATGGAGCTTAACATCTGGTTGTCCTCCACACTCATGATGATCGCCTCCCGCAGATACTGATAGCCCTTGATATGGGCCGGCACGCCGATCTCATGAATGATGTCCGTCACCGCCTTCTCCAGATCAAAGATCTGCACCGGCTTTTCCTGCACCATGAGCGGTTTTGGTGCTGCGCTCTCCGCTGTTTTTTTCACTGCGCCGGGCACCGTGATCATGATCTGAAATTCACGGTCGGCATGTATCAGATTGTCGAGTATTTTATAAACGTTTTCATTATCCTTTGTTGAGGTAAGCTGTAACTGTTCCATGATTTTCCTCCTTACCAGAACACGGGAATATCGGCCTGTCAATTGACGACACTTTCATACTGAAGTTTAAGCCCGGGTGACAAAAATACAAGGAAAAGCAGTCCAAAGGTTTTGGCAACGTTCGACTCGACAAAAATCACCTCATATGATACAGCTTTTCATAAATTCCTTTCTTTTCAAGCAGCTCCTCGTGCGTCCCCTCCTCCGCGATGCCATCCTCTGTCAGCACCAGAATTCTCCCGGCGTTGCGGATGGTGGAAAGCCTGTGGGCGATCACCAGCGTCGTGCGGTTTTGCGCCAGCTTTTCTAAGGATTCCTGCACCACTCTTTCGCTCTCATTGTCCAGGGACGAGGTTGCCTCATCGAAAATCAGAATGGGCGGATTTTTTAAGAATACTCTGGCAATGGAAATGCGCTGCTTCTGGCCGCCGGAAAGCTTGATACCGCGCTGTCCGATATCCGTCTCATACCCCTCGGGCAGACTCATGATAAATTCATGCGCGTTGGCACTGACCGCGGCGGCGATGACCTCTTCTTTTGTAGCATCCGGCCTGCCGTAGAGAATATTCTCATAGACGGTTCCGGCAAATAAGTACACGTCCTGCTGCACAATGCCGATCTGCTTGCGCAGGCTGTTGAGCGTGAGCCCGCGGATATCCATGCCGTCGATGGTAATACTGCCTTCTTCAATGTCGTAAAACCGCGGAATCAGCGAACACAAGGTCGTCTTACCGGCGCCGGAGGACCCCACCAGAGCCACATAGCTGCCCGCCGGGATATCAAGACTCACATGCTTTAAGACCTGAGGCGCGTGGTCATTGTAGGCAAAAGAGACCCGGTCAAAGGAAATATCGCCCGCAAAGGCCGGCGCCTCCACCGCGTCGGGCGCATCCTGAATATCCGGCTCAATCGCCATGATTTCCAGAAACCGCTCATAGCCGCTGTAGCCGCTCTGGAACTGCTCGGTAAAATTGATCAGCGTCTTGATCGGGTCCGTAAACACCCCAATATATAACAGGAAGGTCAGAAGGTCGGTCACATCCAGCGTGCCGCCGGTAATCAGATAAGCCCCGACTGTCACCACCAGAATCTGGATCAGCGTGGAGAAGCTGCTCATACCGCCGTTATAGATCCCCATGTAGAAATAGCGTTCCTTCTTGGAAGCCAGGAATTCATCGTTGCCCTTCGCGAATTTCCGACACTCAATATCCTCGTTGGCAAAGGATTTTACCACCCTTATACCGGACAGATTGTCCTCGATCTGGGCATTGATTTCCGCTAATCTCGCCCGGTTTTTGCGTGCGGATTCCATCATATATTTGTTGACTACCCAGGCGTAGACAACCATCACCGGCACCATAATGAATGCCGCGAACGCCAGCTTCGGACTGATCGAGCATAGAATCATCAGCGCCCCGACAATCTTGATCACGGAAATGATAATATTTTCCGGGCCATGATGCAATAGCTCTGTAATATCGAACAGATCCGAGGTAATACGGCTCATCAGCTGACCGACCTTTTCATCATCGTAAAAGGAAAAGGACAGCTTCTGATAATGGTTAAAAATCTCCGCGCGCATGTCATACTCGATCTTCGCACCCATCACATGGCCGTAATAGGAAATATAATAATTGCAGAAGGCGGATAAAAGCACCAGGGCCAGCATAATCAGACTCAAATACAGCAGCTCCGTCAGCGCCTCCTGTCTCTCCATATAGATGACCGTACCGGTGATACGGCGGATGATGAGCGGCAGAATAAGCGCCGTGCCGGACTGCAGCACGGCGAAAAACATATCGGCCCAGAAAACGCCCAGATAGGGCTTATAGTATTGTACAAGTTTCTTCAGATTTTCTTTCATGTATATGCCTCCAAAAGTTACTAAGTCAGCAACCACCAGTTCAACTGGTGGTTTGCTATTAGCCCTCCAAAGGGC
>JAJQHY010000097.1 GCA_021199495.1 Lachnospiraceae bacterium | reverse complement strand
GGCTATATAAGGCCTGCAGCGTTTTTGCTTTTATTTAACTGTCAAAGTCCCGAGGTTATTTTTTACTGTGACAGGACGACCCGACATGTAAATTCTTCAGTGCTGGTCTTTCTGTGAAATTTTCCGGCGAAAGTAAAAAAAAGACTTGTTTTTTTCATGGATGTTTGATATTATCATCATTGTTGCAGCAGGATGAATTGCTGCAGCAGGGCAGGCCACCGTAGCTCAGTCGGTAGAGCGACGCACTCGTAATGCGTAGGTCAGGGGTTCGAATCCCCTCAGTGGCTTTATGATCTGAATAATCATGCAGGAGGGTATATCATGTACCGGCAAACGTATGTGTTTCGTCCCGGAGAGGACGACATCCATGTGAGTGCCTCGCTGCTTAATCAGGAGGAAGTGGATTTTGGACTGCTTCCTTTTTCTGATTCGGTGGGGAAGGAATCCGGGATGGATGGAGAAAAGAAAAGGAATTATCCGGCTTTTGACAGATGTATTCTGGGATATCCTGTCCGTTTTTTTGCCGGGGTACCTCACAAAGGGGTGTACCGGGTGACGGTCGGACTTTCAGGCGGTAAGCAGGGGGTCAGAAATCTGAACCTTTATACTGGCCGCAGAAATCTGATTCGCAGAGATATGGAAATAAAAGCGGGGGAAACACGTTCTGTCACATTTTATTCTCATGTCTGCGAGTACCTGCCGGTGGTGGGAGAGCCCGCGAGGCTGGATGGAAATATTCGGCTGAATCTGCTGGGTGATGCGCAGAATCTGGCGGAGTGCCTGTTGTCTGTGATCATAGAGGAAACGGATGTCCCCACGGTGTTCATCGCCGGAGATTCTCTGGTGGCAGATTATGAGACAGAATATCCTTATAATCCGTTGACGAGCTTTGGCAGCTGGGGGCAGAATCTGCCGCAGTATTTCGACGGTCTGGCATTCTGCAATCAGGCGCATGGCGGTCTGACAACCAATTGCTTTCGTCAGGATGGACACTGGGATATCGTCCGCGACAATATAAAGCCAGGCGATGTGTTCATGCTGCAGTTCGGTCATAACGATCAGAAACGCCGCAATCTGAAGGCTTATGTGCAGTACGCGGCTAACTTGTGCTGGTATATCAGTGAAGTGAGAGAGCGGGGCGCGTATCCGGTGATTGTAACCTCCATGAGCCGTGTCCCCAGTCAGGATGAGGACGGGTGGTTTGATCTGCTGAAAGAGTATGAGGACAGCTGTCTTCGGGTTGGGCAGGAGTGCCATGTGCCGGTAATCAATCTGCATGATTATTCCTTCCGGCTTTTCTGTGAAAAAGGAATAGACTGGTGCCAGGATTATTTCATGGATATGACGCATACCAATGATTACGGCGCTCTTCTGATGACGGAATTTATAGCAGGAGAGCTTGTGAGACTTTCCGTGGAACCGTTTGCGTCTCATAGAAATACATATAGCGGTGAACCGTGGATACCGGATCAGTCGCTTCGTCCGCAGAACGCCGTTTCCAGTGTAAAAAAAGAAGAGCGTCCTGTATTACCGCATGATCTGCCGAAGCTTCCCTACGCGGACTGCCAGGGAATCCGACAGGAGCAGAAGCTCAAGGAAGCTATGTGGAAGGGACTTCTGGATCCATGTGTGAAATTCTTTCATCCGTTTGATGATCTGCCAAGAGGGCAGTTTTTGTATCTGTTTTTCAAGGCGATGCCTGACAGGGTCAGAAAGCCCTGGAGCGCTGCCTACTGTGATGTATACCGGTACGAGTGGGACGCGGGAAATATTCAGGCGGCCTTTGACAGTGGCCTGATTGATGAGACAACTACACCTGACAGGCATTTCAGGCCGGATGATCCGCTGACATGCGCAGAATTTGTAAGCTTTATGGTCAGAAGCCTTCATCCTGTAGAGGAGCGGGAAATCTCCATGGAAGACTGTGAACGGGAGGCGAAAAAGCTGGGACTTTTATGGGATGGCTATATGGCAGATCAGCCTGTTGGCCGGGCGGATTGTGCCGCCGCGCTGGTGGATCTGATGGAGATAGCGCAGAAAAGTCCATCATCATAAGCAATGATAAGGCTTAAGGCTTTTGCTGACAGCGGAAGCTTTGAGCCTTTTTACTGTTTTATATCTGCGGCTTTACCCAGCCGGAATATTCGATAATTGTATTTTCCCGACTCTTATTTTCCTATGAAGTAATGTCTCTGCGGTAGTCGCGCGGTGTGGTTCCCATGATCTGCTGAAAATGACGGTTAAAGCTGGAGAGCGTATGGTAGCCGACCAGTTCGGAAATCTCGAGGACAGATTTCTGCGTGCTGCCTAAAAGACCGCACGCTCGCGCAATTCGGGTATTGTGCAGATAGTCTAACGGCGCAATATTCATGATCTGGCGGAAGGTACGGCGGAAATGCGTGTCGCTCATATGACACAGCTCCGCCAGGTACTGTATGGAAAACTGCTGCATGTAATTCTGAAAGATGTAATCGAGAGCCGGTGCGATGACAAGACGGTTGTCGGGGTTCGAAACAGCGTTTTCGGTTCCGTTTTCGGGAGCGGGATTTTTTACGGCAGGGGAGTTTTCCGTACCTGCGGATGTCGTAAGAACCGCTGAGGAACATTCCGCCCTGTAAATTTCGATGTAGAGTGCGAGCAGAAGACCTTTGGTGCTGACCTTATACCCGATCTGTTTTTCCTTCAGCTCTCTGACGGCGCAAAGAGAAAGCCGGTGCAGTTCGGAGAAAGTATCAGAAGGCAGGACAAAGCGAAAGTGCTCCATCGGAAGGGCGGTCAGGTTGTAATCTTTGCTCGTAATGGACAGGATCCCCTTAAAAAAACTCCATGGATTAAACATGAGATAATACCAGTAGCTGGAGGTGCCCGGATCCGAACAGGTGGTATGCGGAATATTCTCCGGAATGACGGTCACGTCGCCCGCCTGAAAGCGGACTTCTTCCCCTCGAAGCCTCATATATCCGCTGCCTTTTATGCAGATGCCTATCTCCACGCAATCATGGAAATGCAGGCGGTCATTCGGAATGTCGGAGATTTCCCGTGGTTCTCCGTCCAGTAAAAGACGGATGGGAAAGTTTGGATCCAGATCGTATTTTCTGTATTCGGTGATGTGTTTTGTCTTTGGCATACTGAGAATCCCTTCCGCGTCTTCATCTGTCAGCTGCGGAAAACATGTACCAATTTGCTGACACTTGCGTCCTGGTTTTTATTATAATGAAAATCCGTAATGAATACAATGCTTTTTTGCGAAGCAATCCATGGTATCATGCACTCTCTGCCCGCTCATACACCGCATATGGTCTGCAAAACAGGAGGCAATACGAAATAATACACAAAACAGAAAAAGAAAATACGCAATATTTATGAAAAATGTGTGAATTGATGGGCGAAAACGAGACTAAATGGTCGAAACTGCACAATATTTTAAATTTATTGCATAGAAAATCTGCTGCAAATGTTGGATAATATGTATAACTTTTTTGTGAGCTTTTTTGCTGTATGGATAAAAAGGAATGGAGGTTTTAAGATGGCTAAAACGAAGGTAAAACCTGTAAAGGGAACGACTACTCCGTGGAGCAAGGCAATCAAGCGTGACTGGCAGTTGTATCTGATGGCTCTGATTCCGCTGGTGCTGGTGTTTGTATTCGTCTATGGCGCATATCCCGGTCTGCGAATGGCATTCATGGATTACAAACCTGCGAAAGGCTATGCGGGCAGTGAGTGGGTAGGGCTGGAGACTTTCCGGAAGATTTTCCAGGACGCCGACTTCATCCGTGCGCTGCGCAACTCGATTGTGTTTAACCTGCTTGATTTGCTGGTTGGCTTCCCTATGCCGATCATTCTGGCACTGATGTTGAACGAACTGCGGTATCAGAAGTTCAAAAAGGTGACACAGACGATCCTGTATATGCCGCATTTCCTGTCCTGGGCCATCATCGGCAGCATCGCATTAACGATGTTTAAACCGTCCAGCGGTCTTGTCAATACCCTTTTAATGAACGCCGGTGTGATTTCTGAAGGTATTCCATTCCTCAATGAGAAATGGCACTGGGCGGTGACCTACCTGCTCATTGGTGTATGGCAGAGTATGGGGTGGGGCACCATCCTGTATCTGGCAGCTATTACCGGTATCAGTGCGGATCTGTATGAGGCGGCCATGATCGACGGTGCCAACCGCTGGAAGAGAATGTGGTACATTACCCTGCCGGGGATCAAGAGCACGATTATTACGCTGCTGATTATGAATCTGGGCAAAGTCATGGGCTCTAACTTTGAACGTCTGAAATCGTTCGAGAACTCTATGGTGAAGGATTTCCAGTACCAACTGGCTATCTACATATATAATAAAGGCTTAAGCAACCAGAAATACAGCATGGCTACCGCTGTGGGCCTCTTCCAGTCCCTGGTAGGGCTGGCGCTGGTGCTGATAACTGACCGTATCGCCAAGGCGATGGGTGAGAACGGATTACTGTAAGGGAGGTGCGAACGTATGGCAAAGAATAAAGAAGAAAACAGATCTGCTGGCGCGCGCGCCATTGTCAAATTCAGAATCAGTGATGTCGTCATTATTGTATTTATCAGTCTTTTGTGCCTGACCTGCATTCTGCCGATCCTGCATGTGGCGGCTAAATCGCTCTCCAGCAATACGATGGTACTGGCAAGGAAAGTATACTTCTGGCCCAAGGAATTTACATTGTCTGCCTTTAAGGAAGTGTTCGCGGATTCTTCCATGACTTATTCCATGTTCTTTTCTGTGGAAGTCACTTTGATTTTCACGATTCTGGGCATGATCGTCTGTACCTGTGCGGCGTATCCGCTTTCCAAGAAAAGGCTGAAGGGCAGAAGCGTCCTGACCTTCCTTCTGATGGTGCCGATGTATTTCTCGGCCGGTATCATCCCCCAGTATCTGCTGTATTTCAATCTCGGCATTTATGATACCATGTGGGTACTGATCCTGCCGCTCATTTATTCCGCGTATAATATGCTGATTATGAAGAACTTCTTCATGACCACCATACCGGACAGTCTGGAGGAGTCCGCTTTCCTGGACGGTGCATCCAATTTCCAGATTTTATTTAAGATCGTACTGCCCCTGTGCAAGCCGATCCTGGCTACGTTGTCCCTGTTCTACGCGGTAGGCCGTTGGAATTCCTACGCGGATAATATGTACTATACCCGATCCTCGGATCTGAAGATGATTCAGTACAAGCTGTATCAGCTGGTCGCAGCGGCAGCTGAGTCGCAGACATCCTCTCTGGATACCGGCAGCACAATCGAGTCCACACCGGAGGTCTTGCAGGCGGCCTGCGTCATGTTCGCAACGGTTCCGATCCTGATTATTTATCCGTTTGTACAGAAATATTTCGTACAGGGCACCATGGTCGGCGCAGTCAAGGAGTAAGTTCAGTTAATAATCCGGCACTGTGTCGGATCATTATAAAAGTTTTATTTAAAAGGAGGAAAAATTTATGTTCAACGCGATTTCCCGCAGAGATTTCATGAAGGGAATGATGGTAGGCGGCGTGGCGCTTGGTTCCGCCGGAATTCTGGCAGCCTGCGGCAGTTCCGACTCCAGCTCCAGCTCCAGCACGAGCTCCAGTTCCAGCAGTTCCAGTAGTACCAGTTCTGAGAGCAGCTCCACGGAGAGTACGGAGACGACAGAAACGGTAGCCGGCATGGAAGGCTGGACCGCTTTTGAAAACACAGTTACCCTGCAGATCCCGGTTTATGACCGCGGCAGCTCCAGCAACGGTGTTGCCGATGTTGTAGACAACTACTGGACGAACTGGATCCAGGAGAACTTCGGTGATGTGTACAACATTGACGTACAGTTTGTTGCCATCACCCGTTCCGATGTTATGACTGATTACGGTCTGCTGGCCGCTTCCCAGTCCCTGCCAACCATTCTGATGGAGTATGACTATGATAAGCTGGCTACCTGGGAGTCTGAGGGCTATTCCGCACCGTACGACATGGAGGAGTTCAAGACCATCGCTCCTACTTACTATCAGATGATGGTGGATGAGAGCATTGACAGCTACACGCAGTTGGATGATGATGACTATCTGATCCTGGGCAAGAGACCTTACGGCAACACCAACTATACTTTTGTGACTTTCTATCGCAAGGACTGGCTGGAGGAAGCTGGATACACCGAATATCCGTCAACAGCTTCCGAGCTGAATGAGTTGTATGCAAAGCTGGTAGAGAACGGACACAGTGCTCCTCTTGGCGGCACCAAGGTATCCGGCGCCGGTATCGACCAGAACTATGCTTACAGAGATTATCCGCAGGATGAGGAAACCTGGGTGACGACCGGCGATTATCAGATTCCGGCGCTGTCCACCGAGGCACAGAAGAGATTCCTGAAGCTGGAGAATTATCACTACAACCAGGGCTGGACCAACCAGGAATATTATATGAGAGATTCGACTGAGGCACAGTCTGACTTCATCAATGGTCTGGCCTTCACCTATTCCTGCTATACATCTACCACTATCACGGTTCTGGACAGCTTCTATGAGACCAATCCGGATGGTGAGCTGGGCGTCTGCGTTTGCAGCAGTGAATTTATTCAGGATGATACCTGGGGCTCCAACAACTCTTATAGACCTACCAATGTGTTTGGCACCATGATTTCCCGCTCCACTACTGCTACCGACGATGAGTTCAAGGCGGCCGAGATGTACATGGAGTGGATGTGCCAGGAGGATGTGCTCTTCACCATGCAATGGGGTATTGAGGGAATTAACTTTGAATATGTGGATGGCACGCCGACCGTGATTTCCAGCGATGACTCCAGATATGATGAGTCCTATGCGCAGGGACACAACAATAATGTAGACTACTGGATGATTGTGACCGCGTCCAAGACGTTAGGCGACATTGAGTCCGATGTTGCTGCTATTACGCCGCAGGGTATTCCGCAGGACTTCTATCAGGAGATTCTTGACAACTACAATGGACAGAACCAGCTCTACAATGACGGCTATGCCAACTCTGATGCTTTGTTCGGCGCTTCCCTGGAATCCGTCAGTGAGTATAACCAGACCCTGTATGATCTGTACACCGAGTATCGCGACAAGCTGGTGATGTGCGATCCGGATGAGTTCGATACCCTGTATGATGAGTACAGCGAGAAGTATCTGAATGCCGGCTATCAGGCAGTCATCGACGAGAGACTTGAGCTCTATAACGAGGGCCTGACTACCAAGCTGCCGACCGCATAAGACAGCGGACACTGTAAATATTCCGGGCGTCTGATTTACAGTCTGTATGTGCATAAGTCCTGCAGTCTGTACATTGATGGCACTTTCTTAAGAAAGAACGGATGAGTCATAATCCTCCGGTTTCATTGCAAAATGGAAGCCGGAGGATTTTTTAAAAGATAATTTTTTACTGAATGCAGTGCTGATTGGCGTCAAAAATTCCTGAAATGAGAATGATGCTTGATTTTAGGAAAGAACAATGTAAAATAAACCTGGAAATAACAGAATGAGAATTCTCTTCTGTTAATCAATAGAGTAAAATGGAAAAAACAAAGGAGGCAGCAATGGCAAAGTTTGATTTTGACAGACAGGAAGTGGAAGAAGTCATTGATAAAGTCGTGAAAAAGACCATGAACATGGATCTGACATGGGACTGGCCCTGCGGTGTGGCTTACTATGGCGTCAGCGAGGCTTATGAAAAGACAGGAAAGGAAGAGTATCTGACCCTGTTAAAGGACAGGGTAGATGAGCTGATTGACCTGGGACTTCCGAAGGTGTGGACCGTGAACGCCTGTGCCATGGGACATTGCCTGGTTACGCTGTACCAGGCGACCAAAGAAGAGAAGTATCATGAGATCCTGATGTCCAAGATTGATTATCTGAAGCATGATGCACTTCGTTTTGGTGACCATGTTCTGCAGCATACTGTATCTGCGAATAATGATTTCCCGGAGCAGGCATGGGCTGACACGCTGTTTATGGCGGCGTTTCTGCTGCTGCGTGTGGGTGTGATGGAGAAGGATCAGGAGCTGATTGACGACGCCCTGAATCAGTGGTACTGGCACATCGAGTATCTGCAGGATCCGGCCAGCGGCTTTTATTATCATGGGTATGACAATATTGCCAAAAACCATATGTCCGGTATTTACTGGGGGCGCGCGAATGCCTGGGCGGCTTATACCATGTCGAAGGTAGGCGGTATTCTGCCGCAGTGCTATCTGTATCCGAAATACTTAGAGATCGCCGGTTCTTTAAATGAACAGCTGGCGGCGTTGAAGACGGTGCAGACGGAGAACGGCCTCTGGAGAACGGTATTAGACGATCCGGAGTCTTATGAGGAGATTTCCGCTTCCGCGGGTATTGCGGCGGCCATGCTGGAGCGCGGCAACGTTCTGCATACCAAATATATCAATAAATCCATTAAAGGTCTGTTAGCCAATATCAGCGCGGACGGCAAGGTCATGAATGTATCCGGCGGTACTGCTGTCATGAATGACAAAGAGGGCTACCGCGGCATTCCGAAGCGCTGGATCCAGGGTTGGGGCCAGGGATTGGTGCTGGCGTTCTTTTCCACGCTTCTGGTATCTGATCAGATTCAGAAGGACGGCGCTCTGTAATCTGTATGCCAGGAAGCGGATGTGGTAAAACGGGAGATATATCGCATCATGCGAAAGCACCACGTTTGCGATTATTTTGATGGGAGGAAATATGTCAAAGACAAAAGGCGGTTTTACCCTGCCCGGAGAATCAGGGTATGAAAATCTTACATTACAAATGGCTGAAAAATGGGGAGCCGACGTGATTCGTGACAGTGACGGTACGGTTCTGTCCGATGAAATTGTACATTCCGGCTACGGCATTTATTCTACGATCTGCATCATTCGTGACCATAACGAGTGGGCGAAGGCAAACCAGGACAAGCTGCAGCAGACTTTTCTCTGCACACCTGCGGAAGTGGCGGTGGGAGAGACGGTTACGATTTCTCTGATGAAGACGTTCTTTGCGGAGCAGTTCAGAGTCAATGACGGTGCGGCCGCCATGAAATACTGGCAGGTCTATGACAGGACGACAAATGAGCTTGTGTCTGCTGATAAATGGACTTATGATTGCGAGTCCGGTACTGTGACGGTGAAGGGAATCACGCCGTTCCACAAATATACCGTGAGCTTCCTGGCCTACCGGATCTGGGAAGAGATCTCCATGTACAATCATACCACCAATCACTGGGATAAAGAGCATCTCATGCAGATTGATCCCAGATATCCCGAGACGCAGGAATACATGCTTTCCTGGATGAAAAACTGGTGTGAGACCCATCCGGACACAACAGTGGTGCGCTTTACCTCCATGTTTTATAATTTTGTCTGGATCTGGGGCGCGGATGAGCGCAACCGCACGCTGTTTTCGGATTGGGGATCGTATGATTTTACGGTCAGTGAGCTGGCACTGGATCAGTTCGCGGAGCAGTACGGCTATAGCATGACCGCAGAGGACTTTATCAACAAAGGCGACCTGCATGTGACGCATATGCCAGGCAATCCGAAGAAAGCGGACTGGATGGCCTTCATCAATGACTTTGTCATTTCCTTCGGTAAAAAGCTGATTGCCATGGTGCATGATTATGGCAAAAAGGCCTATGTCTTCTATGATGACAGCTGGGTAGGCGTGGAGCCTTACAATGGTCGTTTTCAGGAGTTTGGCTTTGACGGCCTGATCAAGTGCGTTTTCTCTGGTTATGAGGCCCGTCTGTGCGCCGGTGTGGACGTACCGACACATGAGCTTCGCCTGCATCCGTATCTGTTCCCGACAGGCCTTGGCGGAGCGCCTACCTTTATGGAGGGCGGCAATCCGACTCTGGATGCCAAAAAATACTGGAACAGCGTGCGCAGAGCGCTGCTGCGTGTGAAGATTGACCGGATTGGTCTGGGCGGATATCTGTCCCTGACCCTGCCGTTCCCGGATTTCAATGATTACATTGAGAAAGTGGCGGATGAGTTCCGTCTGATTAAAACCTTCCATGAGCAGGGCAAGCCGTATACAATCCGTACAAAGGTAGCTGTACTGCACAGCTGGGGCAAGCTGCGTTCCTGGACGCTTTCCGGCCACTTCCATGAGACTTATATGCATGACCTGATTCATATCAATGAGGCTCTTTCCGGACTTCCTGTGGATGTCAGCTTTATAAGCTTTGAGGATGTGAAAAACGGAGCGCTTGAAAATGTGGATGTGGTGATCAATGCCGGATACGCAGGAAGTGCCTGGAGCGGCGGCGATGCCTGGAAGGATGATGAGCTTGTAACAGCGCTGACAAAGTGGGTTTATGAAGGCGGCACCTTTATCGGTGTCAATGAGCCCTCCGCGGTGCCTGGCTATGACAATTATTTCCGTATGTCTCATGTGCTGGGCGTGGATGAGGATACCGGTGCGAAGGTCTGCCACGGCAAATGGAGCTTCACCGCTGCTGATCCGGAGGGTATCCTGCCTGAGGGCGCCTCTGTGGAGAAAAAGGAGCATCGTTTCCTGACGGACGGTGAGACGAAGGTACTTCTGGCAGACGGCTCTGACCCGCTTGTTACCATGCACGATTTTGGCAGGGGCAGAGGTATCTACATGTCCTCCTTCCAGGTCAACCTTGCAAATACCCGTATGCTCTATCAACTGATCCGCTACGCGGGAGGCGAAGGCCTCAGCGGCGATTATATGACCGACAACTTAAAATGTGAGTGTGCTTACTATCCCGGCAGCCACAAGCTTGTCGTGATTAATAACAGCGATACAGAGCAGACGACCAGCATTCCGACACCGCAGGGCGTACAGACCGTGACGCTGGCTGCTTATGATACGGTAGTAATGGAATTATGACGCCTGATTTACTTCATGAAAATTGATAATCAGAGCGTGTAATGTTATAATTTGCTGAGCGATTTTTCGTGCCATGGAGATGAGACCCATGAAAAAATGGAAGCCTATGCTGAACATTTTTTCAGTTTTCGGGGGCTTATCGGAATGTTTTGCGCAAGGCATAAGTTCGACTACGGAAATCATAGATTTCCTGTCTCACTTAGGCACGTATGAGTGAAGCGGATGATATATTTCCATGCGAGACTCTTGCTATTATTAACAAACAGAAAGGATCTATATGGCTAAAATCTACATCAACGAAACCAGCAAATTGAGCCACATCAACCCCGAACTCTATGGCCAGTTTTCTGAACACCTTGGCCGCTGCATCTACGAGGGGCTCTATGTTGGCGAGGATTCTGATATCCCCAATGTCAACGGCATGCGTACAGACGTCGTGGAGGCATTAAAGGAAATCCATGTCCCTGTCCTGCGCTGGCCGGGAGGCTGCTTTGCCGATGAATACCACTGGAAGGACGGCATCGGCCCCAAAAGCAAAAGAAAAAAGATGATCAACACCCACTGGGGCGGTGTGGTCGAGGACAACAGCTTCGGCACGCATGAATATTTTGAACTCTGCCGCCAGCTGGGCTGCAAAACCTACGTCAACGGCAATGTGGGCAGCGGCACCGTACAGGAAATGAGCGAGTGGGTCGAATATATGACTTTCAACGGCGTATCGCCGATGGCGGATCTACGTGCCGCAAATGGCCATGAAGCACCATGGAAGGTTGATATCTTTGGCGTTGGTAACGAGAACTGGGGCTGCGGCGGCAACATGCGGCCCACCTACTACGGCGATTTATATCGCAGATACCAGACCTATGTCCGCAATTATAACGCGGACGCACCGATTCAGAAGGTCGCCTGCGGTCCCAATGTCAATGACTATGAGTGGACCGAGAAGGTACTGGATACCTGCTTTAATCCCAGCCCCTGTCACCTCCATGGCTTCATGGATTACCTGAGCCTGCATTATTATACGACGCCGGGTCCCTGGGAGCATAAGGGGAGTGCTACGGAGTTTTCCGAGGAAGAGTATTACTGTACGCTTCACAAGGCTCTTTACATGGAGGAGCTGGTGGAAAAACACGGCGCCATCATGGACCGTTATGATCCGGAGAAAAAGGTTGGTCTCGCGGTGGATGAATGGGGGACATGGTTTGACGTTGAGCCAGGCACCAATCCCGGTTTTCTGTATCAGCAGAATACAATGCGCGATGCGTTGGTAGCAGCTGTCACTCTGAATATTTTCAATCAGCACTCTGATCGTGTGAAGCTGGCCTGCATCGCCCAGATGGTGAATGTCCTGCAGTCCATGATTCTGACCGATAAAGAGAAAATGCTGCGAACACCAACTTGGCATGTGTTCCACATGTATCGCAGCCATCAGAATGCGGATCTTCTGGAAAACAGGATCGAAGGCGTGGAACATGAGGGCGGTACGATGTACGACGTGCCCACCCTTCAGCAGTCCGTCTCCGTTGACAAAGATGGCGTCATCACATTGACAGTCGCCAATCTTTCTCTGGAAAAGAACTATCCGGTTGAGGTGTCTTTTGAAAAGCTGACACCTTCTGCGGTAGAGGCAAGTATTCTTTCGGATAAAAAAGACGCCTTTAATACCTTTGAGGAGCCGGACAGGGTGTCAGAGCAGGCATTTGAAGGTGTGACTGTCGCAGAATCCGGCCTGAAGTTTGATATTCCGGCCTGCGCTGTTGTATGCCTGCGGATCAGACCATGAATTTTTCTGTTGATATCTGTTGTATTGCAATAAGTTATTTTATGTGATCAGCAGGGATGAAACTATGCGATTTTAAAATCCTTCGGCGTGTTATGCCGGAGGATTTTTTTTGACAAAAGTCTTCCATTCCACCTGACCGTTACATAATATAATGATAAACACGGAAATCCTCCGGAGCAGGTATGATCTCTTTTGATAATGTTTCCTTCACATATCATTCTCTTCAGGGCGAAACCCGGGCGGTGAGTCAACTAAGCTTTCGGGTGGAGCCCCAGAGCTTTGTGGCCATTGTAGGGCCATCCGGCTGCGGCAAGTCTACCATTCTGTCTCTGATTGCAGGAATCTTAACCCCTGAGCAGGGCGAAATCCGTTACACCTCCGATAAAAAACCGGTCATTGGTTATATGCTGCAGAAAGACCATCTGTTCTACTGGCGTTCGATCTGGCAGAACTGCCTTCTGGGACCGGAGATTCAGAAAACAGTGAATGAAGATACCGGAAAACGTCTTGAGCAGCTTCTGAAAGAATACGGGCTCTGGGCGTTTCGGGACAAAAAGCCGCAGGAACTCTCAGGCGGCATGCGTCAGAGGGCGGCACTGATTCGGACATTGATCATGAATCCGGATCTGTTGCTTTTGGATGAACCGTTCAGTGCGCTGGATTTTCAGACCAGGCTGCGGGTCTCCGATGACATTGCCCATATCATCCGGGAACAGAAAAAAACAGCGGTTCTGATTACACATGATCTGCAGGAGGCAATCAGCTTAGGGGACAGAGTATTGGTTTTAAGCGCGAGACCGGCCACGCTGATCCGGGATGTACCAATTTATCTTACGAGAAAAGGAAACGACCTGCTTTCAGCCAGAAACGCCCCTGAATTCAATGTTTATTTTAATATGATCTGGGAAGATTTAAGAGGGGAGGACGGCGCAGATGAAGGGGCTTAAACGCAAAGAGGCAGTGCAGAGTGCCTTGCTTTCTAACGACCATTCCCTGGAAAAAACACAGATGGAAAAGAAAAAATTGCGCGGCAAATCGATAAGTTTCATAGAAGGCTCTGAGAAACTGTCCGCCCAGGAGCAATATGTGTATGATCATCACAGAAAACATCGCAGGATCAGTCTGCTGAGGCTGTTGATTCTGGCAGCTTTCTGCATTTCATGGGAGATGGCGGCGAGGACAGGATTGATCGACAGTTTCTTTTTTGCAAGTCCGTCCCTGATTGCAGTCTGCTTCTGGAATCTGATCAGGGAAAGCTCCCTCGGCGTTCATCTGGGCGCCAGTATAATGGAAGTGCTGATCAGTTTCTTTTTGATTTTCGCACTTTCACTTGCAGCGGCAATTCTTCTGTGGTGGAGCGATTTCCTGAGCCGGATTCTGGAACCTTTTTTAGTTGTTCTGAATTCTCTGCCGAAGTCTGCTCTGGCGCCTCTGATCATAGTCTGGATTGGCACCGGGACAAAAGCGATTATCGTGGCTGGTATCTCGGTGGCTCTCTTCGGCAGCATCATCAGTCTCTACAGCGGATTCCGTGAGACGGATGAGGAGAAAATTCTCCTGGTGCGTTGCCTGGGCGGTACCAAAAAGGATATTCTGACTAAGGTGGTGCTTCCTTCCGGCATACCCAATATTTTCAGCGTCATGAAGGTGAATATTGGTCTGGCGCTGGTGGGCGTAGTGATCGGGGAATTTTTTGCGGGCAGAGTCGGACTGGGGTATCTGATTATTTATGGGACGCAGGTATTCAAACTGGATATGGTTTTAACCTCCATCATCCTTCTGTGTATTCTTGCAATGCTGATGTATCAGGTACTGCAGCATATGGAGCACAGATATTACCGGAAAACAGGTCTGGAGAATATGAAGTAGGTTGTTTTGTTTGGATACTTGCAATCAAAAATAATATATGCTAAGATAAGCGGAGCGTCCGGGAGGCCATATACTTCCTGACCCGTCATAATTTCGGAGGGAGGGACGCTAAGACAGGAGGAAACTTATCATGGCTCAGTTGTGGGGCGGCAGATTCACCAAAGAGACGGATCAGCTTGTATACGCCTTCAATGCTTCGATCGGTTTTGATCAGAAACTGCTGCATGAAGACATCGCCGGGAGCATTGCGCATGTCACGATGCTGGCAAAACAGGGTATTGTGACGGATGCGGAGCGGGACAGTATTATTGCAGGGCTTAAATCCATAGAAGAGGATGTGAAGGCGGGAAATCTTGCCATTACATCGCAGTATGAGGACGTTCACAGCTTTGTGGAGGCCAATCTGATCGAACGGATCGGTGATGCCGGCAAAAAGCTGCACACCGGCCGCAGCCGCAATGACCAGGTGGCGCTTGACATGAGAATGTATGTGCGCAGCCATGTAAAGCAGACGGACGTTCTTTTAAAGGAACTTTTGCAGGTCCTGTGTGAAAAAATGGAAGAGAACCTGGACACTTATATGCCCGGATTTACGCATTTGCAGAAGGCACAGCCGTTGACGCTGGCACACCATTTCGGGGCATATTTTGAGATGTTTAAGCGGGACAGAGGCCGCCTGCACGATATTTATGAGCGCATGAATTACTGCCCATTAGGAGCGGGAGCGCTGGCCGGCACGACCTATCCGCTTGACCGGGAATATACTGCGAAGCTTCTGGACTTCTACGGACCGACGTTAAACAGCATGGATTCTGTTTCGGACCGGGACTATGTAATCGAGTACCTGAGCGCGCTTTCCACGATCATGATGCATTTGAGCCGCTTCTGCGAGGAGATTATTCTCTGGAACAGCGACGAATATCGTTTCGTGGAGATGGACGACGCCTATTCCACCGGGAGCAGCATCATGCCCCAGAAAAAAAATCCGGATATCGCAGAGCTCATCCGCGGCAAGACCGGTCGGGTTTACGGCGCCCTGATGGGTCTGCTAACCACTATGAAGGGTATTCCCTTGGCATATAATAAGGACATGCAGGAGGATAAGGAGCAGACTTTTGACGCCATTGAAACGGTGGAGAGCTGCCTGACCTTATTTACCGGCATGATCAGCACCATGAAATTCCACAAGGATGTGATGGCAAAGAGCGCCATGAACGGCTTTACCAACGCGACAGACGCCGCGGATTACCTGGTAGGGAAGGGGGTTCCGTTCAGGGACGCGCACGGTATCGTCGGCAGACTGGTGCTGTACTGCATTGACCATAACACGTCGATAGACGCGCTGAGTCTTGAGGAGCTGAAAGGTATCAGCGATAAGTTTGAGGAAGACGTTTATGACGCCGTCAGTCTGAAGACCTGCGTGGAGAAGCGGCTGACGATCGGTGCGCCGGGAAGCGGGGCCATGAAGCAGGTGCTTGACATTTATAAGGCGTATTTAAATCGAGAGGAGCAACTATGGAAATGAAAGAGAAGCTGAGAGTAGGAATTCTGGGTGCCACCGGCATGGTGGGGCAGAGATTTATTATCCTGCTGGAGAATCACCCCTGGTTTGAGGTGGTCTGCGTGGCGGCGTCCGGCAGAAGCGCCGGCAAAACATACGCGCAGGCTGTGGAGGGTCGCTGGAAGATGACGACTCCCATTCCGGAGGCAGTCAAAGATCTGTCGGTCTATGATGTGACGAGCCAGAGAGAGGAAATAGCCTCTCAGGTGGATTTTGTTTTCAGTGCCATGAACCTCAGCAAAGAAGAAATTAAGGAAATAGAGTATGCCTACGCGAAGGAAGAGGTGCCGGTTGTCTCCAACAATTCCGCGCATCGCTGGACGCCGGATGTGCCCATGTGCGTGCCGGAGATCAATCCGGAGCATATGCATGTCATTCCGTTCCAGAAGGAACGCCTGGGGACGAAGCGCGGTTTTATCGCTGTGAAGCCGAACTGCTCTATTCAGTCCTATGCGCCTGTTCTGACTGCATGGAAGGAGTTCGAGCCTTATGAAGTGGTGGCCACCACCTATCAGGCTATTTCCGGCGCAGGCAAGACTTTTAAAGAGTGGCCTGAAATGGAGGGCAACATCATTCCCTTCATCAGCGGCGAGGAAGAAAAGAGTGAACAGGAGCCTCTGCGTCTATGGGGCAAGGTGGAGGACGGCGTGATCAAGCCGGCAACCAGTCCGCTGATCACCTGCCAGTGCATCCGTGTGCCTGTCTTAAACGGCCACACAGCCGCGGTATTCGTGAAATTCAGGAAAAAGCCCACCAAAGAACAGTTAATTGAAAAGCTGAACAGCTTCCGCGGCGTTCCGCAGGAGTTAGACCTACCCAGCGCACCGAAGCAGTTTATCCGTTACATGGAGGAGCCGGACCGTCCGCAGATCAGACTGGACGTGGATTATGAGAACGGCATGGGCGTCAGTGTCGGCAGACTGCGCGAGGATACCGTCTATGACTATAAATTTGTGGGTCTGTCCCACAATACGATCCGTGGCGCTGCCGGCGGCGCGGTGCTCTGCGCGGAGCTGCTGACTGCGCAGGGTTATATCATGAGCAAAAAACGCTCATGATCCAATTCGTCGCTCGCCGGACATGCAAGCATGCCTTTCTCGCTTGCACTCATTATATGATGATGCCGGGGTCAAAAGCCCTTTCCTTTAGCACCTTGAAAATTTCATAT
>JAJQHY010000048.1 GCA_021199495.1 Lachnospiraceae bacterium | reverse complement strand
GAGCAACGAGGCACTGGCCGCCATCCTTGCTGCCAGGTAAATGCTGTTGCCCTGCCCACCAGTCAAGCATCCATTGACAGAGTTGACAGCCAGCGTGATCGCCGCCATTATATCAGAACGTGACCAGGCAAGACGCATCTCCCAGCTTCTCACAAAAGGCTATAAAAGCGAAGAATACTGTAAAGCAGAGGCGGCTATCAGGGAAAAGGTACTTTTGGCTCTGGATGCAACTCTCCAGGCTGGGGAGTCACCTGCGTCATGTACCGAGCAGCTCATGACCCTGCAGAAGGAAAAGAACCGCCTGCTGGACACGTTTACAGAACCAAACAAATGGATCACTCTTTTTCAAGATATTCCCGATGATTTTGAGTTTGACCGGGAGCTGTCCAAAAAGCTGATTCAGCGGATTGATGTATTCCCGGATAAATCTATCCGTATTTTATTCCAGAGGAACAGCGAAAAGACCGTCCTCATGGATTACCTGCGGGAGCTGCAACTAATTGGCTGATAAACTCAGAGCCACAGCGGATGATCTTCACCGATCACTGCTGCGGCTCTATTTTATTCTCCGGAATCAATCTGCTAATCCATAGTAGACCATTCCGACTACATCCTCGCCGTTTGGGATGGCCGCCCCAGCGGAACCGGGAAAACTGTGGCGTATGCCAGAAGCACCGGGAAGCAGGTCATTGTCATTGACCCTAAGACAAATACCATATATCATAAGGACTGACCCGCAAGAAAATGGGCAAGGAATCTACGATCAAGGTTCCCTGCCCGTTTATTTCACTTATTTAGTTGTCTTCGTTCAGTGTCAGAAATTGCTGGGCGAATACCGCACAGTAACGATATGCACCTCTCGGTTTTCCTTCAATACCCGGTAGACGATCACATAGTTTTTGACAAAGAGCTGCCGGTAATCCCTATTTGCGTATGCCCCTATGCGGCGGAGTGCGCCACGTTCCGGCATCTCCTCCAAACTGAAAATGGCGTTTTCCAGTTCATTGACCATGTTCAATGCTGTACCCGGCTCTAACAGATGCTCCGCAATATAGGTGTAAATATCGTCTAAGTCCCGGTACGCACGAGCATAAAGTTTTACCGTGTACTTATCCAAAATGCTTCCTCCGTAAAGAGGACAGTGCTTCCCTTGCATCGAGCAAAACGCCATCGGCAGCATACTCCTTCTCAGCCTCGCTGATCGCTGCGTCTGTCTTTGCAGTCTCCACCATTTCCTCGTATGTTTCAATACTCATGACTACCAAATCTCCGTAGCCATTTTTCGTGATGAAAACCGGCTCACGCCTTGCATGGCAAAGCTCGGAAATCTCCGTCGTATTTCTGAGGTCAGTAATTGGTCTGATCTGCGGCATGGTACACGCCTCCTTTCTTACTTGCACATTATTATAGCATAATTATGTGCAAATTGCAAGATGGGTGTACAAGCAAAGGTACAAATAAATTAACCATCCAACTTCTGCTGACTTGGACAGAAGTTATTTTTTACCAGTTTCCAAAATTTTTCACTCCAGACTAGCCGCATTTCGCCTGTTTTTGTGGCTGTTAGGTAGAAGGACTTGGGAGTAGACTACTCCTTCGCCTTACTTTACAGAACATATGGAGGCAGACACAATGAACCGGCTGATCACAAAGATGCTCTTAAGGGAGCGAGACAAATTCGACGAGGCGGAGGAAAAGCAGCTTGCAGAGGAGGAGATCACGATTCCTCCCGATTGCTGCATCGCCGCCGATATACCGTTCCGGGGACGCTGGACTACGTTCCACCCGGCAAAAAGGATGGATGTATACCATCCCATGAGCGCCATTTTCCGTCTCCACGACCACCCCCTCTATCCGGTCATCGTCAACATCCACGGCGGCGGCCTGATCATGGGCAGCAAAGAGTTTAACACAAAATTCTGTCTGGAACTGTGCAGGCGTGGCTTTGTTGTCCTCAGCCTGGAATACCGCCTCATCCCGGATGTGGATGTGTTCCAGCAGTTTGATGATGTGGCGCGGGGGATGGACCAGGCCATTGAAACGCTGCTCATGTTTCACGGCGACCCGGACAGAGTGTTTGTCGTAGGTGACAGCGCCGGTGCCTACCTCGCAATCTATGTCTGCGCCATGCAGAACGCTCCGGGACTCGCAAAGGCTGCCAACGTCCAGCCCTCTTATCTGGATGTGAAAGCCCTTGGCCTAATCAGCGGGATGTTCTACACCTGCCGGATGGACAAGATCGGCCTGTCCCTTCCGACCTACCTTTACGGGGAGCATTACAAAAAATCTGCATTTTATCCTTATACCAACCCGGAGCATCCTGACATCATCCAGAATTTGCCATCCTGCTATCTCATCACCAGCCACGATGATATGCTCCAGCGGTACACCCTGGACTTTGCAAATGCCCTTCGGAAAGGCAATGCACCCTATTCTCTTGTCAACTACCCGAAGGACAAGCGCCTGACCCATGCCTTCAGCGTTTTTCACCCTGAACTAGACGCCAGCCAGGAGGCCATCGACGGCATGACAGATTATTTCCTCAAACGCTGAATTTTCTTCGTCCCAACTAGCCGCACTTTGCCGATTTTTGTGGCTGTTAAGTAGAGAGATCACAAAGGATAGCAATTTCCCTATACCATCTCCTACAATAAAGTTACGGACATAGGCACGGCAGCCAGCCGTGTCTGTTTC
>JAJQHY010000013.1 GCA_021199495.1 Lachnospiraceae bacterium | reverse complement strand
GGAGAGCGGCATTGTTGTACCCGTTGAGCGGATGGATAAATATGGTTACTTAACCGTGTTCATTTACCAGAGTTGAAGCTCTCTCCGAATTACAGATGCAGGTATTTCTCCTTCCACGCTCTCGCATAGGCAATGGTGCTTTCGCTGATGTCCTCATAGTCAAACTCGGTTTTCATCGTTCCCGCATGGTCAACGATCATCGTCATCACAGACCACTTGCTGTCGTCAGGCAAAGTCGCCCTGCTCGGAGCGATGAGCTTGTAAATATTCGAGAAAGCGTCCAGCAGCTCCGTTGTACGATCTTCGTTTTGGGAAAAACAGTCCTGAAAAGTTCCGCCTTCGTCGCAGGTGAAAAACTTCATGCTGTAGCTTCCTTCGGTAAACATCGCATAAAACAGGACCTTATACCAGGATGCGGGGAGAAAGGGCTGCAATTCATCAAAAATTTTCTGAAAATCCAGATTCATAGTTTTCATTCCTCCTTAGTTATTGGGAAATGTTTTCACACTTTTTTCCCCATCTATGTAATATGTAACCTCAATTCTGTCGGGCCTGTGGGAATCATCCCCGTAATGGGGTTCCACCGTTACACGGACATCCCTACCTGCTTTTACCTCTTTCGCCAGTTCATTCTCAAAATTCTTGTGGTCTTTTTTGTTGATCTCCGCATCTTGCGGAATCATGTTTTCCAGTCCGTTCGAGCCGCCAAACTGATCCCCGATCAAATGTCCCCGCTCGTCGGTTTCTTTTTGGTCGCCTTTGCCAATGTCCTCCATGGTGTCTCTGATTGGTGGCCTGCCGTTCCAGTCCTTCAGATGGAGCTTGCCCCTGGCAGATATGATTCTCCCGTGCTCGTCCGTCTTATAGGTATATCCATTTATTTCATATTCGGTGTCTGCTTCCAATTCTTTATCGACCCGGTAAAGTTTTCCGTTGTCGTCATAATAATAGGTTTTCCCATCTACGACTTCCTTATGAGGATTTTCCTGCTGCACTTCCTCAGGCGCGAAACCCGCCTGCTGCGTGAACAAACTATCCAGAAATCGATTGGCCTCCTGGAGAGAATCACTGCCTTCCGGCTTGATCTTCCTGTAGCCTTCAAGCCCCTCATATTCGTTCTCACGCAATTCCTTATCTTTGGAAATTTCAGGCATCAAAATACGCCTCCTTTTTCTTTGTAAATTTCTTCAAATCTGTGACTGATGTCGTTGTACGTGCCGTTTCGCAATGCTGCCTCACGAACAAGCATCGCCAAAATCAGATTGATTTGCTGTGTCGTGTAATTCAGAATAGAAGGATGCAGATTCTCCGCTACAGAATGTACCCAGGCATTTATATCGCTGCATTTCTTTGCGTCCTTTACTGCTGCTTCTGCCTGGAAAAAATCATACACTAATCTCCTCAGCGGCTCTGCCGTGTTGTCCTCGCTTGCGGAAATGTAATCAATAAAATCGCACTTGACGCGTGTGCTTAGCTTTGATTTTATGACCTTTTCCTTCAACCTCTGAATATCGATCCGGTCGCCCTTACGATAGATCTCCTTTCCCATGATGCAGTCCATCAGGGATTTTGATACCAACAATGTGTTGACTCTTCCTTTCACTCCTCTCGTCCCTTCCGCTGTTTCAAAGGGCTGCCCGTTCCCGTCATATTTATCAATTTTACATAATACGGGTTCCAGCCAATCACTCTGAGAAATAGCGGCTACGCCCTTTTCCAGCTTTGCCAGCTCTTCGATTTGTTTTTCGGAAAGGCCCGAGGCCTTTCCCACAAGCTCCCTGTCAGAATAATCCGGCAGCCTTAATATAATTTTGGTGTTTGTGTTTCTGATCACGGACATATCAAGCAGGCCGGGAGATTGATCCGCGATCACAAATCCTTCCCCATATGTCCTCATTTCGGCGATCGAATTGGCCAGCATCTCAACAGACTTGCCGATCATATTGGAACCTTCCGCCGACTGGTCAGCAGACGTGCGCTTTAATAAATTATGCGCTTCCTCCAAAACGGTAATATGCTTTAGCGTATCGTTGGTGTTGGCGCCCATGTATCTTTGCTCCATTCTATGTTCCTGGAGCTTTAATACCAAAAGGCCCATAATCAGGGATTTCGTCTCCGATGAACCCACGCGGCTCAGGTCAATAATTACATTTCTGTCGAACAGATATTCATCTTCAATATCATCGGTGCTGAAAATCAATCCGTTGATACCGTTTGTTAAAGACTTCACCCTGGTTACAAGAGAGCCTGTGTAATCTCCCTTATTGTCTGCGGAATAATCGCTTTCGTCCAGCACCTTTTTTATCTGCTGTACTACGTCCTCAAAGGAAGGAAACAGATCATCGTCATATCGGTTAGAGGATTTTTCCAAATCCCAGCCGCAGGAAACATAAGCTCTTTCGACAGAATCCTTTAGGATTGCCGGCATAGCGGCATACATCGGCCAACAGACGTTAAATATCTCCACCAATCGGTCCAGGTGCTCCAATATATGCGTGTGCTTAGGGAACCGAAACGGGTTGATCCGCAGCAGATGCACATTGCGCATATTGGGATTGGTCCCATATGTCACAACGCCCTTTTTCTTTCCCAATACGTCTTTATACTCGCCTTTCGCCGGTTCAACGACCAGGAACCTTACGTTCGCCTCGCCGAGCCGCTCCAACAGACGATAGACCGTATTGGACTTACCGGAACCAGTTGAGCCTGTAATAAAGGTATGCT
>JAJQHY010000087.1 GCA_021199495.1 Lachnospiraceae bacterium | reverse complement strand
GGTATCCGTGTTCATCGTTATATTGTATCAATGTTCGTGTTCAGATAGACCTGATTGTCACAAAATCTGTTAGCCGATTCGCAAGAAATACCGTGGACAGCCTTTCGACAATCCGACAGTTGAAAGAGAACGGCACCGAATGCTACTTTGAAAAAGAGAACATCTGGACTTTTGATGGCAAGGGCGAGCTACTTATCACGATCATGTCTTCGCTGGCGCAGGAGGAATCCCGCTCCATTTCTGAGAACTGCACATGGGGACAGCGGAAACGCTTCTCCGATGGGAAAGTCACAGTCCCGTTCAAACGGTTCCTCGGTTACGAACGCGGACCAGATGGAAACCTTGTTGTCAACCCGGAGCAGGCGGTCACCGTCCGTAAAATCTACCAGCTTTTTCTCGAAGGGAAAACTCCCTGCGGCATCGCCACGCAGCTGACACGGGAAGGGATAAAATCTCCTGCCGGGAGGGATAAGTGGAATCCATCCGCTGTGAAGAGCATTCTTTCGAACGAAAAGTACAAGGGAGATGCCCTGCTCCAGAAAACCTTCACTACAGACTTTCTGACAAAGAAAACAAAAGTCAACGAAGGCGAAGTGCCACAATACTACGTGGAAAACAACCACGAAGCCATCATCGATCCGGAAACTTTCGAACTGGTGCAACGGGAACTCGCCCGACGCACTCGCGGGAAGAACCGGCACAGCGGCATCTACATCTTCTCCGGCAAAATCAAATGCGGTCAGTGCGGCAGCTGGTACGGCTCCAAAGTCTGGCACTCCAATGACAAATACCGTAAGGTAATCTGGCAGTGCAATCACAAATTTGAAGGCGATACGAAATGCAAAACTCCACATCTGACCGATGAGGAGATTATGGAGAAATTCGTATCCGCTGTCAACAGGCTGCTGGAATGCCGCGATTCCATCATCGAGGACATCGAACTGGTCAAAAGCAGCGTGTACGATACGACTGACCTTACTGCAGAACAGGAACGTCTGACGAACGAGCTGGCTCTGGTCGCGGAGCTGGTGCAGCAGGCCATCAAAGAGAACGCACTGACTGCCCTCGACCAGACAGAATACCAGAAACGTTACGATTCCCTGACTGAACGCTACAATCGGACGAAAGAGCAGCTGGATGCCGTCACCAACGAAATCGACCAAAAGGAGCTTGCGAAAGCTGCTCTGAATGAATTTCAAAAAGCGCTCCTCTCTCAGGAAGCGCTTCTGACCAAATTCGATGAGGAAGTCTGGTACACGCTGGTTGATTACGCTACGGTTTACAGCAAAGACGACATCCGATTCACGTTCAAGGATGGGACGGAAATCAAAGCCTGAGATATAAAAAGGGCTCTATATCCTTTTGAATCAGGGTATAGAGCCTTTTCATTATCTGTCTCTGAAAACCTCGCCAAGAACTGTAAGAATTTCTCTTCCAGTACGGTAAACATTATTTTCATGGCGATTGTATTCATCATCGTGGTAATTATACTCTCTGTTGATTCTTACGCCAGATTCATTATTCGTAATCGTGTAAGTAGCCTCATCATCCCAGAAATAATTCCCATCGGAGCTTATTCCTCTTCCAGAATGGCGAATTGTCTTTGCCCTCCCGTCATACTTATCTGGATTGCTCACAACATCCACTAACTTGTCTACCTCATAGTCTTTATACCGGCCATTTCCTAAATCAATCCTCTCACGAATAATTTTCTTTTTTGCTTCTTTTTCTTTCCTGTCCATAGATACCTCCATTCTAATTTTCCTTTAATTCACAAATCTTCTCAATCAGTTTTAGGATGATTTCCTTTGTGTCATGAACAATTGCAATAAGCACATCATCACTGAGACACATCTGCGGCTGGTCTGTGCCGCTTGTTTTAGCTTGCATTTCCATTTCGTTCATTAAAGTCACTCCTTTATTTTTTCTGTAAGGAATCAGAATCGGATACATTAAGTCACCCATGCATTCTTTCCTTCCTTGATTTATTATTATATATTCTTATTTTTAAGTTGTAAATGACTTATATGTGGTATATAATTATGCTTATATCGAAAGGAGATAAGTTATGGACAACTTAAAACAATTTCAAGATACAAAGAAAAATAGAGAAGAAATCTGGAATGTACGGCTTCGTCAATGTTTATCAGGAAGAGGCTTGAAGCAGAAAACTTTTGTAAGTGACATTAATCAAAAATACGGTACTAACTATGGTCAAAAAGATGTTAGCCGCTGGTTAAATGTGGGCAGTATACAGAAAAACGGTGTTATCGGTTTTCCGAAATATGACACTATGCTCTTGATTGCAGATTACTTTAATGTAGATGTTGGGTACCTTACCGGTGAGACAGATCATGATACGTTCACAATGGAAAAGGCTTGCTTATTTTTAGCGCTCAATCAACCAGCTTTACAGAATCTCAGAGATCTCACGCATCCTGATTCTCAGAGTCCTTCTCCTTGGACAAATACTATGCGAGAATTTATGAATCAATTAATTGGTTCATTTGAATTTAAAGAATTACTTGCTCATATGTTTGATTTATATTCACTAACATGTCCATACAATAACGAACATTTCGATCACTTCGAAGGTGCTATGGGTTATTGCCAGGATGTAAACGAAACCAACAGTTTATATCGTTTCAAGGCGTGGGAAGCATTTTTTCACATATTAGATGCGTTTTATCCTTATTCAGAAATCAAAGATTTTTTAACAGACGACGAATAAATGCAAGAATGGCCTACTGATATAATATCTGCAGGCTATTTTTTCACAAAAAAAATAGCGGCTATCGCCGATTTGTCCACACCTGCTGATTTTGTCCCCAGCTCTGTAAATTTGTCCCCACCCTCATCGATTTTGTCCCCACCTGACTCACGCACATAATCTATCGCCAGATTGTATTAAAAGTTGAGTGGGAATTTCGTATACTTTGTTTATCTCTGTTTTTCCGACCGTGCCAAGCCGTGTCAGCAGTTCAGACACATCCGCAGGAGTAAAGAACTCGCCACCGGACTTTCCGGCATTGCTGGCATACATGGTCATCAAATATTCGTAAGCATCACCAAAGGCGTCAATATCGTGGTGCTTTACATCGCCCAGATTCATGGCTGCCACACCATTTAAGAGCTTGACCAGCTTTTCATTGCGCTTTGCCACGGTGCTACCCAGTTTGTTGCTGTTGACATCGAAGTCATCAAACAAGCCCGCAAAACTGTTCTCAGACTCGCTGCCTTTTGCCGATTCCTCAATGTGCCGGAAAACCGTCTCCAGCGTCATATTCAGGTTCTCATCGTTCGGAGCAGACTTCAGAACATTCCAGAAAAGCTCACTGGGTAGAATGAAAAAGCCTTTTTCTTCTACGAGGCCTTCCCGTGCTTCCTCTGCGTCCTCATCAGACATAGCAGCATAATCAAATTCGGTGTTGCCAGCATCAGCCTCACCTTCGTTGATGTAGTTCACCAGATTCTCGGATATGTATCGATAGAACATAGTGCCAAGCACATAGTTCTTAAAATCCCATCCGTCTACGGCACCGCGAAGCTCATCCGCAATCGCCCATATCGCACGGTGAAGCTCGTCTCGTTCCTGCTCTTTCTTTGTGTCAACCATTAACTTTTCCTCTCAATTCAATTTTGGATTTTGAGTATACTTTTTTCTTTGCCCTGTTTGTCTCTCACATGATAGTTCATTCTATGCAGAGATAAATCAAAACCAACCATTATTTAAAGATATCATGTGCAGGATTATTTTTCAACAAAACTTGTCGAAATAGACTCTATGATATGGGCAATATTTCACAAGACTTGTAAAATTTGCATAGCTGTGGCATCTTCATTATTCACTCATATATCAGATTCTCTTTTACCATTCATCCGCATGAATCCCCGTCAACTCCCATATTGATTTCTGTCTGAAATGCCGCGCGATTGACCACGGAATATAGTGTCTGAAGTCATACATCAGCACCGCCAGCTCGTACGGCGACAGGTTTTCGTATACTTCGACATTCCCTGGCTTCTCTAGTGGATTTGCTCCGCGCAAAGTCGCATTGATCTGTGACAGCTCTGATGCTATCCATGCACTATAAAAATCGTTATCCATTACCCTACCTCCTCTGGCTTTCTGTATTTGCTATTCTAAAGTCCAATATAGTTTAAAACAACATTTTCCTGTCAATATTCAAAAACTCCTGAACGAACAGACCGTGTATTTCTATAACTTCTCGCTGCTGGTATCATAAAAAGACCCAGGATAAGGTCTCCCCTACCCTGGTTCTATTCTCTCATTTCAGTTGTCCCATAATCAGTTCTCGCAAACGAACCTTTGTTCTCAAAGATACTATAGTTCAGATGTACTCATCCGCCAGTCTCCTGACCTCCGCTTTTACTTCCTCTACGACTGAATCCGGCCCGACAATCTTCGCGCCGCTGCCGAGCGCCATCACCCAATGAATAAACTGGTTGCTGATCTCCACTTTTACATTAACGATGAAATGCTCCTCATCCGCGGGAATGACTGCGATGTCCTTGCCGAAGCGGTCAATGATCGCGCCGATCAGTTCGTTCTCACAGCAAAGTTTGACGGTCTCTTCGCGGCCGCCGTACATTCCGAACATCTTGCGCGCATAAAGGGCCATGTCAAATTCTTTGAAGCGCTTTTTGCCCTCGCGGCGCTCTCTGGCACTCTCAATGTGCAGCATCTTGTCCACGCGGAAATGCTTGATCATATCATTCTCGCTGTCATAGGCCACCAGATAATAATTCTCATCATCCCAGCTGAGCGCCCATGGACTGACCTGGTACCAGGCGCCGTTATGGCGCAGCTCCGGCTCTTTTTTCACATTCCACTGAAAATACTGGAAGCGGATCTGTTCGTTCGCGGCAATCGCGGCATGAATCGCGTCCACATTGTAATAAATGTTCTCGTTCATGGTCTTGACGCGCTGTGCCACATACACCTGCCGGTGCAGCTGCGAGGCTTCATATTTGCTGGCAAGCCCTTCGATCTTTTTAATCAGCTCATTTGATTTTTTCGCTGTAATAAATTTCGCGGACTGCACAGAATCCACCAGGAGCTTTAACTCCGCCAGTTCAAACTGCCGGCTTCCGACATGATAGTAGTACGTCCGATCCTGCTGTTCCCGGATAATCTCCATGCCGTACTGCCGCAGGCTTTCCATGTCGTTGTACAGGCTCTTCCGCTCGGCAGTAATTCCGTACGCATTCAGCTTGGAAATGATTTCCGCCATGCTGACTGAATGGTTTTCGTCTGTCTCCTCTAAGAGGATTTTCATAAGATACAGAAGCTTTAATTTCTGATTGGATTCTCTTGCCATCACGGTTTCTCCTCGTCACAGATTTTTGTTTCTTCCACTTTTCATATTCTCATTATAGACAAAATTTCTATGCAAGGCAACTTTTCTCAAGACTCCTTCAAAAAATCTGCGACACAATCAACGCAAAAAGGGAGAGCAACAAGAGGGATGTAAAACAGCCCCATTGATGGTCTTCCTACCCCATTTGAAAGCAAAGAACAAACAGCCAAAACAAGAATTCCAGAAATACCATATAACAGCCTCCCCTACATTGATTTCAGCATGCTCTGAAATGCCAGGTTAAACTCCAGTGTTCCGTCTGTGTGCGGTACGATTTCAAAATTATCTGTACAAAACAATTCCCTGCATTTCTCTGCTGCCGACTGCATTTTACGGTACTTGACTGTATCTACTATCTTGTACTTCGATTTTGGCATTGACTTTAAGAAATTGATTATCTCCTCTAATGTCATTTTCTCATCTCTGCTTCTGTCATCATTCTGCATTTTGATTCCTCCTTTTTGGTCATGAAAAACACCGCCATGTACCTGATGACGGTGTCCCTTTGTTGCCGGGTATTGCATTCTTGTTGCTGCCAGCCCCGGTATGGATCTGGATTTCTTCGGTTTTCCCTCCTGCAGCGAGGACAACGGCGCGGCAACTTCATTCCGCTGTCCAACTTGCTGATGAACTCATCCAGCATGATAATAAAAACACTTCCACATTGGACACAGGTTTCTTGTTGACGTGCAGCGGAATAATCCTCGTAGCCGCGATAAGCCTCACCTCCTTCTTTAACGTCACACTTACACATATATTTCTGCACGAAAAAGGGCCGCCCTGCTCATTTAAGAAGGACGACCCCGTGAATGATCTGTTATTTCTTTTGATATATTTTTTTCAATCGATTTAAAATCTGTTCACTTGAAACACCTTCAATTTTCAGTGCTTTCGTGTCTGCCGGTGACTGTTCAAGATTTCTGATGAACTCTTCCATATTTGCATATATCTCTTCCGGTAAATCTATAATACTATCATCGCTTAATACGGAAGCCAGACGAACTACATCATTTTTATGTTTCTTAATGTCTTTCTCGTCCACATGAACACCACTATCCTTCTTTTTTCTCAGATCCAGCCACGCTCTTGCCTTGAACAGAATAATATATGCCGGCGCAAGTACCCTGACCCCATCTATTTCTTCTCTTCCCTTTAAAAGCATTTCATAATATGCGTCATTCAGCAAAATCGCAGAAAGACTTGAAACTTCTTCATCAAAATGCAACGGTGTTAAATTCATATCCGGATGTTTCAGTTCAAATGAATTTCTTGAAAATAATTCCAGCATATACGGAAACCCTGGCTCCTGTGGTTTATCAAAACGATAAAAATGCGGATTTTCCGTGCTCATACTCTTGTTTCGATATTTCCCTTCCTGAATGAATTTCCAGAATGCATATCCGAATTCAGGTGTCAATGCTTCTACAATCAATACAATGTCTAAGTCCCTGGTTGCTCTGAAAGAACTGTCAAATTCCTCCATAATCACGTCACAGGCCGCACCGCCAATCAGAACATACTGCTCCTTATATTCTGAAAAAATTCCTTAAATTTATCAAGCCCCTTTACCATGAAAAATATCCTCCAAAACCGCATTTACAGATTGCTCAACCCTTGCATCTTCCCGATCTTCTGCTGAAAGGGACAGAATTGTACTAATCGGATCAATCACCCCATTCTGACCAATCAGATACCGGTGTACCTGAACTATACATGCCGGCGTTTCTCTTCTGGGCAATATGTCATTTTGACTGACCTGAAGCTCCCGATACTGGTCCCTGTCCACCGCAAAGGTAGGATAGGCATTATCTCCGAGCATGGAATATTCCGCCAGTGCAGAAATTCCACCTTTCAGCATTTGCTTTTCCGGAATATATTTCATCCGTACTTCCTTGCTGACAGGATTAATCAGATAAGGCTCACACTGTCTGTACAGCTCTTCGCATTGAAGGTGATTGTTATAATATCTTGTATTGCCCTCTAATACTGTCAGTGGAAGTTTCAACGCCTCAACCTCAACGAGAGCCCTGTTCACTGTCATGCGTGATACATGAAAGAACTCCGCCAGGTCTTTTCCGGATACATGCTCCCATCCCTGATACAAAGCTGTCAAGATCAGTTTTTGTGTAAAAGGGGAAAACTCTTCTGCATCCGGATAACGTGGCTGTGATTCTTCATGAAGCCGAATTCCAAAATTTGGTAGATAAATATTATTTTCTCCAAAGATAAACGGAATTCCAGCTTCCACCAATTTCGGAATTCCATATCGCGTATACCCGTCATCATATAAAACACAGTCCGCCCCTAAAATTGACCGAAGCTTTTGAAACTGTTTTTTTAACTGCGGCAGAGATACCTGTACCTTCGGATGAATAAAGTACACAGTCTTTTGCCCTATCTTATAAGCTTTAATCTCATAGATTCCCGACAGCATTAACGGGATCCTTCCCGGATTGTCAACTGGCTGTTCTTCTACAGGTGCATGCAGCAACTGTCTCAAATACTCTTCCATACCTGTTCTGATCCTATCTTAACATTATTTTTTACATCTTAACACAGTTTATGTTCAGATGCAAATTTTTACGTTAAGATATTTGAATCATCACGATCTGACGACATCCCAGAGCATATCATTCAATGCATCGATCTTCATGACCAGCCATTTTATGGCTGAGACGATCAATATGAGTTTTGCGGCCTCCCTCTGCTGGTCAGACGTCATCTCATACAGCGTCCCGTCCGGTCGTGCTCCACCGCGGCCCATACCGTGAGCCTCGCTCCACTTCTTTCACCACCTCCGATCATAAAAATAAGCCCACACGATTCATAAAAATCATGTGAGCTATGTATCTTCATTTCTGTATTTGACTGCTTTGCCGCAGCTAATATAGCTTATCGGTAATAATCGGTTCTGAAAGCATTTTAAATCCCACCCTGCTTAAATATATCCGTCAGAAAAGATATTCTCTTCCTGACCTGTTCCTTTACATATGGTGAATTCTCTGCAATATCATATCCATGAATGGTATGCGTTGTCTCATTCAGTATGACTTCAATCCCGTCCGCCCTGTATCGTTCCGCTATCTGTACTCCCGCATCATGGAGGCAGTCAAATTCCGCGGTCTCCACATAGGCCGGCGGGAAACCGGAAAAGCTATCTGCAAGCAACGGCATAAACAGCGGGTCATCGCGGTCTTCCCGATTAGCATACAGATCAAGCGCCTTTTCATTTAATACCGAGTTCCACATCGGCGTGTCCTGAAACCTTTGCATGGACACCGTATCAGAATGACTTGCAGCTCCAGGATAAATCAGCATCTGCCCATCCGGCATTCTTTTCCCTTTATTCCTTGCCATCAGCATAACCGACATTGCTAGGTCGGCGCCGGCGCTGTCCCCTCCGACCACCAGCCTGCTTGAAGGAAAGTTCTCAAGTACCCAGCAATATGCCTCAAAGCAGTCCATGAGGGGAACCGGAAACTTGTATTTCGGAGCCAGGCGATAATCCACAAACAGCACCGCGCAGTTGGCCTGCAGCACATATGTCTGCGCAAGGTTTTTGTGGTATGCTGCCGCTTTCAGAACAAACGCCCCTCCATGATAATAAATCAGAACGGCGTCAGTCTCTCTGTCTTTTGGCCGAATCAGTTTCGCTGTAAACTCACCGATGTGAATCGATTTGGACGAAAGGCGGGAGTCAAGTCTCCTGCCATGCTGTATCACCGGCATAAGTCTGTTTGCTGCTTTTAAAAGTACCGGCTGAACAGGCATCCGGATCCAACTGTATTTCTGAAATTCAGGAAGCAGGTCATAATTCATGATTTCTTACCCGCTTAACCCATCAGGCGAAGCTTCAGAAAAGCTGTCTCTTCTTTACTGCAGCCGCACTTCTGAAGCAAATATGTTTCTGCATCGGTATATCTGTTATGGAAATAATCCAATGTATTCTGCATATCCTCCGGTTTGGAGCGCAGCATATAATCTTTAATTTTAATCCCGTTCGCAGCGGCCTGTTCCTTCTGTCTGGCGAAAACAACTTTCATGTATTTTACTTCCATGTCACTGCGCAGGTCAATCACCCGGCGTACTCCGTATTGCTCAAGCGTTTCTATATCGCTGTCAGTCAGCTCCTGCAGGCCGTCCGCACGAAGGAAAGCCCCTCTGGCTGTTGTCCCGTTTTGTGTAGGATATCCTCCCATGTCCCTTATATTCTTTGTCCCATCCAAACGTAAAGGCTCAGAAACTCTGATGTGATCCATCTGCTTTTCCTCCTTCAGTTCTCATATTCGTCTGAAAGACTTTTCAGAAATTTCGCTCTCTCATCATCCTCATAACCCCTGAAAATGATTTCATCTATATCCTCGTGATTAAACAGATACTGATGAACTCCCTCACCAAGATGTCCTTCCGGATATAATTCACCTAAATAATCGTAGTTCTTCTTTTTACGGCCTCTGTCACTTTGCATAATGCCGATAATCATCAGTTATTTCTCCCCGTTCTTTAAAAGAACCACGGAACCGATTGGCAATAAATTCTGTATTTTCATCATCCACCTCTTTCCTTTCCGCTGTTAAATATCCCCTGTTCCTTTACAGAATCCGCTCCGGGCAAAAGTTCAGATAATCTCCGGAAACCAGATGATACATGATCCCATGATATTCCCCGCGAATGCTGTCCCCGAAGCGGCTTTCTCCGTGGCAATGAGAATACACCACATGTTCCACATGATATTGTTCTGCGATCCGTGTAAAGGCACTGTCTGTCTCAATAATGCTGGTCGGAGGATAGTGCAGAAACAGGATGAATTTCCGGTACCCTGCTGCGGAGGCCGCATCAAAAGACGTCTGTAATCTTGTCATTTCCCGCCCGATCAGCTTTTTCGCGTGCTCTTCTTTCTCTTCATCCCAGCCGGTAATTCTGCCCCTCCGGTCCAGATAAAAAGGACCTTCAAATGTGTACCCTTTGGTTCCTACCAGCGCATAATCTTCATATACATAATAATTGTTCTGTAAAAACGCGAGCCTCCCCTGATATTCCTGGTTCATTCGCGCAGTCTTTTTCGCATCCCAAAACATGTCATGGTTGCCTCTCAGCAGAATCTTCCGACCCGGGAGTGCCTCAATAAATTTAAGATCCTCTCTGCATTCTTCCAGATTTCTCCCCCAGGAATGATCTCCGGTGATTACAATCGTATCCTCCGGGCTGACCAGTTTATTACAGTTCTTTTGGATTTTCTCTTCATGCTTTCTCCAGACTCTCCCAAACGAATCCATCGGTTTATCGGTCTGGAAGGAAAGATGAAAATCACCGATCGCGTATAATGACATGAATACCTCTTCCAATTTATCTGTTCATCCATACAGCCCTCATCATAAAGGACGCCCATACTCAATACTTTTCCGCGAGTTCCGCAAGCGTAAACACCTTACCACATTTCCGGCAATGAAAAATGTATCCGCAGTGATTGACCCGTATACTTGGAACGAAGAACGGATCCGATACAGAATTGACATCCTCACCTCTAACCTGTTCGCAGGTCTTTTCTTTAGAGAGTTCCCCCGCACATTCCGGGCATTTCTTAGAATGGAACAATATTTCCACTATAAAAGCGGATCATCTTTTCTATCGCCTTCGATGTCATACAACAAATTAATTATATCAGTTCCCCCTGCTCCAAACAAGCCGCAAATCCCCATTTTCCTATGTAAGACAGCCCGAAGGCTGTCCCAGGAATATACCTGTCAATACTGATTTAACGGACAGATTTTTGACGAAGATTACTTCGACCATTTAAATAGCAGTTTTCTTTTCCCAGAATGCAGCCAGTTCTTTTGTTCTTCCCAAAAAAGCAGCGCTCACAGGATTTGGGACGGTCATCATGATACCGCACCCCTTCGATGACAATGGTCCTGTGAATTAGATTGAAAGATAAATAGAAACTGCACTGAAAACAACAAAAAACATCATGCACATAAATAAAAACACAGTCTGAGATATCCCAGACTGTGCTCTTATTTACATATTTGACGTCATTTGCAGAAAGCTGCTGACGAGAATCGAACTCGTGACCTCCACATTACCAATGTGACGCTCTACCGACTGAGCCACAGCAGCGCTACCGTCATATAATATCACGGAGGTTTTTATTTGTCAAATATTTTTTCAAATTTCTCAGTTCCGATTTTTCGCCGTTTTCCGCTCTTATTCACCGCCGGTTTCCGCCGCCGCGGCAGCAGCCGCTGCCGCATGGTCCACGACCTCCGCATAGCCATACGTTTCCAGCATATATTCGTAGGTGTGGTGGCAGTAGTTGACCTCGCCGCCGATCGAGCTGCCGGCTGCCTCCAGGCCCTCCCAGAGAGATGCATCCTGCAGCGGCAGAACCTCACAGATTCCATAGGTCGCGCTCGGGCAGTAATCCGTTGCCGGCAGGCCGTCCTCATTACAGATCCAGCCTACCCAGTGCACGTCACAATACTCCGTAGGTTCTGTACCTACGGCAAAATATTCGGTTGTGACACAGCCGTCGCAGATACCTTCAATGGGCAGTTTGCCGGACTTGCTGCAGACCTGTACCTCCACAATATCCACCGGCTGCTCCATGATCTCCTCATACTCCAGGTCCTCATGGATCTGAGACATGATCTGATTCCACATATTCAGGTGCACCTTTGTCTCCGAGGAGCTTAAGCCGCCGCTCTTATTATTATTGTCATAGCCAAGCCAGATGCTGCAGGTATAATACCCGGTGAAGCCGGAAACCCATACATCCAGATTGTCAGATGTCGTACCGGTTTTGACCGCCACATCCTGCCCGGAAAAAGCGGCTCTGCCACCGGTACCGATGGAGGAAGCACAGTCTCTCATGGCATCAATCAGAAGCCAGGCCGTGGTATCCATTACCGTCTGTCTTGTTTCACTGCTGGTTCTGTCCAGAATCACGTTGCCGTTGCTGTCTAAAACCGTGGTATACAGAGTCGGTTCATTGTAGGTACCGCCGTTGGCGATCGACGCATAGGCCGCAGTCAGCTCTATATTGGTCACACCATTTGTGATGCCGCCCAGGCACAGCGCCTGCGTCACGTCCGTATTGCCATTCTCATCTGTCTCAGAAACCAGCGTCGTAAAGCCGAAATTCAACAGATAATCCATGCCCATCCTGGGCGTAATCATGGTCAGGAGCTTTACGGTAATGACGTTCCCCGAATAATAAATGCCATAGCGCAGCGTGAGCAGACCTTTGTAGGTGGATCCCCACCAGTTGTTGACCAGACGGTTATCCTCATCATTGCCCGCGTTCGTGTAGGCAAAGGCAGAATCCATGATCGTGTCCGCGAGCGTATAGCCGCTGTCCAGCGCCGGTGCGTAAGCCGCCAGCACTTTAAAACAGGAGCCCGGCTGACGTGTCGCGTCAGTAGCCCTGTTGAAGGCCTTGCTGACTGTCTTCTCCCCGCGGCCGCCGCTTAGAGCCACCACATAGCCCGTGCTCTGGTCGATGATGCAGACGGAGGTCTGTGGCTCTAACGTCAGCGAGATGCTCTCTGCCAGGATCTCGTCCCCTTCCTCCAGCACAGAGGCCTGATAGACGGCAATTGCTTCATCGGCCGCCTCCTCACTCGCAAAAAGCATGGGGGAAGAAGTACTGTATCCATTTTCACTGTAACCGATTTCCTTTAAATAGCTCTGCATCATTTCCGTACTGAAATGCTCCACATCGCCGTTGGCTCTGGTCACACTGAGCGCGTATTCCAGTTCATAATACGTATTGGGGTAATTACTCTCATCATTGACCACCTCATCCACGATATCCTGAATATCCTGGACCAGGGTGGAATTGATCGTGATGCCGCCGCTGTAAATCAGACTATAAGCTTCTGATTCCGTATAGCCAGCCGCCACCAGGTCATCGTATACCTGGTCGGTCACCGCATCTACAAAATAGGATGTCACATCGTCCTCAGAGGTATATAGCTCATTTACCTGCTGGATACGGGTATAGGGGTCGTCCGCCATGGCCTCATCGTACTCCGCCTGCGTAATATAGCCCTCATCCAGCATGGCATCCAGGACTTCCTCACGCCGCTCCGCGTTTGCCTCCGGATTTTTTATGGGATTATAGCCCTCCGGGCTCTTGGTAATGGCTGCAATCACCGCACATTCAGACAGGGTCAGCTCCGACACATCCTTATTAAAATAGCGGAGCGACGCAGCCTGTACACCCAGGCAGTTCTGTCCTAAGTTGATGGTATTCAGATAACGGATCAGCACCTCGTCCTTGGAAAGCTCATTGCTCAGCTTGATAGCAAGATACCATTCCTGAATCTTACGCGTGATACTTTCCAGTGTGGATTCATTGACAAAGTCCTCAAAAACCGTGTTTTTGATCAGCTGCTGGGTGATCGTGCTGGCGCCGGAAGTAAAATTGAAGCCATTTCTGATACCGCTGATGAAGGCTCGGATGATACCGATAATGTCGATCCCGTTATGTTCATAAAACCGGCTGTCCTCTATTGCCACAAAGGCATGCTGCAGGTCCTCCGGCACCTCGTCGATGGTCACGGAAATACGGTTGGAATTGCTGGCCACCAGCTTGGCGATCTGGTTGCCCTCGCTGTCGTACACAAAGCTCGACTGCCCGGTCGCTACCACATCCGAAGCGCTCACATCCGGTGCCGTATCGATACAGGCGTCAAAGACACCAATCGCCGCCGCACCCAGGACAATTACCACGCCCAGAACGCAGACGCAGGCCGCACGGGCCAGCATAACAAAAACCCTGTGCCTGATTTTCGGCGTCTTTGAGTTGAGCAACTTCTGCGTGTTTTTCATTCCTTTCCTGCTGTAATTCATACGGTTTCCTTTCCATGGGGACGCTGTAAGACGGCACGCAGCTTGGTGCGTACACGCCGAAGCGCGTTGTCAACAGATTTCTCTCCCCTCCCCAGCGTATCGGCAATCTCCTTAAAGGACATGCCGGACATGTAAAGATCCAGCACCTTCCTTTCCAGGCTGCTCAGCTGTTCATTCAGCACTTTTTCGAGCTGTTCCATGCTCTCCCGCTCCAGCAGAAGCTGTTCGGGATTTTCTCTGGCTTCTCTCTCCTTCACCGGATCGCTTCCGTCCGAATATGCCGCTGTCTCCTGCGGCGAAGCCAGTGAAATATAATGATTCAGCGGTTCATGCTTCTCCCTGCCGGACGCCCGCACGGCGGTCAGCATCTGACGGGAAACACATAAATAAGCGAAGGTAAAAAATGCGGTTCCCTCTCCCGGCTTATAATCCCGGACTGCCTTAAACAGTCCGATCATGCCTTCCTGCAGCAGGTCTTCCGTATCCGCTCCGGGCATGTACAGATTTCTGGCCTGGCTTCTCACCATATTTTTATATTTGTTCATCAGATAGTCAGCTACCTGTTCGTCACCCGCCCTGTACTGCTCGATCAGGGCTTCATCCGACAGTGTCTGGTAGTTTTCCCACATATTATTTTCCCTGAAGTCTCTGGCGCACAATCTCATAGGAAAGAACGCCGGCGGCCACGGAGGCATTCAATGAATCGATATCCCCCTTCATGGGGATGGACGCCGTCATGTCGCAGTGCTCTTTTACCAGGCGTCCCACGCCCTCCCCCTCGTTTCCGATGACCAGACCAATGGGGCCGGTCAGGTTACAATCATACATGACTGTACCATCCATGTCCGCGCAGACAAACCACAGCCCCCTCTTTTTCAGCTCCTCCATTGTCTGTGTGAGGTTGGTTACCTTCACAACCGGTGTATAATTGATGGCGCCCGCGGAAGTGCGTGCCACCGCCGCGGTCAGACCTACCGCCCTGTTTCTGGGAATAATCACGCCATGGGCTCCGGCCAGGTTCGCGGTACGTAAAATCGCGCCCAGATTATGAGGGTCCTCAATATTATCCAGCAGGATCACAAAAGGATCTTCCCTCCTTTTCTCAGCCAACGCGAAAATATCCTCCAGCTGTGCATATTCGTAAGCCGCGGCAATCGCAATGACACCCTGGTGCCTGCCGGTTTCAGACAGCTGGTCCAGGCGTTCCTTCGTCACATATTTGATCTGGACGTCATGCTTTCTGGCCTCGCGTTTAATAGTGGAAACGGGGCCGTCCTGACAACCGTCCAGGATGTAGAGTCTGTCTATGGGCTTTCCGCTGCGGAGCGCTTCCGTCACAGGGTTTCTGCCCTCTATGGTAAATTCCTGATATCCCATCTGCTAAATCTCCGTTTCCGTTCTTAAAAGACCCAGGGTGATCAGTTCCAGAATTCTGTCATTTTGGTTCTGTATATATAACCAGCCGATCAAAGCTTCCAGGCCGGTTGCCTTGCGGTAGGCTACAATGGAAGCGTTTTTGGCCTTCGTGTTGGATTTGGCATTGCGCGCACGGCGGTAGATATCCGCCTCCTCAGGCTTCAGATACTCCTTCAGGGCGTCCGCCACATGTGCCTGACTCTCGGCCTTCACATAATGAATGGTCTTATGGTGAAGGTCGTTGACACTGGTGTGATTTTTCCCCACAACCAGGGAGCGGATCACAAGATCATAGACGCAGTCCCCTATGTAAGCCAGTGCAAGAGACGAATAACCGTTGGCGTCCGGACAGGGCATATCAAAGGCGGCAGCTATGGTCTCAAAATCCAGGCTCTTCTTTGCTGCGTCCGCACTTACCAAAGTCTCCAGGCTCCTCTCCTCTGCTTCTGTGCTCGTCATGGGCTCTATGCTCTTCTCCATTTTACGCCCTCTCTGGTGTCCTCCAGAATGATGCCCTGATCGGCGAGCTCTTTGCGGATTGCGTCCGCTTTTGCGAAGTCCTTCGCTTTGCGGGCCGCCTGGCGCTCAGCAATTTTTGCCTCAATGTCCTCATCCAGCAGCTCTTCCTCTTTTAAGATAATCAGGCCGCAGACATCGGTCAGAGTCTGCAGGGTATCAAGCAGTCCTTTCGCGTAGGCGGTGGACACGCTCTCACTGACAGTGCTGTTGGCGAATTTAACCAGTTCAAAGATGGCGGACAATGCGTCTGCGGTATTGCAGTCATCGTCCATGGAATCCTCAAATTTACGGACATAAACCTGCGATTTTTTCAGGTTTTCTTTTTCCTCTTCGGTCAGCTCCTTCTGCTTATTCTGTTCAGACAGATACTTCAGATTCTGCGCGCAGGTGCAGATGCGGTCCAGGCCGTTTTTGGCCGCTTCCATCAGCTCCTTCGAGAAATTCAGCGGGCTCCTGTAGTGTGCGGAGAGCATGAAAAAGCGCAGAACCTGCAAATCATACTGCTCCCCGACTTCACGCACCGTGAAGAAATTGCCCTCGGATTTGCTCATTTTCTTATTGTCAATATTTAAAAAGCCGTTGTGCATCCAGTAGTGAGCGAACTCTTTGCCGTTGCATGCCTCGGACTGGGCGATCTCATTTTCGTGGTGCGGGAAAATCAGGTCCTCACCGCCCGCGTGAATATCGATCTGCTCCCCAAGATAACGCTTGCTCATCACGGAGCACTCAATGTGCCAGCCGGGACGCCCCTCACACCAGGGAGACTCCCAGTAGGGCTCGCCTTCCTTTTTGGGCTTCCAGAGCACGAAATCCAGCGGATCCTCCTTCTGCTCCTCACCGGAAACCAGGAGGGAACGCATCCCGCCCTGCAGGTCATCCAGGTTTTTGTGGGAAAGCTTACCGTAATCTGAAAAGGATCTGGTACGGAAATATACAGTGCCGTCTCCGGCAACATAGGCATTCCCCTTCTCAATCAAGGTTTCGATCATGTCCAGCATCCCGTCGATTTCCTCGGTCGCTTTCGGATGCGTGGTAGCAGGTTTGATATTCATCGCCGCCATGTCTTTTTTGCACTCGGCGATATAGCGCTCGCTGATGACAGAGGGGTCCACGCCCTCCTCGTTGGCCTTTCTGATAATCTTGTCATCCACATCGGTAAAATTGGAGACGTAATTGACCTCATAGCCCTTATATTCCATGTATCTGCGGAAGGTGTCAAAGACAATCATGGGCCGCGCGTTGCCGATATGAATCAGATTATACACGGTTGGGCCGCAGACGTACATTTTTACTTTGCCCTCCTCAAGAGGGACGAATTCTTCTTTTTTTCTGGTCAGTGTGTTGTATATTTTCATAGTCTCAATCTCCATACCACCGCCTGAAGGCAGTGGTTTCAATCTCTCAGTTCCAATCCGCAGTCTTTTGCAGCGGACTGAAATACTCCCTCATTTCATTTTCAATTTCACTGCTGTGTGACAGTGCCCGGGCAGCCGCTGCAGCCCTGACATCGGCCCATGTCCGTCATATTCATCGTGGCCATCTCCATCGGACTCGAAAGCATACAGACCGCCTGCGCGGAGATCCCCTCTCCTGTTCCGGTGAAGCCTAAGCCCTCCTCAGTCGTGGCTTTCACATTCACCTGGTCAATCTCCAGAAGCAGCGCTTTTGCAATATTAGCCCGCATGGTATCAATATAAGGCCGCATTTTCGGTGCCTGGGCAATGATGGTGGCGTCAATATTTTCCACGAAAAACAACTTTTCAGAAAGCAGGTCTCCCACTTTTTTCAGCAGTTCCAGCGAGGAAGCGCCCTCATAAGCCGGATCTGTGTCCGGAAAATGCAGGCCGATATCGCCCAGCGCCGCCGCCCCCAAAAGCGCGTCCATAATCGCGTGCAGCAAAACGTCCGCGTCCGAGTGCCCCAGAAGGCCCTTTTCATATGGAATTGTCACCCCGCCAAGGATCAGATCCCTGCCCTCGACAAGGCGGTGCACATCATAACCCATACCGATTCGCATAATAGATTCCCTTTTGTCTGTAATGATATTACGACTTATGTTGTTGCGGTCCCAGGGTCATAAATGCGAATGCGCACCCGTAGAGCGTACCTTGCGCAAGCATTCGATTTCTGATCTTGGGTCCCTTATATCATCATACCATAAGTTTGTGAAAATTCTATGCCGTCAGATCCATAATCAGCAGCTCCACGCTGAATTTGTCTGTCATCCGGCCTGTTTTGATCGATTCATCCGCCTCAATGCAGCCGCGAAGCGCTGTTTTCAGCTGCGTCTTGCTTAAGCCCTGCGCCTGGCGGATATATTTCTGCGCCGCAAACGGAGGCACGTTAAGCTTCACAGCCATCGCTTTTGAATCCATCCCCTGCTCCTTTAACTCCTTTGTCTGTAAAAGCAAGTTCATCTGTCTTCCGATTAAGTACAGAATTCTGGCGGGCGGCTCCCTTAAAAGCTGCAGATCCTGATAGAGGGAGAGCGCCTTCTTACGGTTCTTTGCTCCGATGGCGTCCACCATATCGAAAATCCGTCCTGTAATCCGGGGCGGGCAAACCGCTTCCACGTCCTCCTCGGTGATCGCGTCCCGCTCTAAGGTGTAGCTGAACAGCTTCTCCAGCTCCAGCCGGATCGCAGACATATCGTCCCCGACACTCTCCAGAAAGAGGTCGAGTGCCCGGGCGGAAATCTTTTTGTTTTCCTTTTTGATCAGACCCAGCACCCATTTCTGAAGCGTGGCCGCATCCTGCGCGGAAAACTCCACGCACCGTTTATATTTATCCGCCGCCTTGTAAAGTCTGCTGCGTTTGTCGCACTCACTGTCAGTCAGCACCCAGACAGTAGTCTCACAGGGCGCCGCCAGATAATCTGCGAGCAGATCGCCGCCGCCCTTTAAAAGCCCTGTATTCTCCAGCAAAATCACCCGGCGTTCTGTCAAAAACGGCAGTGTCTCCGCCATGTCAATCAAAGCCGGCAGATTGTAATCCTTTCCCTGCACGCAGGTATAATTCATGGAATCACCGCCGTCAAGCAGGGCAGTGAGGAGTCTGTCTCTGTATTGTTTTCGCAGATAGTCTTCCTTGCCATAGAGCACATAAATCTGTGAAAAGCTCTGTGTTCTGATGTCCTCCAAAATCCGTTTCATAGAAGGTCCTCTCCGGCGTCACTGTTTAAACCGGCATATTGTTGGCAGGTATTTTTGCACATTCATTTCGATATTATAGCAATTTTCTTTCTAAATTGCAACTGTAATGAAATTCGTGCTCAGAGCCCGCACAGCAAAGGCCCGCAGGGACAGGAGAAATCTGTTTCGCTCATGCTCATCGCGGAATTCGCTCGACAGTATTCTCCTGTCCCTGCTCACGTTTGCGAAAGTTTTATGATCCAGCCAAGAGACATGTCCTGCTGATGCGAACAGTTCTATAAATAAAAGTACAGAAACGCCCCGACGCTCTTGCCCAATGCGGCGGCCAGCAGCACATACGGCAGTCCCCTCTCCAGGCGCATGCGGCGGGTAAAGACAGGGAAAACATCCAGCATTTCCGCGATGGCAATGGCAAGACTCCCCACGAATATGCCGGCAAAAAAACCATAAAAAACCTGCAGAATCCTGCCGGGCAGTGTTCCAAGAATACCGGCAAGCGCATCGTAATGAACGCCAAGAACGCCGCCCGCCGCGCTGCCCCAGATGATCATGGATTCAAAGAGGTAAATATGTCTGGCCTCGTGCACGCGGCCGATAAAGCGCGGCGTCAGTCCCACTGCCATCAGCACGCCGGTTACGCCGCAGCTGGTGAGCGCTCCCGCACTGACGCCCACCAGTATAATCAGAACCTTACTGAGCACTGTGTGCCTCCCCCTCTCTGTCCGCCGCGTTTAAGATGGACTGATTCACATTCTGCTCATAGGTATACATCGACACCTGCACCGGTGTCGGATCGCTTTTTAGCTTTCTCCTGCCCAGATGATTGAAAAAGACAGTGATCCCCACGAAAAGGCCGATACAATATGAAATTTCCAGAAGGCCCGCTCCATCCGGCGATGCTTCCCCACTGAGAAGATAAATCTGCTCAAACACGCCCCGGATGTCCACATCATTGTGAAACGCCATGATGGTGAAGGCCGTGCCGAAGAAGACAATCAGGCAGACAAAGAGGAGCTTACATACATTGGACCGCCGTTGCATTTCCCATTCCACAATCACGTCCGTCTCCCCGAGATTGACCACCTCACAGTCCGGCAGCTGATTTTTGATTTTTTCAATCAGATAAAGACTGCTTAAAACCGCTCTGTCACCCGGCTTTTGCAGGCTGCATACCGTCATCGCTTTCGCTTTAGCGGCCCACTCGGGCTTATCCGAAAAGACCTCCCCCAGATCCTTTAGGGCCACTCTGCCCTCCCGCACCGCGCTGTGCTGCCTTAACTGTATATAAATCTGCTTGTCCATGCTTTCCTCCCCGCGGCGTATCAGCCGCGCACCTGTCAATTTTTCTGCCTGCGTTCATCAGGAAAAACCAGCCGCACAGGCAGAAATATTTCACTTTAGTATTTACCTTCGGAGGGAAAAATAACCTCTTCACCGCCAAAAACAGAGCGACGGCCGCAAAATATAATACGCACAATCCGGCTGCTTCCCAACAATATTCAAATCAGCGACAGATCAACTGGTATGGAGCATGCTGCCTGCCGGTTTGCAACTGGTCTGCTTCAAAATATTATTTTTGGTTCTTTTTAAAATGCCGGTTTCCGGTATACTGAAAAAAACAGAAACACAGAAGAAGCCATCCAGGAAATGAGCGCGGCAAACTATAACAACAAAAGCTGCGGATGTGGACTTCTGAAATAAAGGAGGAGATCAACTATTATGAAAGACAACGCAATTACCAAAGTCGTCATCACCGGTCTGATGGCAGCCCTCTGCTACGTGGCATTTACCTACATCAAAATTCCCATCCCGGTACCCGGCGGCACCACCGCTCTGCATATCGGCAACGCCTTCTGCGTGCTGGCGGCCCTTTTACTGGGCGGCGTGTACGGAGGACTGGCCGGTTCCATCGGTATGACCATCGCCGATCTGATGGATCCCACTTACGTCACCAGTGCGCCCAAAACCTTTATTCTGAAGTTCTGCATCGGCCTGATTGCCGGCTTTGTCGCACACAAAATCGCCCACATCACAGAGGATCATCCGAAAAAATACGTTGTAAAATGGAGCCTGATCGCCAGCATCGCCTCTCTTGGCTTTAACGTGATCGCTGACCCCATCGTCGGATATTTCTACAAAAATTATGTGCTGGGCGTTCCCAGCGACGTGGCCAAGATCTTCGCCACCTGGTCGGCCGGAGCCACTGCCATCAACGCCGTGGTCGGCACCGTAGTGGTCGTTGTAGTATACAGTGCCCTGCGACCGGTATTAAAAAAAGCAGGATTTTTCTTTCAGATTAAATAAGTTATCAGGATTTCACCTCCCCAAAAAGGCGGGTCAGTCAGTACTGATCCGCCTTTTTTGATTATCATGATTGAAAATATACTGCATGGCTTCTGTATCCGCAGATAACACACATAGAATGCTGGCTCTCAACCTGTCAACGATCCCTATAATTCCTCCCCTGCAAACTCCACATCCACCACACCGACAGAGCAGTTGACCGTCAGCGTGTTCGCACCTCCATGCCGTATCGTCTCTGAGGCTGTCAGCCCGCTGTAGGCTTCTCCCGCCACAGTCACACTGCCAGCGGCACAGGTAACCTCACAATCATAGCTTTCATACGGCTGCTCCAGGGAAAGCGACAGATTTCCAGCCGTCACCTCAGCAGCCACTTCGGTGGACAGATCCCCGGTAAGCGACATGCTGCCGGCGGACATTGTGAATAAAGCGGATTCTGCAACCGTCAGATTCTGTCCCGTAACGCTTCCAGCCAGCATCGTGACTGCAAACTGTCCTGTGCTCAAACCATCTATACTTATGGCTCCGGCATTCAGCGTTATCTCCAGCGCACTTAACGTCAGATTCTGAAGCACCGCGTTTCCCGCCAGAACCTCCAGCTCCATCTCTCCCTCCGTCAGTGCAAAACCCGACGGCAGAAGAATGGTCACCTGCGGAAGCACGCTTTCCCCCTGTACAGCGTTCTGCGCGGAGAGCGTTCCTTCTATTACAATATAGAGGGTCTCCTCCTCCACATACGCCTGATATCTCGAAACCTCCTCCGTTTCCGCATATAGGGTGTTCTCAGACGCCATTCCGACTGCCAGGTTCACCTGCGAAATCTGCAGGCTGACCGAAGTAAAGCTGTCCCCTTCATAGGAAAGGCTGACGACCTGATTCTCCAGGACTGCCTCATCCTCGCGAAAGAGCGGCGTATCCTCGATCTCATAAAACGGCTCCGCATCAATACTGACTTCCTTTTCCTCCGTATTCAGATGAATGGACCAAAGCAGATCACTGATGACCGGAATCTGTGTATCGGAATCTGTCACCACTTCCCTGGCCAACGAAACCCCAAGTATGCAGATCACGACTGCCAGAAAAATTTTTAATATTTTTCCCATATTGCCTCTTTTACAGAAAATTCAAACTTTTTGCCTGTCCCTACTATAATGCCCTTGTGCATTCAGGTCAACGAGGAATTCCCTTAAAATCTCTTAATTTTTTCTGAATGACAGAGCTGTCGGACAAAAAAACGCCTGTTTTATTCACTTTTTCCGCGTCAGTTTCGGTGTCAGACTTTGGAGACACAAATGAATTTTTCCACACTATCCACAAAGTTATCCACATCATTTTCTGAAAACTTTTCTGTCAGCTTCATATGACATCTGTGTCAGTATTCTGACATGTCGCCAGACCGTCGGGAGAAATGCACTGTGCATATTTACACCGCACAAATATTTCTCCGCACAGCGGTTTCCTTCTGGCAGGTGTTTCTCCGTCTTTTGTATTGCCATGACCGCTGAAAAAATGTATAATAAGCGCAAGAATTTAAAAAGTCATTTTTAAGAAAAGAGGTAACTTCACATGAAAAAAATTTCCACCGAAAATGCACCGGCCGCCATCGGCCCCTACTCCCAGGCCTACATCACCGGCGATCTGCTGTTTACTTCCGGCCAGGTGCCGCTTGATCCCAAAACCGGCGCCGTCGTCGGCACCACCATTGAAGAGCAGGCCGAGCAGGTCATGAAAAACCTGGGCGCGCTTCTTGACGCCGCGGGCAGCTCCTATGAAAAGACTGTCAAGACGACCTGTTTTCTGGCTGACATGGGCGACTTTGCAGCCTTTAATGAGGTCTATGCCCGGTACTTTACCGAGAAACCGGCGCGCTCCTGCGTCGCGGTCAAGACGCTTCCAAAGAATGTGCTCTGCGAAGTGGAGCTGATCGCAGAGGTATAAGTCCTATCTAAAAAGAACCGGCTGATTCGCTTGCGCGGATTGACCGGTTCTTTTTGTATGTATTCTTTTACAGCCGCATGGTCAGGCTGATCCGTTTTTTCTGGAGATCGACGCTAAGCACCTTCACGTCCACGACATCTCCTACACTCACCACCTCCAGCGGGTGCTTTACAAACTTTTTGTCGGTGAGCTGCGAAATATGCACCAGGCCGTCCTGGTGCACCCCAATGTCCACGAACACACCGAAATCAATGACATTGCGGACCGTTCCTTTCAGGATCATGCCCTCTTTTAAGTCCTTCATTTCCAGGACGTCGGTGCGAAGGATCGGCAGCGGCAGATCCTCGCGCGGGTCGCGGCCCGGGCTGCACAGCTCTTTGACGATGTCGCGCAGCGTAGGCTCTCCGACTCCGAGCTTCTGTGCCATCTGCTTATAATCCCTGATCAGAATCGACCCTGCGCCCTGCACGACAAAGTCTTTTTTGGTCATGCCCAGAGTCTGCAAAAGCTTCTCCGCCGCCTCGTAGCTCTCCGGATGAATCCCGGTCGCATCGAGTGGTTCCGTGCCTCCGGTAATGCGCATGAAACCCGCGCACTGCTCGTATGCCTTCGGTCCGAGCTTCGGCACCTTCAAAAGCTCCCGGCGGCTTTGAAAGCGGCCATGCTCCTCCCGGTAGGCGACGATATTGGCGGCAATCGTCTTCGTGATGCCGGAAATATGCTCCATCAGGGGCGCGGAAGCTGTATTCAAATCGACGCCGACCCGGTTGACGCAGTCCTCCACCACACCATCCAAGGCTTCCCCCAGCTTTTTCTGATTCATATCATGCTGATACTGTCCGACGCCGATGGACTTCGGATCGATTTTGACTAACTCCGCTAACGGATCCTGCACGCGGCGGGCGATGGAAGCCGCGCTGCGCTGTCCCACATCAAACTGCGGAAACTCCTCCGTCGCCAGAGCGCTCGCGGAATACACCGAGGCTCCCGCTTCATTGGTGATCACATATGCCACCTTCTGCGGGATTTCCTTTAATATTTCCACGATAATCTGCTCAGATTCCCTGGACGCGGTGCCATTTCCCACGGAAATCAGAGTAACGCCGTATTTCGCAATCAGCTTTTTCACCGTATCCTTGGCCGCACGGATTTTGTATTCATTGGTCGGCGCGGTCGGATAAACGACAGCCGTGTCAAGTACCTTGCCCGTCGCGTCCACCACCGCCAGCTTACAGCCGGTGCGGAAGGCCGGATCCCAACCCAAGACCACCTGGCCGGCAATCGGCGGCTGCATCAAAAGCTGTTCTAAGTTTTTGCCAAAGACGGATATAGCGCCATCCTCCGCTTTTTCCGTTAAAGAGGAGCGGATTTCACGCTCAATTGCCGGTTTAATCAGGCGGTTATACGCGTCCTGCACGGTTGCCTTCAACACTGGTGTCGTGTATGGGTTCTCCCGCACAATCACCCGTCTTTCCAGATACTGCAGGATTCGTTCCTCAGGCGCCTCAATGCTGACCGTCAGAAGCTTTTCCTTTTCTCCACGGTTTAAGGCAAGAATCCGGTGCCCGGCAATCTTTGAGACCGGCTCCGTGAAATGATAATACATCTCATAGACCGACTGCACTTTTTCATCCTTCGCCTCGCTGACAATCAGCCCTTCCCGCATGGTCAGATCCCGGATGTGCGCGCGCAATTCCGCCTCATCCGAAATCATCTCCGCCAGAATATCACAGGATCCGGCAATGGCTTCCTCCGCGGTCAGTACACCCTTTTCCTCCGAAAGAAAGGCCTTTGCCTCCGTTTCCAGCGGCCGGTTTACCATCTGCAGCAAAATCAGGTTGGCAAGCGGCTCCAGTCCCTTCTCCTTTGCAATGGTCGCGCGGGTGCGGCGCTTCGGCCGGTAGGGCCGGTACAAGTCCTCAACCGCCACCAGGGTCTGTGCTTCCTCAATCTGCTTTTTTAACTCCGGTGTCAGCTTCCCCTGCTCCTCAATGGTGGAAAGTACCTGCTGTTTTTTCTCCTCCAGATTGCGCAGATAAGTAAGCCGTTCTGACAGCTTGCGCAGCACCTCATCGTTTAAGGAGCCGGTGGCTTCCTTGCGGTATCTGGCGATGAAGGGAATCGTATTGCCCTCGTCGATCAGTCTGACCGCGGCCTCGGCCTGCGATGTGCGGATTTCCAGTTCCTGTGCAAGTGTTTTTATAATGTCCATATGTTAAATTCCAGTCTCCGTTTTGCTGTTGTTACGTTCTGAAATGACCTGCAGATTTTTGCCTCCCTGCAGCTCTTTTAAAGCGGTCAGTCCGCATCCTGAAACACTTCCTGCGTGAAGAAATAGAGCGCTCTTCTCCAGCAGTTCCAGTTATGATTCTCATTTGGAAAAACAAAACGACGATATCCCGGCAGCTGATCGATCCCGTATTTGCTCAGGAAAGCATCATCCTCCTCGAATTCCTGCCAGGTACGTTCCCTGCCGCCGATGCTGCGGAAAAACAGCTTATATTCACTGCCAAACCGCTCCTTATCCTTCAGAATATCCAGGTGCGGATTGTCCTCAAATTTCGGAGCCTTGTCACGGCAGCGCATGAACGTAAAGGTGCCGATGCTGCCATAAAGGTCCGGATGACGCATCCCTATGTAACAGGCCTGCATGGAACCGAGCGACAGACCCGCAATAGCTCTGTTCCACTTATCCTTTTTGACCCGGTACCGGCTCTCGATATAATGACGGCAATCCTCTGTAATAATTCCCTCAATCCCGGCAAAATCATTGATGCCGTTCTCACCGGGGCGCCTCATCATTCCATGATTCATCACCACAATGAAGGGGCGTGCTTTTCCCTCCGCGATACAATTGTCCAGGATATGCGGCAGCTTCCCGTTCTGCGTCCAGCAGGTCTCGTTCTCTCCGGCTCCATGCTGCAGATAAAGCACCGGGTACTCACCGCCCTCATGATACATCGGCGGAGTATAAACCATGCAGCGAAGCCACTGCTTCACGCTCTCCGACCAGAAAAGCTCCTGCGTAACCGCGCCATGCGGAACATCCCTGACCTCAATATAGGGCGTCTCCGGATCCGGAATCTCAATACAGTTCAGCAGACGGTACCCGTAATACTGCGAAGGAATTGAGGGATTGAAGCACTCCGTCCCGTCCGCCAGAAAGGTCAGGGTAATATTGCCATACATACCCATGTCCGCCGGAATTACAGCCTCAAATACGCCTTCAAATATTTCCTGCATGGGAATCTGAAAGTGCCAGTTCGTGATGCCCGAGGAAGTCATGACCACCTCTTTTGCGCCAGCCGCCTTTATCCGTACAATGATATCGCCGTTTTCCAGATACTCAAGCGGCGCAAACTCCACAGGTTCTTCCTTTGAGCCCCAGCCGCCCCCAACTTTGATAGGCGGCAAAAACTCAAACGCCGAAGCCCGCTCATAAAGAGCTTTGTTCTGTATAATACTCTGCTGATTCATAGTAAAACCTCACCTTCATTTTCCCGGATACCGCTTATCCTCACGCACTCCACAGTATAACGCTGCTCTGTTCCAGCGTCTTTTTTACATCGATCAGCCGCTGGTTCTCCGAGCCGCGGAACAGCAGGGAGATATTTTTCCGCTCCTGTTTGAACTCCCCGTCCACCAATACGTCGATCAGGGAAAGCATCTCATCCGTCGCCTCGCACCGCGCCCTACCGGTTCCCGCAGCCCAGCCTGCCAGCTCCTCCAGCTCATATCCGCTGTAAGCCCAGATTGTCTTCCCCGGTAACGTTGCCCGCACTTCCTTAAGAAAAGGCAGAAGCGCCCGCTGATTATCCGGTTCAAAGGGCTCGCCGCCCAACAACGTCAATCCCGCAATATAATCCGGCGCAAGTGCCTCTGATAACCCCCTCTCCGTATCCGCTGTGAACGGCTGTCCATAGTCGAAATTCCAGGTCTCTGGCTGAAAACAGCCCGGACAGTGGTGCGTGCAGCCGGACACAAAGAGCGAAACCCGCACGCCGGGACCGTCGGCGATGTCGGTTTTTTTGATGTTGCAATAATTCATAATTCAGCCTTTCTCCTATCATTTCATATATGTACTTATTCCCCATAGAACCCATTGTCACTTACAACAGACCATCTGCTGAACATTTCCAAATAATGGATTTTTATAAATTTTCTTATCTCATTTATCTCGTGATCCGTTAGTACACCTCTGTTTTCAACAGTTGTTTCTCCATCAGCCTTAACAAAAAATTTGGCAGATCCCTGTTGCGTCAGTTTTTTATCGCTTGCATGAACGTGCATAGCCTCAATTATGCAAGCCGTAGTAAAATACAGATAATATCCACATACTTTATACTGATAATATTTCGGCACCCTGCACCTCCATAAATTCACGATTTTCAACATAGTATCTGGTTACGATTGTTAATTCTATGTCTGGCATACTTGCCTCCAGGACCTCTCCATCTATAGTCAATACTGCCGCCCTGCTGGTATTATTTAGATTCAGAACGCGAATTTTATCACCAGTCCTGGTAAATGCGTAGCCTGAAATAATCATGTCAGCTTCATCCGCTACTTTTTGAATATCATTCATATTGAACCCTCACTTTCTGAATCGGTGCTAAAAACTCATCCACATTAATATACAGATCCTCCAATATCGGAATCAAGTCAATATAATCTTCCATTTCCGGAACAGTTTCATACTTTGCCATTACAACAATATAACCCGCATCCCATTCCAAAATCTCTGTGTATCGCTCCAAATGGCGAGAAGTTCTGAAGCGTATTGTCTGATCCCGAAATGAAAAATAAGTATATTCCCTATCACTACTTAATATGGCACATTCCATTTTTATTCTCCTCCTGTCAGGACTACCTCTTCTGCCATTCGTTTCTGATTATTATACCTTGCATTTTCATAAACCGCAATATTTTTAACTCAGTTCCTGGAAAGGTTTCACAATAGCGCCATCCACCACAAGCACCATCGGCGGCACCGCATTCTCTGCATCGAAATCCCCGCATTCCACCGCTCTCTTCATAAATATCATGGGAATGGAATACCAGACATACTGCCTGAAACCGGCCACTCTTCCCTCCAGATGCCCTGGAATTTCGATTTTCATCTTTGGCAGATATTCCGGCAGGCGCTCCTCAAAAAGCAGCGCCATCTTTTTCGTATGTTCCAGACAAATCCGTTCAAGGGCAGCATATCCCTCCGAACTTAACAGCGGCAGCGCGACCTCTGGCCTTTTCTGATCCCCTGACAGGACGCCGCACGCAATCAGATGTGGAATATTTAACAGCAGCATGGCGTCCAGCCCTGTATCCTCGATAGGAACCTCCTTCTGTATCACGTACAGCAGCTTTGCCAGATCACCATCGCTCATGGGAACCGGACCATGACTGTATTTGTTTAAATCAGGCTGCGTATCATAAATGTGAAGCTCCAGGCGCCTTGCCCCCAGAACATGCTCCCAGCTCACTCTGCGATCCCCTGCGTAACTGTATTTCGCGACACGATACTGCTCAAAATCAAACTGCAGCGGGTATCTGTACCCGGACGCGATCCAGTTTCCGCCGTCCGGCCGGACTGGATGCACTTCCTGAAATGGGATGATTTCGCTGACAGCCTGATATAACGCATTGGAGAACAGATGAAGAATGAAATAATATTCCAGCTTCTTCCTCTTTTCCTCTGTGAGCCTGATCACACAAGCTTCCCCTCGAATTGACTCCAGAAATTCTCTGACAAGAAACAATAATTTCGGATATAAAGCCTGCGTCAGTTCTATTTGCGCATCCAGACACCGTTCCAGTTCTTCCGGCGCTGTGATCATGAAATCCGTCACATACCGGTTTCCGATCCTTCTCATCAGCTGGGAAACCGTCAGATCCTCAAGCGCTCTCTCAATATAGGCGGTGGGAATTCCGAGCGCTCTGGCGATCTCCACGCCTGTCCGCGGTCTCTGATATGCGGCAATCAGAATATTCTGCTTCATCAGGTCACCCTCAACAAGTGATCCCGGCTCACCCTTCAGCCCCTCTCTCCCATTACAGCTTACCTCAAGCCGCTCCGGCTCATAACTTAAGTTTTCATAATATTCCATCGAATCCAATCCTTTCTTCATCTGCTCTCTGCCGACAGACAGGCGGGATAATACGGTTCCCTTCGGGATACCAAGCTTTAAGGCAATCTCGTCCACCTTTTCCCCGTACAGATAATGCCGCACGATTACCTCGCGGTATTTTCCTGCAAGATACGCCACCTCTCTGCGCACCTGCTCCGCATTCAGCCGCTCCTCATCCTGCGGTTCGTAATAAGGCTCCGCTGCCCCGGATACAAGAGCAATACTGACCGTCGGCAGCTGATACTTTCTCCGCAGCATATCGTAATACTTATTGTTTAACACTGCCGACATCCACTGTCTGACATTTGCGATCTCACCAGAACAGGTCAGGGCCGCGAGCAGAACCTCCTGCGTCAGATCCTCCGCGTCCTGCAGATGGCCACATTTTTGCAGGGCCGCGCGGAATATGTATTCCGTATGCCTTTGTATTTCCGTATATTGCAATGCGCACCTCCTTGAAAGCTTTCACTTGTAAGTCGCGGATTTTGGAATTTGATTCGATGGATTTTGAAAATTATGACTTCCCGACTCTACCATTTTTCGTGATCTTAGAGAAGTCAATTATAAATTAGTAAATCATAATTGACTTAGACTTTAATATCTAAAAGAGGCTCCCGGATCATCCGGGAGCCTCTTTACACTTCACAATATTGCTTTTATCACTGCGCCCTGCCCATCAGATTCTCCATCACCACTCTCTCGCCTTCCCCGTCGAAAGCCTTAATCTGGAAGGAACAGTCCGAAAAATCCGCCGTCAAGACTGCCTTACATCCCCGCAGTTCCCAGCTGATCGTTAGAAGGTTCCGGCTGCTGCCGCCGATCGACGCCTCCATCCCGGCGTCAAAGCCGAAGGCCGGGAATGTATTGCGGAAGCGCAGCATTTCCAGCTGTTTTGTCACCACGGGCAGCCGCATTTTCTCCCTGATCTGCTCCGCAGTCAGGTTGGTGCGGTTGATCTCCTTGTGACCACCGGCGCCGGCCCGCTCCACTGCCTCGTGGTCATTTTTGCCGGCAAAGATGTCCAGATACCAGATCTGTGGTTTCCCTGGCATGAACAGCTGCAGGGCTCTGGCGAGCAGCAGCCTGTCATCGTCCTCGCCCAGGGCGCTGTAATAGGTGGCGTTGACCTGATAATAGACGTTTTTCTGGCCGTGAAGATTTTTCACATAGCCGCCGCGGCTCACCACGGTGTTAATCAGACTCTGTATCCGTTCCTCAGGAAGAAGTCCTTTTAAATCCAGCAGCGGGATCCCGTCATGGCAGCCCAACATGCTGACTGTCCGTATTTTTTCAGAATACACTTCCTTCGCCCAGCGAATCAATACCTCGCCACTTCTTTGTTCAAAAGCGTCCAGAATCAGACCCGGCAGGAAAAAGTCGTAGGTCATATATCCCTTATCTGCCAGCACCTGATAGATTTTCTCCTCATAGCCAGCGTGAATCTCGGGAAGCAAAGTAAGCCCGTACCTGTCCGCGATCTTCTGCACACGCGTGAGGACCTCCCATGTACCCGGCTCATTCAGGAAGTTTTTGGCTCCGGGGCGCTTATCCGCGTAGGCAAAGGCATCCAGCCTTACAATCTTCGCCCCGTATCCGGCCAGCGTCTTTAACGTATCCTCATAAAACTCCCACACCAGCGGAGAGTTGATATTTAAATCCATCTGACCCAAAAAACTGCCATCCGGCCTGATTTCCTGATAAAAGGTATTCCAGTAGGGAACCTTTCTGCCGTCCGGAAATGGTACCATTAAAAGTGGCAGGCCCGGCTTTCTGAAAAACATGTCTTTCAGCAGCTCTTGACGCGGATAAATATACCCTTCCGGCGCCAGATCTCCGCAGCCGTCCCAGAAGCGGTTCCAGTCAATGAAAAAATCCCGGTACTGAGAATCCTCTCCGTTCTGTAATAAATCCTGAAACTGCGGCGAATTCACCGAGGCATGATTTAAGATAAAATCCAGCTTCAGGTCAATCCCCAGGCGCTTGATCTCCTCTAAGTCCTGTCGTCCGGCGTACTCCTCATTCAGGCCATAATCGATCACCGAAAAACCGCGGTCCAGGTCCGAGTGATAGAGACTCGGCAGAATATAAAAGGACTGAAAGGCAGTCAGCCACTCCTGAGATTTTAAAAGCTTTGCGATATCAGCCAGCTTCCCGCCCATACTGTCCGGGTAGGCGTTCAGCATGGGGCCGTTGTCCACCAGATCGGAAAATACGAAATCCACTGTTTTTGCCTGCTCCTTCAGCTGCCCCTGCTCAATCTCCAGCACCATGGCCGTGAAGGGACTGTCAATTCCGCTGTCGCGGTTTCTCTCCATGCGGCGCGCCAGTGTTTCCTGAGGCGTGCTGTCGAGGTAAATGGATAAGTCCACACCCTGAAAGCAGGGACTGTTCGCATGTGTCCACTCCAGCAGCAGAACGGAAACGCCGCGAAAATCCGTTTTCTCATACCAGACCTCCGTTTCCTCGCGCCCCATTTTCTTAAGCCAGATCGTATTCTCTCCGGCATGAAAGCTGGCAAGGACAGACTCCACCTTCTGAAAATCCAGTTCCCTGGGAGAGCCCAGATACGCTGCCAGTCCCTTTCGGCCCGCGTCCAGATAATTCCAGAACCAGAGGTTCTTCCCTGCGTGCGCAAAGTCCGCGTCCTCGCCCTTTAGCTGCCACTGCTGCAAGGCGGCAAAACGCTCCGGTGTATAAACGCCGCCGTCCACCATACCGCACAGGCCGTATGCCCTGTAAATACGCAGCCGCTCCGCGTCATTGTACTTCGGAAGTCTGTGCGGATAGTCATCCCCCGCCAGCACATAACAGCCCATCCCATCCGCTTCCAGCATTTCCTTTAACAGCGCCGCGATGCTCGTCTTACCCGAGCCCGAACCGCCGCTGATACCGACAACGACCCTGCGGTGCGGACTTTTCATCAGTTTCTCTGACAACGCTCCCTGTATTTGTGCATAAATGTAAGACGCTTTCTGTATTAAAATAGTATTTTGGCTGTGTATGCTTTTCTCAGTCATGCTGTAACCCCCTTAATTTACGGATATAAATTGCAATACCGAGTGGTGAATGCAGATACTGTCGAGCGATTTTTGTGCGATGGAGATGAGACTATTGACAATCGTGGAGGCCACACCCGAACACGATTGTCACGCCCATAGGCTCATCGGAATGCCCTACACAAGGTATAGCTTCGATTACGGAAATCGGAGATTTCCTATCTCAGCTACGCACAGCATGAGCGAAACAGTTTCTGCATTTATCACGACCCTTAATTGCTATTTATCTCCCCTGCAAAACTCCATCATAAAACTCTGATACTCCCCCATCTTCAGTGGCAGCGCAATCCCCGCCTCCATCAGCGCGGACCCCGTATACACCCTGCCGTCCGCCGTATTCTCATACATCTCTTCCGGCAAAAGCCCCCTCAGCCTGACATACGAAACCGGCATATTGGCGTGCTTTTCAAGCATAACCACACTTAAAAGCGCCCGGTCTTTCTCTTTTGACACAAACGCCCAGGCCGCAAACGCCTCCTCATACGGATCACTCAGACGATAATAATCCCCGTTTCTGACCAGCTCTTCCACCCTTTTAAAGGTCTGGACCTGCTCTTTTACTTCCTCCTTCTCCGCGTCTGTCAGCAGCGCCGGATTCAGTTCAAAGCCATAGGTTCCTGCCATGGCCGTGACGCCGCGGGTTTGAAGGCTCGTTGTCCGTCCCGTCTGGTGGTTCGGCACAGCTGAGACATGCGCGCCCATCGTGCAGGCCGGATAAAAGAAGGATGTGCCGTACTGGATAAAAGCCCTGTCCGCAGCATCCGTATTGTCACTGCACCAGATCTGCGGCGTATAATAAAGCATCCCCGCATCAAAACGTCCGCCTCCCCCGCTGCAGCCCTCGATCAGAAGCTCCGGATACCGGGCCGAAAGTTTTTCCAGAAAATCATAAAGTCCCAGAATATAATCATACGTAACCTTCCCCGGCACACGCTGCGCGGAAGCGATGTCCGCAATACTGCGGTTAAAATCCCACTTCAGATATTCAATATTCCCAGAATCCAGCACCTCACAGACCTGTGTAAATACCGCCTCCCGGACATCCTCCCGGGAGAAATCCAGCACCAGCTGGTATCTTCCTCTGACCGCCTCTCTGCCGGGGAAGCATAACGCCCAGTCCGGGTGCGCCCGGTACAGGTCACTGTCCTCAGAGACCATCTCCGGCTCCATCCAGATTCCAAAGCGCACGCCCTCGTCATTGACCCGCTTGACCAACTCGCCCAGCGACATCTGAAGCTTTTCCTCGTTGGCCTGCCAGTCGCCCAGGCCGCTAAAGTCATTATCCCGCTTTCCAAACCAGCCGTCGTCCATGACCACCATGTCAATCCCCAGCGGCTTCGCCTCTCTGGCAAGATTTACAATCGTCTCTCCCGTAAAGTGAAAATAAGCACCCTCCCAGCTGTTTAATAAAAGCGGCCGGGTCTCCTTCGCATATTTGCCGCGGCAGATATGATGACGGATACAGTCATGATAATGACGGGACAGCTCTCCCAATCCCTGATCAGAATAGCACATAATCGTCTCCGGCACAGTAAAGCACTCTCCCGGCTGCAATGGATAGCGCAGAAAATCCGTCCCCAGTCCCATCAGCACTCTGGTCTGATCAAACTGGTCCTTCTCCGCCTCACAGCTGAAATTACCGCTGTACGCAAACAGAAGGCCATAGCAGCCGCCCTGCTCCTCCGTGGTATGCTTTCCGGTCAGAATCACACCCGGGTTGTACTGATGGGAGGAAGTTCCCCGCCTGCTGCCGACAGAAAAACTGCCATGCCCTACCGGCATGCGCTGCACGCTCCGTTCCATGGCATGCCTGCCATAAAAACTGATCAGTTCATACTCCCCGTAAAGGAAGTCCAGGCAGGCGGACGCCGCTTTCTGTATGATTACGGTGTCCTTTCCCGCGTTTGTGATCACTGCTGCACGGGTAATAATATCCTCCCGTTCCAACACTCCATATAATAACTCCACGCAGACACCGCTCACAGAATCCTTCAGCAGAATGGAGAGCGTCTGTGCCTCCTCCTCACCGGCAAACACCGCCGGAAGACCCTGAAGCGCATATTTGCCGTTTCTGATTTCATGTGAGCAGTACCGCAGGTCCGCGCAGACCGTACCGTCGCCATTTTCTAAAACAAGCGCCGGATTTCTGTAGTCTCCCACACCCAGCGTCGGATATTCCAAAGGAAGCGTATCCATGGAATAGGTGCGGTCATTGCCCACATCCGCCGGATTTCCGGAAAAAGCCCTGTCATGGAAGGTTAAAAGATAATCCAGGCTCCCAGCCGCCTTCTTTCCATAATATAAATGGAGCAGCGCGCCGCGGGCATCCGCCTTCATCTGGTAGGTGGTATGTAAAGTCTGTAATGTAAAAATCCGTTCTTTTTCCTGAAAAATAATTGCCATGTTGTTTTCAATTCCCTCTTTGATATAATTTTCAATACCGCCCTACTTCACTGCTCCGTTCACGACTCCGTTCAAAATCTGCTTCTGGCAGATCACATAGAAAATCAGAATCGGGATCAGCGCCAGCAGATAGGAAGCGAAAGCCAAGTTATAATTCGTTCCAAACTGCGACTGGAAATTCAACTGTGCGAGCGGCAGCGTATTTTCATCCGAGCCGGCCATAATCACCAGAGGCGTCATCACGTCATTCCAGACGGACAGAGCTGTCAGAACCGCCACAGTGGCGTGCATGGGCCGCATGATCGGGAAAATAATCGTCCAGTACGTTCTCCAGGTGGAAGCCCCGTCCACTCTGGCTGCCTCCTCCAGGGCGATCGGGATATTGACCAGATAGCCTGAATACAGCATAATATTCATCGGCATGTAGAACACTACATACAATAGCACGACACCGAACCAGTTGTCCAGCCCCATTTCCGCCGTCTGCTTGGCCAGCGGCATCATCAGAATGGCAAAGGGAACAAACATGCCGCTGACGATGAAAAGATAGACAAAGTTATAAAATTTACTGCTCTTTTTGTTCCTGCCCAGCGCGTAGCCCATCAGGGAGTGCAGCACCACCGCCAGCACCACCGTCAAAACCGTAATTTTCAGGCTGTTAAAAAGAGAATGCCAGAAATCCGTGATTTCCATCGCCTCCTTAAAATTCTGCAGACTCCAGGAGGCGGGCAGGGACAGAATCCCGCTGATCGAATTTGTCATTTCCGACGGCTGTTTGAAAGCGATCACCACTGTCATATACAGTGGGAAAATAATGGTCGAGAGGCCCAGTATCAGAACCGTCATGGCGCCCCAGTTGCTTTTATGCCTGATTTTCATTATAACTGCTCCTCCTTACTCGACGTAATCCGCATCTGCGTCACGGAAATGACCACAATGACAATGAAGAAGACCACCGCATTGGCGCTCTGGAAGCCGAACTGGCCGCCCGACATACCGTTATTATAAATCAGATACGATATGGACTCCGTGCTCTGCGCCGGACCTCCCTGGGTCAAAGCCACAATCTGGTCAAAGACCATCAGGAAGTTTTTCACACACAACACCATATTGATGGAGAAAAAAGGAATGATTAACGGGAAGGTCAGGTAACGAAACTGCTTCCAGCCGGTCGCGCCGTCTAAGCCGCCCGCCTCATATACATCCTCCGGCACGGTCTGCAGACCCGAAATATAAATGATGGTGTTCATGGCAATGGACTGCCAGGCGCAGACGATGCTGATGCCGATCCATGCTGTGCCGGTTCTTGACAAAATACTGGTGCTGAGCGCCTCGCTGCCAATCATACTGCCAATGGCCGGCAAAATATAAGTAAAGAAATAGTTGAAAATATAGCCGACCACCAGAGAGCCTAACACATTGGGCAGAAAATACGCGCCCCTAAAAAAGCTCTTCGCCCGGATTTTACTGTTTAAGCACAGCGCCAGAAGAAGGCTCACCACATTGACCACAATGGTCGTCACAATCGCCAGCTTAAAGGTAAAAAGATAGGACTTTCCCACTCTCGCGTCCGAAAACAGGTCGATATAATTGCGCAGCCCAACCCAGTCATAGCTGCCGTATCCTCTGAAATTGGTAAAGCTGTAAATCACACCGCGAATCAGCGGGATTGTATTAAAGCAGACAAACAGCGCCAGTATCGGGATGGTGATCAGTAAAAAGGTTACTTTTCTGTCATTTTTCATTTTAATCCGCTCTCCTTTCCCTATTCCCGCGAGGCCTCGTAATCCTGCACCATGCGGATGATATCCCGGTTATACCGCTGCCAGTCAGTATCAAAATCCGCAAGGAAGGCATCCACATCCTGCTCGATTAAGAAGGTCTGCAGCATGGCGTCCACGGACATTTCCGACGGATAGTAATGATCCTGGAAGTCGGTCATATTGCCGGACTCGATATAGTCCGCCATGCCGTCCAGAATAGGCGATAAGGTAAAGTCGCCGTTCTTGCAGGGGATGGCCGTCTGATCGTCTATGTACTGCTGGATATTTTCGTTTTCCATGAGAAAATCCAGTACCTCATAGGCCGCTTCCTTATTTTCACAGGCCTCCGTCACACAGAACATCAAATCAATGCCGGAGTTGAGTGTGTTGCCGTCCGCGTCATCGTTGGCCGGAAGGACAAAGGAGCCCAGGTTCATATCCGGATTGACCGACAAAATCTGCGGCGCCGCATAGCTGCCGATCATATACATGGCGGACTGTCCTCTGGCGAAGGCCGTACAGGCGTCATTGTAGCCATAGGCGAAAGGCCCGTCCTCGCCGTACTGCAAAAGCGCCAGATATTTCTCCGCTGTCTCTCGGTACTCTTTGGTAAAAGTCGTCTCCCCGCGGTTCACCTGTTTGGTCACATCCGCATCGCACAGGCTCACCGCGATAGCATTCCAGGGTGCCAGACAGGTCCAGGTATCCTTGTAGCCGAAATAAAACGGTAAAATTCCTTCACTGGAGATTTCTTCGCACAAAGCAATCAACTCATCCCATGTAGTCGGAATTTCCCAGCCATACTCCTCGAACAGGTCAACGTTGTACAGGATACCGGCCGCATTGGCCACATAGGGGACGCCGTAGGTTCCGTCTACCGGCACAAATTCCAGGTTCTCCAGAATCTCCAGATACCCCTCGTTGACGTCCGCAAGCCCCTCATAGTCGGAAACATCCGCCAGAATGCCGGCGTCCACATAATAGGAATAGTTGATATCGCCGCCAATCCCGATGATATCCGGATAATCTTCCCGGATGAAACGGGTTTTTAAGATCGTGCTGGCGTCGTTGGGCGAGCTGATTTTTAACTCAATATCATCATGCGTTGCGTTAAACTCATCCTCGAGCGCCTCAAAATAGTCCGCCGCCTCGGGCTTGTACTGCACGATCTCAATCACGGTTTTTTCACTCTCCGTACTGCCGCCGCAGCCGGTGAGTGAAAATCCGGCCAGGACAACTCCTGCGGCCACAAGCCCCAGGGATCGCCTCGCGCGTTTACCCCTCTCTGGTTTCATAGCATTTCTCCTTTAATTTTTGATTTCCCGGGATTCAACATGGTTGATAAACGCATTGTAACATGTCATTATGCTTGCAATGAATGGCTGAATATCGGTTATTTTATGGATTTTTGCCGTTTTTTACTTCTATACTTGAAGTCATGACGCATTTTGGTATATAATGTCCGGACAGGGCAGAGGAAAATGAACAAAAGAGCGACTTTCGCGTTTGCGCGGACAGACGGGATTTTGTTCATTTGACGAGCGAAGCGAACTCGAAAAATCTTTGATTTTTCGAGTCTCTGCCCATTAGGATTCTACTGAGTTGGCATGGCTCACCTGGAGGTGTTAAATGAGCAATCTGATTTTTTCCGTCTTCCCCAGTGAAAACTTCGTAGACCTGGGCCTGTACCAGTTCGGCAGGGAGCAGTGCGACCCTTCCCACTCCTTCGGTCCGGCTGCCAGAAACCACTATCTCTTCCATTACTGCCTCTCCGGCACCGGCACCCTCTACGCCGACAACAGCAGGGGCGAGACCATCACCTACCAAATCAGAAGCGGCCAGGGTTTCATGCTGTTTCCCGGCCAGATCACGACCTACATCGCTGACCGCAATCTTCCCTGGGAATACACGTGGCTGGAATTTGACGGCCTGCGCGCCAAGGAATCCGTGGAACTGGCAGGTTTAAGTCCAGACAACCCCGTCTTCAAAGCACGCAGCAAGGATACTGCCGAAGCGATGAAAAACGAGATGCTCTACATCGTCGAACACCGGGAGGAATCCCCCTTTCACCTGATCGGTCACCTCTATCTTTTTATCGACTTTTTCATGCGCGCCTCCGGCTCCATGCGCTTAAACCAGGGCAGCACACTCAGAGACTTCTACGTCAAGGAAGCCCTCACCTACATTGAGCAGAATTTTCAGAATGCGATTACTGTGGAAGAGATTGCCGCGGTCTGCGGCCTGAACCGAAGTTATTTCGGAAAGATATTTCACGAAGCTACGGGAAAGTCCCCGCAGCAGTTTCTCATCTCCTACCGCATGACAAAGGCGGCGGAACTCTTAAAACTGACAGATATGTCGGTGGCAGACACAGGAAATGCAGTCGGCTATCCAAACCAACTGCATTTCTCGAGAGCTTTTAAATCTGTGTATGGGGTCTCCCCCAGAGAATGGAGGAACGAGAATCGGGCGAGACGAAACTGAAAATATATGCCGCTTTATTGTGTTTTCACCACACATATCTTTTTATAAAACGCAATTCCATACCTGAAAATATGTTGGACGTCCTCACCCTCAAAATACTGATGATACTCCTGCGAATCTATCTGCCTCAATGCGATATCCGACCACCTGGAAAGAGCAGTCTTATCATGCTCACTTTTCGCATCTTTTGCGTATTTGACCTCGATAATATAACCGCTGTTATGAAGCTGGTCTGACACTATAATATCAGCTCGCCCATTACCAGCTTCTCTATTGGAGCGGATTTTCCAGCCGCTTCGATCTTTAAGCATACCCAGCAAAAGACCATGATAAAAGGATTCTTTCTGTTCATCTGAATTGCCTCCGTCCATAAAACTGATGGACTCCTGCATGCTGGCATTCAGTTGTTCCTCTACAGTTTGCGCATTGCCCTCAGAAAACGCTTTATACAATGTCTTCAGGTTACTGCCTATTTTTTGATAAAAACAGCGCTTAATCTGTTGGTCAAAAACATGATTAATCTCTTTATTGGGAATAACGAGCTTGTATTCTCCATATTCATTCTTCCCGCACTGTGTCAGATATCCCGCGGTGAAAAGAACGCTCCAGAAATGGTTGATACTACTGCCAAGCTCATTGTAGGTCAAATTGAGCTTCAGATTTTTCTCTATGCTTTCTCCAGCTGATAATCGCTCCAATTCTCTCTTTGTGGCGTCATCCGCCATATCCACAAACTGCACAATGCGATCATCCCCGCTGGTATTTGCCCAGAAATTTTCCGGATCGTGATTGGTATCGTTGATTAGCTTGTCACACCAGTTAATCACATCCCATGGACAATACACATCCTGCTGACCCATCCGATAACCATCGTACCATTCCTTCGTCTGCTCGTAATACTCTGTCAGCTCATAGTCGTCCAACATTTTCCTTACTTCAGCGTCAGTAAAACCAAACCACTCATCAAAACGATTATCGACAATTGAATATACCTTCAGATTATTTAAATCCGAAAAAAGACTTTCCTTTGAGATTCTCATACAACCGGTAAGAACCGCAAACTGTAAATAATCATTGCTCTTCAGTACCGCGCTGAACATCGTACGGATCAGAATAATCATCCTGTCATAATATTCATACCTGGCAGCCCTGTCCAGAGGAACATCATATTCATCTATTAATATAATAACCTTTTTATCGTAATGCTTGCAAAGAATTCTGGAAAGCATCAACAGGCTTTCCTCCAAATTACCTTCCCCTTTTCTCAGACGCGTAAAATTCTCTTTATCCAGTTCATCGAGACGCTCACTTTGAAGCAAAACTGCAAACCGCTCTGCTTCCTCCCTGATTACATTCCACAGTCTCAAACGGGCAGAGTCATAATCTGCGGCATCCACAGTTTTTAAACTAATGGAAATAACCGGGAACTTACCCAGGTATTGCTCACAGATTTCTTTTTCCTGAGAGATAGCCAGCCCGTCAAAAAATCTTTTATCTGTTCCAATTTCAAAGAATGCCTTCAACATACTGGTATTTAAAGTCTTCCCGAAGCGCCGCGGCCGCGTAAAAAGCGTGACTTCACTCCAGCTTTCCAGCAATTCCCTGATCAGGCCGGTCTTATCCACGTAATAAAGGTTATTTTGACGTAGTTTTATGAAATTGTCAGTTCCAATCGGCAATCTTCGCTTTTCCATCACAGCCTCTCCATTCCTTCCCGCTTGCGCCTGTTTTACAATCATTATAATTGCAATTATCCTCTTTCACAAGCTTAATTTAAAAGTTTCGGAAAAGTATTCAAAAGGCTTTTCAAAATGAACTGTCAGTTATACTGTTCCTGACCGCGACAGCCACTGAAACCGCGGGATCCAGATATGGAATCAACATGGACTGCAGCGCGTGATAGATATCCGGCTTTCCCGGCCAGACAGTTTCCAGCTTATGATTGTGCTGATCCAGTTGGTGAATCCAGTTGCCATACTGATGGTCCCGCACCTCTTCCTCCAGATATTGCAGGAAATCATGATAATACGCGGCATATTCCGGCTTTCCCGTAACTCTGTAAAGTACAGCAGACGTGTTGATTCCCTCCGCCAGTGTCCATTGCATCCGATCATGAACAACCGGTTTTCCGTTCCAGTCAGTCGTATAGACAATCCCCCTGGCGCCGTCCACAGACCAACCGTCCTTCACCGCGCGCAGGAAGAGATTTTCAGCCGCTTCTACATATTTTCCGTATTTCTCCGGCTGATCCGTATAGGTCGAGAGCGCCCACTGTGTAATCAGCCTGGCCCACTCAATTCCATGGCCGGGCGTCGCGCCGTAAGGCTTAAACTGGTCATCCGGCCTGTCCCGGTTGCATTCCAGATCCGGAATCCAGTCGGAGGTGTAATGTTCCGGGATCCGCCAGCTGTTGTCTGCAGACCATTGCACTACATGATCGATCACTCTGCCAGCCCGGATACGATACTTCTCCTCCCCTGTCACATCGGCGGCTGCCAGAAACGCCTCCACCGTATGCATATTGGAATTGACCCCACGGTAGGAATCCAGCACTGTGAAATCATCGTTCCAGGTATCCCGGCTTAAGCCTTCCTTCTCATCCCAATAATACTGATCAAACGTTGCGACAGCCTTGTCAAAAAGCTCCCTCGCGCCCTCCATTCCGGCAAGCATGGCACTTGAGGCTGCCAGAATTACAAAGGCGTGCGCATAACAGAGTTTGCCCGGCACACCTGTGCCATCTGCATAAATACTGGTAAACCAGCCGCCGTTTAAATGGTCCTGCATTTCACCGTTCAGACTTTTCAAACCCGCCCGCACCAGCTCTTCGCTTCCAGGGAAACCCAGGAATGAACCGATACAATAGCTGTGCACCATCCTGCAGGTCTCATAATTGTCCAGAGTTTTCTCCACCCAGGGCGAACCATCGTCATGCAGATAATACGCGCTCCCGCCGGGTGACGGAAAACGGACCGCAAACTTTAAAAGTTCCTGCGCCAGTTCCTTCAGATAAGCTTTGTTCTCCTCTGTGTCGATTGTAAATTTCATGTTGACCTCCTTTTTGAAAAAATATCTTACATAACCCAAGAAATATCCTCGGGATGAATCGTAACCTGAAGCGGTCTGCCAGTTTCTGCCCGGATCCGCAGAAATTGCATGCAGGCCGTAGCCGTACTGTCATCTGTCGGAAAATACCTGGCGCTCCTTCCTTTTTCCACCGAAATATCGCAAATATCGCCGTTCAGTTCAAGGAAAAAACGGTTGCCGTAATAACCCTCGCAGGAAACATGCGTACCCTCCACCAGCACTGCTCTGGCCGCCAGCGGATAGGTAACCGTGACAAGTCCCTCAAAATTTCTCACAGTATCCTTTACCGAACATACGCCGCTGTCCGGGAAAAAATCAAACCTTCTCGTATGTACACCGTTTCCTCCGATTTGCCGGACTGTGACTGTCATTCCCTGTTGCAATCCGTCTGTCCGGATTCTGGAAGCACTGCTGGTCATTGGCACGTCCAGAAGTCCGTATGAAGCGCTGTAATTTCCGGCGGACAGATTAATACTTTGCAGATTTGCAGGCAACGCTGCTTTTTCCCTTGCCGGAAACTGCAGGCACGCATGAGACATACTGCAAAGATGCCACTGCATGCTGGCGTCGAAATATCCCTCAATGCCGGTGTCCATAATCAGGGGAATATTTTCATGATATAAAATGAAAGAGCCCTGATCGCAGTGTCCATGCCGGATGGGCCGCCTGCTGCTCATGACCGCCAGATAATTGACCTTATCCGGCCAGGCTCCGCCGCGGAACACATATATTCCGCTGTCCCGATACTGAGCCGTAGAACACAGACAGCCTTCATCAGCCGTTTTCGCCTGTGAATCACTTGAAAGATACAAACGCTCCCATTCCTCAGACGGATAGAAAAGCAGCTGGCCCAAAACACTCTCTCCCCAGAGTGCAAGCCTGCCTCTCCCGCTGCGCCGCCAGGTCTCGTACATATTTGCCGCCAGCTGCGGAGAATGACTGTACATCATCTGAATATAAGCGCCATACAATGCAAATTCATTTTCCTTCAGTATATGATCTCCAAAAGGCGGCGTACCGATCTGGCCCTTAAAAAACGCATATCCCGGAGTCTGTACATCCATCGGATAAAGGAACATTTTCTGCAATTCCTCTCCCGTGTACAGATCCTCCCCGGTCTCATTTTTTAAAAGCAGTCCCAGCAATGCAAAACGCTCCAGCGCCGCAAAATGATAGTGAATACTCTCCGGCCAGCTGCCATCCGGATTCAGAGTGTAATGAAGCTGACCGCGAAGTACCTGCACCGCGCTGTAAAACCATCGCTTTCGATCCGGAAACTCCGGCAGCACACTCATCATACAGGCAACACCCATACACATGTCCGTCTGCCAGTTTCCGCTGTTTTGCTGCGCCTCAAACAGTGTCAGCATACTCCTGTCCCGCTCGTCCAGCAGATAACACAGCAGATATGCAATCATTTCAAGAAAAATCTGTCTTTCCTCTTCTGAAAACACGTCAGCCTGGCGTAATAATCCATAGGTAAACGCCACGGAGCATAAATTTCTGCCGCCCTGAACAGCTCCATAACAGTCCAGCCCCTCGGGCCGCTCATTTTTGACCATCCAGTACTCCGCACCCTGGCAGAAATCATTCAGGAAACAAAGCATTTCCAGCTTCGCAAGCCTGGCGTACCTTACCTGACCTGTCATCAGATACAGGACAGCGCAGCATTGCATGGAAAGATTGTATTGCCGCACATCCTGCGGCCAGCTCTTTTTTTGAAACCAGTCCTCACAGGATCCCAGGAGGCAGTTCCCCGCATCATAAAAATCAATTCTGACACAAATTCCCTTGCGAAGCCTCCTGGCGATCTGATAATCAAATTTCAGCGTATAGCTGCCCTCCGGAAGTGGAAACTGTTCTGACTGCCAGCTACTTTGATCAATGGAAATTTCATCATCCAAAACCCCGAAATCCTCTCCCTGGGCGCTTCGTATATGAATTCCTTTCAGACGAACCGGACAGACCTCCCTCTCCTTTTCCTCCTCAGGAAAAAAGAAACTCAGAACTCCATATCGACACCCGGCAGGTGCTGCGAAATTCAGGCCGTTTCCGCTTGCATTCCAGGGACATTCCCCAGGGGAAGTATCATAACGATAACGCCATTCCCGTTTCAGCTGCGTCATATGGAAACGGTTTCCCTCTTCCTTTATACGCTCCATGACCTTCTCATTTTCCGGGTCCTTCTCAAAGCTTTGAAGAACCCGCCTCAGCCCTAAGACAGAATACAGTCCGATGCAGTCATCATCTGTATCGCTTGCCAGCGGTCTGGAATGAATCATCTCTCCCATCAGATCATAGGCTTCTATAATCGCTCTTCCCCTGTGGATCCCGCGGCTTTTTTTGCCTTCTCCCAGACCTGAATCAGAAGCTGCTTTTCCCCTTTTGAAGAAACGCCTCCTTCCCACTCCAGGAACTCTTCCATCCGCTGGTTCAGACTCTTTAAAACATGTGAAAACCCTGACGCAGCATCCCTTCTGACATCCTGTTCCCGAAACCAGGCAAGCGCAGGCCTAAGGCCATAAACCTGCGCCTGTTGGCCTTCCGTCATCCAGCCTGGAGCACAGGTATAATGCTCCATACAAAACGCCGCAGGGTCACACTCATCAGGAGACAAAAACTCACGGTTATGAGAAAATGCCGTCTGTACTTCACCTGCTAAAATCCGCTGCGCCTTCTCCATCTCTTTTACCAGCGCATAACGACTGGCCTTCGTTGTAAAACCTTCCGTCCGCCGGAGCAGATCACGCCCTTCTTCCAACAATATCTGTAAAGTTGTTAAATTCTGATCCATCAACAGATTGATTCCTTTCCAGGTCCAATCGCTTTCAGAATTACGGTAAATTCCAGATGCTCCCCTTTGGACGGATGAATACAATACGCCTCATGTGTTTTGGCGCCCCAGCTGTCATCGCCGCCCACTCCCATTTGCTTTAAGCAGGCACGGACGACTGTATGATGTGACATTGGAAGATCCTTCCCATGTCCCGCGCATTCCAGCTCCTGCGGCGTATACGGCAGCGCGGAAAACTCCATCGCCGGAGCCATAAACCGGAGTCCATAGCCTGAGCAGTCTGTAACCTCCGCCCACCGTACCCCTGTTTTATTGCCACACTCCTGCGGTCTGAGATACTCTGCCAGATTATCCTTCACGCGGTTTTCCCAGACCCCAAGCCTGCCCCCGCATGAACGGTCACAATAGGTTTCCTCCGGTCCCAGGCCGTACCAGCGCAGACAGTCAAATTCGGGAGCCATGAAAAAACGCAGGCCATATTCCGGCAGCTCAGGCAGTTCAAGTGCATCATACTGAATGGTTACTGCCACTCTGCCTTCGCCACTCACCAGATAGGAAATTTTACAGAAAGCATCCTCTTTTGCAGAAAACATATACGTATATATCAGCTCTACCGTCCCTGTTCCATATCTGATTTCCGGCATTTCCTGAAAATACCCATACTCCTCCGCTGTCTTCCAGACGCCACAGCGAAGTCCCATATGATTTCCTCTGTCATTGTCCGTCAGGGCTCTCCAGAACGCAGGTCCCGGAACCTCCTGTATCAGTTCGCGGCCCTCATATTGAAAGGAAACCAGACCTCCCTGTATTTTGGAAAACAGAAGCCTGTAATTTTTCCCGGAAATTCCCAGATTCAGGCTCCCATCCATGATTTCCATCTCCTCCAGCGAATAAGTTTGAGCCTTGCACACTGATATGGTACGAACAGTCTGTCCAAATGCGATTTCATGCCCCTTTTCCGCCCACGGGACATCCTCTTTCAGCATAAAAGAAAGCTCCAGGCAATATTCCCCCTCTTCCTTCGGTTCTGAATACGGGGACGGAAATCTCCTGTTTTCCATGGGCGGCACCACCCAGTCCGAAAGCTTTTTTTCCAGCAGGAATTCGCCGTCCCTAAACAGTCTGGTGCAACAATCGTATCCTTTTGTGGAAAGAAAAAGCTGATCGTTATAAACGCGAATTCCTTCTTCTTCAAAAGAAAACCGAATGGGCGCATAACAGGCCTTTACCTCCTGCAATTTAGGCGATGGCGTATGATCCGCGTACAGAATTCCATTCCCGCTGAAGACCCCGTCGTTTGGCCGATCGCCAAAGTCTCCGCCGTACGCGTAAAAGTGCTGCCCGTTCTGACCTATCTGCTCCAGCGCCTGATCCGCGAAATCCCAGATAAATCCTCCCTGATACTGAGGCAGCTCCCTGGTCAGGGCGGTATATTCCCACAGATTCCCGCAGGAATTCCCCATGGCATGCTCAAATTCACAGTGAAGATACGGTCGATCCGTGTGTGCGGCCAGATAGGCCCTTACCTTTTCAACCGGCTCATACATGGTACCCGCAATATCACTGATATGATGGTAAACCGGATCTCTGTTCGTATTTTCATAATGAACAGGCCGCGAAGGATCAAGTGCCCGAACAAAATCCGCCATCCGGCTCAGATTTTCTCCGCCGCCGCACTCATTGCCCAGAGACCAGAACAGTACGCACGGATGATTGCGGTCCCGTAAAACCATCGCCTCCGCCCTTGAAAGCGCAGCGGCAAGCCACTTCGGATCGCTTCCCGGTACCAGGTTATCGCCGTCAGTCTGATATCGCATCCATCTGTCCAGCTGACAGTGCCCTTCCATGTTTGCCTCATCCATCACATAGATTCCATAGCGGTCGCAGAGTTCATAAAATACACTCTGGTTCGGATAATGACTGGTTCGGACCGCGTTGATATTGCTGCGTTTCATCGTCAGAATATCCGCCTCAATCTGCTGCGCTGTCAGCGCTCTTCCACAGGAAGCATGAAATTCATGGCGATTGACCCCGCGTATCACAAGTCTTTTTCCATTGAGCAGAAGCAGGCCGTTCTGAAGCTCGATTCGCCGAAATCCCACATTCCGGCAGCACCACTGACTGGATTTTTCCTCTTCATCCGTCACCGCAAACTCCAGCCGATACAACGCGGGATCCTCTGCGCTCCAAAGCACAGGCTGCTTTACCTGAAACTCTGTTTGAAAAGGCTGGTTGCACAGCGAAAAACTCCGGCTCTCCAGACAGGTATCCTGATACAGCAGAGAAATCTGCAGATATCCCCGTCCCCGAAAATCCGTTGACACCGTCAGCATCCCGGATGAAAAATCATCCGTAAGGGAAAGGCCGACAACAGGAGGCGAAACCGAAACCTTTGGTATGACTATCAGGTACACACTGCGAAAAAGTCCGGAGAAACGGAAAAAATCCTGACATTCCATATGACTTGCCGCCGTCCATTGAAACACCTCCACAGTCAGTCTGTTCACGCCGGTTTTCAGAAAGGACGTCAGATCAAATTCAGACGGGGTAAAGCCATCTGTACCATAACCGACATAGCCGCCGTTGCACCAGACAGCCAGAGCGCTCTCCGCCCCGTCAAACCGGATATGAAAAGTATTTCCAGCCATATTGTCCGTCATTTCAAAATCCCGGATATAGCAGCCTGTGGGATTATGACGTATCGGACAGCCGCCTTCCGCCACAGCCTCCAGACCGTCCCAGGGATGCTGATAATTTACGTACTGCGGTTTTCCGTAACCATTTAACTGGATATGACCCGGAACCGGAATCTCCGTCCAGCTGCCGCAGTCATAATCCGGATTCTGAAGCCCGTCCGGAACCTCCCGCGGATTTTCCGCATAGTGAAATTTCCACATACCGTCCAGGCAGATTTCCTGAGAAGTGGCGCCGTCCAGATATTCCTCTTTCGAGCGGTAAAACCGGCAGTCCGCCTGCGTCGCACAGCGGTTCTGTTCTGTTATTTCAGGGTTTTGCAGAATGTATGGACTAAATTCTGTTTTTCTTTTCTCCATCATTTATACCAGCTGCCCGATCGTCCAGGCCGGAACCGTGAAATCAAGCGTCAGGCATCCCTGACTGTCCACCGTGTAAACCGTTCTCTCCATGGTCTCTCCCTGCCTTAAAAGAAGCGCGGTCTGTTCTCTGGTAGGAGATACAGGTGCGCCCATCTCATTCCAGAGCGCAACCGGAATCATATCTCTCTTTAACAGGCACAGCGTATAGGTGTCGCCCGGCTTCAATCCGGTCACTGAGAAGGTGTAATGTCTCGCCTCTCCACTGTCCTGACACTGCTGTGCCACGCTCTGATCAGGGTACATGGACATGGGAACCGTTGCCTGATAAGACTCCGGATAATGATAAAAAGCCATGTTCAGCCGTTCATTCTTTTTCGTCGCAATCCATCCTTCATCCTGTGCCAGACACTCCTCTCCCAGTTCATTCAGTATCCGGTAAGCATGAAACACCGGCTTTTGCACGCTCTGCAGATTCAGCATGCCAAATCCGCCGTGAAAAGCCTTCGGACCCGCTCCCACTTCCTCAAAGATATCCGTGAATGTCCAGTACGACAGGCAGTCCATCAGTCCGGCGCACTTTAAATTGCTGCGCATGACATAGGCCGCAGCAGGAAGATAATCATGGCTGTAATCCCTGGAGGAGGGGCTGCTGCTCCACTCTGTCAGATGCAGCTCAGCATCGGGATAAGGACTGTTTTCCACCTCCCGCTTCACCCACATGACATCCTTTATAATAGAATCTTTTTCCCTGGTGCGTCCCCGGCTCTCACCGTAGCCATCCAGGGCAAAATCTGTGGGATAGGGATGGCAGGAGACAAAATCCACAGGCAGTTTTTCACTGGCGCAAAAATCAAGAAAATCCTTAATCCAGACCCCGTGCCAGTCCAGGCTGTCCAGATCCTCCACCTGGAAGGTCATCTGGGAATTTACATCCTCCACATCCCCGTCAAAACGACTGTCCGGCACATAATTGCTGGTGGCAGGACCACCCACCTTTAAATCAGAATCAATGGACTTGATTTTGCGGGAGGTTGCCCGGTACATGGCATAATACTGGGACCGGCTGCCGGACCAGAAAGCGTTCAGGTTGGGCTCATTCCAGACCTCAAAATACCACTGATGAACCTCCTCTTTTCCGTAGCGGGCAAGCCAGTGCTCCACCGCCGCTCCCACAAGATTGGCCCACTTCTCCAGATTGTTCGGAGGGGCCACCCTGGCCTTCCACCAGAAAAGCGTCTGCTCATTGGAACAGAGAGCCTCCGGCATAAAGCTCAGCTCCACAAAGGGGCGGACGCCCTCCTTAAGCAGCGCGTCAAACAGCTGATCCACATATTGAAAATTATAGTGGACTTCTCCGTTTTCTTCCGTATAAACATGCATATCATCGTGAAATAAGCCATGAAACCGCAGATAACGAAAGCCGCACTCACGATGTACCTTCTTCAGCTGCGCCTGCCAGTCCGCCCGCAGGCCTTCGTTGGCTCTGCCTGCGCCCACACAGACAGACCAGGTGTGAGGAAGTTTTGTAGTTTCTCCCAGAAAGTTTACCTTACAGGCATTCCTGAATTCACGCGCTGCCGCGCAGGGTGCGCTTCGCGCTATAAGGTTCAGATTCATATTCATACTCCTCATATCAAAATTGGTAAGCTTAAAAGATGGAAAGCGCCTTTCCCTCCAGACGGAAAATTGCCTCGGCAAGGAAATAATCGGCGTAACACATGGTAATATGGACCCCGTTCACGTAAGAAGCGGAACAGTTTTGTACAATCGCGTCGCAGTTCCCGCTCCAGTCGCATCGACAGGCCGTCAGCCGTTTTAAAATACACAGCGCAGCGTCCAGATATTTTTCAGAAAGCTCCGGCTCTGTTACCAGTTCCGCCAGCTCCAGAAAGCCGCAGGCAAGCACACAGGCGCCGCAGCTGTCCTCCAGGGGCGGATTCACCGGCTGACGAAAATCAATAGGAACAAACCCATTCGTCCCAATCTGTGACAGACAATACTGTGCGGAGGCTTTTGCCGCCAGCAGATAATCCGGCTTTCCGGTATGACGGTAACTTAAGGCGAAGCCGTAAAGCGCCCAGCCCTGACCTCTTGTCCAGGCAGATCCATGACCATAGCCCTGACCGCCCAGACTCTCCCTCCGCTTTCCTGTCTCCGGATCAAAGGACACAATATGGCAGGAGGAACCATCCTCCCTTAAAAAAGCGCTTCGCGCGGTATCCGCATGATTCATGGCGATCTGATGGAAACGCAGATCCCCCGTTTCCTCCGTGGCCCAATACAATAACGGCAAATTCATCATGCAGTCAATGATCGCCCATCCTCTGGTGTCCTCCCCCGGGATCTCATTCCAGGCCCGTATAAATTTCCCTTCCGGATGGTAGCGTCCTGCCAGCAGACAGGCTGCGTGCAGCGCACGTTTTCTGGATTCAGCGTTTCCGCGCACTCGATATGACGCCACAGAGGTGGGAAGCCACATAAAACCCACATCATGATTGAGCCCGCAGAAGGCCTCAAAGCAGGCGTCCAGTTTCTTTTCACAGTTTCCTGCATAACGGGCATATTTCTCCTGCCCCGTGCGGCGATACATCTGCCACATCAGCCCGCCCCAGAAACCATTGGTCCACCAGCTCTCATCTTCTCCCACTCCATAAGTGCCGTCAGAGTGATCGTCATAACTTCCGTCCGGGCCTGTAGTATAGGGCAGTTTGTTCTGATTTTTTTCGCTGACCCACTCCAGTTTTTTCTGGATCAGGAAGGATGTTTCCTTCACCCATCTACGGTCTTCTTCCAACAATTCGTAGCTCATAGTCTCCTAAAACCTGTTATAAAGTTATGGCGGGGCGCCCCATTTCCTGTGGCGTCCCGCCCTTGTCATAAAAGCAGCCGCCGGAAAATCCCGGCAATTTTTACATATTGCGCGTCAGCGCATGAATTCAGGGAATTCCCAAAAGGCAGGAAATCAACCCTTCAATCTCGCATACGCTGCCGTTGCGATTTCCACAACTCTGTCGACGTTACGAGTATGGAGCTCCGCGATGAAAGAGTCATATTCCGCTGCAAAATCACCATTGCCCAGAATCCAGCTCATGCATTTCTCACTGACAAAATCATTTAAGCTGGACAGCAGCAGGTTAATTTCCTCCGCTTCCTCGGAGGTGTACTTGAAATCAAAACCGATGTACTCGTCGTCCGGATACCATTCCGGATGATCCATATAAAGCTGATAGCCCTGCAGGGTCGCCTCATTGGTGGCAATGGCGTACTCCAGTTCCACCGGATCCACGCCGCCGAGGTGATTGATGCAGCCCCAGTTCGTTCTGGCGGTGGTCAGACCGCCCTCGGTATTGAGCATTTCATCTGTGAATTCATAGGTGCCGTCGGAAGCGATGGTATAGGTCTCACCCTCCAGTCCATAGGTCTGCAGAATCTGTCCCTCCTCACTGTACAGGAAGTCAATGAGCTTCAGGGCAGCATCCACATCAGAGCAGGTAACGGACAGTCCGGGACCAGCGTAGGGAACAGAGCAGTGATGTATCACCGCACGTCCGTTAGGAGCCGTCACAGGAGCCATGACCTCATTATCAAAGCCGGGGATGGACTCAGCCAGGCTGGTGTTGTACTGCGTAGTCGAAGCTGTCCAGTCATAGGTCAGCGCACCTACGTTGTTGCCGTAAACCACGTTGCGGGCGTCATCTCTGGTGTAAACTTCCGGATCAATCAGTCCATTGGCATACCAGCGGATCAGATATTCCATACCCGTCTTAAAGTCCTCTTCCAACGGATCATATACAACCTCGCCCAGACGCACCATCAGGCCTGTGCTGGAACAGAACATGCCCAGAGCGTGCTGTGTGAAGTTATCAGGAGCAGTAAGCCAGCGGGTGATAAAAGGCGTCTCGTCCTTGGTCCCGTTTCCGTTGGGATCCTGCTCACGGAATGCGGTCAGCACCTCCTCCATCTCATCCACTGTGGTAGGAACGGACAGCCCCAGCTTATCCAGCCAGTCCTGACGGATAATCCAGGTGTTGGCGATCTTCATTTCCTTCATGCCGGCGATCTGATAGATATGACCATCGGAGGCAGTGGACGCAGTCCTTAATTCCGGGTATTTCTCAAAAGCTGCCACAATATTGGGGCACTTCTCCTCAATCAGATCCTCTAAGGGCATGAGACCGCCGTCAAAGCCCAGCTGCTCAATTTTGCTCATGTTGGTCGAAACCACGATATCCGGCAGATTGTCCGGACTGGCAATCATCAGGGTCCAGGCCTGGTCGTCATCCGTGCTGGAGGCGGATACCGTATTGGTCAGCTCCACTCCCACCAGCTCCTGAATTCTGGTGATGACAGACTTGGAGAAATCCACCACTTCTCCATTATAAATGTCATGAACCGTCAGCTTCACCGGATCAGCTGAAACGGTTGCCTCATTGCTGCTGGCCGTGGAGGCGGTACTGGAAGAGCTGGTGCTTTCCGTTGTGGAAGAGGTGGATGAATCTCCGCATCCCACCATAGCGGCGGAGGCAGCCAGAACAGTGCCCGCAGCAGTTGCTTTCAGAAAATTACGACGTGAAATGTTCTTTTTCATTTTGTTTTTCTCCTTTTGAAATTTTTTATCCGGCGTCACAAAAACGCCGACTGTAAATTCCGCAAAAGCGCGGAATTCATTTTTACAATTATCCTTTAACACCGCCCAGGGTAACACCGCTCTTAAAGTATTTCTGGATAAAGGGATATATTACCAGCATGGGAACGGTCGCCACCACAATGATGGCGTAGGCCACAGTCGTGCCCGACACCAGAGTATCCGGGGTGATGGCGGTCTCTGCGTCCACCAGATTGGTCTGATCCACCAGCAGTTTTTTGAGCACCACCTGCAGAGGCTGTTTGTCATCGTCCGTCATCAAAATGCTCGCCCAGAAGTAACCATTCCAGCGGGATACCATGTAAAACAGGGTCACCGTCGCCAGGGCCGCCTTGGAAAGAGGCAGATAAATCCAGGCAAAAATGGTCAGCGTGTTGGCGCCGTCAATTCTGGCAGCCTCTTCAAAGTCACTTGGTACCTGCTCGAAAAAGCTTTTCAGGATGAATACGTTATATACGTTGATTGCAAAGCTGAGCATGATTCCAAAATGACTGTTGGTCAGATGGTAGGAACGGATGGTCTGGTACAAAGGCAGCATACCTGCGCTGAACCACATGGTAAAGGCTACGAACAACGTGAAGAACCTTTTTAACGGAAGCTCCTTTTTGGAGAGTGCATAGGCAAGCGTCACAGAGAAGAACATGTTGACTGCCACACCTCCTACCGTGATAATGATGGTATTCAGATAACCGGTCCAGATGCTGTCTGTATTGAACGCTTTGATATAGGCCGCCAGCGTAAATCCCCCCGGAAAAAGCACCACGCTGCCATCACTGACATAGAAAGGCCTGCTGAAGGAAGCAATCAGCACATACCACATGGGGTAAAGAGCGACGATACATACCGCAATGGCTATCAGAATGACTACGATGTTAAAAATCCGATCGCTCATTCCCTGAAACATGTCATTACCTGATTTGTTTTTTGCTTTCATAATCCTTCCCCTCCTAGAACATGGATGATTCTGTAAACTTCTTGCTGGCGTAATTGGTCAGCAGCACCAGAACCAGAGCTACCAGGGATTCAAACAGTCCCGCCGCGGTGGAAATACCAAAGTTATTCTGTACAATACCAAGACGATAGGTCAGCGTACTGATGACATCGGCCGTTTCATATGTAGAGGGTTGATACAACAGAATAATGGTCTCATAACCCACCTTGATGATACCGCCCACATTCAGAATCAGCATGACCACGATGGTATTCATCAGTCCCGGAAGAGTGACATACCAGATCTGCTTTAAACGGCTGGCTCCATCCAGACTGGCCGCTTCATACAGACCCTCATCAATACCTGCTAACGCTGCAATATAGACCACCGCGTTGTATCCGGAATTTTTCCACAAATTCAGGATGATGTAGATGGCGCGGAAATATTTGGCCTGCACCAGAAAGTAGATAGAATCCAATCCGAAAAAATTGCGGATCAGGTTGATGATGCCCGTACTGGGGGAGCAGAAGCTGACTACCATACCACAGGCCACCACCGTGGAGATAAAGTACGGAATGAAGGTCAGCGTCTGCGTCAGCTTTCCCAGAAACTTAATCCGCACCTGATTGATCACAATCGCCAGGAAAATCGGAAACGGGAAGCAAAACAAAAGCTGCAGCCCACCAATAATCAGCGTATTGCGAAGCGCCCTCGGGAAGTCCGCTCCCTGGAACAGGGTTTTAAAATTCTGCAGACCCACAAATGTACTGCCGGTAAAGCCTTTGAATACATTATAATTGTAAAAAGCCATCCGGATGCCCGCAATCGGTACGTAGGCAAACATGACCAGCCATATGATCCCCGGCGCCAGTAACAGTAGCAGGAGCCAGTCTGTCTTTTTCAGTCTTTTTTTCAGTGACAAAAGCATTGGCCTGATATCCTCCTTTTTTGTTTGATTTGTTGCGTTCAATTGATCAATTGTCTGTGACCCCATCCTGACAGAAATTGCCCGGAAAGTAAATCTTCACCTTTTTTCACAATGTTCTTTTTTTGTCTGTTTTTAAGACTTTTTCACAGTTTTTCTCTTGTGAAATTGTCTGTTTTGACGGATTTTTGAATATTCACTTTTTTATCATATGTGCATTTATCCAATGCAGGGGGGCTGCGTCAGGGTAATTTAATGCGCTGTTCCCATACTCTGACAATCTGCTTTTTTACAAAAAGAAAGCCCCGGCCGCAAAACCGGGGTAAGCTTCTCACTTTTTTATTTGGGGATATAATTCTGCGGGGAAATACCTGTGTACTTTTTGTACACCCGGATAAAACTGTTCGCGCTGTTAAAGCCCACCAGCTGCGCCAGCTCATTGGTCGTAATATCCGGATCTTCCCGCTGCAGCTGCTGCGCCATTTTGACACGATAACCGTTCAGATAATTCTTGAAATTTTCATTGGTCAATTGTTTAAATACCAGACTGCACCGCTGCGGTGTGATGCCCATCTCCTGCGCAATATCCGCCAGACCAATATCATACATATAATGATCATGAATAAAACTGAGCATTCGATTCATCAGCGCCGTATCGCCCTGGGTTCTCTGAGATGCGACCGCCTCTATCATTTTCTGTATTTCATTCCGAAGCAGAGAAACCGCCTCCTGCTCTCCCTCAGCGTCGTAAAGAGCCAGCACCTCCGCGCCGGAAACCGGGCGTTCGAAAGCCTTTTCAGTTCCCATCTGAGAGTAAATCCGATTGATCGTGCTCACCAGGGCGAGGATAAAGCCCTCCACCTGCTGGATGGCGATTTTTCTGCCCTGGAGATTGTCCCGCACACACTCGTCAAACAGATCCAGTGCCGCGCTGTCACCCTCCAGAGTCCAGTGAATCAACTGGTTTTCTGTCGTCACAGGATAATAATAGCTCTCCTGCGTTGTTATTTTCATTCTGTCAGCCCTGAGAATCTCTTCGTCAGGACGCAGTTCCTGTATACGCAGCAGGCTGCCGGCCTGTTTGTATGCCTGTCTGAGAGCCATCTGCCCGGTCTTTGCCTCGCTGATCGCGGCGGTCACATTTCTGTCCTCCATAATCTCCGAAAAAAGCTGCCGGACAGTCTGTTCCACCCAATCCACATCCCGATCCTGAAAAATCATGACCCATCTTTCCTGCGGCATGCTGACAAAAATCAGGCCATACTGCTTCGCAAAGATACGTATATCATTTTTTAACAGGAAACGGCTGTCGTCGTCCATTTCCTCATCCACAGCAAACACAACGACGCATACTGAGTCATATTCCACCGTCTTTTTGGACACCGTGCTTCCGGAAAGCAGTCTGACATACAGATCCTCCTGACTCTGAATGCGATGATTTTCCAGCATTTCCTCCATTTTCCGGTTGAGCAGCTTCAGCTGAATCACGTTGTTGCGAAGCATGGCAAACTCATCAATCTCGCCCTGCGGGTTTTCAATCTCCAGCTCCTGCATGAAGCTGCGCACCGGTCTGTATATTCTCTGCGTCAGCAAAAACATCCCCACGCTGAAGACTCCCATCAAAATCAGAAAGCTGGCCGCCAGGGTCAGAAACTGCTGTGCCATGGTGTCTTCTGGAAACCAGTAATACTGAAGCTGCCCGTCCGCTACATCCACACGATAGACATGAGAGGTCCAATGCCGAAGCACGCCGCCCTGATCTGTCCCCTCCGCCAGCGTTTTTTGCAGCATTGCATAATCCCCTTCCGAATCCTCATCCATATTGGTGGAAATAACGGTTCCGTTCCATACCAGCGCCCAGTTACCGTCCACCGACGTAATCGGCAAAAGCAGGAAATAGATGGCCTCCCCTGATGTATGACGATTATAAAACAGACAAATCAGACTTTCCTCATTCTGCGTTCCAACGGCAGGCAGAAAATAGGTGCCATAACTGCGCACTTGCTCCACAATGGAAATCCAGTCTTCCATCTGCTCCACCCCGAATTGTGCGGAGAAGAAATCAATGTCATCTGTTGACGCACTGTTCATATAACACTGCGTCACCGTAGCGCCGATTTTCCAGGCACCGATAGAATAGCTGTAGCTGTTCAGCCATGTAACCTGCTTTTTGATCTCTGCCAGAAGATGAACGCCCTCCAGTCTCTCAGTGCTTTCCGTTTTGGCTGCAGCCCAGGCGCTGGCCGAGGAACTGGTCCGGATGTTGCTCACGGACTGACAGGCAATCGAATACATCGTTTCAAAGGAGGCGGCATTATTTTCTATCACACCCTGATTGTAGGTATATTCTGTCTGTACACTGTGAAAGAAAATATAACCACTGGCACACAGAGCGAATACCAGCGCGAAGGTCATCATGATACTCGTAAAAATACGCTGATAACGGTATCGAACAACATTATGAACTACATTTTTTCTCGTTTTCATATGCGGCTTCTCCTTCAGCATCACGAAATACTGACCTGTTTCCCTGAGGATGTTTTCTCAACAAACGGAACCCTTCTTTACAGATCACTGCTCTCTGCTTATTGTAACATAAAACTGTGCCTGTTTCCTCATAAACTTAAAATCCGAAAGCAGGCACAGTAATGCAGGTATTATAAAGATTTCATTCTGTCACGAGTAAAGAGCGCCCATGATATCAGCGATAAAGCGGCCCATAATTCTTACACGCGGCATAATCAGCCGCCTGCTTATCCTGGGTGCCGAAGCTGGCCCAGGCGTGCGGACGATAGATCTTATCCTCCGGTACATTGTGCATAGATACCGGAATGCGCAGCATGGAAGCTAACGTAATCAGATCCGCTCCCACATGACCGTATACAGTTACACCGTGGTTGGCACCCCAGTTGGCCATGACGGAATATACGTCCTTGAATGCGCCCTCTCCGGTGAGGCGCGGCGCAAACCAGGTAGTCGGCCAGGTGAAGTCCGTACGCTTGTCAATCACTTCATGAATCTCATCCGGCAGGTCTGCCGTGTAGCCTTCCGCGATCTGCAGTATGGGGCCGACGCCCTGCACGATATTGAAGCGAAGCATCGTCACAGGCATCTCGGCTCTGCAGCGGAAATGACTGGAGAATCCACCTCCGCGGAAATATTCATAGTCCGCTCTGCGCCAGTCGGTGGCCTTCAGGCAGGCTTTCACATCCTCTTCGGTCATGTTCCAGAAAGGCTTCATGCAACCGTGTCCGTTTTCGTTCTTTGACGCGCCGCTGCCGTCTAAGGCGGTCGCGCCGGAGTTAATCAGATGAATGAATCCGCCCGCGGCCACACCCTCCGGCTTTCTGCCGGTTACTCGCTCACATGCCTCGGGACTCCAGTAGGTGCGCACATCGTGGAAGCAGGGCGCGCTGTTGCTGACCAGAGTGCCCAACAGCATGGAAATGCCGTTGCAGGTATCATTTTCCGTGGCAAATGCGGTGGGCGCTTTGACACCGTTCCAGTCAAATGTAGACGCCAGAATGGCCTCCGTGAAGTCCGCGTTCGGCAACCAGTCTGTCCACTGCCGCTGTCCCTGGAAGCCGCCGGCGACCGCGTTTTTGCCCAGCGCCTCCTCATGCCAGCCCAGTGCGTCCAGCTTCGGATTGCCGAAGAGGATATCCCGGATGATGATCGTCATCTTCGCGACGAATTCCCAGTCCTTGTCAGGCTCGATCAGTTTGGAGCGGGTGATAATCTCCGGCAGAATTTTGCCCAGGTTTTTATCCAGTCCTTCCGGGCAGTTTGCCTTAATCCACGATAGGGCGGCCTGATACTCGTCCTCATCATAGATGTGCAAAGCCATCCGGCGCAGGATTTCCACCTCATCCACCCACTCGGCCCGGATCCCGAGATACTGCTGCATCACATCCGCGTCACAGTAGCTGCCCGCGATACCCATGGCGATGGCTCCCACGTTCACATAGGACTTATTCTTCATCCAGCCCACGGCCACTGCACATCTGGCGAAGCGCAGAATCTTCTCAGCGACATCCGCGGGAATGGAGGTGTCATTGGCATCCTGCACGTCATGTCCGTAGATGGAAAAGGCAGGCAGTCCTCTCTGCGCATGTGCAGCCAGAACCGCGGCCAGATATACCGCACCCGGACGCTCCGTTCCGTTGAAGCCCCAGACAGCCTTGATGGTGTTCGGATCCATATCAAAGGTCTCCGTGCCGTAGCACCAGCAGGGCGTGACAGACAGGGTCGCCACCACATTTTCCGTGGAAAACTGCTCCGCCACCCTGGCAGCCTCCGCGCCGCCGCCGATGGTCGTAGAGCCGACGACACACTGAACGGGCGTGCCGTCCGGGTATCTGAGATTCTCGGAAATCAGTGCGGCCGCGCCGTTGGCCATGTTCATGGTCTGAACCTCCAGGCTCTCGCGAACACCGCCCCAGCGGCCGTCGATGACGGGACGTATCCCGATTTTCGGATAAAGCATGTTGTGTACCTCCTTATGATTTTCCTATTTTACTACGACGCCTTTTTTTAATAAAATATTGGCGTAAATTTCCGTTTCTCCCGTGGCAACGATACAGTAGGCTTTCCTGGCCCGCTCATAAAAGGCAAATCGCTCAACAAACTCGATATGCGCCGGATTTTCGCCATGGCGGGCAAGCGTTTCGCGATACACATCCCAGATGACAGGCTTAACCGGATCGCCAGGTACCACCGCCATCAGTCCGACCGGATTTTCCACATACTGATCCAGCGGCATCATGGTGAGAATGGCATCGAGCAGTTCATTCACGTGATGGCCGTCCGCGCGAATCACGATGGCGTCCCTGCCTACAGACTGCGCCGGAAAATTTCCATCGCCGAGTACGATTTCATCCCCATGCCCCATTTCCATCAGGGCTTTCAGAAGATCAGGGGATAAAATGGAAGGTATTTTTTTTAACATAACAATTCCTCCGCAATCCTTTCATTTCCATATACCCGTTGTTTAAATTAATACAATCATATCATTGATTTCACGGAATTTCCTGTGATAAAATGATTATTACTTGGACAATATTCACTTTTTGAAACACAATGATTCGCTGAATAAAGGAACGCGTAAGAATAAGAACAGAAAGGTCTTGGAAATGCGTTATTTATCGGAACATGAACAACTGGTGCGCGGAACAAATGAATTTCCTATTGCGTTTTATCATATAACAAAAGAGCATATACGATATGAAATGCCGTTTCACTGGCACCTGGAATGTGAACTGATTGTGGTGAACAAGGGAAGCTTCCGTCTTTTAGTCGGAAACGCCTCCTTCCTTATGTCCGCCGGAGAGGCCGCTTTTATTCCTTCTGGCATGATCCATGGAGGGACGCCAAAGGACTGCGAATATCAATGCGTCGTATTCGATTACGACAGATTATTTCAGGGAAGACAGGTATGCCAGGAGTTATACAGGAAGTGGCAGTTTCTCATTACCCGCCAGTTCCGGAATTTTGCGGCCAAAAGTATGGAAGCCATACTGGCAGGCAGGATATGCGATACCCTGTACAGGACAAGACAGGGATATGAATTCCGGGTAATCGGTTTACTCTGGGAACTGTTGGGGTGCATGGTTGAAACCGCCGACACCTTCGAAACAGAAACAGCCTCAGACCATAGAAAACGGGAGGAACTCAAAAAGGTGCTGTGGCGCATCCGCGTAGATTATGACAAGGATTTGTCCCTCGAAGATCTTTCCCGCGAGAGCGGCCTCGCTCCCCGCTACTTCTGCAGGATTTTTAAAGAGGCTACCGGCCGGACTCCCATAGATTACCTGAATTTCTACCGCGTGGAATGTGCAGCGGAGCTTCTGTGCAGCACCAAAAAGGAAATTCTGGATATTGCATTTTCATGCGGCTTCCACGATGCGGCCTATTTTTCACGCGTATTCAGACGCTATAAGCTGACGTCGCCGCGGGAATACCGGCTGAGTCACGCTAAAGAAGATAAAATCCAGAATTCCGGGAATCCCTGAAAAAAACGTCAATTGACAAATTGCCTCCTCGATAGTTATGGTAATCAGAAAGAACTGCCGACTGATGTGAACAGGATTTCGCGGCAGCATGTAACCAGAATAGTATATGGAGGTATTGCAATGTCTTATAAAATTACAGCAATCGGTGAAATTCTCATCGACCTGACCCAGATAGGGGTAAATTCCGCAAACATTCCCCTCTTTGCCGCCAATCCCGGCGGTGCTCCGGCCAATGTGGCTGTTGCGGCTGCCCGCCTTGGAGCAAAAAGCGCATTTATCGGCTGTATCGGCCGGGATGCCTACGGAAAACAGCTGCAAGGGACACTTGAGGCTGACGGTATCAATATTGAAGGCCTTTATGTGACAGACAGCGCCCCCACCACGCTGGCAGTGGTTAATGTCGATTCAAACGGCGAACGTTCCTTTCAGTTCTACCGCCATCCAGGCGCAGATATTTTTCTGAGTTTTGAAAACATTCCCGTATCCATTCTGGATAAAACGGATATTCTCCATTTCGGCTCTGTCAGCCTGACGGACGAACCCAGCCGCAGTGCTACGCTGTCAACTGTAAAATATGTCAGAAAACAGGGAAAACTGATTTCCTATGATCCCAACTATCGCGCTGCCCTCTGGTCTGACAAAGACAAAGCCATCACAATGATGCGCCAGCCACTTCCAATGACAGACATATTAAAAATCAGCGACGAAGAAACCTATCTTCTGTCCGGTCATGAGGACCCCGAGGCCGCTGCTGTTTATTTAGAAAAGCTGGGAATTTCCCTGGTTATGGTCACCCTGGGTGCCGACGGCGTCCTGTATCGCTGTCATGGAAAAACCGGTACCGTCCCCGGATATTCAGTAACGGTTTCTGATACCAACGGTGCCGGAGACACCTTCCTGGGCGCAGTTCTCACGAAACTAGCCGGACGGCAAGGCGGCCTGTCAGATCTGCCGGAAACTGAACTGAGGCAGATTCTTTCCTATGCGAACGCGGCGGCGGCTCTTACCACCAGCCGCCCCGGCGCCATCCCCGCCATGCCTGCCGAAGCTGAAGTGACATACTTTCTAAGGCAAAGGGCATAGAACAGAACTCTCCCCTGCCTTCACCGTAACCGGGATTTTTCTTCCCTCATATATGATAACCGTCTGATAATCCGAGTCAGCATGAAGCACCGCCTCCTTTAAACAGCCCTTCTCCCAGGCCATGTCAAGGGAGGCGTTGCCGATCAGACGAAGTCCTCTGACAGAGCCGCTCTCCCAGGCCTGCGGCAGGGCAGGCAGCAATATCACCGCATCCTCCCGGCACTGTGCCAACATGTTGCAGATACCGGCGCAGACGCCGAAGTTGCCGTCGATCTGAAAGGGCGGATGCCTGTCCAATAAATTCGGATAGGTCGAGATTTCCAAGAGCTTTAAGATATTCTCATATGCCTTCTCTCCGTCCCACAGACTTGCCCAGAAATTGATGATCCAGGCCCGGCTCCAGCCGGTATGACCGCCGCCGTTTGCAAGGCGCCTCTCAAGCGTTCTGCGGGCGGCCGCGGCAAGCTCAGGGGTCTGGTCTACCGTAATCTGCGTCCCAGGGTTGAGCGCGAACAGATGAGAAATATGCCTGTGTCCGGGATCCGCTTCCTCATAGTCCTCATTCCATTCCTGAAGCGTTCCATACCTCAAACTGATCTGATCCGGGCGAAGTCTTTTCAGACATACAGAAATCTCTTCCATCAGACTGGGGATGTCCGTCACTCCCTCAATCTTTTCCATACCCTCGAACGGAAGCATCTCCTCTTTTCGACACACTGTCGGGGTCTGACCCCACAGCACGTCCCATGCAGCCAGAACATCGCCGAACAGCTCCCGCAAAATCTGGTTGTCCATGGACGAACCGATGCAGACACAGGCGCTTTCTCCATCCGGCAGGAAATAAGAATTCTCCGGCGAAACAGAAGGATTTGTCGCCAGATATCCGCCTTCTTCCGTCAGGAAATCCACGAAAAACAACGCTGCCTCCGCCATCACCGGGAAAGCCTTTTTTAAAAACTCCAGATTCCTGGTATACTGATAGTGTGTCCAAAGATGTGTGCACAGCCAGGCCGCGCCCATCACCCAGTAAGAACCCGGATGCCAGATGTCCTGCGGCGCGGTATCCGCGTGGATATCTGTATTATGATGACAGACAAAGCCGCGGCAACCGTACATTTCGCGCGCGGTTTTACGTCCGCTCTCCCGCATCCTGAAAATCAGATCAAAGAGCGGTTCATGACACTCGCTTAAATTGCATGGCTCCGCCATCCAGTAATTCATTTCTGTATTGATATTGACCGTATATTTGCTGTCCCAGGGCGGATTCATGGATGCGTTCCACAGCCCCTGTAAGGTGGCTGGCAGGCCGCCGGGACGCGAGCAGGAAATTATGAGATACCGGCCGTAATCCATCAACATACAATCCAGCCCCAGATCCGCCCTGCCCTCTTTCACCGCAGCAAGGCGCTCATCCGTGGGCTCATTTTCATATTGCTCCTCCCCTTCTAAGGAAAAGGAGAAGCGATCATATAGAGAATGATAATCCGCCTCATGCTCTTTCAGCAGCGTCTCCCAGCCCTTCTCCATAGCATTGCTCAGTCGTTTCTGCAATTTATCCTGCAGAAAGCTCTGCATTCTTGCCTGATATGACGTTTCCTCCTGCATTGAGAATGTCCATTGCACCGGATTCATCCCGTCTTTCTCATCAATCTCAGCGGCATCTGTCGCCGTCAGGAAGGCTGCAATTTTCTCCTCCCCATAATGCCAGGTTGTGTCCGCCGTGAAATACAGGACCGCCTCAGAAGCTCCCCTGACACACAGCGTCTCGCCCAAAACCTCCACACTGCCACCCTTCACCAAAGCGCGAAGAGCCATCGCATACTCGCTGCCGCCTCTGCCCAGATTCCCATGCAGACAGATTCCGTCGTTGCAGAATCTCCCGACGCCGTCGAAATTCTTCCCTCTGTTAAGCTTCACATAGAAGGTCAGCCGATCCGGTCCGTCCGCGAGGAAACGCATGACCATACAGTCCGCAGGATTTGAAATCAGGATTTCCCGCCGATACACGGTTTCCCCGCTTTGAAACCCCACCCGGCACAGGGCGTCATCCAGTGAAAGACTTCTCTCGTATTTCTCCACGCCCTCCGCGCTGAAATTCTTTTTAAACCGGCCGATTGTATCCGCGCGCTTTCCCCCGATACCGTCAAAATAAAACTGCAGCTCGCCCAGAGTCTGATATGGATGCATGCTGTCCGGGCAGCCCGCAAACGTCAGATCCATCAGCGTTGCCGCCTCTCCCGGCTTTCCATCGCGCAGAAGCTGCCTCACACGCGGCAGCGCTTCCTTCGCGGCAGGATTACGCCGGTTCACGGGGCCGCCATACCACATGCTCTCCTCATTGACCTGGATCAGCTCCCTGTCCGTGCCGCCGTACACCATGGCGCCCAACCGGCCGTTTCCTAACGGGAGCGCTTCCTCCCACTCTTTTGCCGGCTGTCTGTACCATAATCTGCCCATTTCCATCCTCCATCATTCTCTGAATCAGCTTTTCCCCGACTGTCCTGCATTTTCAGTGACAGGCTGATCTTAGCATATCAACCATTCATTTTCTATACACAGATTTATTTTAATCCTCTTTTTTCACCACCACCTCGTTGATGGTCAGAGAGGAAGCCTTCAACAGCCCTAATACCATATGATTCGATATTTTGCTATCTCTGAAATCAGAAAAAGGTACCCGATCCCTATGAACCGAATGCCAATCTCAATATTGCGATGTTACGCTGTTGGGATCTGACCCCCCCATCAGGATGAATTTCTGCGGGAGTACAATCTCTTCTACTCCCAGCACCCATAAACCTCCATCTGGGAGAGCGCCGGAAACGGCGAGGGATCATCCGCCCTGATGAGGTTGCAGAGCGTAACGGAGGAAATCATCTTCGGCGCGAAGGTGATCACATGCGGCTTCACACTCTTTTCCAGGTCCCGGACAATCTCACTGCCGTCGGAAAAGGAAAGCTTCACCTGCTGCCACCAGCTGTCGTGCGGGAAATCGGCGCGCGTGTAGAGGACGATTTTGTCCGCTCGCACTTCTTTGCCGAAGTCAATGGTCATGGCCGCGTCGTCACGGCGATTGATACCCCAGGATTCGTAGGGCCAGGCACCGTGCGCAAGGTTCGCAACCACCCCGTCGATGGCGTTGCGGGCCGCGAAGACCGCTTCGCCGCGGGTCTCAACATTGGCCGAGGCGTGCGGAAAGGAATGCACATTCTCGTGGCAGTCCCAGACATTCAGCGCCAGATTCCGATAGGCCCTCACCTCGTCCTCACGGGCAACGCGGGCGTACAGATAGTGACAGTCCCCGGCAAACGCCTTCGGCGAATAGCTGACGCGCTTCTCCCCGAAGGGCACATGGAAGTCCACATTTCCCGTTACATAGACAAGAGAAGTTCCCACTGCGTCGTCCATCTGCAGCCAGACATAAAGGCTGCTCTCACTGACCTCCAGGCATATCCGGTCGCCCTCCTGGTAGGCCGCGGTGTTCACTAAGACGACCTCGTCCTCGCCGCAGGACACAAATTTTACTTTATCATTCCGGTCGATTACCTTTAAAACTAATGTAGACATTGTATTTCTCACTTCTCCTTTCAGATCTGTGCGCTGTTGGGGCCTGACCCCATCAGGCGCGCTCACCCAGCAGCCACCTGCACTGCGCCGCGATATTTTCCGCGCTTAAACCAAACTGCTTCAGCAACAGCACCGCGGGGCCGGAATGACCGAAAACATCGTTTACGCCGATCCGCTTCACCGGCGTCGGCAGCTTCTCGGACAAAAGGGAGCAGACCGCCTCGCCCAGTCCTCCGATTACACTATGCTCCTCCACCGTGACGATTCTGCCGCAGTCGCGCGCTGCCTTTAACACCAGATCCTCGTCTAAGGGCTTGATGGTCGCCATATTGATGCGTGCCAATCAGAATCCCCTCTCTGACACCGACCGCATGAAGTTGCAGCTGTCTTCTTTCCTCGTCTGCCATTTAAGACCTCCCTATTTAAAAAAAACCCCACAGCATAAGAGCAGTCAGACAAAATCCTTCTCTTTCACCGTGAGGTCATTTTATCATATTTTTTTACTTATGTCGTCCGATTTATTGACGCTTTTGGGGTTATTTCTTATCATCTTTCCTTTGCGGCGCTGCGGCTCTCACCATTTCCCGGTATTCGCCGGGCAGCATGCCGTATTTCTTTTTAAAGGCTCTCGTCAGCGCCTTGCCGGACGGAAAGCCGTTTTGCAGCGCCGTTTCCAGAATACTCTGATCTCCTGTCTTTAAATCCTTGAGCGTGTGCTCCAGACGGACGCTCTGGGGATAGTCCCGGTACGTAATCCCCGCATAGGACTGAAACATACGGGACAGATGTGTCGGGGAATACCCAAACTGCATTGCCACATACTCAAGGCTCAGCTCCTTCGCATAATGATTCTGCAGGTAGGCTGTAATCATGGAAAGCTTATCCAGGTTCTTATTTCTGCGCAGGAAAGCAGGATTGACCTCAGGCATGCGATACTCTGTCACCAGCAGGTGCAGAAGGCGATAAAAGAGACTGAAAACCAGCAGGCTGCTGCCATAATCCTGACTACTGTAAAGGCTCCACATTTCCTGAACGAGCTCCATGAACGTCTCGTCCGCCTCACCTGCTTCATGCACAAACCAGATGAATTCCTCATCGAGGAAATACCCTTCAAAAAGCTTTAAGGGAATCTGAATCACAATGGTTTCATTCGGCAGGAGCGAATCGATGGCATGAATTTCATTGGAATTGACGATCATAAAATTGCCGGGCTTTAACTGCCGCACGCCGCCTTCCACCCAGAAGTCCAGCTCCCCGCAACAGACCGCAAAAATCTCTATCGGCCTGTGTCAGTGCTTTTCCCGCCGGTAAGACCCGTCCTTACCCTCAAAGAGAAACATTTTAAATGGGAACCCCTCGTTGAGAGTAATCAGTTCATAAGTGGAATTCATTTTATTTACCTGCCCCTGCCATGAGTTTCCTTATACCGCGCCCAGCAGTAGCCCGATCAGCCGTACCACAAACGCGACCAGCCAGGCAATGACACACTGCCCTATGACCACGCCGACAGCCCATTTGCCGCCCAGCTCCCGTCGGATCGAGGCAATCGCCGCGACACAGGGTGTATACAGCAGACTGAAGACCAGCATGGTTACCGCCTCAAGCGGCGTCAGAATGGAGGCAACCTCCCCCGCGAAGAGCAGTTCCATCGTGGAAACCACGCTCTCCTTGGCCATAAAGCCGCTGATTAAGGACGTACAGATCCGCCAGTCACCCAGTCCCAGCGGTTTAAAAAGCGGCGCCAGAAGGCCTGACACAGAAGCCAGAATGCTCTCCTGCGAGTCCGTCACCACGTTGAGCTTTAAGTCAAAGGTCTGTAAAAACCAGATGACGATTGTCGCCAACAGGATGATGGTGAAGGCACGGTGCAGGAAATCCTTCGCCTTTTCCCACAAAAGCTGTAAAACATTCCTGGCGGACGGAAGCCGGTAGTTGGGCAGCTCCAGCACGAAAGGCACCGCCTCACCGTGAAAGAGAGTTTTCTTAAAAATGAAAGCCGCCAGAATTCCAACCGCGATTCCCAGAAAATACAGACCGGCCACAATCAGCCCGCTGTATTTCGGGAAGAAAATATTGACAAAAAACATATAAATAGGCAGCTTCGCCGTGCAGCTCATGAACGGCGTGAGCAGAATCGTCATGCGCCGGTCGCGCTCGCTGGGCAGCGTCCTGGTCGCCATGACGGCCGGGACCGTACAGCCGAAGCCGATCAGCATCGGCACGATGCTGCGGCCGGAGAGGCCGATTTTGCGCAGCAGACTATCCATAAAAAAGGCCACTCTCGCGATATAGCCGCTGTCCTCCAGTAAAGAAAGGAAGAAAAACAGGCAGACAATAATGGGTAAAAAGCTTAAGACGCTGCCGATGCCGGCAAAAATACCGTCATTGATCAGCGAACACAGCACCGGATGGACATTTGCCGCGGTAAGGGCAGTCTCCACCACGCCGGAAAGCGCGTCAATCCCTGTTTCTAACAGCCCCTGTAAAAAGGCGCCGATCACATTGAAGGTCAGGAAAAACACCAGCAGCATGATACCGACAAAGCAGGGTATGGCCGTATATTTGCCGGTGAGAATCCGGTCGATTCTTTCACTGCGCAGGCGTTCCTTACTTTCCATCGGTTTTTGCACCGTCTGTGCGCACAGCTTCTGAATAAAGGAAAAGCGCATGTCAGCGATGGCGGCGGTGCGGTCCAGGCCTCTCTCCTCCTCCATCTGGACAAGGATGTGCTCTACCATTTCCTTCTCATTCTCCGTCAGGTTCAGCTGCTCTAAAATCAGTTGATCGCCCTCCGCCACCTTGGTTGCGGCAAAGCGTAAGGGGATACCTGCCTCCTGCGCGTGATCCTCAATTAAATGCATAATACCGTGCAGCGCCCGGTGAACAGCGCCGCCGTGGTCGTTTTTATCGCAGAAATCCTGGCGTTTGGGGCGTTCCTGGTATTTCGCTACATGAAGCAGGTGACTCACCAGCTCATCGATGCCCTCATTTTTGGCCGCGGAGATCGGTACCACCGGGATACCCAGAATCTCCTCCATCTCATTGATCAGGATGGAGCCGCCGTTTTCCCGCACCTCATCCATCATATTTAAAGCCAGAACCATCGGCGTATCCAGCTCCATCAGCTGCATGGTCAGATACAGATTGCGCTCAATATTGGTCGCGTCCACGATGTTGATGATGCCGTGCGGATGTTCATTTAATATAAAATTTCTCGACACCAGCTCCTCGCCGGAGTAGGGCGACATGGAATAAATGCCCGGCAGATCCGTGACCAGCGTATCGTCATATCCCCGGATGACACCGTCCTTGCGGTCCACCGTAACACCCGGGAAATTGCCCACATGCTGGTTGGAGCCGGTCATCTGGTTAAACAAAGTCGTCTTGCCGCAGTTCTGATTGCCTGCAAGGGCAAAAGTCAGCACCGTTCCCTCAGGCAGCGGATTCTCATTTGCCTTATCGTGATACTTACCGCCCTCGCCAAGGCCGGGGTGAATTCCCTCCTTTTTCGGCCGTAGTTTTATCCCATCGTCCGCCTGTCCGGCTGCCGCTTGTCTTTTCTGTGATTCCGTTACCGGCGTGAGCGCAATTTTCTCCGCATCCGCCACCCTTATCGTCAGCTCATAGCTGTGCACACGAATCTCCAGCGGATCCCCCATCGGCGCGAACTTCACCATGGTCACTTCCACACCGGGGATCAGACCCATATCCAGAATGTGCTGTCTGAGCGCACCCTCTCCGCCGACCGTCTCTATGACGGCGCTCTTTCCGATCTCAAGTTCTTTTAAAGTCATAACAAATCCTTCCTCTTTCCTCTGATGTACCTTTTTCTTTCCTGTTTGACTTTCTCTTCCCTGATTATAATAAAATCCGGCCGGATTTCAAGTAAGAAACCAAAAACCGGTCGGATTTTAAAGATTTATGTTGTTATCTGCCAAACTTCCTCCATCGGCACTACGGAAGAAATGCCTCCCAGGCGCTGTGTGGAAAGGCTGGCCGCACAGCAGGCAAACGCCGCGGCGTCCCTTAACTCCTCCCCGGTCACCTGAGCCAGCGGCTTTTGGAGCTTCAGTAGGCGGCTTAAGGCGCTGCCGCCGAAAATATCCCCGGCGCCGGTCGTATCCACCGGTTGAATCCCTGAAGGCGTCTTCACTGTCCCGGTACAGCCGTTGCCGCTGTAATAACAGCCCTTCGCGCCCAGCGTCACAAACACAACGCTGACCCCGAAATCCCGGTGCAGCCTTACCGCGGACTCCTCGGGCGTTTCCTGCCAGAGGAACTCTGTCTCCTCATCGCTGATTTTCACCACATCCGCCTGCGATAAGCCCCAGAGAATCTGCTTTTTCGCTTCCTCCATGCTCTTCCACAGAGGCTTTCTTAGGTTCGGGTCAAAGCTGATCCACTTTCCCCTTTCCTTCGCGTAGGCAACCGCCTTCTGTGTCGCGGAGCGCACCGGCTCGTCTGTCAGGCTTAAGGTTCCGAAATGAAAGTCACGGCAGTCATCGATCAGCTCATAGCGGATCTCCTCCGCTTTCAGCATCGTGTCCGCACCCGGCTTTCTGGCAAAGGCAAAGTGGCGGTTGCCTGTCTCATCAATCGTCACAAAAGCCAGGGTGGTAAAAACATCCGGGTCTGTCACAATGCCTTTCGTCTCAATCCCGGCCTGCTCCATCGTGCGAAGAAGCAGCTGTCCAAAGGTATCCTCACCCACCTTTCCAATAAAGGCGGTAGTGCAGCCGTACGCATTCAGCGCCGCCAGGAAATTGCCCGGCGCCCCGCCGGGATTGGCCGCCATGGTAGGATACCCCGCCTCGTCCGTCGATTTCATGGCAAAATCAATCAGTAATTCTCCAATTGCTGTCACATCATACATTGCCGTTTCCTCCATTATACACACAAATCGTATTTATCCACTTCCAGCATCGCCTGCCCCACAATCTCGAAGCTGACGCCGTTGGCTGTCTGCGGCGTATAAATAGTCGCGGACACCGCCTGTTCCCCGTCGTTGACAAAGACCTCAATACTGTAGCGGTCCATCAGAACGCGCAGACGGATTTTCCCTTCCTGGCGGCGCACCACTAAAGAGCGCTCGTGTACCACATCGCGGCAGGAACCGGAGTTGCTCCGATCCAGCTTCAGCACGGATGTTAAAGGTTTATAGGTAATCACCGTGTAATGGCGGCTTCCCTGCGCCAGCTTTAAGCGGAAGCGCTCATACACATCCCCCTTTACGGGTGTGATCGTCACTGTCATGTCCATCACCCGTCCATAGACGCCCTGCAGAGTCGTCTCATTGCAGAGGACGATATTGTGATGCACCCTGCGCCCCCGAAGCTTCTCGATCTCTCTGACCGGATTCTGTATCAGCCTGCCGTCCTTCACCCTGAGCTCCCTGGGCACGGTGATCTGTCCGAACCACCTTGGGTTATTGACCGGCGTCACACAGGCATCCCAGTTCTGCATCCAGGCCACCATGATGCGGCGGCCGTCCGGCGCCAGCATCGTCTGCGTCGCGTAAAAATCAATGCCGTAGTCGATGGAGCCCAGGCTTTCCCGGACAAATTCACCGCTCTTTGGATCGAACGTACCCATGAGATACATGGTGTTGTTCCCGTTGTGAAACTCCAGGCCGCTGCGGCACATATCCTGAGGGCTCGTCAGTATCAGCGTCTTTCCGTCCAGCTCAAACATGTCCGGGCACTCCCACATTTTGCCGAACTCATTATAACAGCGATCCACCATGGATGCAAGCTTCCATTGAAATCCATCTTCAGAACGGTACAGTAAAAGAGACCCGCTTTCATCGTCCGAGCGGTTTGCCACAATCGCGGCAAAGCTGCCGTCCTTCTCCCGCCAGATCTTCGGGTCACGGAAATCATAACGGCTGCCGCCCTGCGGGAGATTTTCTTCCGTCAGTACCGGATTGCCTTCATATTTTTCATAATTCAGACCGTCCCCGACCGCCATGCACTGCGTCTGCAGCGTATCCCGCACACCGTTTTCCTTTACTTCCTCACGCACGCCCGTATACATCAGGAGCTGGCGCCCGTCTTCCAGTTCCAGCGCGCTTCCGGAAAAGCAGCCCGCGCCGTCATACTGCGTGTCCGGAGCCAGGGCACAGGGCAGATACTCCCAGTGCAGCAGATCCTCGCTGACCGCATGTCCCCAGTGCATCGGCCCCCACTTGATATCATAAGGATTGTACTGATAAAAAAGATGATATTTTCCCTGATAATAAGAAAAGCCGTTCGGATCGTTCATCCACCCGATCATAGGCGAAAGATGATAGGCAGGCCTCTCCTCCTCCGGGATGTAGCCAGCGTATTTTTCCTCGTATTCCCGTGCTTTTTTCAGTTTCTCAGAAATCATGTCCTGCTTTCCTTTCATTCCACAATGGGACCGGAGGGGCTTCACGCCCACCCGGCCCCACCCGGTAAATCTTTGATTTACATGATCGAACGCATGCTGACTGTGCGAATCACACAGTGCACTCGATTTTCATTTCCCGTACAGTTATTACTCAGCGGCCACATAGCGGCTGTATGCGTCCCTGTAAACCTGAAGCAGATCGTTCAGGCCGCAGGTGTCGGCAAGCTTTGTCTTGTAAGCTTCCCACTCCTCATCGGTCGGTCCGCCGTTCTGGAGCCAGAGCGCTTCCTGCTCGGACACCGCGCTCTCAAAGTCTGCCTTGTAGCGATCAATCACATCCAGCTCCTCCGCGGTATAAACGCAGTCAACCGGGAAGCAGGACGGATCGTCCACATAACTCATCCAGTACTCGCTTAAGTCCGTCAGACGCTCAATCGCGCGGTCTTCCATGTAGAAATACTCATTATAATATTCGCTCAGGATCAGCTTCGGCCCATAGACCTCGTATTCGCTCTTTAACTCACCGGCGGTCTTACCGTAAAGCTCCTGGCTCTTCTCATCGGAGATACTTAACCACATGCCGTCCTCATCCTGCTCAGTGAAATAAACGCCGATCGGACCATACTGCAGCTGCATCACGATCTCGCCGTCATACCACTGGTCAAAGAATTTCAGAAGTGCCGCCGGATTGCCGCAGGCGCTTGTAATGCTTAAGTTGCCGCTGTTGGTGCCGCCGCCGGTGCGGACCGTCACATTATAATCGCCGTCCGGTCCTGCCAGCACAGGCAGAAATACGTAGTCATCAGAGTAATCGCCCATCAGCTCTTCGATGTACCACCAGGTACCCACGCCCACATACCCCTGCTGGCACTTCGCCATGTACTGCGTGTCGGACTGGCTGAAGACCTCGATGTCGATCAGGCCGTCCGCATACCAGTCATGGAAATAGGTCACAGCCTCACGATAGCCGTCCTGCACGCAAGCAAAGGTCACCTCACCGTCTAAAAGTGTCAGATCATTGATGACATCGTTGGTCCAGTTGGTAAAGCCAAAGCCCGCGTAATAAATATTCTGGCCCCAGCACCACTGGTCAAAGCCGAAGCTTAAGGGAATGGTTGTGCCTGCGGCATTGCCATAATAGGAAGCGCTCATGTCGTTGTCGGCAAATGCCTGGAGCACATCATGCAGCTCATCTAAGGTAGATGGCACAGCCAGTCCCAGCGCATCCAGCCACGCCTTATTGATCATACTGAACTGCGGGATGGTATAAATGGAATAATCCTCATCGTCGCCGATACCCGCCGTGCCCATCTGCTCGGCCGCCGGCAGTCCGTAGATACCGCCGTCATCCATGGTAATGGCGGACCTGATCTCCGGATGCTCTTCCAGAACCTTTGTCAGGTTGGGCATGTACTCTTCTGTCAGATAGGGAGTCAGATCGATAAAGGTGCCGTCCTCTCCGTATTCCGTGAGATCATAGTTGCTGAAACCTACGCCGATGAAGGCGTCCGGCAGCGTATTGCCGGCAATCCGGATGCTCACCTGCTCGGAAACACTGTCGCTCATGGTATCCCAGTCAATGGTGATGCCTGCGTTCTCCGCCAGCTCATTTAAAACCGTATTGTCCGCGTAGCCCGCGCTCAGAGCGGACTGCGCACCCATGATACTGAATTCTGTCTGATTCTCATCCGCAGTTGAGCCGCCGGATGAAGAGCAGCCCACCAGGCCCATCGCAGCGAGTCCTGTGCCGCTGATGGCAGCGGTCTTTAAAAAATCTCTTCTTGTCATTGCTTTCATGTTGTCTGTTTCCTCCTTATATATCCTGATTTTCATCGAACAGTTTCCATTAGCCTGTCCATACTTTCGTCACATATATTCGCCATATGTATTCCAGTTTCACATGGCAATACCGTCTTAGCCCTTCACTGCCCCGCTCATAAAGCCCTGCTCAAAATATTTCTGCACAAACGGGTAAACAATCAGCATGGGAACAGCTGCCACCACAATGGATGAGAACTTGATCATTTCCGTCAGCTTGTTTAACTCCGCATAACCGCCGGAAATCGTGCTCGCCTGCGCCGCGCTGGCCGAGGACTGGATCAGAATGCTGCGCAGTACCAGGGGCAGCGGCGCCTGGTCCGCGGACAGATAGATCAGAGAGGTAAACCAGTCGTTCCAGTAGGCTACCATGCTGAACACCACCATCACCGCCATGATAGGACGCGACAGCGGGATAATCATTTTGAAAAAGATATTGAAGTGCGCCGCGCCGTCAATGCGGGCCGCCTCTAAAAGCTCCTGCGGCATGCTGTGCTCGATGTAATTGCGCAGGATGATCATGTTGCCTACCGCAACGCCGCCGGGCAAAAACAGCGCCCACATATTGCCGATCAGGCCGGTGTCCTTGACAATCAGGTATGTAGGGATCAGTCCACCGCCGAAATACATGGTGATCAGGAAAAAGATGTTTAAAAACTTTCTGCCGGGCATATTATGCTGACTTAGCGGATACGCAGTCAGATAAATCATCACCACAGAATAAACCGTACCCACGATCGTATATTTGAAACTGTTCATCAGACCCAGAAGAATACTGTCGTCCGCGAACACCGCTTTATAGCCGTCCAGTGTGAACTGGCTCGGGAAGAGGAAGGTTTTGCCCGCGTACACGTCATATGGATTGGATACTGAGGCAATCAGAACATAGTACAGCGGATACAGAACAATCATCAGAATAATAAAGCAGAACGCAACCAGAATGATATCGCTTGTTCTGTCAGACAGACCATGCAGCTTCTGTTGTTTTTTCATTCCAGCACCTCCTAAACCAGCGTCACGTCCGAAGCCTTCGACGCGATCTTATTGACAATCACCAGCAAAATCAGGTTAATTACCGTGTTAAACAGTCCGATTGCTGTGGAATAACTGTACTTCGCATTGACAATACCCTGTTCATACACATAGACCGCGATCACATCGCTGGTAGCCTTATTCAAGTCTGTCTGTAAAAGCCAGACCTTCTCGAAGCCGACATTCATCAGGCCGCCTGCGCTCATGATCAGGTTCAAAACCATCATCGGGATCAGCGCCGGGATGTCAATGTTTAAAATTCTCTGGAACATGGACGCGCCGTCTACCTTCGCCGCTTCATACAGGCAGGTGTCCACGCTGGCTAACGTCGCCAGGTAAATGATCGTACCCCAGCCCGCGTCCTGCCAGATACCAGACGCGATGTAAATGGTGCGGAACGCTCCGCTCTGCGTCAGGAAATCGATCTGTGTGCCGAGCAGAAGGTTGATCAGACCGCCGGACGGGCTTAAAAAGATCCGGATCATACCGCAGATAATCATGGTCGAGATAAAGTGCGGCGCGTACAGAACCGTCTGCACGACTCTCTTAAATTTATGAAATCTGAGCTGATTGATCGCCAGGGACAGAACGATGGGAACCGGGAAGCTCCACAGCAGGCTGTACAGGCTTAAAAGCACCGTGTTGCGGATCATACGTCCAAAGTTCGGCGATGTAAAAAACCTCTCAAACCACTCGAACCCTACCCATTCGCTGCCCAGGTAGCCCTTGCTCGCCTTATAATCTCTGAAAGCGATCTGCAGGCCGTACATGGGAATGTACTTATAAATAACGGTAATGATGACCGGAACCAGCAGCATGACATACAGCTGCCAGCATTGTCTGACACGGCGTAAAAGCGCTGCCCTGTCCTGTTTGCGCTCCGCTGCGCTTTTCTTTGGCGGTTTTTGCTTCACCGCGACTGATTGGGATTTCACATAAATTACCTCCTGTTCTTATTTTCAGGCTGCCCTCCGCATAATGAGCAAGAGTCAGAAATGTGTGATGTGCAAATGACTTTTATCATAATTTCCATTCACTCATCAGCGCGTTTTTTCTCCGTGCCATCCTGTCCGGATTTCGATCAGCAGTCTTTGTGTAACGTTTCACGTTTCTGAATAAATATATCCGCTTCTTTATTAAGACGCGGGTTCTTTTTACATTTGGTGAAACGTTACATCTGTTTCTGTCCAGATCATACACCGAAATTTCAGAATCTGTCAACAGAATTTTAATAATTTTTGTGAAATCATCATAATTTACAAATTTGAAATGTCGAATTTGTATAAAACTTACAGAATATCTCTATGGTGTTTGCAGGATTTCGTTTCACGGAATTTCATGAAATATATTTACTTTTTTCGTGAACAGGGATATAATGGTGTATGGATTACGGTTGCATTTTTTGCGAAGCAATCCATATCATCATCATTTCTTTGTGCTTATTATACCAAAACCGATAATAAAAGCAGTCCACAGGACTACAGGGAGAAATACTATGAACAACAAAAATTCCGCCCCCACCATGAAGGATGTGGCCAAAGAAGCCGGCGTTGCCCTCGGCACCGTATCCAAGGTCGTCAACGGGATCCCCGTCGGCAAAGAATATCAGAAAAAAGTGGAGGCTGCCATCGAAAAGCTGGATTACCGTGTCAACAGCTACGCGAAAGGCCTGAAAGCGAACCGAACATACACGATCGCCTTTCTCGTGCCGGACACCATCAACCCTTTCTTCGGCACACTGGCTTTTTATGTCAACCGTGAGCTTGCTAAAAACGGCTACCGCATGCTCTTATGCTCCACCCAGGCCAGCCCCGAGATGGAGCAGTCGCTTCTGGATATGGCGCAGCAGAACCGGGTGGACGGCATCATCTGCCTGTCCTATAATGAGAACCTGCAGATTAAAGAGGACACACGCCTTGTCACCATCGACCGCCACTTAAGCGTGCTGGCCCCCTGTGTGGCCAGCGATAACCTGGCAGGCGGGCAGCTGGCCGTCAGAAAGCTCGCGGAGCTTGGCTGCAAGCATCTGTTGCATTTAAGCATCGGCTCCGTCCTCCCCAATGAAGCCGCCAAGCGACGCGATGGTTTTTTAAGCGCCTGTGTCTCCCTGAATCTGGACTATGATATGCTCTGTCTGACCGACGAAACGCCTTACAGCGTATTTTATGATTATCTGAAGGAGCATATCTGTGACGGGAAATTTTCCTTTGACGGGATTTTCTGCGGAACCGACCACCTGGCTGTCCAGATTATCAAAATCCTTCATGAACTGGGAATTCGCGTTCCGGAGGATGTGCAGGTCATCGGCTTTGACGGTATGCGCGACTATGACACCGGGCAGTACCTGTGCTCCACCATCGTGCAGCCCATCGAGCAGATTGCCCAGACCAGCGTGGAGCTGGTACTCTCCCAGAATGTCTCGCAAGCACCGTCCCTGGTATGCCTGCCTGTCTCCTACGCAAACGGGGGCACCACGAAAGAGTGATGCCCCCGTAAATCACACGTGTCCGTTCTGCGCCTTATAATTTTCACCCCACTCCTGCATGGCATCGAGAATCGGCTTCAGGCTGTAACCAAGATCCGTCAGGGTATATTCCACATGAGGAGGCACTTCTGCAAATCCGGTTCTGGTCAGCAGTCCGCTCTCTTCCATCTGCCGCAGCTGCGCGGTCAGTACCTTTTGCGAGACGTGACCGATTGATTTTTTCAGTTCGCCGAACCGTTTCGTTCCCGGCATCAGATCGCGGAGAATCAGAACCTTCCATTTGTCGCTGATCAGGGTCAGCGTTGTTTCCACCGGGCAGGCGGGCAATTCCTTCCCCGGTGTTGTCTGGATGTCTTTTTCTGTTTCCATATACAATTCTCCTATGGTTTCCATTTAGTAACTACGGCACAATTTTGGAGCAACTGTAACCTGCACGTGGTGGAAACCGGCATCTGCAATGGCAATATG
>JAJQHY010000002.1 GCA_021199495.1 Lachnospiraceae bacterium | reverse complement strand
TTTTATGTTCACTGTCAAATGACGGCGCGACCAGATACAATGACATAAAACGAAAGATGGGGAGCATTTCTAATACGATGCTTGCCAAGTCTTTAAAAGAGCTTGAGGATGATGGCCTTGTAAAGAGAACGGAATACCTGGAAGTGCCAATTCGTGTAGAGTATGAAATCACGGATTCCGTTCGTTCTCTGATTCCGATTCTTACGGAGCTTGCCGTGTGGGGAAGTAACCTGAAAAATCACGACATTGCAAGTGAAGGATAGATACCGAAACCGGCGCAACAGAAATATTGAAAAAATAACGCCTGTCAAGGAAATCAATCCCCGGCAGGCGTTGTTCATGCTTTATTTATTGTCTTAGATATTTGTAATCATCTGTGGCCAATACCAGTCAGCAAATAGCTTTTGGATAATGTCCAACAGGTCTTCATCTGTCAGAATATTTGGACTTTGTATGTGACTTGCTATTGCAGAAAAACGCTGGCGGCAAACGATATTCTCTATATGGTGGATGAGATTAACGATTTTAAGGGCGGTATGGTTGAAAACTATGCTTTGAGGATGGTAAAAAGACCGTCCCGCTCTATGCGGCATTTTGTGTCTGACTACATCACGCCTGTAATAAAAATCTCCAGCCCGATCGCGATCAAAATCACGCCGCCCAGGATCTGCGCCTTGTTGGAAAGCTTCGTGCCGAATTTCTCTCCGATCTCCAGGCCGACCATGCAAATAACAAAGGTCACCGCCGCGATGATCAGCGCCGCGACGAGCGCCATCAGCCAGTTATAGTCCGCGATGGTAAAGCCCACGGACAATGCGTCGATAGAGGTGGCAATCCCCTGCACAACCAGAGCGCCGAAGCCAAGACTTGAGCCCTCCTGTGTCTCCTCTCCCTTGCTGCGGATGCCGTCGATCAGCATCTTGCCGCCGATGTAAAGTAACAAAATCAGGGCGATCCAGGGGATCATCTTCTCAAAGGCCGCGAAATACTGCGCGATGGTATGTACACAGATCCAGCCGATCATCGGCATCAGCGCCTGGAAAAAGGCAAACATGCCGGCGATCTCCAGCATCTTGCCCTTCTTCATCTGCGGCTCGTTTAAGCCGTTCGCCATCGACACGGAAAAGGCGTCCATGGCCAGGCCCACGCCCAGCAGCACACTGTTGACAAAAAACATAAAGCTCCAATCCATTTTTCTTTCCTCCGACTTGTAATCCAAAACAAAAGACCCAGATATAGCCCTTCCAATACCGCAGCAAAACCTGCCACGGTTTAGGAACGCTATACATGAGTCTCGCAATTTAAAACAAGCCAGACCTAAGATCGGTCAGTATGTTGACTTGCTACGCACCGGCGCGCTGATCTGTCCATCATCTGAGATTACAGACCGCCGCATCGGCCGCATGCTACTCCCTCACGGGGATTTTGTTTCTGTTATTATAACGGCTCTTTCCCGAAATGTCATCAGGAAAAATGTAAAAATTTCAGTTTTTACATCCGCATCCAGGCCTTCGCCTTTTTGCAGGTGGAGCATTTCGGGTATTCAATAAACAGCATCGTCTTTTCCTCCAAAATCTTCTCCAAAAACCGTAAAACTCCATCCTCCACCGCAAACTGCTCCAGATCATCATCCGAAAGGCAGCTTCCATTGACCGTGCGCACATGGACTCCCGGCTGCGCCTCATCCGGGACACCCTCAAAATAAATCCCGAATCACAGGAAAAAACCGGCATCCGAAACGCTTCATAATACGCAGTCGCCTTTAATCTGGCGTTTTCCAAAGGCGTACGGCCGGTCTCAGCCACTTCTGGTATACTCTTTCCTTCTTCTTTTAAATCATTTAAGCCGATCAGTTCGATGCCCAGCTTTTTTAATCGGCTCCTCATGGCGGATAATTTCGCCTGATTGCCGGTTCCGAAGAGCAGTTTCACGGTGCTCATGCATTCCCCCATAATCCTGTTATCAGGATAACTTATATCATTTTATTCTCATAATCCTGCAGCTCATGAAAAAGGGCGTCTATAATTGCATCATTTCCTTCCACACGAAACAACATAAAATATCTGTGTTTCTGAAAATTGATCCTCTTATATCCCATCTTTTTTAATCGCGGATTTTCACATAGCTTCAGACTTCCTGCAACACCAGATAATATCCGGACCGTTTCTTCAAAATCATCAATAAGATTACCAGCAGCCTGCTCATTTTTTATTTCATAAAATAAATATTGGAGGAATCGGTCCAAATCGTTTTCTGCGTCCTCAGTTACGATGACGTTATAATCCATACTTTGACCTCATATCCGAAATAACAGCTCCAGCCTCCCTTTGTTTGCCCTGCACACTGTGTTCTCTTGCTGTACTTAATTTCTCCAGGATTTCTTCCTCAGACATAGGTACATATGAACTCACATCCATCGGAGCTCTCTTAATTTCAAAGGGAAAACCGTTATTCGCCACGGCCTGCGTCAGAAAAATTCTGATTGCAGAAGTAGTATCTGTTCCCAGATCTTTAAAAAGTCTATCAGATTTTTTCTTTAAATCATCATCTACTCTGATTTGAATTGTGCTTGACATATACACACCTCCTTAATGCTAATATATTGCATTATCAATGCTAAGTCAATACTTTTTGTCATATAGAATCAGTCCATACTTCATGACAGCAAAGAACACATCTAATTGAAGGAAAAGCTTTTTCACCCCTTCCGCGAACTTTTTCTGTTCAGAGGTATCACCGTTGTAAAATCAATCACCGCCTCAAGAATAAACGAAAGTCCCGCGAAAACATACAGCACAGTGGCAAGTCCCAGCGGGTTAAACAAAATCAGGGCAGCGCAAAGCACCGTCACAGCCGCGTTCGCGGCATAGAGCCACCAGTTTCCCAGCTTCAGGCGAATCCTGCTCACCACAATTTCCGTTTTGAACACGCCCGCCACCAGCATGATGACTCCGTAAAGGGCGATCGGTTCCGGAAAAGCCGTGGCAAACCATGCCGAATTCAGGTTGCAGAACAGTCCCAGCAAGACTGTCAGAATTCCAACCGACAGATTTCTTTCACTGACTCCGGTCCGCGGAGGGTTGCGGAAATAGCTGTAGATGCTGATCGCCCCTGCCACAATCAGAAGCATTCCGATTGTTTCGACATTTTTGACAGTCATACTGGCCGGATCGCTCAACAGTGATATGCCCAGTATCAGTTCACAGACTGCCGTTACAAATACCGGAATTGCTTCCTTAAACCTTTTCATCCTGTCTTTCATCTGAAATCTTTTCCTTTCATCCAACATCGTTTTCTTTTATCTGGCGCCATCGTCTATACCAGCTGTTGAAAGCGATCCGTATATTTTCACATTTTCTATACGATATCACGTCTTCTTTACCTTCTGCAGCTCCGCGTTCAGCACGGCAGCCTGCGCCTTCGTTCCTTCCATCGCACCCAGCATGCCCTGCAGGTCCTCCACCGTCTTCGAAGCCATCGTCCCGATGGTCGACTCCTCCATCTTCATCCCCACCATGGAGCTGACCGCGGCCAGGAAGACTTCTTTGGCCTGCGCGTTTGCCAGAATGTCGCCCACTGTATCTTTGATGGAAAAATATCCTTCCTCAAAGGTCATATCCACAACCTCTTCCAGATTTTTGTCCTCAAACCAGTTTGCGACCGCGCCGCCATCCTCTCCGCCTTCAAAATGATATGCCGGATTCTCCTGATGTACCCTTGTGAGCGTAATGGTATCCTCCAGCGCCCGGTATTTTGCCGAAATGATATGACTGCCCTCCGCGAACGGAATATCCACAAAGGAAAACACCTTTTCCCCTGTCTTCGTTCCTATCAGTTCACCGTCCATATAGAGGGTGACCTCCGGCTGGTTGGAGTAGACCTTCACTGTGATGGTATCCGCGGCCCTTTCTAAGTACCTTCGTCCGCAGATATGCAAAAACGGCTCCTCACTCCACCAGGCTTTATACAGATAAAACGAATCCTTTTTCGTTCTGCGGTCCATGGTCACGAGGCCCTTGTTGTTTCGTCCCTTTAAGCCGCCTTCGTCCCGGCCATCCGCCGCGAAGTCGAACATATTCCAGACATGAGTCGCCCACAGCCACGGCCGTTCTGCGATCACCTGCGCCATATGCTCATGATAGAGCGCCTGATATTCCTCCGTGTAATCCTTCCGCTTCGGGTCGTCGCTGTGCCAGGTCACAATGCCTTCGCAGCCGTACTCGGATAAGCCGATGGCACGGTCCGGATATTTCTCATGGAAGGCGTCCAGCCACTTTTCATTATCCTCAAAGTTACCCGTATACCATCCAAAATAATGATTATAGCTGACCACATCGGTAATCTGATTGAGCCCGCCGTCCATCGGATAGACAGAAAACTGCGCCATGGTGGTAAGGCGGACCGGATCCATGTCATGCACCATACGGTTCAGCTCCTTTAAATTCTTCTCCATCTGTGGCGTTTCCCCACCGATGGTAATCTCATTGGCAATGCCCCAGAAGCAGATGGACGGATGATTATAGTTCTGGGCAATCAGCTCCTTTATCTGCTGCAGACTGTTTTCATGCGCCTTCTGGCTTTCACTCATCACGGAAATCAGCGGAATCTCCGCCCAGACTACCAGACCCAGCCGGTCACATTCGTCATAGAAGGTCTGGCTGTGCTGGTAATGCGCAAGACGAACCGTATTTGCCCCTACCTCACGGATCAGGGCGGCGTCCTCTAAGTGATCCTGCGTTGAAACAGCATAGCCCTTATCCTGTCTGTCCTGATGACGAGCAACACCCCGCAGCGGCATCTGCTTTCCGTTCAGGAAAAAGCCCTTCTCCGGATACACTTTAAAGGTACGGATTCCGGTCCTGACAGACAGTTCATCCACCACTTCGCCATCCCGCATCAGCTTCGCTGAAGCCGTGTAAAGATACGGATCCTCGACACCCTGCCAGAAATGAGGCTGTAAAATATGGAGTTCAGTGGCCACATATTCGCAAGCTGCAATCTCACTCTGCGCCACCACCACACCGTCTGCGTCCACGACAGAAAAACACACCCTGTCCGTATTCTCCACATTTTCAAGCCAGACTTCCACTCTGATTCGCGAGTCAATTTCATCGGAAACCGGCGTACATTGAAATCCGTCCGCCCCAAAATGGTCCATGACGAAATGACTCTCCGGCACCGTAATCAGACTGACACCGCGATACAGTCCGCCGAAAAACGTAAAGTCCGCCATCTGCGGATAGATATCGTCACTGGCCGCATTGTCTACAAGAATACAGAGCAGATTTTTCCGCTTTTTCAGATAATCCGTGACATCCGCCCGAAACGCAGAGTAGCCGCCCTCATGGTGCGTCACCTGCTTCCCGTTGATATAAACCTTCGCCGCCATACTGGCTGCCTCAATCTCCAGCCATACGCGGCCACTCGTTTTTTGCTTCGGAACCTGCATCGCATAGGCGCACCTGCCGCGGAAATAATCATTGCCGCCATCCTGACCATCCAGGGCATTCCAGGTATGCGGCAGCGTGACAGACTCCCATTCAGATGGAAAACGCTCCGGCAGCTCTTTGCAGTTTTTCTGAAATTTCCAGCCGGCGTTATCCAGTGTTTCCTTTTTCCGGATTCCTTTCTGGGAAACGGATATACTGCCCTTATAAAAGACGTCCAGAATGTCCGTAACTGCCCCCGCAATCCACGCCAGCGGGACAAATGACCAGGATGTTTCCACGTTCCATATCGGTTTTAATAAAACACTCGCTGCAGCAAACGCAACTACCGTACCGATTCCCGTAAATATCCACTGAAATTTCCCGGACCGCAGAAAATCCGCAGTCCACTGCAATTTAACGGCACCCACCAGGAAAAACAGAATACCGTAGATATAACGCAGGCAAGCGTCCTGTTCCATGATCCAGTCAATACAGAAAATACAACACAGCCCCGCCGTAACAGCAAAAAGTCCCAGAGAAAGGCGGCGTTCAAGCGCCGCCTTCTCTGGCTTCATCCGAAAATAGAAAATCATCTGAAACAGCCCTGATATCAGTAAAACCGCGCCCAGACAGATCACGATGCCTTGTGCAGCCCCGACGGGCCGCATCCACAACACAGCTCCCAGTGCCAGCTCCCCGATGCCGGTCAGGGGATACTTTCCCTTTTCCAAAAGCTTTTTCACTCTTTTCCTCCGATGAACACCGTGACAATATCAAAAATCGCCTCCACAATCAGAGATACCGCCGTGAAGGTCCACAGCACTGCGGTTGATGCAAAGGGATTGCGGATAATGATTGCTGCACAGAGCAAAGATAACGCCACGCTGATCAGCTCAAACACCCACTGCTTTCTCTTCAAACGGATGCAGTCCGCTGCCCACTGGATCTTCGTCAGCCCTACGAACAGTATAATGACTCCATAAATAAATGTCAACGCCGGGAATGTTAAGATAAACCAGTTGGATCTGAACACACAGAACAGCCCGACTGCCAGACAGATCACACCACCTGAGAGATTGTGCTCTCTGGCAGCGATCTCCGGACTTGCGCGGAAATAGGCAATGACGCTCATAACGCCGCGCACCACCAGGACAAGCCCCAGCGCGATAATCACAAAGGACGTGAAGCCGACCGGATTGATCAGCAGTAAAACGCCGATGACGGCCTCACACAGGCTCATAACCAGACTACCGGAATTCTCTTTGATTTTTTTCATTTTCTTGCATACCCTCCTTCAGAATTGATAAGTAGAATGTATCTGCAATCTGAAAAAAAGTCATGGCACACTTTGACTGTTTTGTCCCAAAAGGTTACACTTGCGCGACAATGCCCAAATTTTAAACAAATCCCGGCATCTGTCCAGTGAAATCAGAAAAATTTCCCTCTATAATAGGGAAAATTCAAAAGAAAGGAACGTTTCCGTCAGGAAATGTGAAAAGTGAACATCATGGCCAATACCATTAAAAGCAATGCACAGAAGTTTGCCATCAATCAGGCACTGAAATATCTGGAGGGTAACCCGGAGGAGAACATCCCAAAGCTGATGAATATGGTGGACAAATTTTTCCCGGAGAGCTGGTATCAGAAGCCAAGGGCAGGCATCCGCAAAGCTATCGATGAGAAAAACAACTGGTACCAGTTAATTTTAAAGCTGTACGACCTGGATCCAGGCGTGCGCAAGACCTTTTTCCAGAATTTCCTGTTGAACGCGTCCCTGATAGGCAGCTATAAGCAGGAAGAATCCAGAGAGCGCGAGGGCTGTAATACACCGTGGGCCATCCTGCTTGACCCGACATCTGCCTGCAACATGCACTGCACCGGCTGCTGGGCCGCGGAATATGGCAACAAACTGAACTTAAGCCTGGAGGATATCGATTCCATCATCCGCCAGGGCAAAGAGCTGGGCGTCTACATGTACATTTACACCGGCGGCGAGCCGCTCGTGCGCAAAAAGGATCTGGTCAAAATCTGCGAGATGCATCCGGACTGCGAATTTCTTTCCTTTACCAACGGAACGCTGATTGACGAGGAATTCTGTCAGGAAATGCTGCGTGTGAAAAACTTTGTCCCGGCCATCAGCCTGGAAGGCTTTGAGGAGGCCAACGATTCCCGCCGCGGTGACGGCGTTTATCAGAAGGTAAAGCACGCCATGGAGCTGTTGAAGGCCAACAGGCTTCCCTTCGGCATGTCCGTCTGCTACACCAGCAAGAACTATGAGGACATCACGAGCGAGGAATTCTATGATTATATCATCGACAACGGCGCGCTCTTTATGTGGCTCTTCCACTATATGCCTGTCGGAAATGACGCGGTGACAGAGCTTCTGCCCACGCCGGAACAGAGGAAAACTGTCTACAAACACGTCCGGGCCTTCCGCGATACCAAAGCCATCTTCACTCTGGATTTCCAGAATGACGCACAGTATGTGGGCGGCTGCATCGCTGGAGGACGCTACTATCTGCATATCAATGCCAGGGGAGATATGGAGCCCTGTGTATTCATCCACTACTCCAACTGCAACATCCACGACACGACTCTCCTGGATGCCTTAAAGAGCCCGCTGTTCATGCAGTACCACAATAAGCAGCCGTTCAATGAAAATATGTTTAAGCCCTGCCCGATGCTGGAGAATCCGGAATGCATTCGGGAAATGGTGAAGGAATCCGGCGCTGTGAGCACCGATTACCAGAGCCCGGAGAGCGCGGATCATCTGGCGGACAAGACGACTCCCTACGCGGAAAACTGGACGGAAACCGCCAATGAGCTCTGGGAGATAGAGCAGGCAAAAAAGAACGGGTAAATTCTCAGGTAATAAGCCTGGCCCAGCTGAACACATCAAGCAGGGAATACAGTATTTTTCTAAAATCGCTTACCTCCTGCGCCTGCATTCCCTCAGGCGTAATGGAGGTATCAGCGTCAATCACGATCAGGGAATCTGCCTCATACTGCTGCATTTCCTCCCGCATCATGGCGGCGAGCTCCTCACTGTCCACCACCAGCATCAGCTCCGTATCAATATAAACGCTGCGCATATCCCAGTTAAAGGAACCGATGCCGGACAGTCTGTCATCGATCACAAAGCATTTTCCGTGATAGGAAATTCCTCCGTCATATTCTAATATCTGCATCCCGGTTTCCAGTATTTCCTCCTTATTGCGGGCATAATCCGAAGCTCCAAAGGGATTGCCGTTATTGGCGACGGAATTGGTCATCATGGTGACGCTGTCCGCATTTTCACAGATTTCATCAAGGCGCTCCATCATCCATTCATTACAGATAATATACGGCGTGTGGAAAACCACACTCTCTTCGGCCTCCTTCATCAGCTCCGTAATCGTATAAAACGCCGTCGGCTCCTTGGCAAAAATATGTGTGGGATTGGATACCAGCTCAATGTGGTTTACCGGCACGGTTATACTTTCGTAATCCGGGCTCTCAAACCAGTCCGGATGTGACGCCGCCATGTCCTCATAAACTGCATGAAGCTCTTCGGCTGCACTGACCACAGAAGGATTATTGTCCCAGAAATGATTATCCGCAAGCGTTCTGCAGGCAGGCAGATTCCAGACAGACGTAAAATAGTTAAGGACCTGCTCTAAGGAATTGTCCTCGCCTGCCTCTTTGGTATAAACCAGAACATCCCAGTCATAATTTTTGTGTCCCTCCTGATCTCCCAGAAAGTAATTAAAGGTATTGCGGCCGCCCAGAATATAGCCCAGATCATCCACGATCAGGTATTTGTCATGGAGCCGCCCCATGAAGGACCACGGCGCCCACGGACGAATCGAATTATAAACCCGGATTTCCACATTTTCCGTCCGCGCCAGCGCCAGAAAACAGGGATTGCCCCACATTTCCGTGAGATACGGAAAACCATCCGCCAGAAGACAGACTTCCACACCGCGCTCCGCCGCCTCCATCAGCGCCGCCAGGATCATCTTGCCCGTAGAATCCGCGTCAATCTCAAAGGTAGAAAGAATAATCCGTTCCTGTGCCTGAGAAATCAGCTTCAGGCGCTGCTCCAGCGCTTCTTCATTGTCTGAGATCACCATTGCACGCTCCCCGGAAGGCTCATCGCTGTAAAAAATGGAACTGTCAAAATTTTCCTCTGTGCTGTCGCTGATCAGAGGCTGCGCCAGGAAGGGAAGGAAAGCGCCGATCAGAATATAGAGCATAATGACCACAGCCGGATTGCGGAAAATCGCGAGATCCCTCCAGGCTGGCTTTGCCTCACCATCCGGGAAGTCCTCTGTCAGAATCGCCGTCTCCCGCACGGAATTTTCTCTCACCAGGATGATCACAATCCTGACCCTGAAAATCAGATCCCGACAGATGGCAATTCCGTCCACACAACACAGTACATCAAACAAAAAGTATGTGTCCTCCCCTGCTGCCAGTCCAAATACATCTGTGAATGCAGTCAGAAGCATACATCTGTATTTGTGACTCCGAATCCGCACAGTATATGCCTCTACGCCCGCCTTTTTCTTTTTTACCAGAATAAACAGGCACAGGCAGACCGCCTCATAGCATAAAAATACCGGAAGCAAAATGGCTGCCGCCGGGTATTTCCATAATAATACACCCAGAAAAACGGTTATGGCTGTGTATGCCATGACTGTCAATCGTGTATTCCGTTCTGTATCCAGTTCCTGTCCCATCATATAACCCGCTTATCTGCCAGTTTTTTATGTTCTGTCAGTTCTTTTCATACCAGTATATGCTTCTTTATCACGCCTGATTCTTCACCGCAATCGCGCCCCGCTCGCAGCGGTTCCCCCAGGCGTCAATGAGCTCATCCCCGCGATAGACGCAGACAATCTCACAGTTGTTCGGGCAGCGGCCGCAGGAGGCGTCGCGGGTTCGAAACTCCATATCTTCCACAGAGAAATCAAAGGTCTTCCTGACACCGCTTCTTTTCGCGATGATCGCTACGCCCAGGGCGCCCATCAGGTGGCCGTTCTCATCCACCGTCACCTTGCAGCCAAGGGCTTTTTCAAAAGCCGCGACCACGCCCTGGTTTTTGCTCACGCCTCCCTGAAATACCACCGGGGAGACGATTTTTTTGCCCTTTCCTACGTTATTCAGATAGTTAGCCACGACGGCGTCGCAGATCCCTGCCAGAATGTCCTCCTTGGAATGCCCCATCTGAATTTTATGCACCAGATCCGATTCCGCGAAAACCGTACAGCGGGCGGCAATCGGCGTCGGATGCTTAGAGCGGAGCGCGTAGGAAGCGATATCCTCCGCCTCTATTCCCAGACGCTTGGCCTGACTGGAAAGGAAAGCGCCGGTTCCGGCCGCGCAGAGCGTATTCATGGCGTAGTCAACCGCCACCCCGTTCTCCACCAGAATAATTTTCGAATCCTGTCCTCCGATCTCTAAGATCGTGCGCACATCCGGATAAAAGGTGGTGGTACCGACCGCGTGAGCCGTGATTTCATTTTTAACAGTGGTAGCCCCGACGACCACGCCGGTCAGCTGACGCGCACTGCCGGTCGTACCGGTGGCCACGATCTCATACGCTTCCTTTGGAAAATCCGCTTCCAGCAAATGCAGCAGCTTTTTCACCGCCCCAATGGGGTCGCCTTCTGTCCAGATATACGCGCTGCTCAAAATCTGATTGTCATCATCGATAATCACGCCCTTCGTGGAGATGGACCCCACATCGATTCCCATATATGCCTGTCTCATTTCAACTGCCTTCCTTTCGCTTCCATCATGTCGTAAAATGCCTCCAGCCGGGTCATCAGCCCCACATCCGAGGTCTGTGTATCACAGGTCAGCACCAGCAACGGGATCTTATAGTGGGCACTCAGCTGCTGCAGAATGGGTACAATATCAATCTCCGGCGTGCAGTTGGCCGACTTGATATGCACCAGGCCGTGGAAGCCCTGCTCTGCGTAATGCTTAGCCGCCCAGATATTCGCGGTGGAGGTGGGTCCCATCTCATAGGTGCAGTATTCCTTAATCTCCACGTTCAGATTCTTTTCCCCTGGATAGTGAATCAGCCGGTGGGTCATATTCATCCAGCGATGCACCTCCACACCCATATTTGCAAGTTTCTCCTCCACCTCCCGGTTGGAGAAGGGATCCACCGCGGTATAAAACTCTCCGATGATTCCCACCTTCAACGGGTGCGGCGGCTTTATGAGCGGGACAGAATCAAAGGTCTGTTTTGCTTCATTGTAGGCTTTCTCAATCGCGGCTTTGGAATCAGCCCGATACATAGCCGCGATAAAATGTTTATATGCTTTCTGCCAGGCGCCAGTGGGTTCAAAACCGCAGCCCTTATAATATTCAAAAGTGATCTCGTCCAGGTATTCCACCATTTTAATGGTTTCCACCCCTGCAGAAAGCAGATGCGACATTTTCGCTTTGGGGTTGACACTCTTAAGACCGTTCAGCCAGTCTTTCGGCTTTCCGCTCATTGCGTAAGCGTTCAGATTGATAAAGGTACACTCATAGCCCTCGTCCATTAAAATTTTGCGCAGCAGTTCCCCATAATAGGACAGGCGGCAGATGCCGTTCGGCATGATGATCGTGTCAGCTCCGGCTTCCAGAGCCTCTATAAGCGTTCCCAATAAGGTTTTAAAAGGCGTACAGACCATATCCGGGCTGTACTTCTCCCCGATTTTTTCCGTGCGCTGCGTCATCCTCGGCTGTACAATAAACTGACAGTCCAGCCCCTGCTCCACCAGGTACTTAAAGGCGGCACTGTACTCCGCGTAACGGATCGTGGCAATTTTCTTTTCAGACGACGGCATCCTGCGCACCTCCCTTTTTCATGCGGATGATATCCACAAAGCTTTCCAGACGTGTTTCCACGCCAGCGGTTCCTGTCTGGGTATCCAGCACCAGCTGCAGCACGGGAACGCCCTTAATGCTCCGCGCCAGCATGTCATTCACCATGGAATCCGGCCCGCAGGGAAATGCCGTGACCAGCACAATCCCGTCCACCTTATACCGGTGCTGAATGATGCTGCCGATCAGCTCCCGGCTCATCACCCAACGGCATGTGGGACAAAGATCCGGACTTTTCTTCACTGCTGAATCTCTGTCCGTGATGTCCGCACGCAAGGGTATGGTGTCCAGATTCCGCAGGCCTTTTATAATCATGCCGCCCGCGTACGGATCTTCCAGTATATAGCTGTGCCCCGCGACAAGGATTTTTAATCCATCAGATTTATACAGCTTTTCCTGTTCCTTTACCGCTAAATCCCAGACCTGCGCCTGCGCCTTTGCCGCCGCTTTATAAGCCTTTTTCGCTTCTTTATGGGAGAAACCCAGAGACTGACCAAGCGCAATATAGGCGTCCTCCTCGGTCAAGCCGTTTTCCAGGTCCACATTACAGGTCAGGAATTTCTGGTCTGTCTGTTTAAAGACACAGCAGGTCATGTCATAGAGCGCACTGAAACGAACGCATAAATCCAGATAGCGCCCCAGGTTCGCCACACGCGGCACGAAAATATAATCGCAGTTTCCAACTAAAGAACTGACATGCCCCAGAAAAATTTTGGCGGACAGACAGGTCTCGTCCGGCGCCAGCCTCGCCCCCTCCTCCATCACGGCACGGTTGGTTGGCGCACTTAATTTTACCTCATATCCCAGCGCACGAAAAAAGGTCTGCCACAGCGTTCCGTACCTGTGGTAAAGCAGACCTCTGGGAAGCCCGACGACGGGCGGGTTTTTCTTATCATTTTGATCCATATGCGCACCTCCATTGCTGACAGTCATTTCAATATACACGCCGATTGTCAAACCAAAGTCAACAAAAGCGGTCTGCAGGGGATTCCTGTAAACCGCTTTTGCTTATTTCATATTTCAGCCGATCTCCTTAAGTGCCCTCTCCTGCACGCTTCTTCTTGATGCAGGCCGCAGCTCATCTGTCTCAACCTCTCCCATAAAGCAGACATTTTCAGGCGCTCCTTTCATGGCCTTTCTGACCCTGCACTTTGTACGCCATCCGGGCACAGTCTGTACCCGACGCCTCTCACCGTCTCAATGATTTTGGGGTTTCTGGGATCCTCCTCGATTTTTTCACGGATCCGGTTGATATGCACCATGACCGTAGCACTGTCGCTTAAATAATCAAAACCCCATATCTTCTCAAAAAGATATTCCTTGGTAAAAGCGACATTGGGATTCTCCGCCAGAAAGAGCAAAATTTCATATTCTTTATTCGGCAGCCTGATTTCGGTTCCGTTGCGGAATACCTTCCTGGCTTTTTTCTGGATCAGAAGACTGCCGACCACAAGGTCATCCGCCGCGCTGTCTGCGCCTGACGCCGCGCTGCGCTCGAACTGGCGGATATTCGCACCGACTCTCGCCACCAGCTCAGCCGGATCGAAGGGTTTCGTGATATAATCATCCGCACCGATCATTAACCCCCTGATTTTATCCAGCGATTCGGTTCTGGCTGTCACCATCAGAATCGGCATGGAGTAAATTTCCCGGATTTCCCTTAGGATCTCATAGCTGCTTTTGCCCGGCAGCATCACATCCAGCAGGATCAGGTCGAACCTTTCAGCTGCCAGCAGCTCTTTCACATGGTATCCATCCCGCCGTACACAGGTTTCATAACCGCTGTTTTCCAGATAAACCTGCTCCACCATGCTGATATCCTCGTCATCCTCTATGATTAAAATCCGGTAATGGTTACTCATGCTCTCTGCCCCGCTTTCGCTGCTTTCGCCGCTCTGCCCCCGATTCGCCTCTGTCTCACTTCAGGCGCGCCGGGATCTCTTTCATCCACACTTTCGTCTTCCGTCAGCGGAAACATCAATGTGATCCTGAGTCCCTCTGCATTTTGAGCGCTAACAGACCCTCCCATTGCTTCCACCAGAGATTTTACGATATACAAACCCAGGCCGTTTCCCTTCGTCCGGTTTCTGGATTCATCCGCTCTGTAAAATTTATCAAATATATAGGGCAGCTTCTGAGGCAGAACACCGCTGCCGTTGTCTGAAATTACAAGCAGCACATTCTTTCCCTCCTGTTTCAGGCAATAGGTCACCGTAAGCTCCCTGACTCCTGCATACTTTTTACTGTTTTCCAGAAGATTATCCAGAATACGATTCATCTGAAAGACATCAATCATGGAATACAGAAGCGCATCTGTCCCCTGAAAGGAAACAGAAAGCGTCTCCTCGATGCTGCCGTCACGAAGGCTGTTCACATACTCGTCCAGATACTCGTTCCACTCGATTTTCTCCGGGGTCAACGGGAAATTCCCTGACTCAATTTTGGAAAAATAAGTCAGCTGGTCCAAAAGGCCGTCAATTTCCTGGGTTCTGCGGTAGGCCGTGTCCAGAAACTTTTCCCGCATCCGGGGTGTAGACACCACGCCATCCTGCAGCCCTTTGATGGTTCCCTGGATAGCAGTCAGCGGTGTCCTCAAATCATGAGAAATTCCAACAACCATCTCTGTCCGTGCCTTCTCATAATCTGCCTTTTCCTGCTCCGTTCTCTGGATCGCCGCCCGCATCTCCTCAAAGGAGCTGTAGACATTTTCGAATTCCAGGTCTCCTTCATAGGACACAGGGTGGGAATAATCTCCTTTTTTCATTTCAGCGGACGCATGATTTAAAATATTCAGAGGAACCATGATATGCCGGATCAGCTGTCTCGTACAAAGAGAACAGGTGACAACCAGAATCGCAACAAACAAAATCGCGTTAAGTGTGTAGTAGGAAATCCAGATGGCGGTTTCCTTTAAGGTCGTCATGAAATCCTCATACTCTCCGCTGACCGCGTAGCAGCGCATACTGAAATCTACCGTCTCCACTGTAATGCAGGTAAAACCGTCCACCACATACATATGGGACTTCCCGTCCGGTATAAAATACTCGTCCAGCTTCTCAAAATCGCCCAGATCTATATCCTCCATGCCGGAATACAGAATCGCTCCCTCTTCTTCCGCAAAAAAACGGAAGTTTACCGTTTCCAGCAATTTTCCCAGGCTCTCAAGACTCTCTGAATCGATATACATCCCGTTCTCAATCCACGTATCCAGATACGCGGACGACAGAAAAGCCCCCTCCGCCACCTCCAGATCCTCTGCGGTATCATTGCGCACCCTGGAGCCATACAGTGAGAAAACCAGAGCGTTCATAATCAGAAACAATCCCAGAACCGCCAGCACCATCAGGGCGTTGGAGCGGAAAATATACTGTTCGATACTCTTTTTGCCGGTCTTCATCTGTGTGTGTTTCCTTTCCCTGGCCCGTGCACCCCGGATAAGGATCATAAATCGTTGCATGCATGCTGCAGCTCATTGTTTTCATATCCTGGCACGATTTCGCGTCATCGCTGAGAAAATTATAACACAGATTGCGATCAGCGAAACTAAACGGCGGCTAAATTTTAGAATAAAAACAAAAAAAATAAGAGACCATGTTTCCACAGCCTCTTATCTCGTTTGAAAGTAGAATTTTCAGTGCTGTCTCTCTTAAATTTAAAATAGAACAAATTCTTCGTAAAAGCAGTAAAATTATGGAAAAATCTGTAATTTAAAATGGAATGATAATCTCTTCGAAGTTTGGCGCAAATCCCAAAATCTGTAATTTAAAATGGAATGGATTTAAACTATCTATAAAAAATCTCCGGATTAACCTTCAAAAGCTTATCTTTTCTTTCCTCAGACAACTTCCCTGCCCGGTACCGTATACGCTGTGTTTCCACCCACGCCCCCAGATGCTCGCCTTCAAAATCCGTCCTTTTAAAAATATAAGGTGAGCCTGTTTGCTCCGCATACCTCTTATACTGTTCATATCTTCGCGTCCATTCTTCCTCCAATGGATCCCATGAAAATGCAATCGAATTCAACTGCTTTATGTATATTTCATTCAAAGTCCCCTTCTTCTTTTTATCTCGTTGGTGCTGACACCAAACGCCCAAACTAAACCCATCATATTCCATACGCTTAGGCACATTTACATTTCCAAATTCGTCTCTGTATTTTAGCAGTCTCTGGTAAGATTGTTCCCATGCAGAATCCGGTTTGCTGACCACCCTGTATCCCTGCTTTGCAGGAAGCAGAGGTGATGGTGTTTTCCTTGTAATCTCCTGAGCAATCTTCATTGGAGCCATCTGAAGTGTCTTTCCCGTCTCTGTATCCATGACTGTGCATACATTCCGGCCATATTCGGTGATTACATATTGGCCGGATGAATAATCATTCAGCATACTCTCCAATTCCCTATGCGGAAGTATCGAACCACATTTTTTGCATCTTTGTCCATCAAGAAATACTGATGGTTTATACGCCTGCTCACATCCACATGTATTATGTTTCAGTATAACCTTCTCCTTCTGAGAAGTGAAACCTTTTATGATCGTATATTCATCTCCTACAAGGTTTCTTACACGCTCTTCATAAATCTCTGCTGTCATATATGGAGGGTTACATACTCGGCAACCGGGAAAATTCAGAAATTTATGATATTTACATGAAAATTCACGACCGCATTCCTCATGCCGAATAATTACGGGCTCGTTTGTATTTGTATATTTAATCAGCGTAAACCCAGGCACTGCCTCCACCAACTTTCTGGCAGTTGCTTCTGTCACAATGCTTACACATTGACATCTGGCTCCCTCAAATAGAAAAGCTCTGGGCTTTATAGTCAACTTCTTCCCGCACTCTTTATGCAAAAACCTTACCGGGACATCCATCGATTTAAAATCTGCAAGAGTTTCATACCTACCCTTTCCTATTGTCTCAATCAAGTGCCGAAACCTGGCCTGTTCCGACACGATTTCTTCACAATATGGGCATCCCCATCCTTCCGATACCGATACTGGAGTAGCACAATATTCTTTTCCACATTTGCTACAGGTAAACCGTTCTATCAAAGGATCAGGTCTTTCCAGCTTATTTACAAGCTGTGTGACATTAGGATAGAGAAACATTAAAATTGGAAGTGTCTCTTCCATCGTTAAATATTTGGCGGAAATCATCTTTACTTTGAGGAATGAAGGCATATCACAATCATTCCATAAATCTTTGTACCGCCAGCCCGCAAAATCTTTTTCTAAACTTCTATAATTATCTGAAACGCTATAATTACATTCGTTAATCCTGTCAAAAACCGCTTCTTTTATTAGATACGCATCTGTACTAAGCTGTGCCTCAAATAATGCCTGCGCATAGTCTGTATACGCTTGAAGGCTATCCAGTGAAATATCTGAAACCATTTCCTGATAATCATTTTCATTAAATTCACATTCATGCCCCTTCCTGCCACAGTAAGCTGATAATTTTATGCCATGCCTGTGACAGCTACAGACTCCTGACAACTGATGAGCTCGGTGAAGATACGGTTGTCCAAATTTCTTTCTGTCTTCTTCTACACACTTACTGCATATTTTAATGTTCTGGATCAAAGCACTGATTGGCGGATTTAACGCATCATCCCTGCGAAATACCCTGTTAATATATCTCGATTGTTGCCCCGGTGTCATAACCATGGATTCAAACTGAAAAGTCGTCAGTTCCAGATACATCTTATCCATGGTGTCATGGTATAAATACATGTTCTGGTATAGTTCACGAAATTCAAACCGGACGTCCAGATTAACAGACCCCTGTTTTTCGCTTTTCGCTCCTAAAAATGCTTCCGAAAAAACAGTGAAGGTAAGCAAATTTGCACTTGCCAGTCGATGGACCCAGGAATAAAGAAGCTCATCCGGAAAGGGTTTTATCATAACAGGCATTATACTCATTCTGTATTCCTTTCACTGATACCAAGGAAACTCTGCATATTTGATATATCCGGTGCTATAATTTTATTTTTTCCCTTTCTCCGTTTCGGTTCATCTTCCAGCATTTTCAGTATTGTACGTGTAATTTCTTTCTCAGATTTTCCTTGCATATCTTTCCTTTTCATAACCTTATCATAGGCATTTTTGATCTTCTCTTCCGTATATTCGCTGAAAATTGCATTGATATTCGCAACCACATTCTCCAACGCAATCTGCTCAACCGTAGACTCTACTCCCGAGGTCATCAACCTCTCTGCCTCCTGCTCCTGCTTTGCCTTATCAAGAAGCTCATTTACCCGAAGCTCAGCATTTTCCTTCATTATCTGGATGCTCTCTTCCTGAGCATCTATATCCATGCTTTCAAGCACTTTCTGTATCCCAGGATAATACCGGTTGGCAATCATACGTATATATTGTCCATTTATCGTCTCTTTTTTCTTTCGCTCAACATAATCATAATTCATACATGAATATATTCCAACCAACTGATCCACAATTCCCTTTGTAAGTTCATATAATGTATCTATAATCTCCTCGTCCGGCTCTACCATTTTATCAAACCACTGGTAATGGAATAAGTTTCGAACTAAAAGAGAAAAGAACGCTTTATTATCGCAATACAGGTTTCCATTTATCATAGTTCCAATACGCCGCGCTGTCCGGTGTTAGGGTCGGGCTGAATCAGCCACCCAGAGCCGCTTAGAATCAGCCATTTTG
>JAJQHY010000074.1 GCA_021199495.1 Lachnospiraceae bacterium | reverse complement strand
ATGTCGATCAAAAGCTGGAGTTTCGGTGGCGCTGCGGAGAACTGCTTTTCCTTCCTCCATCGATTGGGCTGATGTTCTCTGGCCCCGGCGATGACAGCACGGATTTCTTCCTCTGAGTAGCCTTCACCGAGAGACCGCAGGCGGATAAACCTCTGCTGGCCTTTACCTTTCAGTGCGATGTTTTTGCCCCGTTTGACCTCATAGCCGTACTCCTCCAGCATCCGCAGAAACGTATCAAAATCCCCCGGCTTTTGTTGAAAAATAGCATCGATGGCCTCGCAAATACCGTCCCGGAAGGAGGGATTCTTCGGATAATCCGTCAGTTTCTCCCGTTCCCGGTATGGCCTCGGTTCGATGATAGAGAGACCATGCTGTACACAGAGCCTGTCGCTGATTTTCTGAATCGCCAGGTAAGACAGAAAGAAATTTTTGAACTTCCGGCTCCCGTCCAGCGTGGTGGAGTTGAATATGATATGATTGTGGATATGGGGCCTGTCCGTGTGGGTGGCAACGATAAAGGCGTGTTTCCCCTTGGTGAACCGCATCGCCAGCTCGTAGCCGATTGCATTCGCCTCCTCTGCTGTGACCTCCCCCGGCTTAAAGGACTGACGTATCTGGTAGGCAATGACATCGTGCTTTTGCCGACGCCCGGTGCTGTGTTCATACTGCCGCTTGGACAGCATAAACTCCTCATCTACAGTAAAAGGGTCGCACTCGTAGGCCGTGACCAAATCTCCCTTCTCTGTCTTTTCCGGGTTCTTGGCGTAGTCCGTCCGGTCATTCAGCGTCTGTGCGATGGTTTTCCCCTTGTTGATGTGCAGGGGGATCAGTCTGGTTGCTGCGATGGGTCTCACCTCCTAAAAGTCAGCATTATTTTCAGTAAATATAGAAATAGTGAAGCAGCCGATGAGTAATTTCGCATCGGCTGCTTCACGAATATAAAAACATCTCTATGCTATTCCTGGGGAAGTACATCTTGGATATAGGCTTTCACTGTGGAATAAACCGTTTCAAAGGGCGGTTTCTCTACATCACCGGTCAGCCGAAATTTCTCATAAGCGTGTCTCAGATCGTCCGGGCGGTTCAGAAAACCCGTGAAATTCTCCAACTTTCTTCCGCTGTTTTCCAGTGTCAGCATAATTTCAGCGCTGTCAAAGATGAATGCTTTAGAAAGATAGTACAAATCTACCACATCTTTGATTCTGCGAAAAACTCTGTCGGTAGAAATTGCGGAAACCTTATCTGCAAGCATTTGTGCCGGAGTAACGCCACGGAAGCAGAAGCCTTCAATTTCATATAGCTGTGTCGGAACAACAGGCCGGTTCACGTCAATATCCATAGAGAACAGAATCTCGCCTGTGGAACGGTCCGCCAACTCAAAACCGGCAGAGCGCCCTTCTCCATACATACGGTAGAGGCTCACCTCCAGGTCAATGCCGCTATTCGTGAGCGCCTTCTGCAACGAAACGGTCATCTGCCCGGCAGTCGGTGCCGTTTCCGAATACCAGTTTGCGTCAATATCAACTGTATGTCTGATTTCCTCGACATACCCCGCTTCCAGCAGGCAGGCTTTCAGCACCATTGAACCCTTAAAATCAATGGGAATCCCACTGTCATATATGGCTTTCATCACCTGATACATCAGTCTTTCTTCTGCTGTCATCATAAGGGCGTTTCCTCAATTTGCATAATAGTCTACTGCCGCCTCAGCCAGTTCCGTAAACCTGTCCTGATACTCTGGAACGACAAACACTCCGGCAAAGCTGTCTCCGTTTTTAGAATAGTATCGGCTCAGTGCCTCAGTAATACCCTGCATATCCAAAATAGATTCATTGGCGAGTGCATCTGCCACTGTCCGATTAAAATCAGTATACCGCAAGCCATTTCTTTCCGCCACATTATAGGGGCTGACCTGATTGCCAAGCAAGACGACGCCGTTAAAGCGAGCGGCGACATCACTGCCGTAACCCCACACAATAAACTCATCGCTGCGTCCACCAAAATTGCCCTGACACATCAGCGCTTCGTCCAGAGCAAAGACAAACGGTTCCCCAATGTGTTCCTGAACCGCCTTGAGCCACGACATAGCACCCACAAAGTCGCTGCGCTTTGGCAGGTCGTCCTTTCGTGGGTCATACTTGGGCAGCGATACTGTCTTCCTGTTTGCAAGGTCAGACTGAATGCGATTTTCCAACAGGTCAAGCATATATTCAGGCGGCTTACGCACACCCGTTTCCCAATTCTGAATGGTACGAAACGGAATGTGATACCGGGCAGCAAATTCGCTTTGCGTGTCGCCCAAGCGTGTTCTCATTTCACGAATATCCATTTTCATCACCCAGCATTATAATACACCCAATGGGTGTATTCGTCAAGAGCATTATTTTACAACCCAAGCCTATTGTTTTCCAGACCATTTTCGTGGCTTTTTTCTCGATTCATGAATTGGCGTTTTCAGCGATTTTCAAACAGAAACAGCCCCAGACAGAGAACTTGTCCGTCTGGGCCATAAAAAGATGATCTTCCGATTTTGTCAATTGGCGACTGGATTATCATGACTTGATAAAGTCCCACAGGGAATCACTCAATGCGTCCACCACTCCGATTACCCACCCGGCGGCGAAGGGCAGGACGAACGCCACAAATCCAACCGCCAGCATTCGGATGGCCTCTGTCCCGGTGCTGATGCCCATCAGATAGCTGAGAACGGCAAGCACGAAGCAAAGCCCGGAAAAAATATAAAAAAGCACTCCCGCAAAGCTGGTCAGAAACACGCCGACCCACTTTGCGATAGTTACGGCCAGCGCCACCGGCAGGGCAACCAGCTTAAACGGCAATCTCAATATAGTCATATTCTCATCCTCCCTTGAATTATAACTCCATTTTACCATAACTGTGGCGTTCTGCAAGGATGTCACCACAGCTATGTACCGGCATGGGGATTGCTCCCCATGCCTTGACGGTCTGGTTTATGAGAGAGAAGCAAGAACCCGCAGGGATTCCTTTTGGGTCGCCCAAATCTCATCCAGCCGCTCCTGCAAGTCCTGAATGTCAGCGG
>JAJQHY010000016.1 GCA_021199495.1 Lachnospiraceae bacterium | reverse complement strand
GTGCGGAAGACCCCAGCGTGGCAGTGTTAATCCCACGAGAAAAATGATTGACCCATAAATTTTTGAAAAAGGAAGGATGTTGACAGTTTTGCTAAATAAAGCCTATAATCATGGCGATAAACTGGCATTTCGAGGTGAATAGGACATGAAAACAATATTACTTATGCGACATTCTATCCCATCTAAAGATAAACTAAGTGAAGAAGGTATTCTACTCACAGAAAAAGTAAAAACATCAGTTCATGAAAAATATCAGAATGTATATTCATCTCCGATTGTTAGGGCGTATGAAACTGCACAAATTTTTTCTTCTAATGTTCAGGTTATTCCTGATTTAAAAGAACGAGAAATTGGTATAGCTAAGGAAGATTTTTGGCTGAAGCAATATCAAAACTATAATTACAAAAATCAAGATGGTGAAAGTCTTAATGAAACAAAGTTGAGAATGAGACATGCAATTGATTTCATATTAAAACAAATGTCAGAGGATTCTTGTTCATTAGTAATTTCTCATGCGACTGCAATATGTGCATATTTATCGAACTATTGTATCGTTAACGTGATTGATGCAAATAATAAAACCAGAAATGTTATTTTCGGTGGCAAAGAAATATTTATTGACAATTTGTATTATACCAGTTATTTTGTTTTGAAATTTAATGGGACAGACCTAGTTGATATAACATATCATTGTAATAAATCTTTCCTTAATGATCTTTCATGCAATAATTAAGAACATCAGTTTTGATTACACTTTTGATTATACTTTCAAAAGAGGGCGCGCAAAGTGCCTTTCTACCTTGATTTTTTATGTTTCCATGGGTTCGAGCCCCATTGGTCCCATACTTGCAAAAGAACTTCGACTGATTGAAAGCAACAGAACAACGGCTTAGCACGATTGCACCGTTTCTGATGATATGGGGTGATAATTTGCGAAAGAAAATGATTATAGCCATTATCATAATCAGTATGTTTGCCGCATTTTTCATAATGCTGGAAAGCAAGGCAAAAAACATTGGCTCCATCAGCGGAGCTGAGTACGACTATCTGACAATAGGTGATTACAGATATGAAAGAACGGAGGATGCTCCTGTCAGCAGAACAGACAAAGGAAAGCTCCTCGGCACTGCCACTGACGGTGATACCCGTTTTTACATTTACGCTGTAAAAAGGGGTACGATGAATATCTCTATTGCCGCCGGGAATGGGAAGGATGGATTTACCAACTCACGGACACAGAATAATCCGAGATTTTTCACATTCTCTTCATTACACTCCCCTACTATGATTTCGTTGGATGTTCTGCGGCAGGGAAACGGCAGGATATCTTTCTGTCATTTTTAAAATAATTGGGAGGGTTAAAATGAAACGCAGAAAAATCAGTGTATTATGCGGTCTGGCCGTATCGTCAGCCGTGGTTCTGGCGACGGCAGGATGTGCCCAAACGACAACGGATACGACGGAAAGCCAGACGCAGAACGAGGTCACGGAAAGCTCAACAGAAAATACGGTGGAAAACACTTTTGCATATACGGACGATTCACTGGAGTATCCTGTCTCGACGATTCTGACAGGCATTGTGGAAAGTATCGACGGAAATGGAGTGACGCTCACGATCGGAATGGGCGGTTATGGCCTCGGTCAGGGCAGCGAAATGAGCGGTGAAACCGCCTTCTGATCTGCCGGACGGCGAGGCAGGAAACGGAACCGGCAACGCGGAACAGCCTTCCGATATTCCTGATAGTGTAACCGGCGACGGCTTCTCTGCCGGTGAACAGCCGGATACGGATTTGACCGGCGGGACGCAGGCTGTCCTGACAATCGGCGACGATTCAGTAATTGTAGTGGAAACAGAGGACGGGGAAACCCAGACCGGCAGCCTCGCCGATATTGCAGAAGGCTCCATGCTGCAGATTACCTTCGATGAAAACGGGATGATCACGAAAATTCTGATTTCTTCCGGTATGAGCATTGACATGGGTATGGGCGGAGACATGCAGGGTGATATGGCCATGGGTGGTGATATGTCCGGCGGTATGGCTATGGGCGGCGATATGTCCGGCAGCTCTTCCGGCGTCGACAGCTATACCGCGGTCAGCCAGTATACAACGGATACGACAGTTGCAAATGAGACAATCTCTTCGACCGGAACCGACGAAAACGCTGTTCTAGCATCTGACGGCGCAGCGGTCAGTTTCCAGAATGTGACAGTAGAACGTACCTCCTCAGACAGCACCGGCGGCGACAATTCCAGCTTTTACGGCGTTGGTGCTGCCATGCTGGTGACCGACGGCACGCTGATTGTCAGCGATTCGACCATTACGACCGACGCGGCAGGCGGCGCGGGCGTATTCGCCTACGGAAACGGCACGGCCTATGTGCTTGATACAACCATCCTGACCTCGCAGGATACCTCGGGCGGTATTCACACGGCAGGCGGCGGTACTCTGTACGCCTGGGATCTGACCATAGAAACAAACGGTGAATCCGCGGCAGCCATCCGCAGCGACCGGGGCGGCGGCACCATGGTAATCGACGGCGGAACCTATACCAGCAACGGCGTAGGCTCTCCGGCCCTCTACTGCACAGCGGATATCGCAGTGAACGGCGCAGTACTGACGGCGACCGGTTCCGAAGCAATCTGCATGGAAGGTCTCAATACGATCCACCTCTTCAACTGCGATATCACCGGTAACATGAGCGATCTCAGTCAAAATGACACCACCTGGACCGTGATTGTCTACCAAAGCATGTCCGGGGATTCAGAAGTCGGCACCAGTACCATGCAGATCATCGGCGGCACTCTGACCTCCGGAAACGGCGGCATTTTCTACACGACGAACACGGAAAGTGAAATCTACATTTCCGGCGTTGACATCACGGCGTCCGACGACTGCGAGTTTTTCCTGATGTGCACCGGCAATGCCAACGAGCGCGGTTGGGGTACAACAGGTACGAACGGCTCAATCTGCTCTTTCACCGCCTCCGACCAGATAATGGAAGGGGATGTGATCTGGGACAGCATCAGCACGCTTGACTTTTATATCATGAATGGCAGCTCACTGACCGGCGCTGTCATCGACGATGAAACTTATGCCGGCAATGGCGGGGACGGTTCTGCAGCATCTGCCTCAGCGCAGACTCCACCTAGGTTGTGACCGGCGACAGCACCGTGACGAACCTTTACACGGAAGGCACCATCACTGACGCAAACGGAAACAGCGTGTCGATCATCGGAACCGACGGCACCGTCTATGTAAGGGGAAACAGCTCTTACACAATTACTGTAAACTCCTACAGTACCACAGCTGACTTTTCAGGCGCGTCAGAAGCGGACTCCTGGTCCAACCATGAAGTAGCGAAGCCGGAAGTATAAAACAAGACAGCGCACGAACATGAGAAAGGCAGCCACTCCGGCTGCCTTTCTTTTTCACATAAATTGTAACTTCAGTATTTCCTGTCTGAATGCCTCCTGAGCATCACAATAAACCCTGAAGTCTTTACAGAGCCGCCAGCTCCTTCATGATCTTCGGCACATCAATATTCTGCGGGCAATGTCCTGTGCAGGCGCCGCAGCCGACGCAGTCCGCGGGTCTGTCGACGGATTCGACCTTTTCCAGCTTCTGTCTGATACCGCCCCTGCCCTGCAGCTTCATTTCATTATAAACAGAAATGAACTGCGGAATCTCAATCTGCATCGGGCAGCCGTCACAGCAATAGCGGCAGGCTGTGCAGGGAACAGTCAGATACTTTCTGTAAAGCGCAGCAGCTTTGTATACAGTCTTTACTTCTTCCTCCGACAGAGTCACATTATCAGAGAAGGTATTCACATTGTCCACGATCTGATCCAGCGTACTCATACCGCTCAGGACTACCTGCACCTGCGGCAGACTCTTGACATAATGCAAAGCCCAGGAAGCAACGCTCCACTCCGGACGCGCTTCCTTTAAAAGCGCATTCGCTTCCGGTCCCAGATCCGCCAGGCGGCCGCCTCTGACCGGCTCCATCACCACGATGGGAAGTCCCTTCGCCGCGATCTTTTCATATTCAATCTTCGTCCGGCTGTAGCACCAGTCGTAATAATTGCACTGAATCTGCACAAAATCCCAGTCAGTCAGCTCCAGAAAGGTATCCAGGACTTCCGGCGTCCCATGGAAGGAAAAGCCCAGATACTTGATTTTTCCTTCTTTTTTTAATTCATTGAAATAGTCTATACAACCGCTGTCTATGTATTTCTGATAATTATTAACCTGAATGGCGTGCAGCAGATAAAAGTCGATATAATCTGTCTGCAGTCTCTTTAACTGCTCCTCAAATACAGCCTTATAATCCGGGTTTGCCCCGATGTTGAACTTGGTAGCCAGATAATAGCTGTCCCTGGGATATTTCTTCATGACGTTGCCAAGGAAAACCTCAGACTCGCCGTGATGATAAACATACGCCGAATCGTAATAATTGACGCCATGTGCCATGGCATAGTCAATGATTTCCTCCGCTTTCTCATAATCGATGGGGGTCCCTTCCTGATCGGCATGCACCGGCAGGCGCATATTACCCATTCCCAGACGGGACAGCTGCAAATTCTTAAAGTCCTTCTTCTCCATGCAAATAAAACCTTTCCTTTCCATTATCCTGGTTTCGCAAATACTGCCTGCGCCGGTGTGAATTCCATATGTACGGTTTCTGCACCGATGCAGCCATCGCTTTGCAATTATTTCTGGGCCATCAGAGCCTTCGCCTGCTTCATGATATTCGGGCAGTTGGCAATGGCGTAATCCAGGGAATTCACCACATCAGCCGGGAGTCCGGTGTCCTTTTTGATTTCATTCAGCTTGTAACGAACCTGCGGTCCCACCAGGACAATGTCGTAATCCTGATAGATGTCCTGATACTCTCCAAGGCCTACGGCTTTGATGGTCAGTTCCTCCCCCTGCTCCTCCCAGTAGGCAGACATCTTTTTCATCAGTAAATTGGTGGACATGCCACCCGCACATACCAGCAAAATCTTCATTGCCTCTTTTCTCCTTCCCGTAAATCCTGCAATTGTCTGTACAGTTCAATGATCTCCCGGATCAACTCCTCTGCCAGCATGGCAGTCATAAAATGATCCTGCGCATGAACCTGCAGTACACCCATTTCAGGGGCATTGCCATTGGCCTCCGCAAACAGAAGCTCCGTCTGCGCCTTGTGTGCTCCCACGCCTGCCTCTTTCGCCTGCGCAAGCATCCTGTCAGCTTCCTCAAAGTTTCCCTCTTTGGCTGCCTCAAGCGCTCCGAATGCATAAGAACGGGCGTCGCCCGCACTGGCGATGATGCGCATCGCAATCATCTCACCGTCCGGCTTTTCGTTCTCCATATCCGCCATATGCCATATCCTCCCGTTTGTTCAAATTCATCAGAACCCATGTAATATTTATACTAAACTTTGGAAGGTTTGTCAATTTATATGTTGCTTTATGGGCAAATCTGAAAAACACCCCTGTAAAACAACTGTTCTGCAGAGTCCCTGCGGACTCTTTAAAGCAGGGTGAACCAGTAAATCAGCCCCAGCACCCAGCTGGAGAGCACCCCATATAAAATCACAGGGCCGGCGATGGTAAAGATTGTGGCTCCGATCCCGAACACCTGTCCCTGCACCTGGTTTTCAATGGCAGGAGCTGCCACAGAATTGGCAAAGCCTGTGATGGGCACCAGAGCACCCGCGCCGCCCCATTTTACAATGGAAGGATACAGATTAAAGCCCGTCAGAAGCGCGCTCGTCAGAATCAGAATAATACTGCAGATCGTTCCCGCGGTGTCCATATCCTGTCCCAGGCTGACCGCGATATTGATAATCAACTGCCCGATGACACAGATAATGCCTCCGCAGACAAAAGCATTACACAGCTGGAGCCAGAAGTTGTGAACCGGCGTGATCTGATCAATATAATCCTGATATTTCTTTTTTTCTTCTTCTTTCACTGTATCAAACACCTCCTCAGAGCATGAACCGTAAAACAGGATACGGACCTCACATGCCTTTGAAGGCCGCGTTCCTCTGCTTTTGAATGTTCCTGCTGATTCCTGATCATAGTATATCCCTGTGGTAAATTTCTTATACACGCCCGAACCGGATACGGAGGATAGGTACATATCATGCAGTCTGGCTCTAAAATGACAGAAAGCTGACAGTTGCTTCAGCCGTATCCGTCTATGGCAGAAATGTCCGCACCTGCGCTCCGTCCTCTTTGATTGCCACCTCAACGGCGCCCTGCAGATACGTATACAGGATTTCAGTCCCCACCTCCTTAAGACGGCTGATCGTATCCGGATGCGGATGATTATACGAATTTTCTCCGTAAGAAAGCACTGTGTACTGCGGTGACACCGAAGCAAGAAACAAAGAGGACGAAGAATATTTTGATCCGTGATGCGCCGCCTTCAGTATCAGGAGCGATTCCCCTGATAAAATCTGATACGCCTCAACCAGCCGTTCTTCCGTCTCAGATGAAATATCACCGGTACTCAGCAGATACTCTCCCTGATATTCCCATAAAAGCACCATGGACAGATCGTTTTCATCGCCGGTATCGGAAGGCGTCGGGGACAGAACCGTTACCTGTACTTCTCCCAGCAGATATTCCTCTCCGGCACTGACATACCCTACCGATATCTGATTTTCCAAAGCCAGACTCAGAATCAAATCAAAACCGCCTTCCGCAAACGCCGCCTCACAGTCCGGCAGAATCAGGGCTCCCAGAGTCACACCGCTGTCAACGTAGTCTGAAAGCCACTGCTCGATTCCGTTGATGTGGTCGCTGTCCGCGTGGCTTAAAAAAACCGCGTCCACATAACTGATCCCACAGTATTGTAAATATGGCAGCAGAATATCCTCTGCAACCGCGTCCTCACTGCTGCTGCCGCAGTCGACAATATACACGCTCCCGCCCGTCTGCAGCACCATGCAGTCTCCCTGCCCCACGCTCAGATAGGTACATAAGAAATCCGGTGGACTGCGCCAGAACAGAATCATGACCGCCGCACAGGCGCTGAGCAGGCTGGATGTAGCAAGCAATGCACGGGTGACAACTCTCTGCTTTTCATTCCACCGCGCCATTCTCTGCCATAGCTTTCCGTTTTGCGCCTCAATCTGTACCTCACAGAGCAGACAGAACAGACCGATCAGTCCATAATATACGAAAATCTGCCATGCTGCCGGCCTGCCAGTCACAAGACTGTGCCCCGGCAGGGAAGAGGCAATGTGACACAGGCAAAAGAACAGATCCAGCACCCGTTCACAGCACCAGGCCGCCAAAACCGCCGCCATGCCGGGCAAAAGGCAGAGAATTCCCATGCCCAGGCCGATCAGCACCGGCATCAAAGGGATTATCACTACATTCAGCAGAACACTGTACGGCGCCCAGACAAAATAATAATACAGCTGGATCGGCAGTGTCACAGCGAGGACTCCCAGACCCGCTCCAAAGATCTGCATTGCTTTCTGAAACCACTTTCTGCGCCCTTCTGCAAGCCGTTTTAAAAGCGGAGACACCAAAGCCATCCCCGCAACCGCTCCGTATGAGTACAGAAATCCGCTGTAAAACAGATACAGTGGCTGTTCCAGTAAAAGAAATACGGCAGACACCGCCATGCCGGTCAGCATATCATAGGTACGCCCCAGAAAAACCGCCAGCATCTGCAGCAGGAACATGCAGATTGCCCGAATCGTAGCGGCTGCCAGACCAATCAGACTGCCATAGATCAGGATCATCAGTGCGCCGCAGACCGCAGATACTCTGGGAGAAACTCCCACTTTTCGCAGCAGTTTAAAACACCCCATACCGAGCATACTGATGTGCAGGCCGGAGATCGTCAGAATATGCAGGATTCCGCTTGCCGAAAACAGGTCCTTTATATCCTGATCCAACTCTGTTTTCACGCCCAGCAGCATAGCCTGCATCACACCCAGATAAGTTTCTCCAAAATACTGTGATAGCTTTTTCTGCAGCGCGTTCCTCGCCCACCTGATCAGATCCCCGATCGGATGCGCTTCTTTATCCTGCCACAGAAGCTCTGCACCGGTGACATATCCTGGCCTCCCCTGCAGATAGTAATATTGATATAAATCAAACTGCCCGGGATTCTGTGCCCTGGAATACGTCTGAAGCGTACCGCTGATCCAGACCTTTTCCCTGATATGTACCTGCGGCTCCTCTTTAAAATAACAGACAATCTCGCCCCAGTTCTCCGGATTCGCTTCACCTGCATCGTCCTGGAGCGTGACATTCTCAATCGTTACCAGATATCTGACAGAGGCACCATAATAAGCTTCTGTCGTCTTCACTGAAATATCCGATACCGTCCCGCTGACATAAACAAACTGCCCGGAAACGGAGGATTCTCCGTATCCGGGCGTAAAGACACAATCATACAGCCTCAGTGCCAGTATAAACAGCAGACACATCACAACAAAAGGCCTTCTCATGCCGTGCCTCCTTTCGTGATCAGACAACAAAAGGAACCCGCACCCCGCCTATTCTACCTCCACATAAGACAGGTCTTTTGTAAATTCGTTGTTCAGGGAAATGCTTTCCCGAAACATCACATTAGAATCGCCGTTCACAGAAAACTGCACCCGGCTGATGTTATTCAGCTCGCACAGCGTATTGACGATACCGTAAATAATAATCTCAGCTGCCACATCTGTGCTGTAGTTTAAAAAAGTCTCATCCAGATTCACATAGCAGACTTTATCCTGTACAATCACACTGATGACCTTAGTATCTGAGGATAACAACGCGCTCACTTCCGTATTGCTGCTGGCCGGTCCCTTGATCAGCTCCTCCAGTACAAGTCTTTCCATGGCAATATTGGTATTGTACGCCAGCGTCCTGTTGACTGCCTTTAGAGCTGTACCGTCTTCATTCGCGAAATAAAGGCGGATTGTGGTTTTCTCATAGGATGATATTTCCTCTCCGGAATTATCAATAAAGCTGTCCGCGGTCATTCTGCCTACCAGTACTCCATCATTGTCCCGGATATCGCTTCCCTCTACCTGTATCGCCACATAGGTAATATCCTCAAGCTGTGTCAGACTGCGCACGATAGACGCTCTGGTCAGAATCTCAGTGATGCTGTCCAGCTGGCTGTATTCCCTGGAGAGATTTAAGACGACACTGTCCGTATTAACAGTCACATCCAGTACCTCTATTTCCTGCGCCAGGGGTGCCGTATATTCCAGTTTGGACGGAGTCGTGGCTAAAAGCTCCAGAACCTCATCCACCTGGGAAGCCGTGGAAACAGACTGCAGATAATATTCCACCTCGACAATTTTGCTTCCATCTGTGCTGATATAGGCCATGACAATCGGTGTTCCCACTTTATCCGCCTGTCTGCAGCCATTCAGTGAAACCGTCAGAAGGCTTACTAGAACGATCAGAAATACTTTGCATTTCAAAGTGATTTTGCTCATACGCCCTCCTGACTAACGGTATATTTCAAAGGAACCTGCACCGTAAAGGTAGTCCCCTTCCCCATCTCGGACTCCACCTGAATGGTACCTCTGTGCATGACAACGGCACTTCTGGCAATGGCCAGTCCAAGACCGGTCCCGCCGATCTCCCTCGAATGTGATTTGTCCACCCGGTAAAACCGCTCAAAGATATGCTGCAGATCTTCCTCCGGGATTCCAATACCGTTATCCTCCACCTGCACAGTGAAAAACTGATGATCCGCATCCAGTCTGACCCGAACGCTGCCATTTTCCCGATTATATTTGATCGCATTTTCCACCAGATTGGAAAATACCAGATTCAGCTTGACCTCATCCACCTCCGCAGTAACCGGACGGGCACACTCTAAAACCAGTTCGACATTTTTCTGTCGCGCTAACGGCAGCAGACGCTTTAGTACCAGCTCCAGCATGTCATTGATATCCTGCGGCGCCACATTCAGCTCCGCGGCCTTTTTATCCATCTTGACCAAAGAAAGCAGGTCAGTGATGATCTGATTTTCCCGGTCAATTTCTGACGTCACATCCTTAAAGAATTCCTGATACAGCTCCTTCGGCGCGTCTGGCTGCATGGCAATCGCGTCCGCCAGTACCTTCATACTGGTCAGCGGCGTCTTCAGCTCATGACTGACATTCGCCACAAATTCCTGCCTGGAATCATCCAAAAGCTTCATCCGGTCTAAGAGCTCCTCAAAGGCCGATGAAATCTGGCTGGTCTCCACATAAGTGTTCTCCGGGCGAAACTCATCAAAGAACCCGTTTTTGACATTACTGATGGAAACGCTCAGCCGCTTAAACGGCAGCACCAGAATGCCAGAAAGCACAAATGCCACCATCACAATCGCGATCATGGAAAGCGTCAGAAGAATCGAAGCACGGTTTTGTAGAAGATCCAGGATATCCATAATGGCATCATTGGAAATACTGGTGAACAGTACGCCGATAACCTGCTCCTCTGTCAATGTTTCGCCGCCCTCTGTAATCGTCTCCACAGAAGCGGTTATCGGCGTAATAATCTCAATATACCCATTGACACGGTCATAATGGGACATACTGGTCCCCCGAAAGCCCTTGATGACTTCCTCAGAAACCATATATTTCCCGTTGCTGATCCCGTAAGTATCTTCCACCACCTTAAAAGACGAGTCGATAATCATAACCCGGCCTTCATAGATGCTGGAAAGCATGTCCAGCTCCGCTTTTACCACATCCGAGTCCTGATTTTCCAGATAATTATAGGTCACCAGATGATTGGTCAGAACCTTCAGCTGATTCTGCACCATGGAAACACGGCTCTCCACTGCCTTGTTCTCATAATTCTGCAGGATACCGACATACAGAATACCCGCCGGCACCAGCCCCACTATGAGCATAATTATAAAGATAACGGCGCGGAGACTGACCAGGGATTTCAAAAAATGGCCGATACGTCCAAAAAATTTCCTCATATGTCAATACTCTGTTCTGTCATACTAAGCCTGTTTGCGCCGATAATAATATCCCACTCCCCATTTGGTATGGATATATTTGGGTTCGCTGGGATTTTTTTCGATTTTCTCCCTGAGCCTGCGGATATGGACATCCACAGTCCGGACATCCCCCGGATAATCCGCTCCCCAGACAAGCTTTAAAAGCTGCTCTCTGCTGTAAATTTTGTTGGGATTGGAAGCTAAAAGCTCTAAAAGCTCATACTCCTTCGCGGTCAGATTCATCTCCTGACCATCGATATAACAGCGCCGGCCATCCTTCTCGAGCCTTAACTCCCCATCTTCGATCAGATTGTCTGACGGCTCAGCCGCGTCCTTTCTGGAAGCACGCCGCATAATCGCCTTCATCCTGGCTTTTACTTCCAGAATATTGAACGGTTTTGTGATGTAATCGTCAGCGCCATATTTCAGCCCCAGGATCTTGTCCATATCGTCGCCCTTGGCCGTCAGCATCAGCACCGGCACATCCGAAAATTCCCTGATCTGCTGGCAGACTTCGAAACCGTTCAGCTTCGGCAGCATGACATCCAGCAAAATAATGTCATACTCCTTATTTTTTGCCATACTCAGCGCTTCCTCACCGTCATAAGCGGCATCCACCTCCATGCCCTCCTGCTCCAAGCTGAAGCGAATTCCTTTTACGATCAGTTTTTCATCGTCCACGACCAGAACCTTTTTTGCCATATTCTGCTCCTATTCTACATAGATGTAATCCCTGATTTTCTCCAATGTACTGTCTCCGATACCGCTCACCTGTGTCAGCTCGTCCACCGTTTTAAAACCGCCGTGCTCTTCCCTGTATAGAAGGATTGCCTGTGCCTTGCTCTCCCCGATTCCGTTCAGCTGACATAACTGTGTCTCCGTTGCCGTATTCAGGTTGATTTTCCCGGCGTGTGCCGCATCTGTTTCCGTGGCCGCTGTGCCTGTGCCGGCAATTTCTGTTTCCTTCCCGATTGCGGGAATATACAGCTGCATCTCATCTGTCAGAAGCTCCGCCAGATTCACATAGGACGTATTGGCGTCGTCCGTAAAGCCGCCGGCGGCTTCCACCGCGTCAACCTTTCTGGCTCCGTCCGCGAAATAGTAAACGCCTGGAGATATCACTTCCCCGCAGACAAAAACACAAATGGTCTTTGCCGCTTCATCGCCATCAGCCGCGGTGCTCTCCTGCGCCTGCAAATCCGCTGTACTTTCAGGTCCTGTGTCAATGTCCGTCCCAGTCTCCCGAGCGGTGCCTGAACCAGAACCATCCTGCGTTTCCGTGCTTTCCTCTTCCTGTGTACTTTGCAGAATTTCCTGTATATCCGGTGTACTGCCGGCGCCGCACCCGGTAAAAAACAGTACAGCAGCCATCAAAACAGGTATCATCCTGCCCGTTTTTCTTTTATGCATGTAATCCCTTCCGGGATGGCCTGACAAATATAAATATCAGATATTTCACTGCTGAGGTTATTCCGCCGCGTACTGTGCCTTCACCTGATCCTCCAGTGCCAGAAGCTGTGTCTCTATGCTCTCACCCTCCCAGACAGAGCTGAAGGTGTTCTCTAAAAGCATCCAGAAATTCCCGGCCGCCGGATTTTTGGGCAGACAGGTGCTCCGCTCGTACTCTTTGCTGAACACCTCCTCCAGCTCTGTGGTCTTTTCCACGGTTTTATTGGCGGACACATGGCCTGTACTGGTATAGAGATTCTCCACCTCTCTGCCATATTCTCCGGTCAGAAAAGCAGCAAAGGCAGCAGCAGCGTCCGCATACTCTGAATATCCGTTTACCACCACAACCTGTGTCACAGACAGGGCCGCACCCATCCAGACATCGCTGGGATGCGGAATGACAGAATAACCATACTCATATTCCATCGTGCCTTCTGCGGCCGCCTCTTCCAGCTGCAGCGCGTGATTGATATCCATAATTGTGAACAGAACCTTGCCCTCCAGAAATTCCTCCAGGATGCTGTCCGCGTCCACCTCGTCAGGATCCACATAGAAGAATTCTGTCAGCTCCTGAAAAATGTTCAGGCAGTTAATGGCTCCCTCCGTATTGATATCCACATCCGAAGCGGTGGAACCGTCCACCACAATCTGACCGCCGATGAAATAATAATTGTAGAAGACGTCGTTCACGTCCCATTTGAACAGGGATTCCACCCCATCCGGCGCCTCATAGTTATTGGCCAGGTCAAGCAGCTCTCCTACTGTCACCGGTACCAGGTCTTCAACGGATACCGAATTGTCCTCGCTAACTGCATCCTGAGAAATGCTCTCTTCGGAAGCACTCTCTGCGCCTTCGTCACCGTCCGCAGTACTCTCTCCGTCGGTGTCTTCCTCTGTATCCGCTGTATTTTCCATGGAAGCGCCGGATTCGTCCTCAGAATCCGCCGTACTTAAATCCACGTCATCATCCTCCTCCGAGGAAGCGGTTTCACCGCTCGCGATCTGGCGCAGATAGGTTTCATTATATACCAGGGTACTGGTATTAAAATAAAGCGGATAGCCCAGCACCTTATTTTCATAGGACACTGCGGAAATGGATACCGTAGAAAACTCCTCCCAGAGGGTGTCCAGATCTTCCCCTGTGACTGGTACTGTCAGCCCGGCCAGGTAAGCCTTTCCCAGTGAATCATCACTGATAACGTACAGATCCGGATAGCTTACGCCCTCCACGGATGCCTCATAAATATCATCCAGATATTCCGCGCTGTCCACCAATGTCGGAACAATGGTAATCCCCGCGTTTCTCTTATTAAAATAACTGGCAGCGTTGTTATAATAGCTGGTCATGGAACTGTCCGTATACCAGAACTGCAGCGTCACACCTGAATCTGTCTGCACCGATGTATCTGACTTTCCGCCGTAAAGATCCAGGTAGGTAAATGCGCCAAAACCCAGCACAACCACCGCCATCAGAAGGGTGAGCATCCCCTTGAATGCCTTACTCATGCCCGCTCCTCATAACTCCATTCATCCAAAGCTCTGGTCAGGATGACCAGCATGTCGTCAACATCCTGTCTCGTGATGACCAACGGCGGCACAAAGCGAAGAATGTTCGTTCCCGCGTTGATCAGCACCAGCCCGTTTTGCAGCGTTTTCTGTAAAATTCCGTTCACGGGGCAGTTAAAGACCAGACCGCGCATCAGCCCCAGGCCTCGCTGCGTTTCAATAAAATCATATCTCTCCACCAGTTCGGAGAGCTTCTGTTCCAGATATACACTGACCCGGTTCACATTTTCCAGAACCTTTTTCTCTTCCATCAGCTCATAGACAGAACAGATGGCGCGGCAGGCCAGCGGATTGCCGCCGTACGTGGAACCATGGTCTCCCGCTGTCAGGGACTTTAAAGCAACTCGCTCTGTCATGGCAAAGGCACCTACCGGCACGCCGCAGCCTAAAGCCTTGGCCGTCGCCACAATATCCGGCTGCACCCCATACTGTTCGTATGCATACATGGTGCCGGTGCGGCCCATGCCGCACTGAATCTCATCCAGGATCAACAGAATGTCCTTTTCGTCGCACAGTCTGCGAACGCCCTGCATAAACGCGGGATTTGCGGGATAAATTCCTCCCTCACCCTGCACGGTTTCCATGATAATGGCGCAGGTTTTGTCCGTAATCTGCGCTTCCACGCTCTCCAGGTTATTATATTCCGCAAATTTAATGTTGCCGATCAGGGGTTCAAAGGGCTCCCGGTAGTGAGCGTTGCCGGTGACAGAAAGCGCACCCATGGTACGGCCGTGGAAGGAATGTTCCATGGCAATAATCTCATGATCGGTATGGCCGTCCCTGGTATAGGCGTACTTGCGGGCCGCTTTCAGAGCGCCCTCTATGCTCTCACCGCCGGAGTTGGTGAAAAAGACACGGTCCATGCCGGTATATTTTTTAACAAGAGCGGCCGCTTTGATAGCCGGTTCATTATAAAAATAATTAGATGTATGGATCAGCTTATCTACCTGATCCTTCAGCGCTTCATTATATTCCCTCACACCATATCCGAGCGCGAAAACAGCAATTCCGGCACAGAAATCCAGGTACTCCTTTCCTTCTGTGTCATACAGATGGACTCCCTCCCCGTGGTCAAAAACTACCGGAAAACGGTTATAGGTATGCAGCAGATCCCTCTCAGCCTGCTCGATTTCCTGATTCATCATAACATATGCTCCTTTTCCGCATCCGCCACGATAGCCGTGCCGATACCTTTGTTGGTGAAAATCTCCAGTAACAGGCTGTGCGGGATACGTCCGTCCAGAATATGCACCCGGTTGACACCTTCCTCAATAGCGGAAATGCAGTTGCCAAGCTTTGGCAGCATGCCGCCGCCGATGATACCGCTCTCAATCAGTTCTCTGGCCTCGGTCGCGGACAGTCTGGAGATAAAGGTCGATTTATCGTTGATATCACGGTACAGGCCCTCGATGTCAGTTAAAAAGACAAGCTTGTCCGCGCCCACCGCTTTCGCGATCGCGCAGGCCGCATCATCCGCGTTGATATTGTAAGTCTGAAAATCATCATCCAGACCTACAGGCGCCACGATCGGCAGAAAGTCCTTGTCCAGAAGGTCAAATAAGAGTTTCGGCGTGACATCAGTAATGTTGCCGACAAAACCGATGTCCTGACCGTCCGCGTATTTTTTCTCAACGTGGATCATGCAGCCGTCCTTACCGGTGACACCAACCGCTTTGACGCCCAGCTCCTGCACCATGGTGACGAGGCGTTTGTTAACGCGGTTTAAGACCATCTCGGCGATTTCCATGGTCTCCGCATCGGTGACGCGCAGGCCGTTCACGAAGGTACTCTCCTTGCCGACCTTCTGCACCCAGCGGCTGATTTCCTTGCCGCCGCCGTGAACGATGATGGGCTTGAAGCCTACGAGTTTTAAGAGTGTGACGTCCTTAATGACGTTGCGCTGGAGCGTTTCGTCGCTCATGGCGGAGCCGCCGTATTTGATGACGACGATGCGGCGGTTGAACTGTTGTATATAGGGCAGGGCCTCGATCAGGACCTCTGCTTTTTTCATGGCATCTTCCATGTAATCCATTGGAGTTTCTCCTTTTTCGCTGAATATTTCTGTTCCCGCTCAAATCATAATAGCTACGACCGATAGTCGGCGTTGATTTTGACATAATCATAGGTGAGGTCGCAGCCCCAGGCGGTGGCGGTCTCGGTACCCATCTTCATGTCGACGTAAACGGTAACCTCGGGCTCGGAGAGAATTTTGGTGGCTTCCTCTTCGCTGTAATCGGTGCCTGCGCCGTCCTTGTAGATCAGGATGCTGCCGGCTTTGGAGAAGCAGGAAAGCTCGATTTTCTCCGGGTCAAAGATAACGCCGCTGTAGCCGAGCGCGCAGACGAAGCGGCCCCAGTTGGCGTCATGGCCGTAGATGGCGGCTTTGCTTAAAGAGGAGCAGATGACGCTCCTGGCCAGTGTTCTGGCGTGCTCTTTGGTGTCAGCGTTGACGACCTGGCAGGTAAACAGGGCTGTTGCGCCCTCGCCGTCTCCGGCCATGCGTTTAGCCTGGGTCTCGTTGATATAATGAAGGGCCTCACAGAATTTATCGTAATCCTCGCCCTTGTGGTCGATGATGGGGTTATGCGCCTGACCGTTTGCAAGCACCAGGAGGGTATCGTTGGTGGAGGTATCACCGTCCACGGAGATCATATTGAAGGTGTCCTGCACGTCGTTTTTCAGTGCCTCAGTCAGCAGTTCCTTTGTGATCAGTACATCGGTGGTCACGAAGCCAAGCATGGTGCACATATTGGGATGGATCATGCCGCTGCCCTTGCACATGGCACCCATAGTCACGGTGACGCCTCCTATTTCAAATTCCACAGCGGCCTCCTTGGAGATGGTGTCTGTGGTCATGATGGCGCAGGCCGCGTCATGCGCGGAGGCTTCTGAATCTCCTTTTGCGGCAGCCAGCAGGTCAATGCCCGCTTTTACTCTGTCCATTTTCAACTGCATGCCGATGACACCGGTGGAGCCCAGCAGTACGCTGTCCGCAGGAATCTGCAATGCCTCTGCGGCAGCCTGCGCGGTCTGTTCGCAGCGGGCAAAGCCTTCTTTGCCGGTGGCGGCGTTAGCGATGCCGGAATTGACGACAACGGCATGAACCGCCTCGTTCTCGTCCACGATTTTTCTGTCCCAGAGAACCGGAGCGGCTTTTACCACGTTGGAAGTGAAAGTGCCAGCGGCTACGCAGGGTGAGGCGCTGTAAATGAGCGCCATGTCTTTTCGGTTCTGGTATTTGATGTTGGCTTCCACGCCCGCGGCTTCGAAGCCTTTAGGGGCGGTGACGCCGCCGGAGATGATTTTCATGATAAAGTCTCGCTTTCATGTTTATATTTCTGCAAAACAGGTTAATCAGGTTTCCGGAGCTGTTTTCAATGCAATTCTGCGAAACTGATAAGAGCAGTTTCCGGGGCTGGCAGGAAAAAAGCACGGCTCTGCATACATGCATACGAGAAAGCATCCAATCAGCGTTCGCCGATGGCTCCGCTTCTTGGGCTTTCTCAGCAGCAGCTCATCGCGAATGTTCGCCTTAGCTTTTTTCCTGACAGCTCCTGCTTACGATTCAATTGGTTTCGCAGGACTGGATTAAAGCAGCACGCATTATGTCAATGTGACTCAAAACAGCTCTTTAATTTTACGGTTAAAAACTAAACTAATGCAACTGTATTACAAACAGGCGCCATTATATGAACAGGCATATCTCCGGCGGCTAGTTAATGAACACTGTGTAATTGTCCTTGTTCAGAGCAAGGTCATAGTAGTTTAAGTCGTCGCGGTAGATCCACTCGAGCTTGCCCCAGAACATGTTGCCGACAGCGTTGCGGCGGAAGGCGATCAGGTTGACTTTGTTGATGCCCTCAACGGTAAGTCCTTCGACGCAGGCCTCCACCATACTCTGGCCGATGCCCATCTGGCGGTAGGCTTCCGCTACGCAGACGTGATAGAGGCAGCCACGGCGGCCGTCGTGTCCACAGAGGATGCTGCCCACAATTTTGCCGTCGGATACGGCCACCACGGACAGTCCTGGGTTTCTCTTTAAAAAGCGGCTCACGCCCTCTCTCGAATCATCGATGGAACGGATGCCGAAGCCGGTGATGGTCTCCCAGAGAGCAAACACATCGTCGTAATCCGCCTCCTCCATGGGACGGATCTGAAATGTTTTCTTCATATGTAATAAAATCCCCCTCTTACGGAAACATGGGAACCAGGGTAAGTCCCTCGTTCTCGGCAAAACCAAACATCAGATTCATATTCTGCACGGCCTGCCCGGCAGCACCCTTGACCAGATTGTCAAGCGCTCCGATCATAATCACCCGTCCGGTTCTGTCATCCAGGACAAAATTGATGTCCAGGAAATTGGAGCCCTCCACCCATTTGGTCTCCGGGAGGCTGCCCTTTTTCAGAACGCGGACAAAATATTCATTCCCATAATATTTCTCATACGCGGCGCGAATCTGCTCCTCTGTGGGAAGGGAGCCGTCTGCCTGCGGCAATAATTTCGCATAGCAGGTGGCAAGAATACCGCGGTTCATAGGCACAAGGTGAGGCGTAAAGCTGATGGTCACCGGATGTCCGGCAGCGTAGGTCAGCTGCTCCTCAATCTCCGGCGTATGTCTGTGCGTCGCCACGCCGTAGGCCTTCATATCCTCATTGACCTCGCAGAAAAGGTTCGGCACCTTGGCGCCGCGGCCCGCTCCGGAGGTACCGGACTTGGCATCCACGATCAGAGTATCCGTATCAATCAACCCTTCCTTAACCAACGGGTAGCAGGTCAGGATGCTGCATGTGGTATAGCAGCCGGGGTTGGCCACCAAGCGGGCCTTTTTCACAGCCTCCCTGTTGACCTCGCACAGGCCATAAACCGCTTCCCCGATAAACTGCGGGGATTTGTGCTCAATCCCGTACCATTTCTCATAAACGGCGACATCCTTGATTCTGAAATCCGCCGACAGGTCTATGATTTTAACCTGATTTAAAATCTCCTCTGTCAGGAGTCCCGCCAGATATCCCTGCGGCGTAGCAGTGAAAATCACATCCACCTGCCTGGCTAGCTCCTCCAGATTGTCATCCATGCACTGCGCATCCACCAGCGTGAAAAAATTCTGATAGACATCCGCATAAGGCTTCTCTATGTAAGAGCGGCTTCCGTACCACTCAATCTTCACATCCCTGTGATTTAATAAAATACGCACAAGCTCGCTGCCCGCGTAGCCTGTGGAACCGATTATTCCGACTTTGACCATTTTGTTCCTTTCCTGTCAGTAACTGTTCTGAAACTCCCCATATAATATGATGATGCTGGGGTCAAAAGCCCTTATTTATAGCACCTTGAAAATTTCATATATT
>JAJQHY010000024.1 GCA_021199495.1 Lachnospiraceae bacterium | reverse complement strand
GCTTGCGGTTTCCTTCCAGTCGCTGATCGACCGCCCTGTCGCCACGCTGAAAGAAATCTACCAAAAAATGCTTGTCGAACATGAAACATGGGAGCGCAAATTCGAGGAGCGGAAGCCGACTCTTTCTCCTGTTGGAAGAAAGAACATGAAGCGTGAAATCGACGAATTTAAACAGGAAATCCATCGTTTTGCGTTTGGAATTGAAATCATCAACGATTATCCGATTGTAATGAAAAGCTTTGTCAACATGAACCGGACTTTTTTGAAAACCTCAAAAAAGTACAGCACATGGAGACTTTTTCAGATCGTATTCATTGTTTCACTTGTGCCGGATATCGCAGCCTGAGATAAGGACCTGCTGCTTGATTCACAAAGGGAACAAACCACGCTCAATTCGGTTTCACTGCTGTATTTTCCCACTGGCGGCGGGAAAGCAGAGGCGTTTCTTGGTGTTTTGGTTTTCAACTTATTCTTTGATCGTTACCGCGGAAAGGAATGCGGCGTCACCGCTATTCTGCGCTATCCTCTTCGGCTGCTTTCGGTCCAACAGGTTCAGCGCCTTGCGAATGTTTTGGCGCAGGCAGAGCTGATCCGGCGGGAGGATGTCGCCATATCCGGTACGGAAGCGTTTTCGCTTGGGTATTTTGTCGGCGATGCAAATACGCCCAACAAAATTGGAAAAGAGGACGTCTTAAAATATAGGGCGAGCACCCAGGCTGCAATGGATGAGCAACGAATTATTGATGTTTGTCCATTCTGCGGCGGGAAGTCCGTTCATTTGAAATTCGACGAAGAATGTTATCGCCTGGTTCATTACTGCGACAAGCCTCAATGCCCATCCAATGGGGTGCTGCCGATCTATATGGTTGACTCTGAGATCTATCGCTATCTTCCTTCGGCGATCATCAGCACAGTGGATAAGCTGGCTATTTTGGGAAACAATCCGAACTTTAGAGCCATTCTTTCCGGTGCTGCGCACAGATGTCCAAAGCATGGTTTTACAAGCACGACAAGGTGTCTGGTTGGCAGAGAGTTCTGCAATGTCGAAGCATCCGATTTTGAAGAGACAGACCTGTACGATCCGGCTCCCACACTGTTCATACAGGACGAGCTTCACTTAATTCGTGAAAGCCTGGGTACGTACGCTTCCCATTATGAGTCGTTTATTGACTATTTTGTGAAGAATGTGTCTCCTTCCCGGCGCCCCATAAAGATAATCGGCGCCACGGCGACCATTTCGTCTTATGCGGTACAGATTTCGCAGCTGTACAACAAAGACCCCATTCGGTTTCCATGCGCCTCGCCTGACCCCAAGCGGAATTTCTATTCTCATCTTGATGAAGAGGATACACAGCGTTTGATTATGGGCTACGCCCCTTACGGCAAGGCGATTATCAATTCCGTGGTGTACTCCTTAAAGTATATGCGCGAGGTGGTCTATGCGTATCAGAAAAATCCCCAAAAAATATTGGCGATACCGGGGATTGGAATCACCTCCACGGAGGACGCGCTTGAGGTCTTAAAAGATTACTGGATTTTCCTCGAATATAACAATGTGAAACGAGATGGAAACAATGTGGAGGGCGCGCTTAGAACGCCTGTCAACGTTGAACTGAGAGCGGAAGGCGTCCCTCCGTTTAGCACCCGCAAGATGACGGGAGATGAAACATTTCAGGATGTCAGAGAAGTCTTGTCCCAGGTTGAAACCAATGAAGATGTGTTCGAGGGCGTCAACCTGATCGTTGCCACATCAATGATTTCCCATGGCGTTGACGCGGACCGATTCAACATCATGTTCTTCTATGGGATGCCTGGAAATACCGCCGAGTATATTCAGGCTTACAGTCGTACAGGCAGGCGATATTCCAGCATTGTAATTGATATCATGCGGCCTTCCAGAGAGACAGATCAAAGCTATCTGAAAAACTTTGTAAATTTCCACGAATTCAAGGATATCCTGGTGGAATCTGTGCCAATCAACCGTTGGGCAACCAAAGCGATTAACAGTACGTTGCCTGGTATTTTTACCGGGCTGCTTCTCACAAAATATGATCCCGAGCTGCAATTTGTTCATGGTCCATTGTTCTGGATGAACAACATCAAGAAGGCGATTGTATGCGGCAGCCTGGACCCTGATGTTGTGCGCAACGAGTTGAAACTGATTTATGCCGGAGACGCAAGTGAAATCGGGAATCAGTATCGGGCGAAGATTGATCGCTTTGTCGAGGATATTTTTGCAAAAATAACGGATAAAAACTGGGAAGGAGAGAATATCTCCACAGGTTTTGAACAGATGGGTTACCATATTATGAAGAGCTTGCGGGACACAGATTCCCAGTTGATTATTGAGCTCGAATGAGGGGGTGAAAAGGATGAGCGCAAAACAGCAGATGAAGCGAGGGAAAAACCAGTCGTTGTATAAATACCTTCCGGAAACGTGGATTGATTTTTCCGTCAGAGGAAAAGAGCGGAGACAGTACATTGCAAAGGTTGCAAGATGGAGCAGCGAGACGCTGAACGATGTCAATGCAAAGCGGCTCATAAGAACCGTCAACGAATTGGTCCACGCTTTTGAAAGCCAGGCTTCCGGCAGCGGCTCAGTTCGGCCTACCGTTGGATTTGGCACAGAACTGACAAAAGACAACTGTGATGTTCGCACACCGCGTGCGTCTGATGAAGAGCGTGGCATCATTGCGCAAATAGATCCATTGACCTTCTACTGCGAACTTTGCAACAGGGTTTATCAGTTTTACAATGAGGAAGATTACCTGAATCACCGGTATTGCAGCAATCCGGCGTGCCATCATTCCGAGCTGGCGCAATTCCGTCAGATTTATCTCTGCAAGTGCGGATATGCAACCGGACGACACAAGCCCCGCTGTCCTGAGCACGGGGGACAGTATGTGAAATGGTATCGTGGCTATGATTTTGTTTGTACCAAGTGCAAGCGCAGGATTTCAATGCAGGTGAAATGCCCGGAATGTGGAGAAGTGCTTCAGCCGAAGAATGCGCTTGATCCGGCTCAGTTTTTTGTCTATAGTTTGAGCCTGATTGACCTGATTGATGAGAAACTGGAAAATTTTATTTCTGAAACATCCCACGGTCCATACA
>JAJQHY010000103.1 GCA_021199495.1 Lachnospiraceae bacterium | reverse complement strand
TGTGACGGTCTGCAACTCGTCTGCCTGGAAGGTGACTTCCTCCGTGCGCTGCTCGGTGCCGCTGACATAAGCGGTCACATCGCTGTTGGAAAAGGACATGGCCACATCCGGGATGTCTGGCTGGGAAAGGCAGTATTCATACAGCTCCAGAGCCAGCGCCTGCGCTGTGGAGTTGGCCCCGGAAAAGGCGTCGCTGCTGCCGTTGGCATAGGCTGCCGCCAGGTGGGTGATAACGAATCGCTTACCGGTGGAGAAGTCCGGGTAGTTTTCCTCAAAAAAGCCCTCATCCCCGGAGGCCAGAGTGCCATAATAGCAGACCTTTGCCAGGGTTTTGCTGTCACTGAGCTTTGTGATGGTATAGGTGCCATCATCCGGGCCATCCTTGGACGGCTGCACGCAGTAGGCTGTTGCGGTGATACTCCCGTAAGAGACATAATAGGGCGCGGTGCGGAATGTTCCCAGACCGTAGTCAGAATAGTAGTACCAGGAGCCTCTGGTGATTGTCACCGACGTGGTCGAGGACGTTTCTGCTTCTTCGGCTTCCTCCTCAGTCTCAGATTCGTCTTCCTCCAAGGAGGTAACTGCAATCGCTGACTCATCTTCTTCATCTGCATCCAGGGAATCGTCTACAACGCTCACAGAAAAGAAGACGGATTCGCCGACCTCCAGGTCTGCCAGGGAGATTCCCTCCTCAGAAGCTGCCTCCAGCACTGTAGCCAGGGTCAAGCCAGTCTCCTCGTCCACGGTTTCCTGGCTCTCGCTCTGCTCGATCTCAGCTTCAAACTCCTCGGTAGTCAGCTCCACAGCGCCATCGGTTGAAACGGTATTGGATGCCGACTCCTCGGCCTCAGTGTCCTCGCTGGTCTCATAGGTGGCTTCAGTCTCTGCCTCGGTTTCAGGTTCGGTCTCGGCTTCGAGGGCTTCCTCTGTCAGCGACAGTGCGGAAGTCTGAGCTTCAGACGAATCCGTTGCCTCCTGCACATCATCACTGGCCTCCGAACCATCATCCACGGCCTGTGTGAGTTCGGTACTGGCAGAATCATCCGCATAGGCACTCATGGGCAAAGCTGTAGCGGAGAGAAGTGTTACCAGTGTAAGCACGAGGGCCAATACGCGCTTCCATACGTTTTTTGTAATCATAAAATCCTCACTTTCTTCCTGCGGCTTCCGCCGCGTAATTTCCTGTAGACGCAAAAAAGGCCCTCCCCGCATATCCCGTTCGTCCACGGGCGGGGAGGGCTTGTTGAAATGGGCCTCACAAGGAGGCTTCCTGGGCGTGTGCCGCTCTTGGGGGAGCGGTATGGGCTGTGGTGGCTGCATCCATCTTTTTGGCGGACAGGTCGGAGAGTACGGAATCCCGGTTTCGCTCCTTGTATGACTCCAGCATGGATTTCAGCTCCGTGTTGAGAACCATCCGGCTTTCTCGCTGCCAGATGTTCTTCCCGTTTTCGTCCTTCCCCTGCAAAACGCGGCGGGAGACCTTGGTTTCACCGTCTTCCGGCAGCTTCATCCAGACGCCTTTGCCATACTTGTTGTCATGGATCATGCCGGGAGAGATTACGAAGGTCTGCCAGGGACGGTGGTCGTCCGGGGACTGGTTGGGGATACTCACCTCTACCAGCTCCTTGCCGGATTTAGAGGTAAACGGCTTTCCCACCAGCCCCTTGCCGAATTTGATGGTTACTTCTGCTCTTTCATTTTCTGCCATAGAATAATCCTTTCCGGGCAATAGCCCTTGGTTTATTTCCTGGAGACTTTGTCCGTCTCCGAAACAGCGTCCATATCCACGACCTCAAACTCGTCTGATGGACGCAGCTTCATCCTGTGGTGAAGAAACGCCTCGATATGGAAAGCGTTCTTCGGGTCGTAGTCGGACGTGTACTTATAATTGGGGTGCTGGGTCAGGTCATACTTGTCCGAGAGGAACGGGCGAACGCCACGAAGCTGCAAGATACATTTCCCTCCGTCCAGCACGGCAAGCTCGTCTATGCTGGCCAGATCATGACCCGTTTTCTGGTAGTTCGTGCCGTAGGACGGGCTGTATCCGCGGGTGTCAGAGGTGTTGAACATATCTATGGTTTCCTTACCCAACGCTGTGTTCAGCTCCTTTAAGGTGGTAGGCTCCGAGCCACCCAGGAAAATCTGGCTGTCCATGTTCCCCACGATGGTGTCCGCGTTATCCTTGTAGATAGCCTTGATCTGACTCTTGGCCTGCCACACCAGGCAGGCGGAGATCTCGCGGCTTCTTATGGTCGCCACCAGCTTCTCCAGGTTGGGGATCTGGCCGATGTTCGCTGCCTCGTCTATAAGGCACCGCACATGAACCGGGAGCCTCCCGCCGTACTCGTCGTCCGCCTTCTCGCACAACAGATTAAAAAGCTGGGAGTAGACCATGGAGATAAGGAAATTGAAGGTGCTGTCCGTATCCGACATGATAAGAAACAGCGCCGTTTTTCGGTACCGCTCATCCTTGGGGTCTTCCGGGTGCAAAAGAATCTTATCTCCCAGGGTGTCCAGCTCCAGCTCATCGTAGGCTGTGCTCTCCCGCAGCTCCTGAATGTCGAAGGGGGCAAGCCGTGCGCCGCACGAGACAAGTATACTTTTGGCCGTTTTTCCAGCACTCAACTTGAACTTAGTGTACTGCCGCACGGCAAAGTGGTTGGGGTTCTTTTTCTTTAGCTCCTTGAACATCATGTCAACCGGGTTTTCAAAGTCCTCATCATCCTCCCGAACCTCCATGGCGTTAAGAAACTCAAGGAGTGTAGCAAAGTTCTGTTCCTCCACCGGCGCTTCGTAGTGGATATACCCGATAAGCGCCGTGTACAGTAGCATTTCCGCCTTCTCCCAGAACGGGTCTCCTCCTGTGCCTTCGCCTTTTGTGTTGGTGATGAGGGTCGTCACCAGCTTCAAGATGTCCTTTTCCGAGTGGATATAGGCGAAGGGATTGTAGTGCATCGACTTCTTGAAGTTAATCGTATTCAGCACCTTGATTCGGTATCCGTGAACCGCCAGCGCGTGACCGCAAGACAGAAGCAGCTCTCCTTTGGGGTCTGTCAGCACATAGGAGGAGTGCATTTGCAACAGGTTCGGCTTAATGAAGAACCTTGTCTTGCCGCTGCCGGAGCCACCGATGATAAGCACATTCTTATTC
>JAJQHY010000032.1 GCA_021199495.1 Lachnospiraceae bacterium | reverse complement strand
AGCAGCACCGGCTGAATAAGCAGGATGGAAACGGGGAATGGCGGATCACGGACTCTACCTTTACCGTGACAGACCCGTTTCCAAAGCACTATCTCCTGGAAGTTCAGAGTACGGCCGACAACAGCATGCTTGTCAGGATCTTTGAATACTCCACGCAGGAAGCGCTGGCCGCCGCGGAGCTGACGAAAGACGCCCTGCACGTCACAATCCCACAGAGCGGCGTCCTGTTTCTGCGAAGCAACAGCAATACGCCGGACCGGATGCAGATCCGCATTGACACTCCGGGCGGCGCCGTCACCTTCGACGTGCAGGTTTTAAAAACGAAAGAATATACGATTGATGAAATCTTTGAGAAAAATCTTCTCATGCTGATACCGTTTTACATATTTTCACATGAAAAGAAATTGCAAGAATACAATACGAATGATGAGAAATTAAGGGAACTGAAAACGGAATACTGCGATATGATTGATCGGCTTAAGAGACTGAAGGAACATAACCAGCTGACAGAATATCAGTACCACATGCTGATCGACATGTCCAGGAATGTGCTGGATTATATCGCAAAAAACTATGACAAAGTCAGGAAAGGAGTCAGAGAATTTATGGGCGGACGAATAATTGAAACAGAGGCTACCAGAATTTATCGCGAAGGCGAGAGTAAAGGTGAGCGTAAAGGTGAACGCATAGGTGAAATTCGTAAATCAGAGCAAACAGCCATCAGACTTTATAATATGGGTGATGGCTATGAAAAAATTGCAATTGCACTTGATGTCGACATCCAACAGGTTCAGAGATGGATCAGAAATAGTTCCACTCCTACCGTGTAACCCGCTGATCAACATTTCCCGGAAGACCGAAGCACTACCTCCTGGAAGTTCAGAGTACGGCCGACAACAGCATGCTTGTCAGGATCTTTGAATATTCCACACAGGAAGCGCTGGCCGCCGCGGAGCTGACGAAAGACGCCCTGCACGTCACAATCCCACAGAGCGGCGTCCTGTTTCTGCGAAGCAACAGCAATACGCCGGACCGGATGCAGGTATGCATTGACACTCCGGGCGGCGCCGTCACCTTCGACGTGCGGGTTTTAAAAACGAAAGAATATACGATTGATGAAATCTTTGAGAAAAATCTCCTCATGCTGATACCGTTTTACATATTTTCATGAGTGCAAGTGAGTCAACGCGGTTTTTGCGATTGACGAACAACGAATGGGATCATGACTGCGTATTTTGCAGTCATGATATCACATGAGAAGCGATTTCAGGAATACAATACAAATGATGAAAAATTAAGGGAACTGAAAACGGAAGACCGTGATATCATTGACAGGCTGAAGGGACTGATGGGACATAACCAGCTGACAGAGTACCAATATCACATGCTGATTGACATGTCCCGGAATGTGCTGGATTATATCATGAACTTCGTTCATGATCGACATTCGCCGGTCTCCGTTTCACTACGGTCCGCGCTAAACGGATGTCCCCCGGACATCCAGCGCCGCCGGACGTGCAAGCACGCCCTTCTCGCTTGCGCTCATTATATCGCGGCCAAATATGAAAAAGTCAGGAAAGGAGTCGGAGCATTTATGGGCGGACGAATAATTGAAACAGAGGCAACCAGGATTTTTACTGAAGGAAAAACTGAGGGCAGAGATGAGGGCAGAGCTACAGAAATTGTCAGCATTTACCGCGAGGAAGGCTACCCGGATCAGTTTATTCTGGAGAAGCTGCAGAGCAAGCTTCATATCGCGGCTGATCAGGCGATGGAGTTTCTCTTAGCTTACGGGAAGCAACCGGCCTAACAGCAAATTTCCCTGTCCTGCTCGGCATGAAGCGAACTGACCACTTTCCACCTGTCATAACCGTCGTGGTGTATTACGGTCTGGACCCCTGGGATGGGCCGACCGCTCTGCGGGACATGCTGGACATTCCGAATGAATACGAACCATTCATTCAGGATTACAGCATGCGGCTGATTGAGGTGCGGTGCTGCGATTTAATGCTGCACAATCAGAACAACATCCATCTGTTCGATATGCTCCGGATTGCGTTCAATCAGAACCTCACTTGGCAGCAGGCCCGGACACAGGTGCTGGCATACGCGGATGAGCACCACCCGGAAAAGATCGTTCTGATGATGCTGTTTGGTGCGACCGGTTTGAAAATTGATTTTAACAAGTATGAAAAGGAAAAGGAGGACATGACCATGAGGAGTGTTTTTGACAACATGATCAGAGATGTGAAGGCTGAGGGAAAGGCCGAGGAAATTGTCAGCATTTACCGCGAGGAAGGCTATCCGGATCAGTTTATCCTGGAGAAGCTGCAGAGTAAGCTGCATATCGCAGCAGATCAGGCGATGGAGTTTCTCTTAGCTTACGGGAAGCAGCCGGCCTAACAGCAAACCAACTACCGTGATCCCATTCATTTTAAAACAGGGCGCACGTCCAGATCATCTCTGGGCTCTCGCTCTGTTTTTTGATAACAAATCCCGTTTATAGAAATTTAATAGAATCCGACCGCGATAAAATGGCCCTTTCGCGCCTATATAAGGTGAGGACAAAAAAATTTGTCCTGAAATGTCGAAAACTGTCTTTCAAGTGTTGAAGAGCGGCCGGATTTATGATATTCTGAATGTGCAACCCGAAATTATTGTTTCGATATACTCATTGAAATCAGGCCGCTCTCCCGCTCCGGACAGTCAGGAAGGAGAACGGATGAAAGAACCAGAACTTCCACGACAGACAAAGCCGACGGCCGGAAAACCAAAGAAGAACGCACAGACCAAAAAACAGAAGATACCGCAGTCCTCTGATTCCGGGAAACAATCTGAACAGCGCAGGAAAAAGGCTTCTGGAAAAGCACAGCAGCGCAGCGCCCATCCCTACGATGACGCATTCCACACCCTGCTGAAAACCTGCTCGCCTCTGATTCTCCCTGTCCTCAACGAGATGTTCGGGGAGCACTACACCGGGAAGGAACGAATCGACTTCCACTCGGAGCAGCACCGGCTGAATAAGCAGGATGGAAACGGGGAATGGCGGATCACGGACTCTACCTTTACCGTGACAGACCCGTTTCCAAAGCACTATCTCCTGGAAGTTCAGAGTACGGCCGACAACAGCATGCTTGTCAGGATCTTTGAATACTCCACGCAGGAAGCGCTGGCCGCCGCGGAGCTGACGA
>JAJQHY010000061.1 GCA_021199495.1 Lachnospiraceae bacterium | reverse complement strand
TTGTTTGCGATGCCTTCTTGTTTATCTTTACCCGCTACCTCTCAGTTTCAAACTTCTTCCTGCATGGCACTGTTTATCTACTTTTACAGGCTTCTTCTTCCTGCGGACACGGTACCGGACCTTTCTCGGAAGGTCAATGTTTCCTACTGACAGAAGACCGGCATCAATGTAGTTATAGATAGTTTTTTCATCCAGCATGATCAGATCGGCATTGTTTACGCAGATCTGATGGATGGACTGCCCCTGTTTCACAAGCGGAGAGATGATTTCATCAATGCGCTGCAGCTCAGTCTGGTCAGTTGCAAAGCCCTGACGGCTTTCGCTGCGTACTGCCTCGTATTCAGCCTGGGCGAACTTTGCTTCATAAAGATGGCGTTTCAGTTTGCATCCCTGGCGGGTATCACAGCCATTACAGACATAAGGCGGCTTTGTAAGCTTAAGGCATTCCTGCTTTTCAAAGTCGGGACAATGTGTATAGCACGGAGGATCGCATTTCTTACAATCCTGTCCCCAGCGCTTTTTGCATGGTTTACAGATATCCCCATAGTGCTTACAGGTTTTCCTGTTAGTGCATGGATTATAGGATGATTTTTCAATCACCCTGAAGTGTCCGCGGATCTCTTTGGATACTGTGGAGGGATCTTTCCCGATCAGATCTGCGATTTCTTTAAATTTGAGATTATCACGAAGTGAAACCTCTATCGTCTGTCTTTCATCAAAAGTCAGATGTGCATTCTTAGCCATATGTAACCTCCATGGTACGACTGCCATCCGGATCTCTGCTGTCAGACTATTATACCAGAAGAAAGGGGCTCTGCCCCTTAAACCCCGAGGTTTATCGCTTTGTGTTTCCACAGGAGCAAAGAAAAAGAGCAGCATGTTTCAGCTGCTCCTGCGGAACTCTGGATGCCGCTCGGGTCGCTCCTCAGCGTTGCCCTATCCTGCATACAGAGAAAGTAACTTTATTATATAAGATGGTCAGCTGGGATTCAACCGGCTGAGGAAAGGTTTGGAAAAGTAAGTTCCACTAATGATTTTGCAATAGTAACTGCTGGTTCAAACCAGATGGTACTGGAATTTACTTTTTCAATTCAGGTGCTGAATTGAGGGGCTGCTGAATTTAGTGCTGAATTGAGGTAGTGTAAAAGAAGGCTGTCAGGCTTGTCTCTTTCACACAGCAAATAACCCATTATAACCAATTGACAAAATGGTTATAATGGGTTATTCTATGAGCATAATGTAAAGTCGTGCTTTAACAGTACCACACGCAAGGAGTTTCCCATATGTCAGATGATTATACAAGAATTACGGAACTTGAGCAGGCCATTTCCAGGCTTCCCCAGGGTGGCATCACATATAAGAAGATCAATGGAAAAGCACAGCCCTATCTTCAGTGGACTGAAAACGGAAAGAGCAAAAGCAAATATGTCAAACTTGCAGAACGTGAAAAAGTGTTTGAGCAGGTGGAGCTTAGACGTAAATTGCAGGAAGAGTTGAAAACGCTGAAGCGGAATGTGCCCGCCGCTGATCCTGCGCCCGCCAAAGTGCAATTTGAAACCAATGTAGTAATGGGTTACGGTCTTAAGGCCTTTACCAGAGGCATTCAAAACTGGGAAAAGAGAGACTGCTATCAACAGCTTTGCCAATATATCAACAGCGATCTCACAGATCGCGTTTGTCTGATATACGGCCTCCGCCGTACAGGCAAAACCACCATGCTAAGACAGGCTATTCTGGAAATGACCACGGAGCAGTTCTCTGAGACGGTGTATATCAAAACACGAAGCACCGACACCATGGCTGCACTGAACCGGGATCTGAACAAACTGTTTGAGCTGGGCTATCAATATATCTTCATTGATGAAGTGACACTGATGACCGACTTCATCGACTCCGCCGCGGTTTTTTCCGATATTTACGCTTCCATGGGTATGAAGATTGTTCTGTCTGGGACCGATTCTCTGGGCTTTTGGTTCACCCTTCATCAGGAATTGTACGACCGGGCGATTTCCATCCACACTACGTTTATTCCGTTCCGGGAACACAGCAGACTGCTGGGCATAGACAGCATCGACGAGTATATTCGTTACGGCGGAACTCTCCGCGCAGGAGAAACAGACTTTGAAAGCGACGAAGTCAATGCGGATGACGCCTCGTTCCGTGATGATGAATCGACCAGAAGATATATCGACACCGCCATCTGTAAAAATATCCAGCATTCGCTGGCCTGCTGCAAGGACGGAAGATACTTCCGCCATCTGCAGTCTCTGTATGATGCAGATGAATTGACCAACGCCATTAACCGCATCATTGAGGACATGAACCATCGCTTTGTCATCCGTACCCTGATCAGGAAGTTCAAATCCCATGACCTGGGATCTGCCGCAGAACTGCTGCGTAAAGAGCAGGTTCCTGAGCGCAGGTCGGATATTCTGGATCGAATTGATACCGACGCAGTGACAAAACGGCTGATGGAGATCCTTCAAATCAGGAATCAGGAAGAACAGTCTATCGGCATCACAGCGGCGCATGTTGCCGAAATCAAAGAATATCTTCTGGCGCTTGATCTGATCGTTGAAAACCCTGTGGAAACATCCATGAAAGACGCCGACCCCCTGGAAGGGATTCTGTTTGCGCAGCCTGGTATGCGTTATTGTCAGGCTCAGGCCCTGGTTTATTCACTTCGAAAAGATCCTGTGTTTGCAGAACTGAGTGAGGGCGAGAAAGACATGGTCTGCGGCCGGATGCTGGAAGAAGTCCGCGGACGAATGATGGAGGAGATTGTCCTTCTCGAAACCGTCAAAGCCGCTAAGCGCACGAGGCAGGTGTTCAAGCTTACCTTTGCCCGGGCAGAGTTTGATATGGTCATATACGATCATGAAACCAACTCCTGCGAGTGCTATGAAATCAAGCACAGCACACAGGTTGTCGACCGACAGGCACAGTATCTGTCCGATGAAGGCTACCTTGCGGAAACCGAGCGACGTTTTGGTCAGATAACGAAGCGGTGTGTCATTTACAGAGGACCCGATGCAGTATTGGACAACGGGATTGTTTACATGAATGTGGAGGCGTATTTGAAGGCGTTATAACGTCTCTCATTAGAACCGCAAATAATAACCTCTTATAACAGCAAAGCTCCAGCACGGAACTCCGGATATCCAGAGAAAAATCAGCCACGGCCAGTAGCAATAGAAAAACTCCGGATATCGTACCAGCAGATCCTGTCCAAAAGAAGGGGGATAAAAGAAGGGACTTTCAATCTCAATTGTCAATCACTGCGTTTTTTTAACAGTACATCTGCCAGTATGGCAACTACTAAAATACCGATATAACTAAAATACCAATATACAAAAAATTTCCTGCTTCCGGTGTATCGCACAGATATGAAATGCAATAGGTTACCGGATAGGCCACTGCGGCCACCCAGCCTGCAAAACGCAGGGGAAAAATCATTTGCAGACAGATAACCGCTATTCCGATCAACATCGTGTTGCCCCATCCCCACACACCATAAAAGAAAGCCATCAGAATTCCCCATTGAATGATGGCAGTTATTAATTTTGAAAGCCTGATATGGTCATCCGGGACGTCTTTTCCTTTTTGCAGAATATACAGACCGGCACAGATACCTATGGATATGAGAGCAAACAAAACAGCTCCTATTACCTGCTCCGTACTTTTACCAAACGGCGTATCAAGCCATTTGCTGAATCGTGAAGCAAAGACCATTCCTCCGATCCAGATGAATATAAAAATTCCCAAGTACTTCAACTTCAGTATCATCGTTATCGTCCGCCTTTCTTCAAGACACCTCTATACCACCATGTGAAACAGGAAACATTCAAATTCCAGAGATTTGTCATTCAGTCACAAACGTCAGAATAAGCCCGAAAACGCCAATGACAATTCCCGCTATCCATAGCAGACCAAACATATCCGAATTGGCCACTGGAATACTTGCAACCGAAAGTAATATGCCAAAAAGAAGCATTGCAATGCCGCGCATCTGATATTTCATACTCATACACCCCCTTTCTCTCATCCCTTCGGCGCCGGAATCTCCTTCAGATACGACTCATCCAACAGCGCCACAATCTCCCTGTAGCTGTAATACGGGATATCATCGCACTCCACAGCCTGTTCAGAAGGATAAACCGCTTCCAGCGCCGCGGCGTACTCCTCCTCGCTAAGCTCCTCGCCTTCCCAGTAATAGCGGTCCTCGTCCAGGTTATCGCCGCTCCATTCGATCTCCCCGTCATGCATCGCCCACAGGCCCCGATATCCTGTCGCAATCAGCGTCACCTGTCCATCCACGATACTGTAGACATCATCTGTGTAAAGCCCCATATTGCCCTCCGCATTGAGCAGCAGATTCCCATAGGGAATATAGGAATAATACAGGCGGTTGGACTGTGTGGCGTATACTGTCCCGTCATTGTAATGCAGGATGAGGAAGCCGGTGGCCTCATCCGGCCCCGAGACAATGAGCTCCGGGCAGCTGTCATCATCCATGTAAATCAGCTGGTAGCCCATATACACGGGACCTGCTACATTTTCCATGATATATTGAACAAAAGCCGTCAGTCTCTCCTGCGTGTCGTCGTTCGTCACCTCAATCTCGTCCACGATTTCCATACCGTAAGCACTGTCCTCATCGAGTCTGACGCCAAAGCTTAGCCGCACCTCATCGTCTGCGGCCAGCCCCGTCAATGCCGTCGCAGTAATCACAAACACCTCATCAGACAAGCCTTCCCTGAAAATATGGATACTGTCCAAAGCCACCGTTTTCTCAAAACCATCCGCCTGTTGAGCAGCGCTGGCTTCATGGGCTTCCAGCAGCGCCTCCGCTGCCTCATAAAGCCCTGGATATTCCTCCCGGCTTACCAGCAAGCCGGCATAACGCTCCTCGTCGGAGAGGAAGGTTTCTTCCTGATCCGAAGCAGCTGTTTCGGAAAACAGCTCCGGAAATCTGATACGATAACAAAGTTCCACCTCTTTCAAGAGCCAGTCGCCGTAATCCGGGGCCAGATAGAAGATCCATTCGCTTTCGTCATCCGGCTTCTGAATGCAGACGATCATGTCATCCCCTTCCTTCAGGAGGATGATGTCTTTATGGTCAATGGCGTTCACGCCGTCAGGAGCCATATAACTCTTCATATAATAACGGATGAATACGGGAAAATCTTCCGTGTAAGTCACATAGCTGCCTGTCTCATCCCAGCCTTCCGTCAGCCTGTCAATATCTGCAATTACTTCCATATAGTCCGTTCCGTCAACATGGTCATATCGTCTGGGTGCAAGCCATAACAGCTCTGAAAGGGACTCTTTATCCTCAGAAGAGGAATCGTAAGAACAAACCCCATAGGCACCCATCAGGATACCAGTAATCTGATAGTCCTCTGCCTCCTCATCATCTGAGATGCCTGCTTCCATCGCTTCTTCGATATCAGCTGATTCTTCTGTATTTCCCACTCCACTATTTCCAGCCCACAGGAACAATCCTGCACCCACCAGGAGCACAATCACCAGAGCCGCGCCGCAGACGAATGTTCCCTGCTTACGGTAGTGAAGGATATTGGACACCCGGGAGCGCAGGGAAGGCTCCCCGAAAGTCAGCGGTGCGAACAGATAGCCGTTCTGTCTGGCCGCATATTTTAAGAGACTGGCCGCATACGCTTTCCGCACATCTTCGCCCGTCTGCCCAAGCACCGCCTCATCGCAGGAAATCTCCATATCCTTGCAGCAAAAGCTGTACGCCAGCCAGATAAAAGGATTAAACCAGTGTATGGCAGTGATGAGAAATAACACCCACTTGACGATATGATCTCCCCGCTTTTTGTGGCAGCGCTCATGGCATAGGATATAATCCCGCTCCGTTTCTTCCAGGCTCTCCGGCAGGCAGATCACCGGCCGAAACAGGCCCCACAGGCACGGAGAGGACAGATTGCGCACAATATAAATCCGTTCCTTTCCCTCCGCTCTGCGTCCGGCTCTTAGGAGTCTGCACATTTTAATTGTCACGATTCCCTGATAGAAAAGCACCAGAAACAGTCCCGCCAACCAGGCTGAAAAAAGTCCGGGCCATGACAGAATGACTGTCGCCGCATTAGCCGCTTTCCGGGAAGCAGATTCTAACAGGGTTACAACGTAGGCAGGGATTTGCAGCAGATTGCCGATGCGAACGCGGATTGCTGCCAGGCCGGTGGCATCTTCTGAAGCTGCAGCTGCTTGATTTTCCCTGTTTTCTTCCTCTTCTGCAGCGTCATTAGCAGAAAAAAGCGTTGTAATCTGACCAGAAGCCCAGGCGGCATCTCCTGCTGCCTCTGTACCGTTATCTGCCTCTGCAGCGTTCGTCTTCGCATCATCTCCTGCCTGCGCATCATCGCCCGTTTCCGCAATTACGCCTGCCTGCACATCGTTGTCCACACCTGACACAGAAGCGTCTTTGCCGCTCTCCGTTTCCGCCGACAGAAACGCTGCCGGATTACTCAACCATCCCGGCACCAGACTCACCGGCACCCGCAAAGAAAACGGCAGACACAGATTTAAAAATACGACCAGCCACAGAACATATACATAACGCCGCGGACTGTGAAGCACCTTAATCAGCAGAAACCGCACTGCCAGCACCACCGGCACACAATAGCACCCTGTCAGGCTCATCTGTAATAATGTCCTCATCCCATTGCCCCTCATCCTGTCTTACTCAGCCGGGCTCTCCTCGTCCCGATATTCCTCAATCATTTCGGCTATCTCCGCAATCTCCGTTCTGCTCAGCTTCTTTTTTTTCAGAAACGCTGCCACAAATCCCGGTAACGATCCTCCGTAATTTTCCTCCAGATAGTTCTCCCCTTTTCTGCGGATGTACTCTTCCTTACTCATCACCGAAGAAACCACACTCTGGTCATTGCGAAAAATCCCGTTTTCGCAGATTTTCCGCAGCACCGTATAGGTGGTCGATTTCTTCCAGTTCAGGCGCTGCGCGGCCAGCTTCACCAGCTCTCCGCTTCCTACCGGCTCCTGTTCCCAGATGATTTTTGCCAGCTCCATCTCCGCTTCCGTCATGATATAAATCAGCATCTTATCTTTCTCCTTGCTTTGGTTTAAGTTTTTTAAACCCTTTTCGATAGTTTATAACTTTTAAACCTTCCTGTCAAGTACCTTCTTCATTATTTTCAGAATCATACAGTGTCTGGCCACAACAGGCTTCCAAAGACCAGGTCACTTTCCTCCCCAGATGTTACAAATCTGATTATGCCAGAGCAAAATAAAAACTGCTGCCTCGAAAATGATTGTCTCATTTCAGGCAACAGTTCTTCGTTTTCATCGTAAAAATCCCAGCTGGTAATTCCTTTCAGCCTGCCTCCCCGGTAACGGCATACACCTCAAACTCCCCGACACTCCCAACTTTATGCAGCTCCTCCTTCAGCGCGTTGACCTCCGCGCGCGGATACTGCCACTCCTTACGCTCGCTGTTCGGCAGCAGGAAAATCACGTCCTCCTCACAGGCTGCCGCCAGCAGATCCTCAGGCGGCGTAGTGCCGAGATTTCCTTTCAGAAACATGTCGTAATATTTGTGGTATTCATGAAGCGGCAGAAAATAGGAAGCGGCCCGGTTGTCCAGAATATAGACCGTCTTTCCGTCCTCCTCAAGCGCACACACATAGGCGGTCACGGTCAGAATATCCTCCTCCATATCATCCGAAATAAAAATACCCTCAAACTGATCCAGTGTAGTGCAGAGATGATGGTCATCCAGCGTGTCGTACGGAATACAGATGACCAGATAACAGCCAAGAGCTGCCGCAGCAGCCCCGCCAACAAGATTGATCAGCCTATGATGCCAGAGTGAAGATGGCAGAAGCGCCACAATCAGCAGAAGAAACGGCATCACCGTGACAGAAAAATGATAGGCGTTGGCCATGGGATACATATTGATCAGACCGCCGAACCCGTAAAAGCAGATCAGCAGCAGGGTCTGACCATAAAGCGTCCGCCTTTTCCACAGGCCAACAATCACAGAAACCACAATCAGGACCGGCGCCCCGATGCAGGCGATCAGATAGCCTCCCTTTTCAGACGCCAGCGTGATGTAGGAATAGCTGCTGGAGAAGGTGGAAATGCCCGCGACGGCCATGTCCCAGAAATCATCGAAGGTCCCTGTGCCAAACAGATAAAGCAGGAAAAGCAGACCGACACAAAGCACCCCTGCCGCACGGGCAAGGAGCAGTTTGCAGCTTTCCTTTCTGTCTTTTTTCAGACAGCAAAGAACATACAGGCCGCATAGCCATGAGGCTGCGGCAACAAAAAGGCCGAAGGTCTGCTTGCACAGGACGGTGAGGCCGGCGGCCACACCCAGCAGGAACTGATACGCAGGGCGCTCATACGCCTTATTCTGTCCGCGCAGGGCAAACAGGTCCTCCTTTAAAAGAAGGAGCTGTAAAAATAAAATCAGACAGCTGTACTCAAAAAACACATTATAGCAGAAGAGCATGAGGAAAAACTGTGGAATCACCAAAGAAGTGATGCGCGATGCGCCCAGCGTGCGGCAGAGACGATACAGCAGCATACAAATGCAGGTAAAAAGAATTCCTCCCAGCAGATCAATCACAATCATATGATGGCCGAAAACAGAAAGGAAAACGGCGTTGATCGCACAGGAAAGCGGCGTCTGCAGAAGGTTGAAATCCCGGTACGGCAAAAGACCGGACGCGATATTCTCCGCGAAAACATAATTCCAGAGCCGGTCTGTGTTGCCCAATGTCTGAAAAAAAGCAAGGACAAGCGACTCTGCCAGAAAGAAGAAAACAACCGCATGTTTTTTGATGTACCGCACGAAACTCTACGCTCCTTTCGTTATCACTAAGAGATAATCCCGCTGCTGATTTTGGTCCTCAGAATCCGCAGGACACTCTCCTGAAGTCTCTCCTTTGTAATTTCTCCGCTTTGCACCGCCTCATATACACCCTCGACAGCTTCCTGAAGGTTCTCCGGCATCAGAATCATGTCCACTCCCGCCTGAATGGCCATCACCGCGGCTTCTCCGGAGGAATACCGGTCCGTGATGGCTTCCATCTGCATGGAATCTGTAATAATCAGGCCGTCAAAGCCCAGGTCGTTTCTCAGAATGCTGATCATGGTCGCAGAAAGTGTCGCGGGCAGATCGGACCCCGTCACCTGCGGCACGGAAATATGACCTACCATGACAAAATCCGCCCCGGCGCTGATGCCACCCACAAACGGCACAAACTCCGTCTCCTGAAGCTGAGCCAGCGTTTTTGTAAGCTCTGTATAGCCCTCGTGACTGTCCGTGGAGGTATCCCCATGTCCCGGGAAATGTTTTAAGGTACATAAAATACCGCCGTCATGGAAGCCCTGTACCGCCGCTGCTACCATTGCGGAAGCCACAGATGCGTCGGAGCTGAAGGACCTGTCCCCGATCACCGGATTGTCCGGGTTGGAATCCACGTCCGCTACCGGCGCGAAATCCAGGTTGAAGCCCAGCTCGCTGATCTCACTGCCGATGGTGTACCCCACCTCATAGGCATTCTGTGTATCCCCTGTATCACCGATGGTCTTCATATTGGGAAAGGAAGTCGTCCCCATGGCACTGTTATTCCCGATCCTGGCTACTGTCCCGCCTTCCTCATCCACCGCAATAAACAAACTAATCTTCGAGTAGGACTGGCTGTTGGAAATCATGGTGCTGATCTGATCCCTGGTCAGAATATTGGCCGCGAAATACACGATCCCGCCCACCGGATAATCCGACAGCGCCTGTCTGGTCGTCTCGCCCGCCTGGGTCGCCACACTCACGCCCGTCAGCTGCTCCGGCGTCACAATAAAGAGCTGGCAGACCTGCTCCCACAGGGTCATGGTTGATAATATCTCAAGGGCCTGCTCCTCCACTGAAACCGCAGTCTGCCCTGCTGTGGCCTGTTCGTTGCCGTTCTGGCCGTCTATAGCTGTGGAAGAGTTTTCTTCTCCGGTTATGGTTTCGTCGCCGGACTGTTCATTTTCTTTCGTGGAATCTGCAGCTGCCGCTTCCATGTCCGTCGTTTCTGAACTGTCCGTGCTGCCTGTCGTCCCACTGTCCGCCGATTGTGTTTCATGCGTCGTTCCATCCCCCATCGTCTCATTTTCTGTACCGGATGAGCCGCCGGCATCCTCAGTATTCTCCGCAATCTCCACCATATCAATCTGTCCGGACGACTCCTTCTCACTGCCCTGGCTCAGGTTAAAAAGCTCCGCGCCCCGAATGAAAATCAGAACCGTCAGAAAGAAAATGGCGATATGACTGCTCTGCTTTTTATTCCTTTTCTTTTTTCTTCTGTTTCCCATGATTGTCACTCCAGAAATCGTACAAAAACCACATTACTGACATCAATCCCCCTGGGTGTCAGATATAATCTGTCGCCGTCCGCGGAGCGCTCCATGAGCCCGTCCGCAATGCTCGATTCTATCGCCTCTGCGAACTGTCCTTCTGCGTCTTTGCCAAACTGCGCGCGAAAAGCACTCTGTGACACACCACGCATGCAGCGCAGGCCAAGGAAATAAAATTCCTCCATTTCTTCCCGCGGGGTGAGGGTCTGCTGTTCTTCATACCCTTTTTCACAGCTTTCTTTGTATGGCTCTTTACGGCATTGCGTGCACTCCTCATTTTCTGTTCCGTTCCTTTCTTCGGCCAGATATTTCTTAAGATCCGACTGATTTCTGAACCTGGTATGATCATAAAATGACGCCGCCCCCAGGCCCAGACCCAGATACGCGCCCCGCTCCCAGTAGACCAGATTGTGGCGGCACTCCTTTCCTGGCAGTGCGTAGTTGGAAATCTCATACCGCTCATATCCATGCGCATGCAGAAGCTCCCCGGTGCGCTGATACATCAACCGATCCGTCTCCTCATCGGGCAGATCCAGCTCCATCTCATAAAAGGGCGTACCTTCCTCCACAATCAGGCTGTAGGCGGAAATATGCTCCGGCTTTAAGGCCAGAACCTCAGACAGCGTATCCTCATACTGCGCACACGTCTGACCTGGGAGGGCGCTCATCAGATCCACATTGATATTCTTAAAGCCGGCCTCCCTGGCCCACGCAAAGGTCTGCAGAAACTGCTCATATGTATGAATACGCCCCAGCGTCTTTAATAGACCGTCGTCCGCCGACTGCAAGCCAATGGACAGGCGGTTGAAGCCCGCCTTCTGATAGCGCCGCAGTGCCTCCAAAGAGGCTGTGCCCGGATTACATTCCAGGGAAATCTCCGCGTCCGGGTCTACCCTGAAATTATGATATATCGTCTCCAGCACCCGGCACAGGCTTTCTGCCGCTACCGCCGTAGGCGTACCGCCGCCGAAAAAGATCGTGCGCACCTGATATTCCGAAAACGCTGCCGACTTTGCCTCAATCTCCCGGCACAATGCATGCAAATACTGCTCCTGAATCGCTAAGGACGCGGGAGCAGAGAGAAAATCACAGTATAAACACTTTTTCACACAGAAAGGAATATGGACGTAGATGCTTAAATCTCTGCTCACAGACATTTCTCCTCGCTCAGACGGCACAGCGGCAGACATAACAGCCTGTCAGCCTATGCGATCTCTATTACCCTGATGCACGGTCATAGCCATAAAGCCTGTCAGCCGGCATCCATCTCTACGTCCTACTCGTCCAGCTTCAGCACACTCATGAAGGCCTTCTGCGGAATCTCCACGTTGCCAATCTGGCGCATCCGCTTTTTGCCCTCCTTCTGCTTCTCCAGAAGCTTTTTCTTGCGGGAAATATCGCCGCCGTAGCACTTGGCCAGTACGTCCTTGCGCATGGCTTTCACCGTCTCGCGCGCGATAATCTTACCGCCCACGGCCGCCTGAATCGGAATCTCAAACAGGTGGCGGGGAATTTCTTCCTTTAACTTCTCGCACATTTTGCGGCCCCGCTCGTAGGCACTGTCAGCGTGCACAATAAAGGAGAGCGCGTCCACCTCCTCACGGTTGACCAGGATGTCCAGCTTCACTAACGAGGACGTCTCATAACCCTTCAGCTCATAGTCGAAGCTCGCGTAGCCGCGGGAGCGGCTTTTTAAGGCGTCAAAGAAGTCGTAGATAATTTCATTTAAAGGCAGCTCATATTTCAGTAATACACGGGTGGTCTCAATATATTCCGTGCTGATATATCGTCCTCTGCGCTCCTGGCAGAGCTGCATGATCGGACCAATGTAATCCGTGGTAACCATGATCTCCGCGCTGACGATCGGCTCCTCCATGTGCTCGATCTGCGAGGGATCCGGCAGGTTGAAGGGATTGGTCAACTCAATGACGGTTCCGTCTGTCTTATAAACCTTGTAAACCACGCCGGGAGCAGTCGTCACCAGATCCAGATTGTACTCGCGCTCCAGACGCTCCTGAATAATTTCCAGGTGCAGAAGCCCCAGGAAGCCGCAGCGGAAACCAAAGCCCAAAGCAATACTCGTCTCCGGCTCATAGTTTAAACTGGCGTCATTCAGCTGGAGCTTTTCCAGCGCGTCCCGCAGATCCGGATATTTCGCGCCGTCCGCAGGATACATGCCGCAGTAAACCATGGACTGCACCTTTTTATAACCGGCAAGGGGCTCGGCACAGGGATTCTCATCATCCGTGATGGTATCACCCACCGCGGTATCGCGGACATTTTTGATCGAGGCTGTGATATAGCCCACCATGCCGGCGGACAGCTCCTCGCAGGGGATAAAACGGCCCGCGCCGAAATATCCCACCTCCACAACCTCCTCCACCGCGCCGGTGGCCATCATGCGGATGCGCGTACCCTTGCGTACCGAACCGTCCACAAGGTGCACGAAAGCAATGACACCCTTATAGGAGTCATATAAAGAGTCAAAAATCAGAGCCTTTAAGGGCGCGTTTTCGTCGCCCGACGGGGCGGGAATCTTCGCCACCACCTGCTCTAAAACCTCGTCGATATTGATGCCGTTTTTGGCGCTGATTAAGGGCGCGTCCATCGCCTCGAGACCTATGACGTCCTCGATCTCTGCCTTCACCCGCTCCGGGTCGGCACTCGGCAGGTCGATCTTATTAATGACCGGAAAGACCTCCAGGTCGTGATCCAGCGCCAGATAAACATTCGCCAGCGTCTGCGCCTCAATTCCCTGCGCCGCGTCCACGACTAAAATCGCGCCGTCGCAGGCCGCCAAAGACCGGCTGACCTCATAATTAAAATCCACATGACCCGGGGTATCGATCAGATTGAAAATATACTCCTCCCCGTTCTTCGCCTTATAAATCGTGCGCACCGCCTGGGCCTTGATGGTGATGCCCCGCTCGCGCTCTAAGTCCATATTATCCAGCACCTGCGCCTGCATCTCGCGCTGCGTTAAAAGACCGGTCATCTCAATGATGCGATCCGCCAGCGTGGATTTGCCGTGGTCGATGTGGGCGATGATGCAGAAATTTCTGATTTTACTCTGATCGGTATGTGACATGCTGCTCTCCGTGTTCTTTTCATTTATCGGTTATAAATCTGTGGGGCCGGCTGCGGAAAGTCCCCGCATTTTCCAGTCTGTCTGAAAGCCCTTTTCGCGTATTCTAGCACATTTTCTCAACTCTGTCCACACACTACATCGCCTGTTCCTGTTCATCCTGGCAGCATGCCGGTAACGCATTCGTGGTCATCCGGCTCCATGGCAGCATATCATTTTACGGTTGCGTTCTGCCGGTTCTATGACATTACACGAAAATATTCACTCACTTTCCCCGCTCAGCACCTGGTCGAGCACAAACGCCAGTATCTCACACGTATTCATCGCCTCCTCCACCGTATTGGTCTGCGCTCCCAGCTCGATCAGCATGTATTTCGGCATCAGGTGCATGTTATAGCGCCAGGCCTTCAGATAAATGCCCCGCGTGATTCCGGGAAAATAACTCTCCGCAATGACCTCAGCCTGGAAGGAAAACGCCAGATTGGCCGACAGATTTTCATTATAAAGATAATTGATCGGACCGGAGGCGGTGCGGCTGAGTCCGTTGAAAAACATAAAGCGGGCATAGTCCTTCCCTTCATAGGTATACACTAACTTCGTACCCTCCGCGACAGCGTCCCGGTGCAGATCAATGACCACCTCAATGCTGGGATATTCCTCCAAAAGCGCCTCAATCGCGGGCAGCGCTTTGCTGTAAGCGTCGTCCCGGCTCGGCAGATCATAGGTTCCCTCATGGTGCAGAACCGAATAACCATAGCCCTCCAAAAGCTGCGTCAGATATTCGCCAACGCCCACGATTGTGGTGGAAGGATCATTTGCGTCCGAATCAGCATAGCCCTCCTGCGAATGACTGTGATAAATCAGTATCTGCGGCGCCTCATCCTCCTTGCTGATGGTGCAGTCGCAGGAGGTCAGACTCTCCAGATTAATCAAAGAAGCTGTCGCCTGCGTGGAAGAATCCACCACATAAAATTCCTTTATCAGTGCCTCAAAGCTGTCAAAATCCGCGAGATTGAAGATCTGCTGCCGCACATAAGAGAAATTCCCGGTCTCATCCTCCTGCGTGATTTCATCAAAAACAGTCAGGTCCGAAGCGGCGTCGACCGGAATCTGTGCGGAATCTGAACTCTGCCCGACATCACTCTCCTGCGCCGAACCGGTACTTTCTGCACCTGTACTGCCGTATATATTTTCCTGTAATAACCCCGCCTGCTCATCTGGCTCCACTGACAAAAGAAGGGATATGCCGGTATCCGCCGTGTAACCATCCGTTCCCGCCTCGTCCTCCGAAGTCCCGTCTACAGCCTGTATAAAAGCAGAATCCGACGACGCTGATTCCGACGCATCAAAGCCATACATCGCTTCCCCCAGGGTCTCCGTAATGGTTCCTTCCCGGACCGCTTCTTCAAAACTAAAGCTGACCAGCCGCGGCGACAAAAGCTTTTCCAACAGACTCATGCGCGGTGTTTCCATATGTATCGCGTATTTCACAATGGCGGGCCGGCTTCGCCTCAGGCTCCACGCGGACACCGTCCGCAGCATCTGCGCCGGGAGCCTGAAAAGAAAGCAGAATAGCACCGCAAATGACGCGATCAGAATAACCTCTCTTAGAAAACCGGCCCATATTTTCTGCTTCCGTCTGTATACGCGCTGCATATCCGCCTCCGTGCAATGATTTTGCTGACATACGCCTTTAAAAGAGCGCTGCCCGATCTCTGGTCCTCACCTGCCGCATTCCCCCGGTATGCCTCCGCTTCACGGAAGCCCTCTCTCCTATTGTATGTCCGGAAATTCCGGATATGCCTCACCCCGTCAGCGCATTGATCGCCTCCGACAGCGTAAAACTCAGCCGTTCTGTCATTTCATCAATCTCCTTGGTCGTCACATACATATTGCGGAACTCTTCGAGGCTAAGGTTGGGACTGACAGAACCGCCCCTGACCCGGTCGCTATTGTCCCAATCACGCCTGCAATCCCTCTTCTGGCTGTCAACTCTCCGTCCTTCATCGCTCCTGCCGCTATCACCGGCGCTGCGGACAGCGTCCCGCACAATGGTAGCTGCGTCCACGACCATAGGGATTCCCACCGCTATCACCGGTACACCGAGCGTCTCCTGATTGATGGCGCTTCTGTGATTGCCGACGCCGCTGCCGGGCGCGATTCCCGTGTTGCTGATCTGAATTGTCGAATAAAGTCTGCTGACACTCCCGGCTGCCAGGGAATCCAGCACCAGCACAGCGTCAGGCTTTAATCTGTCTGTGATACTCGCCACCACCTCAGCAGTCTCAATCCCGGTTTTTGCCATGACGCCCGGCTCAATCGCGCTCAGCACTGTGACACAGTCATTGTCACCACTGGCAGTGCTCTTTACTCCATACAGAGCCAGAAGATGGCGGTTGACCGCCAGATGGTCAATCGCTCTCGGCCCCAGCGCGTCCGCTGTCACAGCACGGTTGCCCAGACCAACCACCAGAAGCTCCTCTCTGCCTTTGCACGCGGGCAGAAACCCTCTGATCTGACGACACAAAAGAGCGCTGATTTCCTGATGATACGCCTTGTCCTCCCCGGCAAGGGAGGATGCCTCGATCGTGATATAGACCCCCATCGGTTTCCCCATGCGCCGCGCCGCCTCCTCGCTCTCCACATATACCCTGGTAATCTCCGCGTCCGCCTGCTCCACGTTAAGCGTCTCCACTCTAAGCCCTTTGGGCACGACATTTTCATTCCGCAGGCGTTCTCCGGCCTCCAGCGCCAGGTCTGTGCGATTCTCTGCGTGCAGGAGTTCTTCTTTTTCTGCCATCATGCATTTCCTTTCCGTCCCGGGGACTGTTTTCTACCGGTATTTTGAACTTTTTTGAGACATTTATGCAAAAATCTATTGACAAAAGATAAGGGAAAAACTACAATAATCAAAGTGTGTTCGCCGCATTCCGTGTCTGATGCCGCGGATACGTTTGAAAGAATCGAAATGTATCTTATATATGGGAGGTGTACATCTTGGCAAATATCAAATCTGCAAAGAAGCGTATCTTAGTCAACAACCAGAAATACGAGAGAAATAAAGCCATCAAGTCCCGCGTAAAGACGGAGACCAAGAAAGTCTACGCTGCTGTGGAGTCCGGCGACAAAGCCGCTGCTGCCGCTGCTTTGGCACAGGCGACTTCCGTGATTGAGAAAGCTGCCAGCAAGGGTGTTTTTCATAAAAATACCGCTGCGCGCAAGGTTTCTGCGATCGCGAAGGCTGTCAACACAATGGCTTAATATCTGATATCTGTTCACAGAAAAGAGGTCGTCCCAAACCCTCAGGGCGTATACCACTTTCCCGTGAGCACATGGTAATTCCATCATCTGATGATTATCGGGTCCGCCTGTCAGGCGGACCCTTTTTGTCACCATTCACTTCCACTCATCCTGCAGTCTCCTGCGTATCCGGTACAGTTTGTTGCTGACGCTTTTATTACTCAGATGCATATCCTCAGCCAGCTCCGTTACGGTGGAGCCGCCCAGAAAATAGGCCCGCGCCAGCTTCTCGGAATCCCTGCGGTACAGGCTGTGGAGCAGATCCTCCATCACCACCATCTCATAGGCCGGATCCTCCACCGCAATACTGTCCTCATACAGCTTCTCTGTCCGTGTATAAACACGCCTGTAATACCGTCGGCAGATATGCTTTGCCGTCAGCAAAAGCCAGCCACAGGGGTTGGGATGCTCCCGCAGCATGTCCCACTGCTCCAGCGCTTCCGCGTACGTTTCCTGCACCAGATCCTCCACCTCATGCATATCCGCCATCCGCGAAGAAAGATACTGGCGCACCATTGCGCCGGTACGCCTGTAAAAGCCCTCAAAATCCTCCTGCGGCAAGATTGCATCCGTCGGACTTTTCTCCACCTGGTCTTTCCCTGCCAGAGCCTCCTCTGCCTGATCCTCATCCACCGGGGCTTTTCCCACCAGTTCTTCTGTCACCAGTTTTTCTGTCATCAACCGGGAAAATATCTCTTCTTGAAAAATTCATCCAGCGATATCTGCAGACCGCAGCAAATATGCCAGATCGTGACAATGCCCGGATTCAGGCTTCTGCCGTAAAGGATACTCTTGAGTGTGGACGGGTGGACGCCGGAGAGCCTGGCAAGCTCCGTGACGGTGATTCTTCTCGCTCTGCAGAGCTGTAAAATTCTGCGGTTGAGCTGTTCGACAAGCCGCTTGTCATCGGCACTGGACCGGCCGGTTCTGCAGCTTTTCTTTGGTAAGAGATTATCTTCTGTAGAAGTTTGCAGATTGTCCATATAATCTCCTTCCCCGGAAGCACTCCCTTTCGCCAGAATGCTCCCGTATGGGACATTATACACCATAATCCGCGAAAATGTGGACGACAGGTCGTCACTTTAGGTTTGCAAAACTTTTTCAGGGATTTGAGCCCCTCCTCCATCACAAAGGAAGGGCCAGTCTTTTTATCTGGCTCTGATCACCTGACCGACATAGATCACATTTTTGTTTGTGATCTGCGGGTTGAGCACCATGATCGCGTCTACGGTAGTGCCGTAGGCTTTGGCAATCTTTGACAGCGTATCGCCGGATTTAACCGTGTAATACTCCGCTGTCGCTGTGTCTTCATTCTCTGCAGATTCAAACGGCCGGCTATCGCCGTCATTGCGCCAGCCATCCTCCACATACAGCTCATCCAGATCCACATTGCCGGTAATACCACTGACACTGCCCTTCGCGCTGTATTGCCAGCCCCACAGATCGTGGTCGATGACCGGGATATTGGAGTCGGACGGATTCTCGCTGATCGTCATGGTCGTGCCGGAAGGATACCATGCAATCCAGAACGGATATGTGATATCGGCTGCATATGGCCTGACAAAGGACCTGTAAAAGCTCAGGCCTGTGTACACGCCAAATTTCAGCCCCGCGGCGGTGATGATCCCGCCATATATATTGATGATATTGATCAGACGCCGGCCAAGATTTTTCTGTGTATCATCCTCGATATCCAGCCACACCATCGGCTTACGGCCGTCCAGGATTTCCAGCACCTTCTGCGCGTCCGAACCCGCCTTTGCCACAGTGGTCGCATAACTGTAATTGTACACGCCCTGCACCGGCACACCGGCCTGCGTGCAGCCGGCCCAGTTATTTTCAAACTGCCTGTCGGCATGCAGGTCCTTTCTGACTACCTTAAGAATGGAAAACTTTACACCGTCTGCTGCCGCTTCCGTCCAGTCGATACGCCCCTGATAAGATGATACATCGATTCCTCTGATTGTGTTCAAATATTTACTCCCCGCTTTCTTCTGCTTCCGGCAGAACCGCTATGCACGTCAGAAGAGAAAAGACCCCAACCAGGCGCGCTGCATGTTTTACGGTTCATGATATGCTCCTTCCACGAATTTTATAATTCCAGATACGGCTTATTTTTCCAGTTCTTCGGCTATGGGAATGGCGTATCCCGGGTTTATAAAAATTTAACAAAATCCGACCGCGATAAAATGGCACTTTCGTGCCTATATATACTGAAGGGCAAAAATTTTGTCCTGAAATGTCGAAAATTGTCTTAGGAGTGTTGAAGAGCGGCCGGATTTATGGTATTCTGAATGTGCAACTCGAAATTGTTGTTTCAACATACTCATTAAAATCAGGCCGCTCTCAAACTCCGGACAGTTGGGAAGGAGAACGGATGAAAGGACCAGAACTTCCACGACAGACAAAGCCGACGGCCGGAAAACCAAAGAAGAACGCACAGACCAAAAAACAGAAGATACCGCAGTCCTCTGATTCCGGGAAACAATCTGAACAGCGCAGGAAAAAGGCTTCTGGAAAAGCACAGCAGCGCAGCGCCCATCCCTACGATGACGCGTTCCGCACCCTGCTGAAAACCTGCTCTCCCCTGATCCTCCCTGTCCTCAACGAGATGTTCGGGGAGCACTACACCGGCAAGGAACAGATTGATTTTCACTCGGAGCAGCACCGGCTGAATAAGCAGGACGGAAACGGAGAATGGCGGATTACGGACTCCACCTTTACCGTGACAGACCCGTTTCCAAAGCACTACCTCCTGGAAGTTCAGAGCACGGCCGACAACAGCATGCTGGTCAGGATCTTTGAGTATTCCACGCAGGAAGCGCTGGCCGCCGCAGAGCTGACGAAAGACGCCCTGCACGTCACCATCCCGCAGAGCGGCGTCCTGTTCCTGCGAAGCACCAGCAATACGCCGGACCGGATGCAGATCCACATCGACACTCCGGGCGGCGCCGTCACCTTCGACGTGCAGGTTTTGAAAACGAAAGAATATACGATTGATGAAATCTTTGAGAAAAATCTCCTCATGCTGATACCTTTTTACATATTCTCACATGAAAAGAAATTGCAAGAATATAATACGAATGATGAGAAATTAAGGGAACTGAAAACGGAATACTGCGATATGATTGATCGGCTTAAGAGACTGAAGGAACATAACCAGCTGACAGAATATCAGTACCACATGCTGATCGACATGTCCAGGAATGTGCTGGATTATATCGCAAAAAACTATGACAAAGTCAGGAAAGGAGTCGGAGCATTTATGGGCGGACGAATAATTGAAACAGAGGCAACCAGGATTTTTACTGAAGGAAAAACTGAGGGCAGAACTGAAGGAAAAGCTGAAGGAAAAGCTGAAGGAAATACCGAGGGCAGAGCTACAGAAATTGTCAGCATTTACCGTGAGGAAGGCTACCCGGATCAGTTTATTCTGGAGAAGCTGCAGAGTAAGCTGCATATCGCAGCAGATCAGGCGATGGAGTTTCTCTTAAATTACGGGAAGCAGCCGGCTTAACAGCAAATCAAATACCTGATACCATTCATTTTAAAACAGGGCGCACGTCCAGTTCATTTCTGGGCTCTCGCTCTGTTTTTTGAGGGTCAATCATTTTTCTCGTGGGATTAACACTGCCACGCTGGGGTCTTCCGCAC
>JAJQHY010000058.1 GCA_021199495.1 Lachnospiraceae bacterium | reverse complement strand
TTGAATCCGAATGGTATAAGTTCTGCTTCAACCTCCTGGAAAACAAAAACACTAAAGACCATATTTTTGTGATTTGCGGCGACAAGACCCAACGGCTGGATAAACTGAAAAAACGTGGACAGGCGCCCTGGCAGGCCGGTGAAGGCTATCCAAGTTACCGCGGAGGCAACAAAAATATCCGAATTGAAAAAAACTATAGGAACTGTATCGAGATTAACGAATACATCAACAGATATGTATCTCGTGCGAAACAATACTTATATGAGATCCAGGAAGACTATGAGATTGATCCGGATCTGTTTTTGAGAGGGCAAGCCGTATTTCATGGGAAAGGGGTGAATTTTGTCCAGCTGCCCCTGAAAAAGACGAGCTGTGAAATCGCCGCCATTCTTCAGGCAATCAACATGGCCCACGATGAAAACGGAATTCCTTATGATGAAATAGCAGTCATCATGTATCAGGGACACTATCGCAAACAGATAGCGGGGTGGCTTGACAGGCAATACCTCCTACAAGAAGCGCTGGAAACCAGATTGAGACAGGAAGACATTCCTTTTTGTCGGCTCTACTCCACGGATAACGGATGGCAGGATCATTTCGGTGAGACGGAAGGCGTTCGATTGGTCAAGTTCCAATCTACGCTTGGTTTGGACTTCAGGGCGGCAATTATCTGCGGCTTACTCCCTTTGGGAGAATATGATAGAATCAAAAATCCGGATTGGACGCGCCTGAGGGCAGACGAAGAAAGCTATTCAAATGCGATTGCTGCCACCCAGAGTTGTATTCAAAATCTATATGTGGCCTGCACGAGAGCAAAAGAAGTCCTTTCTATCATCGCTCCGGAAACAGAAAGTGAATCTGTTTTTATGAAAATATTGAAGGATTCCGTTGAACGAAAGGCGGGCAGCTATGAACCTCGTGGAGAATGAAACCAAATTTACGCCTGCGGACGTTCAGAAGAGTGCGCTTCTGCAATTTGACGGTGAATCCAAACGGCTTGCAGGAAAGAATGTTCTGGAAGCCTTTGAAGGAAATGATTCTGTCATTTTCAATGAGACATACATCATCATAGGCGAGCATACAAAAGCGTTCAAGGTTCACGCAATGTATGACCTGACAATTATGGGGGATCTGACTGCGCAGGAGTGTGTCGTGAATGGCTCGCTGACCGTTTTGGGCAACGTCAGAATCGGCAGGCTGACCTGTCAGAATAAACTGATCTGTAAGGGTGAACTGGTCTCTGAGAAGATATATGTCGGCGGTGATATGATTGCTGACTCTGTGGTTTGCGATGAATTGCTCTGTGATGGCAATGTCGTTGTCCAGACTACGGCGAATATCAATCAAAGTGGAAAAATCGAAAAAACAATGGTTGCCGGAGAAGGCATTATGGGCGCGGGGAGATTTGAGGCGCAAAATGCCATTGCCAATGAGTATTTTGAATTTGACGGTGATTATGCAGGAAACATACTGGAACTGGACATGAACACTGTGATAAGCGATACGGTTCCCCCAAAAACTGCGCCAGAGCGCATTGAGGAAATCATTGCGCTGGCAAATCGGGCGCTGTCAAAGGAATATCGTGAATGTGCGTTCCTCGGTGAAGAGCAGTTGTTGGAGCGTCTGCAATTTTTAGGAAATCTGGAGAGCACAGAGCTAAAAACGCTGCCAATCGCGGGAGCACTCTTTTCCAGGCTTGCAGAGATGTCTTACCAGAACCGAATTGAAACCGTAGAGGATTATTTAACGGTTCTTGTGGCGAAAAAACGATTGCCTCATGAGGTGTTTGCCTACGAGTCGATTGAACACATAGGAGAGCAGTACCTTCCAAAGGCGCGGGATGAAATGGCGGAGCTTATGTTCGAGCCAACTTCTGTTGACCAATTTGCACGCGCTCTTTCCATGGCAATTCAGTTTGAGGAGGACCTTGGCGAGGATTGGGAGGATCTGATGAACAAGATCTTTGAGTCTGTTGGGCTGAAATATGCTACCGCCTGCTCCATGCTTCGCAGAAACAAGCCGCAAAAAACAGAGCGTACACCCACAGAGGACAGTTCGCAAGCATAGGAGGGCGGCGCTGAAACGCAGCGCGGCCATCGTGCCCGGAACATTTCCCCGCCAGGCGGCCCGATTGGGGCAAGCGAGGAAGCATGGGGCTGGTATCGGATGAGGTGAGTGAAATGGCAGATAGCAAAAGCGCTGCGCATGAATTGCTGGCACAGGAAATATTAAAGGAGTTCAAAGGCAAAATCACAGGTGATAATGCTGACTGCATTGTTGGAGAGAATCCGGAAAACCGCTATTTCGTCGGAAAACTTTTGCCGATCAGTGATTCTCAGACAGCATCGTGGGGTTCAGATGCCTTTATTGAATCTATCGGTGCGGATTTCTATCTTTCGCAGGATGAGATTGGTTCTGCCCAGCTGACCGTTTTTCCGCAGGGCGACTTTTATTATCGAGTGTATCCGACGCTTGAGCAACAGCGTTCCTTCGTGCTGCGAAAAGCCAACGAGTTGTTTGGGGCTGAATTTGGAACGTTTGATGAATTGGCTGCGAGGTTTCAGGCGACGCCTGCCGATTTTTCAAAGGTCAGGGAAAAGCTTGTGCCGGTGTACAAAAAAGTCCAGCTTCACAAAAATGGCTTTTCTCTTCTGTTTGATTTGAATAACCTCCTGGAGGATCATCCGCAATATGGCTATGCCGACGCAAAACATACGCAGAATCAGCACCTCGAGCGATATCTCGATGAACTTCAGACTCAAATTTTGGAGGATGCGTTTTGCTACACATACGAAATTTATGAAAAAACAACGATCAGAGACCTGCTGTCCGAAGAGGCGTACCGGAGATTTATAAGGAACAGCGCAAAGCGAGACGCAGCTCCCATTCGCCAAAACTGGAACGTTTATGTTGATATCACTGTAAAACAGCTCAGGGATAAGTATTTTGTTTCTGTCGCGTTGGTCAACAGCTCGCAAGTCCACTCCAATGGCGTCACGCACAAATCCAACAAAAAATCTGATGATAAGCCGACGGTTGAAACGCTATTCAACTCTGGCATGAAGATCCAGCTTCGAGGCGCGTCTTTTCTGCCAATCGAACTGGACTTTTTTGCGGATGATTACAAGTACAACAGCTGCCAGCAGGCTGTCGGAAACAACTGTTCCATCATTTATGACGCTGAAAGCAATTCCATTGTCACGAATCATTTGCCGCTCTTTGTCCAGAAAAGACTTGTGACAAATGACCAGCTTGCGGTTTCCTTCCAGT
>JAJQHY010000080.1 GCA_021199495.1 Lachnospiraceae bacterium | reverse complement strand
GCCCTTCTTCCTCCCGCCAGAACCGGTCACGCACATAGCACTCGTGACAGCAGTAGCGCCTGTGCTGGTTTCCGTAGGACATAAACACCTTGCCGCAATAGGCACAGGTTGCTTCATAGTAGGCGGTAGCCTTCCTCTTGATAGCCTCCGGATGAGCAGCCCACCATTCTCGTCTACATTTTTCTGAGCAGAATTTTCGCTTGCGACCGGTAGCAGGCTGAACGATCTCTTTCCCGCAGCACAGGCAAGCGGCCCCATTCGCCATCTGCTCTTTTATGTTCAGAGTCAATGTCGAAGCGTAGCCTTCCAGTCCGTGCCCTTTGCAGTAATTGCGGACGATGTCACGGGACAGGCCTGTTACAGAAGCAATGGCCCTATAGCCAACTCCTCGCATCCGCAGCTCCCGTATCTGCTTGGCCTGAAAATCAGTCATTGCCTCACATCCTTTCGCTGAAATTTACAAACAAAAATAGCCGGAAACCCCATCTTTGCGATAGGGTTTCTCAGCCAAAGTAATAACGATTTAGCAAATGCTTCGCCCAACCAGTGAGCGAAAAGTAATTGAAACAGCGTATTTTCTCTGCTTCCACGCTGCGTTTGTAGGTAGTTCCGGCGCCTCGGCGGGTATCCCCCCTCTTTAATTTCGCCAAAATGCGCATTTGAGGGGGCGCCGGTCTTTTAGCGGCAAGGCTGTAGAGATTTCGACCGCCCCTACCGGTACCGGTATTCCTCATAGCGGTCTTCTGTCATCGTCTTTGAATCGTGGCAGTGTTTACAAAGAGCCTGCCAATTGGTCGTATCCCAGAACAGTTCAGAGTCTCCCCGATGGGGAATAATGTGGTCTACAACTGTCGCTTTGACATAGAGTCCTTTTGCCATGCACCGTACACACAGTGGATGTGAACGGAGATAGGCAGCTCTGGCTTTGCGCCAGCGGCTGGTGTATCCCTTCTCACTGGTGGTCTTGGTGTCATGGCGATGAAGGGGCCGGTGTTTCTCGCAATACATCGTGCCATAAGGAACCAACTCTCCACAGCCAGGGTGCTTACATGGTGTGCGCGGTCTGTGGGGCATGGCGGTCACTCCTCCCAGGGCAGACCGCTTTTCCCGAAGTGACCATAGGCGCTGACCTGATTGTAGTCCATAGTCAGAAGCCCGAGGCGGTCAATAATACCTTTTGGTGTCAGGTCATAGCTGGTACGCACATAATTCTCGATCGGGCGGATCGGGATGCGCTCCGTACCAAAGCAATCGACAGAAATCGACACGGGCTCAGCAATGCCAATGGCATAGGCCAACTGTACTTCACAGCGATTGGCATATCGCAGATTGACAATATCCCGTGCGATTTTTCTGGCCATATAGGCGCCGCTCCTGTCCATCTTCGTGGGGTCCTTGCCGGAAAAGGCGCCGCCACCATGACGGCACATTCCACCATAGGTATCAGCGATGATCTTTCTTCCAGTCAGGCCCGAATCAGCAAACGAGGAACCCAGGACAAATCGGCCGGTAGGATTGACCAGCTTTTTGAAATCGGTATTCAGGCCGTAGTCCTGTGCCGCTATCTCCATCACACTCTCGATCAGAGGGCGGATATCCGCCACTTCCACATCTGCACGATGCTGGGTGCTGATCAGGAATGTGGTAATGCGGCCACTGTCATAATCATAGGAGACCTGGGCCTTTGCATCTGGCAGCAGAGTCGGCTCATGGAGCATACGCAAAAGGCGCAGCGCATGGGTAGCGACTGCATAAGGAATGGGGAGCATTTCCAGCGTCTCCATGGTGGCATAGCCAAACATCATGCCCTGGTCACCAGCACCATAGAGGTCATCAACGCCAAGGGCAATATCCCGGCTCTGCTCTGATACATGAACCTGCACGGTGTATTTCTCCGGCTCCGCCAGCCCTATGTGGCTAAGGACTCTCCGGGCAATAGCCTGATAGTCAGGGTGATGGCTGGAGGTGATCTCTCCGGCTATCACGATGTCATAGTCTTTTATCAGGCACTCGGCAGCGACACGGCTGTGCTGGTCATGCTGAAGGCAGTCCGTGACGATAGCATCTGAGATCTGGTCGCAGATTTTATCGGGATGGCCGCATGAGACCTGCTCACTGGTAAATATCATAAAATCGCCCTCTCCTCCCATATGTACGAACGGGTGAAAGGATAGAAGCCCCGTCCGGCAAAGAAAAAGGAGCGGGATCTCTCCCACTCCACTTCTCGGCGATTATAAGTATATCAGATCAGAAATCCAAAAGCAGTGGCACATCAGTTTCCTTTTAGTTTCCTTTTGCAGAAATGCTCTGAGGGTCATAGGAAATTGCTGGCTCCACACCGAGCTGTATCCGAAGTGCGGCATCAATGCTCTCCAGGGTCTTTGCATCATGTATCTCGCCGACCTTGTTAATCAGCTTGCTTTTGTCGATCGATATGATCTGCTCGGCCAGTGCCATACTGTTCTTGCTCAGGCCAAATCCAGCGTTTTGGGGCAGATAGACATGGGTGGGGAAGTTGCGCCTTTTATGCGTCTTCGCCGTCAGTGGTAAGACTGTAATGACCGGTGAATATCGATTTGCCGTGTTATTGCTGACCACGACGGCCGGCCGTGTGCCAGACTGCACACAGGACGAGGTATCGGACCCAAAGTCAACATAGTAGATATCTCCTCGCATACACATTTTCGTTTTCCTCCTTCAGTTCAAGATATAGGCATCCACTTGCCTATCACGCATTTCATACAGCCTGTCCAGCTCTGTGATGGCCTTTTGCCGATATCGCCACAGTGTCTTCCGTGATATGTGATAACGCTCCATAGTTCGCTCCCAGGTATTTTGCTCTATTACCAGGTCGTGCATGATGCCGGACAATTGGCCGGAAAGCTGGGTCAGGGCAAACTCGAAAAATTCCAGCTCATCCCGCAGGGTGGTGTACTGCTCCACCAGATAGCTGTACCACTCATCATTTATCTGCTTGGTCCGCTCACAATAGGAGATGGCGATTTTGGCAGTTTTATCAGATATGACGCTGCTCTGCACCCGCTCACCCTGGGGAGAGGAAAACTGCATGGAATCGATGACCTCCCTCTCTGACACGCCTTTGAAGTTTTTGATTTGATTCTGCAGTACGGCCAGCTCCTGCTTCTTCTCAGGATACTGCTTTATCAGGTCGACTATCCTTTCGCTCATGCTCATCCTCCTATCCTTGCCCGTACCGCATCTATCAGTGCGGCCTGATGCACGTTTTTGTGTTCCAGCGCCCTCATCACGTCCTCGTCATGGGTGCCTTTGGTGATAATGTGGTGTATGGCCACGGTATGCTGCTGACCCTGCCTCCATAATCTGGCGTTCAGCTGTTGGTACAGCTCCAGCGACCAGGTCAGCCCATACCAGACGATGGCACAGCCGCCTTCCTGCAAATTCAGTCCATGACCAGCGGAGGCGGGGTGTACCAATGCCAGCGGGATATTCCCGTTGTTCCAGTCCGTAATGTCTTCAGAGGTGTCGATGCACCGTGCTGCCGGAAACCGCTCCTGGATGCGGGTCAGGTCATGCTTGTACCAGTAGGCCACCAGAAGGGGCTTCCCATTGGCGGCCTCGACCAAATCCTCCAAGGCATCCAGTTTCCTGCTGTGGATGGGAAGCACTCTGCGGTCGTCGCTATAGACAGCGCCATTTGCCATCTGAAGAAGCTTGGTGGAGAGTGCTGCCGCATTTAAGGCATCCAGCTCTGTATCTCCGAGCCGGACAACCATGTCACGCCTGAAATCGTCATATATCTTCCGCTCTTTCGTGCTCATCTCCACTTCGATGCGGTTATCGACACGCACCGGCATATCGAGGTAGTCAACGGCCTTCATCGAGATACAGATATCCGAAATCAGGGAATATATCGCATCCTCTGCACCTTCACGGGGTTTATAGCTGTATATGATCTCCCGGTTGCGTTTATCCGGCTGGAAGAACCGCTCCCGGTATCCAGTCACGAATCGCCCCAGCCGCTGGCCCATATCCAGCAGATACATCTGCGGCCACAGGTCGAGCAGGGAGTTGGGGGCAGGCGTTCCGGTCAAGCCTATCACTCGGTGTACCAGGGGGCGGACCTTCCGCATCGCCTTAAACCGCTCAGACCGATTGGATTTGAAGCTGGACAGCTCATCGATCACAACGGTATCAAAATCCCATCGGCGGGTGTTTACCAGCCAACTGATATTCTCCCGATTGATAATGTACAGGAAGGCTGGTCGGTCAAGCGCCGCCTCCCGCTGTGCCTTGCTCCCAACTACCAGGGATGCGGTCAGCCCGGTGAGATGCTCCCATTTTTGCAGCTCCTTCGGCCAGGTATCGGTCGCTACCCGTTTGGGGGCAATGACCAGAACCTTTGCAATATCAAAGCGGTTGAGAGCCAGCTCCCATGATGCGGTCAGCGTGATGACTGTTTTCCCAAGGCCCATGTCCAGCATCAGGCAGCACACTGGATGCTCCAGAATAAACTCTGCTGCATACTGCTGGTAATTATGGGGATTGTATTTCATCGAGGACACCTCCGATCATTTCTGTGTTGTCCACCACATAGACCCGAAAGCCCAATGCGGTCAGCTGGTTGGCTCTTCGCACCTGAAGGGGCCGTGGTTTCTTGCCTGGAGCCTTCAATTCCACAAAGGCCAGCCTTCCTCCGGGGAACAGCACCAAACGGTCAGGCACCCCATCTAATCCAGGTGACACGAATTTGACTGCCAGCCCACCACGCTTTTTTGCCTCCGTGGTCAGCTTCTTCTCTACCAAACTTTCTCTCATGGATGGAGCCTCCTGTTCTTATGTGCTGTTCCAATGAGCCAAATTTCCCCACGCGCATATATGCGTGTTATGCGTACCCGATTTCCTATCTTTCTTATCTTTCATCAACAATTAGGATTCTTCTTAGGAACATAGGAACAGAATGCCTGCAACGCCTGATTTTTGGAGGAAATCCCTCTGTGCCTTACTACCGTGCCGATATAGTAGCAAGGCAACAAGGGAACGTTCCTTTCTGCTCACGGCTGTTCCTGAGAACAACGGACAAAGGTCTTTTGGGGGCCATACAGAGGGAATCTGGTCTTTCCACTCTTCAGACCCCTTATCGGCTCCCAGCCGCCGAGCTTCATCAAAATGGATTCAACCTCATAGGAGTCAGACCGTTTCAGATTCGGCCGCTCCTTGCCGAAGCATTCACACCAAATTTCCATGATGCACACCTTCTCCCGGCGTACCGTGCCAATTTTGGGAGAACCGTCAAACTCGCTACCGCTGAGGAAACTCCTTCGCTGGAACAGGTCCATCTTGTCCCAGTTTTCTGGCAGTAGGGTCTCCAGATAGTCGGAGATGACACCTTCACGGTCATCCGACTCCATAGCGTCCTGCTGGATAACATAGGCGTCTGCCGCCAGCCGGCCTTTCAGATACAGTTCCTCCCCAGCCCGATAGCGCTCGATCGCTTCGGCCCAGACCTGGTCGACCTCTCGCAGCTCCCAAGGGTGATGCTTCCCATGACCGGATACCGGAACGGGCCAGAATCGGCGGTTGCCTGTGATGTCACGCAGGAAACCACCCTCAGCGTTGGTGCTGCCTACGATGATGCAGGAGCGGGGATGGCTCTCCACGACAACGCCATAGGACTGACGGAATTTATCGTCTGTCCGGCTGACAAAGGACTTCACAGTCTCCACGTCGACCTTTCGGATGCCAGCCAGCTCCCCGATCTCCAGTATCCAATAGCCCTGCAGCTTCTCTGCGGCAGTCTTGTCCTTCATATCCGAGATGGACAGGCTGTCTGAATACCATTCCTTCCCCAGCAGGGCAAACAGCGTTGACTTGCCAATGCCCTGCGGCCCGCTTAACACCAGGATGGAGTCGAACTTGATGCCAGGCTCATATACACGCGCTACCGCTGCAGTCAGCGTTTTCCGGGTAACAGCTCGGACATAGGGTGTATCATCGGCACCGAGGTAATCGATGAGCAGAGTGTCCAACCTCTCGACGCCGTCCCAATGCAGGGTGTCAAAATACTCCTTGATGGGGTGATAGAGCCGTTCCGCAGATACCACTGCGAGAAGAGCGTCTTTGAACTTTGTGGGTGACCAGATGCCATATACCCGTTCAAAGTACAGCTTGGCGCAGGAGATATCCGTATCGCCCCATCCGGTTTTCACCTGTTTCCAGGGCAGCTCTCCTATCACGTCCACCATGCATTTGAATTCGTTGTACACGATATTTTGCAGCTGGGGGTCATACCGCAGGATGGCAGCAATATTGGAGAGGGTGTCTTTCACATTGCCCTGCTTGTCCAGTTCCAGTACGGTCTGCCAGTCATTGCCCTCTGTCTGGTCATCGAATTCTGTCTGCGCCGCTTGCACACGTTCCTGCGCCAGCTGTACCTTCACCCGACTGTCCTGTACTGCGAACTCCTGCATAGCCTTGAAGGACGGGAGCTTCGCAGGGTCTGTATCCTCACCTGCTTTGGCATCCAGCGCACCAAATTTGTGTATACGAACGGCATCAAAGGCATTCATCAGCTTGCCGCAAGCAGGGTCAGTCGCATGGTGGCTATAGGCAAATCTGTCTTCGTAGATGACTACGCCGGCCTGTGAGTCCGCTGGGATATAGTCGTATCGGCCAGGCATAACGCTGTGCTTATAGACATCCGGCAGGAACAGGTCGATGGCCTCCGTGATGCTATAGGTGCGGCAGAATGCGCCCACCATCCCTGGCTTCTCCAGCGGGTCGGCCTGTTTCTTGATATCTCGGCTGACGATGGTCTGCTGTCTTTTGGATACAGGCCACTCTGCTGTGTTATGCCAGTCTTGGTATCTGGCAAGGACAGCATCGGGGTCGAGCAGGTCTCCGCTGATCTCCCGGAAGACGAACTCTCCGTCTGCAGAGGTGGAGGGCCAATACATCAGGCGGCTTGGCTCATAGGTGGTATCATCGAAAAGCTCGATGCCAATATCCTCCGCCACCTTCCTGGCAACAGCGCAGTATTCGTCCGGGGTCACCTCACGGGCAAGGGGGATGATGAGCCGGAGCCGAGGCTTTTCCGGTGTGTGCTTATGCGTAGAGTACACATAGCACTGGAAGGAAAAGAACATCTCGATTTGCTCGATGATATCCGGGGTGGCATAGTCCATGTCCAGGGAGAGACCAGAGCGGGTCAGTACGCAGTCCTTCTTTCTACGACCGCCCTTCAGGGTGCCGAGGACAAATCCACCCACATCCTTGATGTCGTCCTGCTTTGCCTTGCCGAGTCTGCGGTACTGCTCGGTCGTTTCTGCTGTACGTCTGGTCTGGGAGATGCGATCCCGGAACTCAGTAAGCTCCATATCCACAGAGTTCCATTTCTTGTCCATCCGTGAATTGCCAATACTGAGCCTCATCTCATCTTCTCCTCCCGATACATGAATATCTGAATATTCCGGTTCAGTCGTTCTTTCAGACGGATGACTGCCTTATATTGTGAAATAAGGGACTTCCGCTCTGCCGCATCAGTGCATGACTTGATGCGGTTCCACAATGACTGCGCCTGTGACTGATACCGTTTTTCCTTATCCGTCAGGAATCGACGTAGCTTGTCTTTCTCCTCCTGCGAACAATATTGGCAGATGAGCTTGAACACCTTTTTGGCCCGTTCTACTGTACAAGGGAAGAACCCTTCCATCCGAATATCCATATGACCGGGGGGATAGGCGATGTGCAGTGTCTTTTCTTCCTGCTCCATGTGTTGTACGGCATAGTGCGCCGTAGGGTCTGGATAGCCAGAACTGTTGTAGTAGCTGATTCCCATATGCTTTTGACCTCCTCAGTCTTTTTTGTAAAATGAACACTCGTAGCCGTCTGCCCGAAGGGGCAGCCCTGCGGCCCAATCCGGTGCAATCGACATGATTCGACAAACCTCGTCAACACTCGACACGCCCTCTGGCACCTCCAGCACGGCTTCATCATGGATATGCATCACGATATCAAAGCCAGCGTTCCGCAGCCGGAGCATCGCCAGCGCCAAAAGGTCACGAGCGGTAGCCTGCACGATATTCTCTGTCAGCTTGGGGCCATAGGTCTCAATGCGCATCCACTTCTTGCTTTCCCCAACACCCTCATAGGAAAGGCTATCTCTGCCGTACCGGTTTTGCGTGATACGGGGTTTGATGTAGGATAGCTTTCTGCCAGAAGGCAACGTGATGAACAGGATGCCGGAGCGGTATACAAATCGAAGTCTGCCGAATGAGACATCGGTCTTTTCCCGGACAGCCTTCATTGCAGCAGCATCTACGTCCCACCAGAACTTCGTGATGTGTGGGTTGGAGCCACGCCACTGGCTGACCAGCGACTGAAGCTCTTCTTCCTTCAGTCCCATATCCAGTGCGCCCATAGAAGTCAGCGCTCCGACTGCGCCGCCATAGCCCAAAGCAAGCTCGGCGATCTTGCCTTTCTGCCTGAGATGGCCGTTTACACCGTGCTTGACGACCGGCACTCCAAACATCTGAGATGCGCTGGCGCAGTAGATATCGCCGCCTTCCGCAAAGGTATCCAACCGCCACTGTTCTCCGGAGAACCAGGCCAGCACTCTCGCTTCAATAGCAGAGAAGTCCGCCACGATGAATCGGCAGCCAGGTTTGGGAATAAAGGCTGTGCGTATCAGCTCGGACAGCACCCCCGGTGTGGAATCAAACAGCAAATCTAAATCCTCGAATTGCTGATTCTTTACCAGCGTCCGTGCAAGCTCCAAGTCCGGGATATGGTTCTGAGGCAGGTTTTGGACCTGCACCAATCTCCCAGCCCAGCGGCCGGTGCGGTTGGCGCCGTAAAATTGCAGGAGACCGTGTACCCGTCCATCTGAGCAGACGGATCGCTCAATGGCTTCATACTTTTTCACACTGGTTTTCGCCATCAGGAGCCGCAGCTTCAGCACCTCCAGCACCTCGCCATCTGCATCTTCCATCAGCTCTTTGACCGCTTTCTTGTCCAGGCTCTCTGCCTCTACACCGTGGTCGGCAAGCCAGCCTTTTATCTGGGCAGGGGAATTTGGTTTGGACAAGCCGGTCAGTTCATAGGCTCTGGCAGTCACCTGATCACGGTACTGGTTATCGCAGAGGACTGCGCTGGCTACCAGCTGGCGGTCTACCAGGATGCCCCGGTCGTTGATCTCCTGGTCCATGCGGTAAAACTCCTGCTCGGATTCCGGGGTGGGGTAGTTCCGTAGCTTCTGCCGTATCTCACGCTCGGCATCCACATCTCGGATACAGTACATTTTGAACCGTTCCCACTTTTCAGGCTCCTGCTCCGGCAGATTGCGTGTTCTCCCGCCATTGGTCTTGGTGGGCTTACATGGCATAGAGAAGAACCGTACCAGGTCAGCACCCTCTTTTAGCTTTTTGCGCTGTATGTTCAGCACCTCACCTACGCCATCCAGGGACAATGGAAGCGCCAGCATAGCAGACTGGACAGCGGTACACTGCCAGCCTTCCGGCCCCAGCCGATGACCGAGATAACGAGAGATACAGGTGCGCTCGAACTGGGCATTGAAAGCAGCTTTGACGACTGTAGTATCCTCTAACGCTGTCAACACTCGCTCTGGCAGTTTTTCGCCACAGGCGATGTCAACGATTTTGGTCGGTTCATCGTCAAAGGCATAGGCAAACAGGAGGATCTCAAAATGGGGGCTGTCCGAATAGGCATACACGCCACATTTCGTCAGATCCACATCCGAGAATGTTTCGATATCTATTGCCAGGAGGCTCATTGCCCGCTCCTTTCTATGTGATTGGCTCTCATGTACGGGAGCAGGATGGCGGAGAGCCGCCACCCCGCTCGTGGGGGTAATCAGGACAGGAAGTCCTCATCCTCTTCCGTCTGGAAGTCAGCGGAGGCGCTGGCACGGCCACCGAGGGACTCACCATCACGGAGCTTCTGGATATTCCCCAGGCCGGCAGCAACGCCGCGATTGCCGTTGGAGTTGTATCCATAGAAGGTCACGCTGATCTTGCCGTAGCATCCGGAATACACCTCGCTCTGGTCGATGATGGGCTGGACGTGAGAATCAACCACCTGTGGAGCCTGGCGGCTGTTGGCATTGAAGAAGTAGCTCCCGGCATAGGCGGCATCGTCCGGGCGGTCGATATCGCCATTCCTCAGAGGCAGCTTCAGGTTTGCAGGAACCTTGCCGCCCCACTTGGAGAGGGAGTTCTTCTTGGCCTGCTCGATGGCGGCCTTGATAGCGTTGATGGTCTTGGTGTCGCTCTTCGGCACGATAGCGGAGACACTGTACTTGGGCTCCCCACCATTCACGGAGCCGGGTTCCCAGCAATGCAGATAGGAAAAGCGGCAAGGAACGATGACCTTGGTTGCATTCATATTCGTAGACATTGATTAGTCCTCCTCTTTAAAGTCCGCCGCAGCGGTTGATGATGTGATAGCTTCTCGTTTGTCCGATTCCGGGACTAGGGTCAATTTTCCAGCGGGCTTGTACACCAGCGGTCCGATGACTTGGGCAAATTCCTTCTTGCCCATCAGACGCTCCATCTCTGTGATGCCGATGAGGGAGCGCTTGTAGATGTCGGTGTATCCGGCGGCCTCTGCCGCTGCAGCGACTTCCTGCTCGGAGGTGTACTTCCGATTGCTCTTGCCCATGACCAGCTTGTAGCCCTTCCACTGTTTGTGGTGGACGATAGCCTGATCCTGGGCGTAGGCGTATACGTCCGATGCCCATTTGGACAGCTCGTCCGCCACCTTCAGCACCTCTACGATCTCATCGTCAGACAGCAGGGGCGGCTCACGGAACTCCATCTTCGCCAGTTTCAGCCCTTCGTTTGCCCGCTCCCGGCAGGTGAATCGAGCCTTGCAGAACCGGCACCAGCTGCCGGCCTTCTGGATGCCTTCACCGTTCAGGGCAGCCTGTCCAGCGGGACGCAGGGTCTCTTCACCCCAGGTCTTCAGTTCTTCTGGGGTGATGTCCCACGAGCTGACGCTGTTGAGTCTGGGCTGGAAAATGGTCAACCGGACGGTCTCGGTGTCATAGAGCATCTCTGCGGTCTCCAGGATACCCAGGCCATAAATCATGAGCTGTGGGTTATGCTCTGCAGATACCGGGACGCCCTTACCCAGCTTCAGGTCGATAATGTGTACCAGCCCATCGGTCACGATGACCATATCAGCAGTGCCGAAACAGTCCTGTACATAGTTGGATGCATCGACCCGCTGCTCTACAGCGAACATAGGGGTAGCACATTCCCTCCGGGCGGTCTCGATCTCGCTGATCACGAATGCCACATACTCATCGACCGCTTCCAGCAGGTCATCCGAGTAATAATCCGATACCGGACGTTTGGTGCGTTGCTTCAGGTACTTCCTGATGAGGTGTTCTGCCAGCGCATGGCCGGCGGTTCCCTCCGCTGCGTATGAACTTTCGTCATCCGGGAACTCCTCCCCCAATACAAGAGAGGGAGGACAATGGATGAGACGATTTGCCGCCGAAGGAGAGAACCGTGCATGGGCGCCCATTAGAGTGCCTCCGCATCCGCCAGCAGGGCAGCATAGTCTTCCGGTTTCACAGCGGAGAGCTTCCCGGAATCATACTTGAGGAGAAGCGACTTGACTTCCTTACGCTTCCCGGCCTGTGTCTTGCTGGCGAGGACGGCACGGACCTCCTCGATACTGATGGGTACCGGTGCACGGGCTTCCTGCTTGTCCGGCGTGGCTTCTGTGGCAGGATCACCTTCAGCCAGGGTGCGGTAAGCTGCGGCCAGCTTCTCATACCCTTCTGCGAGGGTCTTATAGATTTCGCTCATTTTTCTTGTCCTTTCTTAATCAAGCTTCAGGCCACGAACAGCCTGGCGATACTCATCTGAGATGCGGTCATCGATCATCATGGTAGAGGGATCGATGCGGCAGCTATGGTCGTCATAGAGCCGGACGGGGATGCCCAGCTTACGCACCTGCTCCAGCTCATAGGCCATGCCGTTGCTGATGCTGTTGCCAAAGAGCCAGACCTCATCGCAATCCTTCATCATCTCGACGCCGAGCGTGATGCCGAGGATGCGCTCCTGGGGGTCAGAGTCATCCAGAAACTGTGGGAAGAAGAGGTGGGGCACAACCGGGCAATAGCCACAGAGCGCAGCAACACGGGCATGGCACCTGGCGGCGGCCACGTTCCTTTCGATGTCTCCACGATAGGGGGAGCAGATAAATACCTTTCTCATGAGTCATTCACCATACCTTTCATGATCATACGGGGGTGTTTCCCGTGGTTAATGGGGAGCAAACTGATTGATGATACTGTTCATGACCTCCAGGTCGCGTCCTTCCAAACCCGGCGCCAGCTTCTTCAGGAGCGCTGCCTGTTCCGGTGAAAGGGTTCTTCTGTTGCGGTGGTACCAATCTGCTACATAGACCCCTCCGCCGTGCCGGCCACGAACAGGTTCTAACGGATATGAGCAAGCAAGGGCTTCGATATCACGGCGGATGGTGCTGTAGGAAACGCCAAACTCATGGGCCAGGTTACTGTAAGTATCCTGTCTGCGGACACATAGGGCTTCCAGGATAGCTTCTCGCCGTTCATTCGCAGTCATCTTGCTTGCTCACCTCCTCTCTCGTCTGCTGTGGCTAAAGGATAAGGGTTAAACTGTTCACCTAATGGACACTTTGAAATATTTCGCTGAAAAGTTTTGAAAATAAAAAACTGCCGGAGCCATCAAACAAGCACATGAGCTTGTCTAATGACTCCGGCAGTTAGTATCTCGTAATGATACGGATCAGGGCTCGGTAGTCTTTGTATTCTGCTGTTGTTGTTTGGCTTGCGCTATCTGAAGCAGGACGTCATCTAAAGCAACGACTTCACACGACTTTTTATCCTTGACCTCTAGATAGACCGTACTTCCTTCGACAAGTGCATCGAATACCCTCGGCTTTACTGCTTTTGGGCTATTCCTGTTTCGGATTTGGACTCTAAATTTCTCTGGGGTACACATCAATTTTATCGGTCTCCTTTCCTTGGTACATACATTCATTCGAGGTCATCGTCCATATAATTTTCACAGTGCGGCTTAGTGCCCCATCACACCTGGCATGATCACACTGCATCTCCCATCACCAGGCATCTTTAAATCACCCATGAGGCAGGCGGGGTAGATTGCTCTCTTGCCAAAACGTCTGCGAATTTCTTCAACTGTGACGTCCAGCTTATCCAATCTGTCGAGATAGTCCGTGTCAATAAATAGGTTGATTTGGTCTGGCTCAGTCTGTGGTACCAGATTGATAGCTCGTACACAGACCGCTCGGATCGGAATGCCCCACTTATACTTCGTCTCAAATAGCGCACGGGCTTTCCTGGCTATTATCATCGGTGACTGTGTGGCATGGTTCAGTTTCGCCTGGAACTGCTGGCCGCACAGGTCATTCTTACGGATGGAGATTTGTACCCCCGTAGCCGCCAGCTCATGCACACGGAGTTTATGCCCGATATCCTGCGACAGCTCCAATATAACCTTCCAGACCTCTTCCGGTGTTTCAAGGTCAGCAGTGCAGGTGATGCCGTGTCCAATGGATTTGACCGGTGAGACGAAATCCTTGTGCATGACACGAGCATCGTCCAAACCGGCAGCATATCTCCAAAGGGCCAGACCATTTACACCGAGGATGCTACGCAGGAACTGTGGGTCTGATGCTGCTATATCCCCGATCGTGTGGATACCATACCGGGACAGCTTCACCTCCGTTGCTCTGCCAACATATAGCAGATCCGATGCTGGGAGGGGCCACACCTTTTCTTTGAAGTCTTCCCGTGTAATCTCCGTGACGGCATCCGGCTTTTTCATGTCGCTGCCCAGCTTAGCAAATATTTTGTTATAGGATACTCCTATGGATACCGTTAGCCCCAACTCCTCTCGTACCGTGCGCCGAATCGTCTCTGCTGCCTCCATCCCTGTGCCACAAATATGCTGACAGCCAGTAATATCCAGCCAGCACTCGTCCATTCCATAAGGCTCCACTCGGTCGGTAAACCGTTGATAGATGGCACGGGTCAGCTTGCTATACTTCAAGTATTGGTCATACTGTGGGGGCACAATGATCAGGTTGGGGCATCGCTGCCTTGCCTCCCAATTTACCATGCCTGTTTTTACCCCAGCTTGCTTCGCCAATTCTGACTTTGCCAGCACGATCCCATGTCTGTCCTCGGTAGCTCCACAGACTGCCACAGCCTTTCCACGCAACTCCGGATTCAGCATCATCTCCACACTTGCGTAAAAACAGTTCAAATCGCTGTGTAGTATCGTTCTTTTTTGCATCTTTTGCATTTCACCTCTTGACGAAAGGATGAAGTTGAACTACAATAATGGTGAAGTTGAACTTCAACTTGTAGGGTGATTATACGACGCTCAACTTCATGTGTCAATGCAAAAAAAGAAATTCAATATCATTTCAGGAGGTAATTTTATGAAGTTCGGAGAAAAGCTCAGGCAATTGCGTGCTGAGAAGCAGGCATCACAGGCGGAGGTGGCAGAAGCAGCCGGAGTGACCAAAAGAAGCTATGTCAGCTATGAATTGGAAGGGAAATACCCCAGAAAGAGAGAGACCTATAAGGCACTTGCCCGGTATTTCAACGTAGATGTGAACTATCTACTGGCAGAGGACGAGGGCTTTGTCATGGAAGCCGACAAGCAATATGGCCCCAAGGGAAAGCGACAGGCAGAGGAGCTCGTTGCGGAACTGTCTGGTATGTTCGCTGGTGGTGAATTATCCGAGGCTGACAAAGACGCCGTGATGATTGCCCTGCAGAAAGCTTACTTTGACTGTAAGCAGGACAACAAAAAATACACGCCCCAAAAATATCGTCAGGACAGCACAAAGTCCTAATTATAGGACTATCCTTTTGGTACGATATGGTTGAGGGGGTGTGATCTTGGACTCATGTGCTATTTACCGCAAGGCGAATGCTATCGTCCGGCAAGCGGGAACGAGGGACGCAGAAAAAATTGCCAGAGAGCTTGGTATCTGGATATACGATGAGCCAGCCTTTGACCGCTTGCTGGGGATGTATACGTTTCGCTGGAACCACCGTATGATTTTTCTTAACCCTCGGATGGACCCTTATCTGCGGCAGATGGTCATCGCCCATGAGCTGGGCCATGACGCACTGCATCAGGATATTGCGAAGGCGTCTAAGGACGGGCTGAAGGAGTTTGTCCTGTTTCAGATGAAAGACTCCTCAGAATATGAGGCTAATGCCTATGGTGCCCACATCCTTTTGAACAATGATGACGTGTATCAGCTCGCTATGCAGGGCTGTGATGTCGTAGAGATGTCTCAACGGTTGGGGTCAGATATTAATCTCATGCTGATCAAGCTGCAGGAAATGAACAAGCTGGGGTATGATTTCAATATCCCATACAACCCGGATAGCAGATTCTTCAGGAAGATACAGGCTGAGTGAAGGTCAATCATTTGTGGGAAGAGGGGCTAAATTCTGTGATGGAAGATAGAGATGTGTTTTTAGGGGAAACAGACAAAGTGAAAATTCGGTTGCTGATAGAAGATGACAAAGGTATCTATAGGGCTATGAGTTTATCACGCTCTGGCCCCAGTCTGGCTGCAGATGATAGGGCATTTAATGTCCTTTGGGGTTACATGAAGGAAGATACAACGTTGGCCTGTACCATAGTTGAGAAGGCTACTAATAATATTTGTGGCTTTTGCCAGCTGAGCAAGCTGGACACAGGGACACCAGAGGTCAGCGTAGATATTATAGATGGCTATATGGGAAATGGATATGCATTTGAGGCGACAGAGTTGCTCATGCAGTATGCTGCATTGAAATTTCCCTTACAGTATTTTGTATGGTGCGCATATACTGGCAATTCTGTCAGTCGGCATCTGGCCGAAAAACACGGCGGAGTTTTTGTTAAGGAAGAGCCCTTTTTGCCAGACAACCTATTACAGTTTGCGTTGGAAAGTGGTGCAATCAAGCCAGAGGATATCAATTATATCTGTACTTACCACATTTCAAAGTACTGCAATGCGTCATCTGCTGGAAAGATATGACTTCAACATCCCATAGGACATGGATAGCAATCTTTAGAGAGATACAAATTGTGTGACGAGAGGGTAAGAGAAATGGATACGCAAGCAGTCGTAAACTATTGTCGAATGTCTGATTTTTCGATTTGTTATTACCACTATGCTTACATTGATGTGCAAGAGAATCTGGCAGACCAATTATTCATCAAGCACAAGGTCAGAGTTTATTTTGGCAAGGAATACCAGAAAGACGGCGAGGAATATAAGGTCATCTTCTGTAAGGTAAAGAAGAAGGATCAGCCGGAGTTCCTTTCAGCATTATCAGAGCTTGCTGATAAAATGCTACTGCTGGGGCACACAGATTATATCCAATACTGCAAAAATGCAGTAAAAATACTTGGACAATAACATTGGGGAGAGATGGAAAATGATTATTATAGCAGCCGTAGATGATAGGAACGGCATGATGTTTAATAGACGGCGGCAGAGCCAGGACCGAGTATTGCGCCAGCGTATTTTGGATTTGTCATCTAGCAGTCGGCTTTGGGTAAATCACTACACACAAAAGCAATTCGCCGACGCAGATGCCCCCCATCTGAACGTGGATGAAAGCTTTTTAAGTGAAGCAACTCCCGGCGAGTACTGCTTCGTGGAGAATGTTCCTGTCGCCCCCTATGAAAAGTGGGTGGAAAAGATCATCCTATTCAAATGGAATCGTAAATACCCCGGTGATCAGTTTTTTGATATAGATGTGCCGGGCAATGGATGGTGCTTGGAATCCACAGAGGACTTTCCGGGTTCATCCCATGAAAAAATTACGATGGAGGTGTACACCAGATGAAAAAAGGGTTTAAACATATACTCGTTCTGTGCTGTGTTGTTCTTTTCCTTCTCGTTGGCTGCAGTTCGGAATCGGTGATTGAGGAAACTTCTACCACATCTACGGAATCTACCGTCCAAGAAGAAATCACTGTAACAGAGGCCACCGATACTGCAGAAGAAAGCGCTGCAATAGAGGTATCTGAGCCAGTGGAAGAAGAAGCTCCTGTCCCTGCCGAAACAGAACAAGTGGAAGAGACTTCTGCCCAGGAAACTGCCACCCCAGTATTTGACCTCTCCAACATCCCGGAATATTCTGGCTCACCCTATGTTGTTGTAAACGATAATGTCCCGTATTTCACGGATACGGATGCAAATTTGACCACAACTTCCTATGAGTCCTACAGTGATTTGGATTCACTAGGGCGCTGTGGAGTAGCGGTAGCCAATATTGGCACAGACCTAATGCCCACCGAAGAGCGTGGTGCCATCGGCTCGGTCAAACCTTCTGGTTGGCACACAGTCAAGTATGACTGCGTAGATGGCAATTACCTCTATAATCGCTGTCACCTGATCGGGTATCAGCTTTCCGGAGAAAATGCCAACGAGAAAAACCTCATCACTGGAACGAGGTATTTGAATGTTGAGGGTATGTTACCCTTTGAGAATATGGTTGCTGACTATGTACAGGAAACCGGCAACCATGTGCTGTACCGTGTCACCCCGATTTTTGATGGTGACGACCTGGTAGCCAGTGGCGTACTCATGGAGGCAATGTCCGTAGAGGATGAAGGGGACGGCATCCTTTTCAATGTATATTGCTACAACGTGCAGCCTGGAGTGTCGATCGACTACGCCACAGGAGATAGTTGGGAAGACGATTCAACTACGGAGGAAGAAACAGACGCTATTGAGGCGGAGGAAGCTGCGGAGCCGGATACTGAGGACGAAGCCAGCAGCGGCACAACGTACATTCTGAACACAAACACGAAAAAATTTCATTATCCTTCCTGCTCCAGCGTAGACCAGATGAGTGAAGCGAATAAGCAGGAATATACCGGTGACCGTGAAGATTTAATTGAGCAGGGATATGAGCCTTGCAAACGGTGCAATCCGTGATGGAGATGCCATGAAGAGTATTAAGGTGTATGTGGATGTAGTGGTCAGCTTCCGAAGCGATGGGGTAATGCTCCCTCGTATCATCACCTGGGAGGATGGCTGCAAATATGAAATTGACCGGGTAAGCGACATCCGGCAGGCTGCAGCAATGAAGGCTGGGGGCCAGGGTGACCGCTACACGGTCTGGATCAACGGGATGCAGAGCTATCTGTTCTTCGAGCGGAATGGCTCATTGGACGGGAACAACATTGGCCGCTGGTTTGTAGAACGGAAGATAGCTTAAGTCAGTGATTTTTTGAAAATACACATTCGCTTTCGTAGTTTATGTGATATAATAGACCAACCAGAGACAGATCAGGGAGTGTGATCAGGATGGACATCATCGTTTCCATGGCATTTCTTCTTTCCATAGCAAGCTTTTTCGTATTCTTCTTGCTTTGGATTATTTCAAAGGTAAAGAAAAGTGAACAGCTAAAAAGCAGAAGTCGGTCATTTTTGATTGCTGCTGTTACGCTGTTCTGCTCGTTCGTCGTTCTCGTGGTCGCATTTGACACAGTTCCCCCTGAATTAGTGACATTTGAAACAACCGTGGGGTATGGCGAAACCATTTCCACCAGTGAATTCGCAACAGCAACTGATGACAGGGACGGTCTCGTTTCAGTCACCATCACAGGCGTTACACCAGATATGTCAAGTATCTCTGCTGATAGCACCTCTGTAACATTCAGTACTCCTGGTGATTACACGGTTACGGTCAGCGCTGTAGATGAGCAAAATAATGAGTCGACCTCACAGACCGTGATTCATGTGGTCGACCAGATTGCACCGTCCTTCACAGAAATATCTGATGGTATCGAAGTAGAATATGGTACCACTGTTGCTCTTTCGAGCTCACAAGACGAGAATTTTGCCATTTTTGCAGTAGCAGAGGATGAAATCTCCGATGTCACCCTATATATTGATAGCGTCCAAGCTGCTTCAGAAAATTCGGATGAAGCCTTCACAATGGATTCTTCCTCCGTCTGCTTTCTCTTGCCGGGACAGTATACGGTAGCGATCGTCGCAGAAGATGCCTCCGGGAATACGGTCTCAGCATCTGTTCCTGTTTCGGTGATCGATTCGGTTGCGCCGGTATTTACAGCGTTGACAGATGAGACCGAAGTTGACTACGGGAAAGCCATCGGTATTACCGATGACAGCACCAAGAGTAACGCTCTCTTTGCGATTGCAGAAGACGAAGTTTCTGATGTGACCCTTTCCATTTCTGATGTTCAAAAGGATTCTGGCGAATCATCTGATGACTTCACGCTGGCTGATAACACCATTCGCTTTTCCTCTCCTGGTGCGTACACGGTGACCCTGTCTGCAGAGGATGACTACGGGAATTCTTCATCGGCCACCGTTGCAGTGACCGTTGTGGATGCAGTTGCTCCTGAATTCAGCGGGATACAGACGGAATATTATCTGGCTGACACCGATTCTGCACCGGACTATCTTTCCGGCGTGACCGCCACGGATGAAATCGATGGCGATTTGACTGATGCTATTGTGCTGGATGCTCTGAATGTCAGTTATGGGGTTCCTGGTGAGTACACCATTACATATCATGTTAGTGATGCTGCGGGGAATGCGGTTGAAAAAAGCGCTACCGTAACCGTTAAGGATACTACGCCGCCTGTCATTTCTCTTTCGTCGACATCGGTCTCTTTGACCGTGGGCGATGATGCCCCAGATTACAGCAGCCTTGTTTCCGCATCTGATACAACAGATGGAGATGTGACGGCAAGTGTAAGTATTGATGACTCTGCTGTTGATTACGACACTCCTGGTACATATGAAGTCGTATACACCGTGTCTGACAGCAGCGGAAATGCTTCTACAAAATCGGCTACCGTCACCATAAAAGCTAAGACCGTTGTGGTCGAAGATACTGATACCTCAGGCGGCGGGACAGTTTACATAACTGATACAGGAACAAAGTACCATAAAGACGGATGCAGGTATCTGAGTCAAAGCAAACACGCTATATCAAAGGCTAGAGCCATTGCATTGGGGTATGAGGCGTGTAAGGTTTGTAAGCCATAGTTATTAATTTCCATTCACCGTTTTTCGCTCTGTATCCCCGGGTGCGATGCTCCGCTTCATTTTATCACGTTCTTGTTAGGATTGCCCGGCTGGGCCTTATGCTTGACAGCACAAAGCTGTCCCGGCAGCAGGGATAAATTGTCTCGGCTGTCGGACAGTATTAGGCGACGTTTTCGGTCAATTGGGCAGCTTTAGGTAAGGCCATCATAATTCATAGCGGATCGCATAGGAATCAGATGTTTCCTTCGTATTATTTTTCATCATCTATATCATACATCTGTTTTCTGGCATAGACAAACCTCAAACACTGAAGGCTCTGTTCTTTCACAAATCACTATACAAGTCCTCGGCATACTCACCAGCTTCTATCAAGTTTTTTATACTCTCTACTACAGCGCTTTTGTCTCCCTGATAAGTAACGCCAAACCATTTGTCGTTCGTCTCTAAGACTTTAACAGTGACCTTTCCATCCCGGAGCAGGCCACCGATGTGTTTTGGCAGTAAATACTCCGCTTTCAGGGGATTTGCCGGAACTGACGTTTTAAAGAACTCAATGAAGCTTTCTTCAAGCAGTTTCATATACCACGGGGCAGCACATTCATTAGCAGGAAATCCCCAAAAGTTCATGGATACATAGCAATTAGGATCAAGTGTTCTTCCTCCCGATTCTGCGCCTGTCTCCGTCTTAACGATATTACAGGTCTCAACCACATGGAATATGCCCTTCAGCCACTTTACACACGCCTCTGGTCACACCACCGTAATCAGACAGTGTATTTTTTAGAAGAAGTAGGAGTTCACTGAGGCTTTTGAAAGCCCTGTAAGTGTTAAGGACGAGCCTATTTGTCCAAAAATAGACGGCCTAACCTGCCATGCAAGT
>JAJQHY010000073.1 GCA_021199495.1 Lachnospiraceae bacterium | reverse complement strand
CGATTTCTATTGTGTGTGCATATCTTTCCGCCTGCACGAGCTTTTCATATTCAGTCATCCGAAGCCCACCGAATCGCTCATCTGTTTTCTATCGATTAACCAGGTTATCTAAACATAGGGTCTGCTGATTATTTTTTGCATCTATTCTGCATAAGTATCTCTACGGTTTCTCCGGCAGCACGCTCCACAAGTTCTTCCGCTGGGATGCCAGACTGGAAATCCCTTAAAATGCGTTCCTTATCAGCCACCATATGCTCAAAAAACTTTGCTGTCGCATCCTCTATGGAAATCCCAAATGAACCAAGCATCTGTTTCACTTGCTCATAAAGGTCACTCTCAACCTCTATCCTTATATCTTCCATCCTGCACTCCTCCACACCAATCTTCAGGCGGCAACGGCACCCTGTTTCACAGCATAACTCTTATCCTTATGCATTCTCCAAGATACACCAGATCAGCTCTTTTGCCGCATCACTAAATTCTGTGCTGCCATCCGGCACCGACTTTTCGGCGCATTCCTCATCACCGCTGTTTTTTATTTTGCGTAGCACGCTGCCCAGCTCCGTTGAAAACGCAGACAATTCTTCTTCCGATAACTTTGCCGGTTCTACCATATTAAGGCGGTATTCCGGTGCAAAGGCACGCATTCTCTCATCCATTTCCGGATACATATCACTTAGCTTGTAATGCCCCTCCCAGTCTTTTGAACTGAGATAGAACACCAGCGTAATTACCGGCGTCAGGCTCGGTGTTTTCACAGACGTATCCTGGCTGCTCTCCTGCACGGCATAAAGTCCACCTTCAAGCAGCCGTGCCTTGATCGGCAGACCATAGTCGACTTCCGTCTCCCCCATGATGACGCAGCAGAGTTCATCTGATGTCATCACAACCGTTCTCCGATATGAATTCTGGTAATCTTCTACCGTCTGTTCCCCGGATAAATCCGCAAGGATCTGGAATACCGGTGCCAAGTCGACTGGCTTCATTTCGTCCTCACTCACTATGGTTTCTTTACAGACTACGGAGTTGAGCGCGTCAGCGACAATCTCCGGTCTATCAAAAAATCTCTGTATTGCTGCATCCATCTTTTCTGTCATTAAAGCTCCTCCTCGCTAACTCCTGATTAATATTTCTGAATGATTAATCTCACTTTCGATACATACTGTTCTTCGGATCAATTTCTTTTTCTTCTCCCGGCTCAATGCTGCAGCTATAATGGAAACCGCTGTCAACGAGCAATCGGTTTCTGCCGCTGTTTTTGACACAGTTTAAAAACCTGTCGCTGAAACCGGACATCACGATAAGTTCCCTGTCCCTTACGAGAAAGCGGTAAACCTGCGTTTCATTGCCATACCGGATGATCAATTCCACATGCCCATCGGAGCATCTTTTCTCCATGCTGAAACTGATTTCTTTCCCGTTTCTATGTATTTTTACATCCTTGATAACCTCAACTGCGTCCATATCCACATCAAAGAAATTTCCATCTGCTGCTTCACAGAACCCTATATTTTCTTCCGGATAATCCTTGTCACAGAAAGAAATCATGTCAGGATCGGCTATCCATGTGTCAAAACCAATCACCATTTTCTTGCCGGTTTCTGAAAAAGCGCTGCATCTGGCATAAGACCATGCGCAGTAGTGTTCTCCTCTGTCCGTATCCACATAAACCTGCACGGACATGCCGTTCCCGGTGCTGACCCTTGTTTCCACATTCTTTATCTCGCCGAAATTCATCACTTCGGAATATCCACCAGTGATGTTGCAGTCCTGGCAGCGGGCAAACAGATACTGCTCTTTGCTCCCATAGTATGGTGCAATATACCAGTCATACCGCATTTTCCGCAGGACTTCCATCTTCCGCTCTTCATCGCTTATTTCACAGTTTTTCAAATCGCTCACACCGCACCTGCGCTCCAATAGACAATGTTTATATAAAAGGAACTCATCCCACCGTATTCCAGCATCACTGTGCAGCATCCAACTTCAGCTGACGCACTCTCTCAGATAACGCACTCTGGCTCATATTCTCCGGGTCTGCCGTCTTGAAGTATTGCAGCATTGCTGCGGCTTCACTGCCGTCGTCAGCTTCGGCATTGGCAAAGATAATTCTTGTCCCGTCATCTAAAGGTTTGTCCATTTCCTTAATATAAGAACGCACCGTATAGATGTTCTCGCCTTTTCCATAATGGTCAACTGCGCCGATATACACCACAGCCATTTCGCGGGTATCGGAGTAGCCCTCTCCATCGTCTTCAAGCCGTTTTACAATCCTTGCAAATTCATATCTGGAATGCAGTGGTTCCACCTGATCCGTCCTGCAAACGGCGATCTCCCAGGTAAATCCTCTGCCGTCTACAGCGGAGACATCAACAATCTCTCCCGATACCTGCGGATTTTTCACTGCAACACGGTCAACAACCTTTTTAGCAGTCAGGTCATCCACGCTTAAGAGCTTTCTCAGCACGTACTGGCAAGCTTCTTTATCACAAAGCACCTCAGAGAGGAACTTCTCGTCAAGAAGGTTTTTTCCGTTATACTTATTGGCTCCCGATTCAATTTGTCTCTCGCTCATATCCTTATCCTCCCATCAATCTCTGCTTTTCTCGTTCTCTGCGGCTGCCTTTTCCTTTGCTTCCCACCCAGTTTGGATAATATCTTCCGGATTTATGCAAAAAGCGGAAGCTTCCGGGTATTCCGGTATGCCGATAGAATACCCCCGTACATTATTGTCCTCGTCCAGAACTTCCGTCGCAACGATGTGGAAACCCTGCTTTTCCTTATGTTCATCTGGCATATCAAAGTACCTCCTGCTGAACGCAAATATACCAGTCCTCTATCTGCAGGGGTGGTTCACTATTCTTGAAAATCCCAGCCTGTGTCGCATCCTCGATAGCTTCTTCCTGACCGCACTTGTCGCAGACGACAATCTCCGCACGACGCGAAAGCGCATGGGTATGCAGTCCTCCCGGCATTGGCGTGCCGCACCTGGGGCAGCGGCTTCCGTCATGCTGCTTCTTTGCTTCCATTCCTATCCTATATAGCGCTGTTTCCCTAGGTGATGCGATATGGCAGCAGTCCTCGCCATAACAGACGCCAAGGCCGCCGCCAGTCAGCCAGTCCACGTGAATCGTGCCAATATCATCCACGGCGGTTACCACGCCGGGCGTTCCATCCTTCGGCGCCTGGCCGTCCCCCATATGGTCCAAAACTACAACCGTTCCTATAGGGTATTTTCTCTGTATCTGATCCACAATTTCTCTCGGTGGGAATCCATTTTTGTTTTTCATTTTTATGACCATTCCTTTCCGCTGCGCTCCAAGGCACCAAAGGGA
>JAJQHY010000036.1 GCA_021199495.1 Lachnospiraceae bacterium | reverse complement strand
GGATAGGAAAAAGAGGAAAAGATTTTCAGTGTTCGGTTTTGAGGGTACAATGTACTCCATGGCTGATTGGTCAAGCGGTTAAGACGCCGCCCTCTCACGGCGGAAACAGGGGTTCGATTCCCCTATCAGCTACGAAAAGACTGGATGTGATATTCAGTCTTTTTTGTTTACTTTGGAATTGACGGGCCAATTGGTTATGATGTAAGATGATATTGAATTTTTGCGATGTCATTTCCGGTTTGAAACTACATTGATGAAACGAAAAATGAGTTGCGTATACTTCCGGATGCATGCACGACTGTACATCAGGATTTGCAAGATATGATCATTAGCTTGAACTCAATACAGAAACAGAAGGGATGAATGAAAGTTATGCTTGAAAATTTAAAAGAACTGGTATGTGAAGCGAATCTGGAGCTTCCCAAATATGGACTTGTGACGTTTACCTGGGGTAACGTCAGTGCAATTGACAGAGAGAGTGGTCTGTTTGTGATTAAACCAAGCGGCGTGGAGTATGACAAATTGACTCCGCAGGATATGGTTGTTGTGGATCTGAACGGAACTGTCGTAGAAGGTCATTACAAGCCTTCTTCCGATACGCCTACGCATCTGGAGCTTTACAAAGCCTTTCCTGAGATTGGCGGTATTGTACATACGCATTCTTCCTATGCAACGAGCTGGGCGCAGTCGGGTCGCTCCATTCCCTGTTATGGGACAACACATGCCGATTACATTTACGGGGAAGTGCCCTGTGTGAGATGTCTGAACGCAGACGAGATCGCGGATAATTATGAAAAGAATACCGGTCTTTTAATTGTTTCGGAATTTAAGCGCATGGGGAAGGACCCGGCCGCCGTTCCAGCAGTTCTGTGCAAAAATCATGGTCCCTTTGTCTGGGGAAAAGACGCGAAGGAGGCGGTTCATAACGCAGTCGTGCTGGAAGAGGTGGCTAAGATGGCTTATCGCACCGAACTGATCAATCCGCAGGTAAAGCCGGCACCGCAGGAGCTGCAGGATAAACATTATTACAGAAAGCACGGCGCGAATGCCTATTATGGACAGAACAGTCAGTAATTTTATGATATAATGAGCGCAAGCGAGAAGGGCGTGCTCGCACGTCCGGCGAGCGGCGAATTGGATCATGAGCGTCTTTTGCTCATGATATAATAACCGCAAGCGCGCCATTCATAAAAACCGCGCCGAATTGAGTCCGGAATATTGGACACATAAAAGAGTATCCTTGATTTCAGAAAGACATACATAAAGGAGGTTTTCTGGAATGAAAGGATACTATGTGAGCAACGGATATATGGGTTATGTAAACGGGGATTATCAGCTTTTTGCTGACGAGTCGGATTATGTGGAATATATAGAGGAGCGGGATTAACCGCTCCTCTATTGTTATGTGACTGGCTACATACTTTTTCTGGGCTGAAATCGGCAGTCACAGATGTTTATTACTTCAGATTGTTACCGGAGGGGCCGACCGTTACCGCGGGTCTTTCCATAGGGGAAATGCTCACGCATGTCTGTTCCTGTTATAGTTGATCAGGCAGCCGGCCTTTAAGATTTTCTTTTCATCCGGTGTCATGTCAGCGATATAGAGAGTGATTTCCTGCACGGTGTCTCCAATGACATAGGCGGGAATGTGCTGCATGTCAGTATCCAGCGCTGCGCGGATGTTGGGAACATAAATGAAGCTGCCCACCTCGAAATCCGGTGCTTCCTTCATCTGGAAGGGTACCATGCCCCAGTTAATAACATTGGAGCGGTAGCGCTTGGTGGCATACTCAGACACGATATTCGCCAGGCCGCCTAAAACACGCTGGCAGCTGGCTGCCTGTTCTCTGGCGGAACCATCGCCGGGCTTCACAGCGTAAATCATGCTGCCAATCTCAATTGCAGCGGGATCAACACTTTCGCTGCCGGGGATGGTTTTGATTTTCTCATAAACTGATGTAAGCTCAGGCAGGAGTGCGGCCGGCTCGCCGCCGTTTATGCGGGCGCGCTCCAGTTTGTCCACTTCTTTGGCATTGCCGACATAGGCCGGATCCCTTCTGGAGAGGGTGAATTCAGCCAGCCCCAAAGGATTGGAGCGGTAGGAAGAGGTCTCGCCGGAGGGTATCAGTTCATCTGTTGTGGTCACTGGATCCATAATCTTTGAGCAGACCCGTAACAGGATGTTGTCAGAAAGCGCTTCCATGGCAGGCCAGTCCTTGATGTTCGGACCATAGATCAGGGAAGTATCCGGCTGTGCTTTACCGTAGCCGCTGTAAATCCGCTTCTCATAGGAAACAGGGTCAAACTCGTAAGCTGGCATGACATAATCGTCCGCCACATCGGTTGCCGGGGTCAGGATGCCGCCGTTAGCGGCGGTTGCCGCGATACTGCGAGCGTCCATCAGCGCCACAGCCGCCATCTGGCCGTTCCCAGGCTTGGAACCTTCGCGGTTGGGGAAGTTGCGGGTCGCGTGCCGGATAGACAGACAGTCGTTGGCCGGCGTATCGCCCGCGCCGAAGCAGGGTCCGCAGAAGGCGGTCCTCAAGATGGCGCCTGCTGCCATCAGTGAGCTGGCCGCGCCTTTTTTGACCAGATCCATGAAAACCGGCTGGCTGGACGGGTAGACAGACAGCTGGAAGAGACCATTGCCGCAGGAGGCATTCTCAAGAATATGCGCCGCTTCCATCACGTTGGAATAGGTGCCGCCGGAGCAGCCGCCGATAAAGCCCTGCTGGACGGAAAGTCTGCCGTTTACAATTTTATCGGTCAGGTGATAGTCTCTGCCGGAGATTCTCTTTGCTTCCTTTTCCACATCCTCCAGCACATCAGACAGCTTAGAACCGGTCAGATCTTCAATCTCAAACACGTTGCTGGGATGGAAGGGCAGGGCGATCATGGGCCTCACAGTGGAAAGGTCCACATAAACGCAGCCGTCATAATAGGCCACATCCGCGGGAGCAAGCTTACGATATGCGTCCGCTCTGCCGTGCTGAGCCAGATAAGCCTGCGTGTTCTCATCCGTGCACCAGATGCTGGATAAGCAGGTGGTCTCGGTGGTCATCACGTCAATGCCGTTTCTGAAGTCGGTGGTCATGGACGCGATGCCGGGACCGACAAATTCCATCACTTTATTTTTCACATAGCCATTTTTGAATACCGCACCAATGATGGCCAGAGCAATGTCCTGCGGACCGACGCCTCTTTGCGGAGCGCCGTCCAGGTAAATCGCGATGACGTCCGGGTATTTGATATCGTAGGTATCCTGCAACAGCTGCTTGACCAGCTCGCCGCCGCCCTCACCGATGGCCATGGTGCCCAGGGCGCCGTAGCGGGTGTGGCTGTCAGAGCCTAAAATCATACGGCCGCCGCCCGCCATCATTTCCCGCATGTACTGGTGAATGACCGCAATGTGGGGAGGAACATAGATGCCGCCGTATTTCTGGCAGGCGGTCAGACCGAAGAGATGATCATCTTCATTGATGGTGCCGCCCACTGCACAAAGTGTGTTGTGGCAGTTGGTCAGAACATAGGGGATAGGAAAGGACTCCATGCCGGAGGCCTTGGCGGTCTGAATAATCCCGACATAGGTAATATCGTGAGAAACCAGAGAATCAAAGCGAATGCGCAGATTTTGCATATCGGGGGCAATATTGTGCGCTTTTAAAATGGAGTGCGCGATGGTGCCCTCCGCTGCAGTGGACTGATCGACTTTTATCTCTCTGAAAGCCGCTTCCCTTTCAGGAACAATTTCCTGTCCGTTTAACAGATAAACGCCGCCGTCGTATAATTTTACCATAAATCAGATCCTCCCATTCAACGCGAAACAGGTACATGCTACCTGAAAAGAAATTTCGCTGATTTTCGTCCATGACAGTTGGTACATAAGCAAAGCCGGGAACTTCCGGTGAGCTGCTCAGACTATATTATTTTACAACACTTCTTACTGGCCGTCCAGTGACAAGTTGTCTAAAATTGTATGCGCGTATCCAGAAAACATTGTATACCAAAATACAAAATACAGTTGTTTTTTTACAGGAGTTCAGTTATAATAAATCTATATGCGGAAAAAGAAAAGAAGGAGGCTGATTCATGACACCGAATGTTTATTATACACCCGAGAATGTGAGTATGCGGCTGCGTGAGGAATTTCAGAACCACGGCAACATGCGCGTGAACCTGGCGCAGGCCTACGGTAAATCTTTAAATTATACAGATATTCCCAACCAGCTTTTTAAGGAAAAGGGGATCAAAAAGGGCTTAAGAAATGAGGACGGAACCGGCGTTCCTGTTGGGTTGACCCGGGTTTCCAACGTGGTCGGCTATCAGAAAGATGAGAATGGCAATAAAGTGAATGTCCCCGGCGATCTGATTTACCGGGGCATCAGCATCAAGGACTTCGTGCAGGAGGGACAGGATAAGACCGACAGCTTTGAGGAAGCCAGTTACCTGCTTTTATTCGGTTATCTGCCAAACAGAAATGATCTGCGGATTTTCAGGGAGTGCCTGTCGGGTTATTATAATCTTCCGGATGAGTTCCTGGAGATGAGCTTACTGCGGAGCCCGGGACAAAATCTGATGAATAAGCTGCAGTCTGCGGTGCTTGCTCTTTACAATTATGATATGACGCCGGATGATACGGATCCATATCAGACCCTGTTAAAGGGGCTGAATATTCTGGCAAAGCTTCCCAGCATTTCCTGCTATGCTTACCAGAGTAAGGTACATTATTTTGACAGAGGAAGCCTGGTTATTCATTATCCGAAGCCGAAATATTCCATTGCCGAGAATATTTTATATATGATGCGCGCGGACGGCTCCTTTACGGAAAGCGAGGCGAGGCTTTTAGACACCATGCTTGTGCTTCACGCGGACCACGGCGGCGGTAATAACTCGACTTTTACCAATGTAGTGATTTCCTCCACGGATACAGATATTTATTCCGCGGTCAGCGGCTCGATCGGCTCTTTGAAGGGGCCTCGCCATGGCGGCGCCAATATCCGTGCCTGTGAGATGATGGAGGCGGTGATTTCAGAGATCGGGATTGACGCGACCGAGGAGCAGATGCGGGATATTGTGATCAGGATCCTGGACAGAAGATTTTATGACAATAAGGGGCTGGTGTATGGTTTCGGCCATGCGGTCTATACGATCAGTGATCCGCGTGCGGAGATCTTAAGGGATTATTGCCGGATGGTGGCGCACGAGAAAGGCAGGGATGAGGAGTGCGCCTTCTATGAAAAGTTTGAGAAGGTGGCGCAGCAGACGATTATGCAGGTGAAAAACACGCCGATTTCCAACAATGTGGACTATTACAGCGGCTATGCTTACAATATGCTGGGCATCCCGCATGACCTGTTTACACCGCTGTTTGTGTGCGCCCGCATGTCCGGATGGTTGGCACACAATATTGAAAATAAGTTATATGACGGCAGAATCCTGCGGCCTGCGACCGTCTATGTAGGCGGGAAGAGTGAGTATGTGCCGATCGAGAAGCGGTAGGAAAGTATATGGAATTTAAAGGCATTGAAAAAAAAGAAGAAGGAAAATTTATCACTCGTTACGACGTGACCTATGAGACGGCAGATCATCAGATCAAAACTTATGAGATGATCAGCCGCAATCCTCAGATTCATTCCTTTGAGGAGCTGCATGGCAAAAATGCGGATGCGGTGGTGATTATTGTGACGGATGAGAGCGGTGAGAGAATTCTCGTAGACCGGGAATTTCGTTTAGCGCCTGGGCACTGGGTTTATAATTTCCCGGCGGGACTGATTGATCCTGGAGAGACACCGCAGGAGAGCGCGGTGAGGGAGCTGTGGGAGGAGACCGGCCTGGAGCTGTACGAAATCAATGATTTTCTGGGAATTTCCTACAGCGCGGTCGGTTTCAGCAACGAGACCAACGTGTGCGTGGTGGGAAAGGCCAGGGGCGAGTTCCATCAGAGTACCTCCACGGTGGAGGAGATTGAGGCGTCCTGGTACACGAAGGCGGAGATCCGGGAGTTGCTGAAGAACGGAGATCCGTTTGCCGCGAGGACGCAGGCGTTCTGTTATGTCTGGAGCAGAGAGTAGCAGGCTGGCTTTCGCTGCATGATGGACGACGAACAAAAGTGGTTGCTCCTGTTGGAAGTCTTCGGAAACGGAAGAGAATGTGGAAACCATGGAGGAAGCCTCGGGTATATCCGGGGAGACAGGACAGCTTGTGAAGGGAGAAAACGGAGAGACGGAACTGAAAACGCAGAAATATGAAGCAACAATTGAAAACCTGAGAGCGGAATATATCTATAACTACCCGTCTACGAAGAAATCACAGAAAATCTTTTTGTGAGGAAATGCTTGACAGAAAAGAAGACTCTGTATACAATAATACAAGCGAATGGCCGCGGATTTGCAGCCATTCGTTTCGTATTTGAAAGGAGAAAATGATGGCGAAAATCAGAATGGCGACACCGTTGGTGGAGATGGATGGAGACGAGATGACCAGAATTCTCTGGCAGATGATCAAGGACGAGTTGATCCTTCCATACATTGATTTAAAGACAGAATATTATGATCTGGGTCTGGAACACAGGAATGAGACCAACGACCAGGTGACAGTGGACAGTGCCAATGCGACTTTAAAATACGGCGTGGCCGTCAAATGTGCGACCATTACGCCCAACGCGGCCCGCATGACGGAATACAACCTGAAGGAAATGTGGAAGAGCCCCAACGGCACGATTCGCGCCATTCTGGACGGCACGGTTTTCAGGGCGCCGATTCTGGTGAAGGGCATCGTACCTTATGTCTCCAACTGGAAAAAGCCGATCACGATCGCCCGTCACGCCTACGGTGATGTCTATAAAAATACAGAGATCAAGGTTCCGGGACCCGGTAAGGCGGAGTTAGTCTATACCGGCGAGGATGGAACAGAGATCCGGGAGACCATCCATGAGTTTACGGGGGAGGGGATACTGCAGGGCATTCACAATACGACAAAGTCGATTGAAAGCTTCGCCAGAGCCTGCTTTAATTACGCAGTGGACACGAAGCAGGATCTGTGGTTCTCTACGAAGGATACGATATCGAAAAAATATGACCACACCTTCAAGGATATTTTCCAGGAAATATACGATGCGGAGTATAAGTTGAAATTCGAGGAGCTGGGGATTACGTATTTCTATACATTGATTGACGACGCGGTGGCCAGGGTCATTCGCTCCGAAGGCGGCTTCATCTGGGCCTGTAAAAATTATGACGGCGATGTCATGTCAGATATGGTGGCTACAGCTTATGGAGATCTGTCCATGATGAGTTCTGTGCTGGTATCCCCCAGCGGCGTTTATGAGTATGAGGCGGCGCACGGGACGGTACAGCGTCATTATTACAAGCATTTGAAGGGAGAGGAGACATCCACCAATTCCATCGCGACAATTTATGCCTGGACCGGAGCACTCAGAAAGCGCGGCGAGCTGGACGGTATCCCGGAGCTTGTGGAATACGCGGATAAGATGGAAAAGGCCTGTGTGAAGACCATCGAGGACGGGAAGATGACGAAGAGCCTGTCGCTGATTTCCACCTGCGAGAATCCGGTGATTTTGAACAGCCTGGAGTTCATTCAGGCAATCCGGGCGACGTTTGAGACGCTGTAAATCAGCAGGCACAGGTAGTTATGATGGAAGTGGATGTAAATTCTATGCCATCCTGATGAAGGAGCGCTTTGCTGCTGGAGGAGAGAACATGTTGTAAAAGAGATGGAGAGCGGTTTTGAAAACTGCCCTCCATTTTTGATATTGCATATCTGAATTGAAATGCTGCCTACAGGCTTTTGATGAACCGCAAAAAGGCAGTTCTTCCCTCAGGCGTACACTTGTAAACGCCTGCGTCCTCGAGAACCTGCACGAAAACCTTGCCGATCTCCTCCTGCAGGATATGATCCAGGTTGTCAGCGTTCACATCACTGTATTTGGGCAGGAATTCGGCCACCCAATCTGCGTGCTTGTCCAGTGTTTCATCCGTTGAGATATCGCGGCCTGCCAGAATGGCTTCTTTTAATAAATCCATTTCTTTATTCAGGCGGGCGGGCAGAACCGCCAGTCCCATGACCTCGATTAAGCCGATATTTTCCTTCTTGATGTGATGAAGGTTGGCGTGCGGGTGGTAGACGCCAAGAGGGTGTTCCTCGGTGGTGATGTTATTGCGCAGCACCAGATCCAGCTCGTAGGTATCGCCTGCCTTGCGGGCGATGGGGGTGATGGTGTTGTGGGGCTCCCCGTCGGTGAAGGCGTAAATAAAGGCCTCTTCGTCCGTGTAGCTTCTCCATGCGTTCAGTACATGCTCCGCAGCGTCAATCAGGCGGTCGGAGTCCTGGTGACGGATACGGATGACGGACAGGGGCCATTTCAGGATTCCGCTCTCCACGTCCTCAAAGCCGGGCAGAGTCACCGGAATCTCGATCGGAGCCTGCGCCATGGCAAAAGTGTAGTGGCCGCCCTGGAAGTGGTCGTGACTCAAGATGGAGCCGCCCACGATAGGCAGATCGGCGTTGGAGCCGAGCGTGTAGTGCGGGAACTGTTTCACAAAATCGAAGAGCTTGATGAAGGCTGCCCGGTCGATTTTCATGGGCGTGTGCTCGCGGTTAAAGACGATGCAGTGCTCATTATAGTAAACGTAAGGAGAATACTGGAAGCACCAGTCGCTGTTGTTGATGGTCAGCGGAATGATGCGGTGATTCTCCCTGGCGGGGTGATCCACTCTGCCGGCATAGCCCTCGTTTTCCACGCAGAGCTGGCACTTGGGATACGCGGTGTTTTTCGCGGTTTTGGCCGCGGCGATGGCGAGCGGGTCCTTTTCGGGCTTGGAGAGATTGATGGTGATGTCAATCTGCCCGTAAGGGCTGTCCACCTTCCATTTCCTGTCTTTGCTGACCCGGCCGCGGCGGATATAGTTGGTATCCTGACTGAACTGATAGAACCAGTCGGTCGCGGTTTCGGGAGAAACAGCATATTTTTCAAAGAAGGTTTTCTGCACATCGGCAGGCCTGGGCAGGAGGCAGTTCATGAGTTTCGTGTCGAATAAATCTTTATAGGTAATGCTGTCCGGAATGAGATTGCGGGAAACGGCTTCCTTAAGCAAAGCGTCCAGAATTTCCTCCAGACGCAGATCCGGAATCTGCTCCGGCTCCTCGTAGCTGTACTCGTGCATGACGTCCAGGAGCAGGTTGATGGTGTAGATTCTCTCACATGCAGGGGTGAGACCTTTGCGGATGCCGTAGTCGGCGAGGGCGGCGATATAAGTAGAAAGCATGGTTGAGTTCTCCTTTTGTCTAAAAGATGAAGTGGTACCAGGTCTCGGAATGGAATGGCTCCTCCGCTTTTAAAATCGGTTTTTTGAATTCCGGATTGTCGATATTGATCGCGTTGACATAGAACTGGCTCTCAAAGCAGATCGCGTTGGCCATAGGGCCATTCCAGGCGTCCGGCGTGTCGGGGGAGGTGTAAATCTGGAATCCCGGCAGGTCGGTATGCACCTCCAGGGCGATACCAGTCTGGTCACCGATACAGCGGATGCGGGGGTTTTTAAGGCAGTGATGCGGCTCTCCGCACAGGTTGTCATCCAGGGAATTTTCCACGGGGCGCGGCGTAGTGTAATCAAACTTTGTGCCGGCCACAGGCAGGATACGACCGGTGGGGACGCAGTCTATGGCCTCAGTGTAGCGGGTGGAATCCACCCACAGGCTGTGCTGCCAGATGGTGCCCTGTCCGTTTAAGTTGAAATAAGCATGATTGGTCATATTAAAGAGTGTATCCATATCGCTGACGGCGTCGTAGCTGATTTTCACTGTGTTGTCTTCAGTCAGGCAGTAGGAGACGGTCAGTTTCAGATTGCCCGGGTAGCCCTGGTCCATATGGGGGCTGAACAGAGAAAAGTGTACCGCGTTGTGCGCTTCGTCGGCTTCGCACTGATATATGCGGTGGTCATAATAATCCGGCCCGCTGTGCAGGTTGACATCCTGGCCGTTGCCGTGATTGGTAGCCGGAAATGTGTAGGTCTGGCCATTGAGGGTAAAGGAAGGTCCGGTTCCGGCGATGCGGTTGGCAACGCGGCCGATGGGGCAGCCGCGATGGCCTCTGCCGGTTTCGTAACCGGCGGCGCTGTCATAATGCTGCATCATGTCCAGGGGGCCGTCAGCGGTGGGAACGATCACATTGACCCAGGTGGCGCCAAAATCAGTAAACTGCGCCCGGCAGCCGTTCTGATTGGTGATGGTGTAGAGTTTTGCAGCTTCGCCCCTGGAGGTGAGGCCGTAATCGGTGATTTGAATGCTCATAAGAGTGCTCCTTTTTGTGATTGACAGAGTCATACGGCGTGTAGCATTGATGAACAATAAACGTGTGAAGTATGTAATTTGCCGTCTGTATCTGCTGTTTATACTGCGAGGTTGCTTTCGCCTTACTTAAATAACGTGCGCTCCCTGACCGATATCCACGACATAGAAATCCGCCCTCAGGCCGGTGCGTTTCGTGTATGCTTCCCCGACTTTTGCCTGGAAGGTGTCGATCGCCTCTTCCTTCACCAGGCTGACTGTGCAGCCGCCGAAGCCGCCGCCGGTGATGCGGCTGCCGAGGCACCCCTCGATTTTCCAGGCCTCCTCGGCCAGAACATCCATCTCCGTGCAGGAGACCTCGTAATCATCCCGCAGGGAAATGTGAGAGGCATTCATCAGCTGGCCGAAGCGTTCGATGTCACCCGCCTTTAAGGCATTTACTGCGTCGATGGTGCGGCGATTCTCGTAGACCGCGTGCTTCGCGCGTCTGCGGATGACGGGGTCGGAAATGGAGGGAGCCAGGAAGTCAAAGACCTCAGGCGTCAGAGCGCCGAGAGATGGGATATCGACCACCTCCTGCAGTTCCTTAAGCGCCTGTTCACATTGACTGCGGCGGGTGTTGTATTCACTGGTCACCAGGCTGTGTTTGACGTTACTGTTAGTCACAACGACGCGGATGCCGTCCAGTTTCATGGGTGCGTACTCATATTCCAGGGTGTTGGTGTCCAGGAAAATAGCGCAGTCCTTCTGTCCCATGGCGGAGGCGAACTGATCCATGATGCCGCAGTTCATGCCGTTGAAGGTATTTTCGGAGAACTGGCCGTAAAGCGCCAGATCCTGCATGGAAATGTTCATCTTAAAGGAATCACTTAACATCAGTCCGGTCAGTACCTCCAGGGAGGCGGAGGAGGATAAACCGCTGCCGGCGGGAATATTGCCGTAAATGAGAATGTCCGCACCGCTGGGAATGGGATGACCCTTCTGTTCAAATGTCCAGATCACGCCCTTCGGATAATTGGCCCAGCCGGTATCCTTGCCGGGAGCCAGTGAATGGATGGAAGAGGTCACGATGCCGCCCTTCGGAAAATTGACGCTGAAAAAGCGCAGCACGTCGTCCTGTCTCACCCGGATGGCGCCGTAGGTGCCGATGGTCAGGGCGCAGGGGAAGACGTGCCCGCCGTTGTAGTCGGTGTGTTCCCCGATTAAGTTGACCCGGCCGGGCGCAAAATAGGTACCGATGTCGCCGCCCTCGCCGTAGGTTTTTATAAACAGTTCCTTCAGTTCGTTGCTTGTCATGAAGATCCCTCCGTGAAAGAAAATATGGGTTCAGCTCTTATCCGGCATAGAATTGCGGAGAAAATGAAAATATCGTTTCTGCGACGCTGTGAGCTGAATTATTCGAAATCAGTATAGCAGAATTTGATTTTGGCGTAAAGAAATATGTTGGGAAGTTTAGGGGTTTTGCAGGAACTTATGTGGGCGTTTGCAGGGACTCACATATGCTTGTGTGGATTTTAGGGATGAAGTTTTTGAATTTTCAGATGAATTTTGGAAGGTGCAACTGAAAGTTGCTGGTATGAGGTTTTGCTTTTGTGTACAATAGGTGCAGAATAAGTGATACTGTTATTGAATGGACTGACTATCAGTAACGGTGGTCGGTTGCCGGTGATAATAACATGGGCAGAAATAGAAGCAGCAGATCAAGCTGCTGTATGAAAGCAGAGGGAACGGGTAGTGAAATTCGGCGATAATTTAAGAAGAATGCGGGAACTGAAAAAAATATCGCAGGAGCAGCTTGCGGAGCTTATGGGCGTTTCCAGGCAGAGTGTCTCCAAGTGGGAGCGGGAGGAGAGCTTTCCGAGCATGGAGCGCCTGCTGAAGCTGTGCCAGATCTTTGACTGTGACCTGGCGGATCTGCTGACGGAAAGCGGAAGCGGGGAGAGTGGAGAGTGGTGACGCAGACCATTCGGAGCGGGAAGAGGATACCTGCGTGGGAGAGGCTGAGACGGCTTGTGATTCGCAGAGTGGCTTTGGTTTCACAGTATATGGGGCTGTGGACAGAGGCCTGGCCGGGGAGAAGGATTCCGGGGAAAATTTTGCGAGGGCCGAAAAGAGGCCCGAAAGCAAAGAGCCAACGAACCAAAAAGAACGATTTGCGCATACCCGCGTATTTCGGGGCGGGTGCGCGGCGATTCTACTTCTGGCTGTTATTCTACTGGTGGTTGGGATCGGCCGCAAAACCATAACGGGAAATGAGGAGCTGACTTCCCTGTACCATTTCAAAACTGACGACACCGCAGAAATTATCGACGCAGAAAGCGCACATTTTTATTATGAAATCGTACAGAATCGTCTGCATGAGGGAAGGGACGACTGTGTCTGCAATACAATCATGTATCTGGCGGAGGATAAGGAGCAGGATTACCTGGACACTTCGACGCTTTCCTATGCGCTTTATTCGGAAACATATTCGCATGGAAACGCCTTTCTGGTGACACTGTCCGTGGTGACGGTCTATGACGGAGAGACGGAAAAGCCGGGGCTTGCGTGGGTGGACGTTACACCGCAGGCATTGACAGAATTTGAGGTGGATATGAGCGTGCTGAAGGGTGATGAAGCTGTAACGGACGATACTCTGGTCTGCATTTGCGGATATACGGTCCGGATTCCGCAAAAAGCGGTGGATTCTGAATTCGCGGAGCAGTATGGATATCAGAAGGGACAGGCCGGGACTTATGATAAGTCGGAGCATATTTTCCTGATCAGCGAGTCGGTTTTTTAAGACTTTAACAATCATTTCAAAGGGGTGAAAAGAGGGCAGCTTCCGGTTCTGACAGGCCGGTCTGCCCTGTTTTGCTGTCAGGCGGCGTTTGGACTGCCGGTTTTTGTGAAAAACCTGACTTGCCAAGGACAATCGTTTGTAGTAAGCTGTAACAAAATGTTACTATTCACAGCCGATCTGAGAGATATAAACAGACTTGTCAAGCGTAGTTTGCTTGTAAGAGGCTGTTTATATCCCTCAGGTTGACTGAGAATCAGTCACTCCCTCCACATAAGCAAAAAGATGGGCGGTGTATTTTACCGCATCGGACAGCTTGCTGGACGCTTTTGCGCATGTGAGAGGAAGCGGATGTGAATAGTGACAATAAACAATTGGGGAGGAGACAATATTATGTACATCGTATGCCTGGACATGGAGGGAGTGCTGGTGCCGGAGATCTGGATCGCATTTTCCGAGGCGACCGGCATTCCGGAATTGAAAAGGACCACCAGGGACGAGCCGGATTATGATAAACTGATGAAATTCAGATTGAATATACTAAAGGAACACGGTTTGGGACTGAAGGAAGTGCAGGATGTGATTGCCATGATCGATCCGCTGCCGGGGGCGAAGGAGTTTCTGGATGCGCTCAGGAGCCTGACGCAGGTGGTGATTTTAAGCGATACCTTTGAACAGTTTGCGGCGCCGCTCATGAAAAAGCTTGGGTATCCGACGCTTTTCTGCAATACGCTGGAGGTTGCGGAGAACGGGGAGATTACGGACTTTCACATGCGGGTGGCGAAGTCCAAGCTAAGCACGGTCAGGGCGCTGCAGTCCATTGGTTTTGAGACGATCGCGAGCGGAGACAGCTATAATGATCTGGATATGATTTACGCCAGCAAGGCGGGTTTTCTGTTTAAGAGCACGGAGAAGATCAAGGCGGACAATCCGGAGCTTCAGGCGTTTGAGGAGTTTGATGAGCTGCTTTACGCAATCAAGGCGGAGCTTAAGAAGTAATTTTCTGTTTACGGGGAATACTGAGAAAGGATTTTTTGTGATAAGAAGGTATTCCCTTTGAAGTGGCTCAGAAAAAACAGAGAAATTTATAAAGCCGCGGTCCGTCTGGCACTCCCCATCGGCCTGCAGTCGCTGGTCGCGTTGAGTGTCAATCTGGTGGATACGGTCATGGTAGGGCGTCTGGGAGAGACATCCCTGTCGGCGGTTTCTTTGGCGAATCAGTTTATTACTACCTATCAGGCTTCCTGCCTGGGCATTGGCATGGGCGCGAGCGTCCTGATTTCCCGCTTTTACGGCGGGCGGGACATGGACGGCGTGAAAAAGACGGTGACTGTCATGCTGCGCCTCGTGATCCTGTTCGGATTGGCCTTCACGGTTGTGACCGCAGCCGCGCCGGGTTTTCTCATGCGGATTTATACGGCAGAAGCGGCAATCATCCGGGAGGGCAGAGCTTATCTGCGCGTATCCGCTTTCTGCTACATCATTCATGGTGTGACGCTGACCGCTACGCTCACGCTGCGCAGCGTGGGGAAGTCCAGAATTCCCATGTTCTCATCGATTATTGCTTTTCTGATCAATCTGGCCGGAAATTTTGCTTTTATTTACGGAAAATCCGGCCTCCCGTCCATGGGTGTGACGGGCGCGGCGCTGTCTACACTGCTCGCGAGAGTTTTTGAGTTTGCTTTTGTGGCGGGCTATCTTTTCTTTGGGGACAAAACGGTCGGGTATCGGCTCCGGGATATTTTCGGGAAATGTTCTGCCATAACAGGAGAATATTTCAGGATTGGCCTGCCGGTCTTTGCGGGGGAAACGCTTCTTGCCGTGGGAAATAATGTGCTGGCCATGGTGATGGGCCGCATCGGCGCGGCCTTTGTGTCGGCCAACGCGATTGCCACAGTGACACAGCAGCTTTCCACGGTATTGCTGCAGGGCTTTTCACAGTCCGCCTGCATCCTGGTGGGGCAGTTGCTGGGGAGAAGCGAGGAGCAAAAGGCTGTGCGGACAGCGCAGGTTATGATGAGGCTGGGACTTTATATCGGCCTTGCGGGCAGTATATTGATTTTGAGCTCTGCGGATTTTGTGATCTCCGTTTATCAGGTGACAGAAGAAACTGCTGCCATCGCAAAGCAACTGCTTAGAGTGACTGCTCTGATCGTGATTTTTCAGAGCGTGGACAGTGTGCTGACGAAGGGGGTGCTGCGGGGCGGCGGGGATACGCATTTTCTGCTGCTGATTGACACACTTTTTCTGTGGATTTTGAGCGTGCCGCTGGGAGCTATGGCAGGACTTGCCTGGAGGCTGCCGGCTTTTCTGGTTTATTTTTTTCTGAAAATCGACCGGATTTGCAGCTGCGTTCTGTGTATATGGAGGTTAAAGAGCGGAAAGTGGATTCATGAACTCGGGCAGGAGCAAACTACGGCGCAGCAGAACTCAGAATAAGATTTTTGAAAAGCGATATAGGGATTAACAAAGCAAAATAGGCAGAAGCAGCAGAACAGAGAGGACAGTAACATGATTCAGGACATTGCGCCGCATCATTTTCACAATGAATTTCACTTAAAAAAGCCGAAAGCGGAGGATATTCTGCTGATTTTTAATGATCAGAAAGAGGTGCTGGTCAGGAAAGGCGACGGGGAAGAAATCGAATTCCCGCGCTGTGGGGAGGCATTGCCGTCTTTGCCCGAAAAAAAGGAAAGCAAGGAGAAACAGGAAGCTGCGCCTACCGTGGCTTTGACTGTCGTATCGGAAGAAAGGGCGGAGTACGCGTTCTCCCTGGATGAGAATGATTATTACCTGTTGCTGGATTTTTCCGGCGCTGTTATGCTTCCCGGCTGCGAATACCTGTCCTTATCGCAGGTCCGCGCCGGCACCAGGGAGGCAAACCGGCCGGCCAGCCTGCTGATCATGACCGGCTGGCATTTGTATGTCTGGTACCGCTCCAATCAGTTCTGCGGCCGCTGCGGACAAAGAACTGTCCGGGACACGAAGGAGAGGATGCTTTCCTGTCCGCACTGCGGCAATATGATTTACCCCCGCATCAATCCGGCGGTGATTGTGGCGGTGACGGACGGGGACCGGATTTTGTTATCCCGCTACGCGGGCAGGGTACATACCGGATACGCGCTGATCGCGGGTTTTGTGGAGATCGGCGAGACTTTAGAGGAGACGGTGGCCCGGGAGGTCATGGAGGAGGTTGGCCTCAGGGTCAAAAACATCCGTTACTACAAAAGTCAGCCCTGGGGCGTGGACGGCAATGTATTGCAGGGTTTTTTCTGTGATCTGGACGGGGAGGATCTTATCCGGCTGGATGAGCGGGAGCTGTCCATGGCGCAGTGGTATCACAGGGACGAAATCCCGGTGGAGGACGACGGCTACAGCCTGACCAGGGAGATGATCGGGGTATTTAAGCATAAAAAGGCGTGAATGCGCAGGCGGGCATATGACAGAAGCCACCTGAAAACAGAGGGAGGTATTTTCAATGAAGTTATCCATGAAGGAAAAGGCATCCTACGGCCTTGGCGCTGTAGGAAAGGACATGGTGTATATGCTTTCTGCCAGCTATGTCCTGTATTATTATCAGGATGTCTGCGGGGTGAACGCGATTGCCATGGGCATTATCCTGATGGCTGCGCGTGTGTTTGACGCGTTCAATGATCCGATCATGGGGGTGATCGTGGCAAAGACCAAAACCAGATTCGGCAGGTTTCGTCCCTGGCTTCTGATCGGCACGCTGTTGAACGCGGTCATTCTGGTGATGATGTTTTCCGCACCGCCGGCGATCGACGGCGCCGGACTGGTGGCATATGCCGCAGTTACTTACATTCTCTGGGGCATGACCTACACGATCATGGACATTCCGTACTGGTCCATGATTCCGGCGTTCACGGAGGGCGGCAGAGAGCGTGAAAATCTGACGACACTTGCCAGAAGCGCGGCCGGTGTGGGTTCTGCCCTGGTTACTGTGGTTACCATGATGAGCGTCATGGCCCTTGGCGGCGGAGATGAGCGTGTCGGTTTTCAGCGGTTTGCGCTGATTGTCGCCATTGTGTTTGTTCTGTTTATCTTATGTACCTGCCTGAATATCAAAGAAAAATCCACAGTGGACGTGGAGTCTCCGTCTGTCGGACAGATGTTCCGCGCTTTACTTCAAAACGACCAGGCGATGACGGTGGTGCTGACGATTGTTCTCGTCAACTGCGCGGTGTACATCACATCGAATCTGGTGATTTATTTTTTCAAATATGATTTTGGCGGGGATACCTGGTACAACTCCTATACATTGTTTAACACGTTTGGCGGTGCGATGCAGATTCTTTCGATGATGCTGTTTTTCCCGCTGCTGCGCCGGTTTTTCAACACGATCCGCATTTTCTACATCAGCTTTTCCATGGCAGTGGTCGGCTATATTGTCCTGCTCGTGCTGGCGTTCACGAGTATGTCGAATGTCTTTGTGCTGTTTATTCCGGGCTTTCTGATTTTCTCGGCGAGCGGGATGCTGACAGTGCTGACAACGATCTTTCTGGCAAATACGGTGGATTACGGCGAGGTCAAAAACAATCGCCGGGATGAGAGCGTGATTTTTTCCATGCAGACATTTGTCGTCAAGCTTGCATCCGGCATTGCGGCTCTGGTTGCCTCCATTTGCCTTTCCGTGTGCAATTTAAGCTCCGATACCGATACGGAAGCTGTTGCCGAAGCAGCCGGGTCTTCTGTAGCCGGTCTTCGTATGACCATGACTGTTTTTCCGATCGTGATGCTTTTCATCGCGGTGTGGCTATTTCATAAACGTTATCAGCTGACGGATGACAGGGTGGAAGCGCTTGCGGATGAGATCCGCCTGAAACGGGAAACAGGGAATGCCTGATTATGTTCCGCGCTTTCGGGAGAGTACGATGAAGAAAAATAATGTACATACCAATGATATAAAACCGGATGCAATCAAAACGGATGTGAACAGACCGGATGCGAACAAGTCGGATTCTGTTAAACCGGATGCGTTCAAACCAGGTGCGGTCAAACCGGAAGAGAATTATACGCAGTTTATGGAGGAGTGTGTGCTCCCTTACATTCTTCCCCGCCGGGAGGAGTGCTATCTCTCACGGGAAACAGGGCGGCAGATTTACTGTGCGTTTTATACGGCGGGAGAATGCTGTCCGGAGCAATGTACAGAAGCGGATGAGCGTGACAAAAACGTGTCGGGGATCATACTCATTGCGCATGGCTTCAGCGAGACGGCGGACAAATACTTTGAAGTGATCTATTATTTTTTGAAGGCGGGATACCATGTGTGCATTCCGGAGCACTGCGGTCATGGGCGTACATACCGTCTTATCAAAGAAGACCCCAGTCTGGTACATACGGACAGCTGGCAGCGATATGTGGATGACCTTGGCTTTATCGCGGAATCCGCAAAGAGTCACTGGCGGCAAAAGCTGCCTCTTTTCCTTTTTGCACATTCCATGGGCGGCGGGATTGGCGCTGCGCTGGCGGCACAAAAGCCTCATCTGTTTGACAGGGTTCTCCTTACGTCTCCCATGATCCGTCCTCTCACAGGCGGTGTGCCCTGGTCAGTGACCAGGCTGATTGTTTCTGTGATGTGTGCGCTCGGCAGGGAGAAAAGCTATGTCATCGGACAGCACGCGTATGACGGTAAAGAGACTTTTGAGGAAAGCTGCGCGACATCATACGCCAGATGGGATTGGTATCAAAATAAGATCGCATCAGAGCCTCTTTATCAGACATGCGCCGCTTCCTATGGTTGGCTGCGCGAAGCCATCCGCTTAAACCGTTTTCTGATACGGGAGGCGTGGAAACAGACAGAGGTCCCTGTTCTGTTGGTCCAGGCGGAGCACGATACCGCTGTTTCCAACAAACAGCAGGAGCTGTTTGCTGAAAAGCTTCCTGCGTCTGCCGGGATTGTCTGTATTCCCGGCACAAAACATGAAATCTTTCGCTCCGATGATGAAACGGTCCTGCGTTATATGGACAGGGTGCTGGAATTTCTGTCGCTCTGACGGAGCCGGAAGGGTATTATGATACCTTGGTCTTCATGGCCATAAATATGAATATACACCCACAGGGCGTACCTTGTGTAAGCATTTGATTTCCGCCCTTTTGTACTAAATTGCAAAAATATGGTAAAAATTCATAAATTTGTTGCCATATTTCCAAAATTCATGTAAAATGTGCGCAAAGGGCAGAGGAAAGTGTCCGAAACCACAGCTTCTGTGTTCACACAGGCAGCTGTGGCTTCGGACACTTGACGAGCGAAGCGAGCCGGAAAAGCCGTAGGCTTTTCTGGCCTCTGCCCGTACGAATTGCTGAAAAACAGTCGCTCCGGCATCCAATGCCGGAAGAGGTAAGAAAGGGGTATCGAATGCTGAAACAGAAAATGATGGAGTTCCACTCGAAAACCGGTAACCAGGTGGTGCTGCGCGCCATTCCGGGACATTTTGCTACCAGTCACTCTCATATTAATTATTACGTGGATATGACGCAGCTAAAGACCCGTGTCAGTGAGGCCGCGGAAGTGGCCAAAGCTTTTATCCGCATGCTTTCCCCACATATCGTGGTGGATACGATTGTGTGTATGGACGGCAGCGAAGTGATCGGCGCTTACCTGGCTGAGGAGCTGAAAAAGGGCATGTACGCCAATATGAATCACCATGATACGGTTTATGTGGTGACGCCGGAGATCAACTCCAACAACCAGCTTCTGTTCCGCGACAATCTGATCCCCGAGATTAAGGGCAAAAACATTCTCCTGCTCTTAGCTACCTCCACCACGGGCATGACGATCGACAGAAGCCTGGCCTGTCTGGATTACTACGGCGGCAAGGTACAGGCGGTCTGCTCTGTGTTCAGTATGGTGGACCATTGCGGCGGGCATGAGGTGAAGAGTATTTTTACTGGCAGGGACATTCCGGGTTATGTGGCTTATGAGGCTTACAATTGCCCGTTCTGTAAACAGAAGCAGAAGCTGGACGCGATTGTCAACGGCTACGGGTATTCGGAACTGAATTATTAAAAGAGATATATGACATCCGTTCTGCTTACTGGCGCAGGCGCCGCTTTATGACAGATTGATACGACATATCAAAGAACATATTAAAGCTCCTTCGGGCTGACAGGACGAAAATCCTGTTTCCCGGAGGAGCTTTTAGTCTGAGTAAGTGTATCATACCCTTTTGTCGCTTTAATCATAGCATGAGAAAACAGTGAAATTAGAATCTGTTCCTGAATCAGGATGAGCTCCCGGCCGCTTCCTTTGGAAGATAGTTGATGCAGGAATTACCAACCTGGGCGCGGATGCCGCCGTGTGTGTTTTTATATCCCGGGAGATGGTCAAAGGGTACCAGGTCGGGCTTTCCGTCCACAATATGCTGTGCGGCGGTAATGAAGTCGTCCAGATATTCTTTGGCAACAGGGCAGCCGTTATGGTTGGGCATGATAAAATCATACTCGGCTTCCCGTTCCTTTAACCGGGTACAGTTTTTTAAGAAAGCGCCGACAGTTTCAAATTCTCCGAGATTTGCCTGTCCCGCATCGAATTCATCTCCGCAAAATAGCAGACGTCTTTTGTGATCAATAAAAGAAAGGGAGCTGTCGCAGTGCGCCGGCGTCCATAAAACCTCCACATCCCGACCGCCCAGGTGGAAGACATCGCCGTCATTGACGGGAATCATTTCGTAATTCGGGTAGGGCATATTGGCAAGCCAGGTCTCGTCCAATGGAGAAAACGGGGTGTTGGCATAGGACATCGCGTTGGGATGCATATGTACTTTTGGAAACCACCGGTTACCGCCGGTATGGTCAAAATGCCCATGTGTATTGACCACCAGAAGCTCTTTCCCCGCCCTGAGTTCTTCCACGATATTGGGGAAGTCGCCCCGCCCGTAGGCGGTGTCGATTAACAGGGCCTTTTCCTCGCCCAAAAGCAGGAAGGTGTCGAGTGCCTCCCCGTAATGAATGATGTAGGTGTCTTCAAATAATTTCCAGTAACGGTAGTCCTCGTCATCCGGAAGGGAAACAATGTTGTAATGCTGCATTTTGATCTCCTTTCATACCCGCAGGGGGTGTATTGTGACGAATATATTTTATCATCGAAGTGCTGCCATGTAGGACAGAACGACAGATTATTTTAACTGCTCCTTCAGATATTGAAAAATCAGGCTGCCGTCAGAATAATCCTCTGTATAGAAATTATATGCCATTCGCTCCGGATGCCACTGCAGAGCCAGGATGGGCAGGCTTTTGTGATGTAGGCCTTCGATCACGCCGTCATCGCTGTAAGCGCAGACCTCCAGATCCTCCGCGACCCGGTCCACAGCCTGGTGGTGTGCGCTGTTGGTGATGATTTCGTCGTTGCTGTAAATGTCCGAAAGGGGAGTGCCCGTCAGAATCCGGGTGGGATGATGCGCGTCCATTCGAACGTGATTGAGGTAGGTTGCCTTATGGTGTTCACTGTCCGGCAGATCCTGAATCAGGGTGCCGCCGAAATACACATTGATGACCTGAGCGCCCTTGCAGATGCCCAGAACAGGCTTTTTACATTTCACAAATGCATCCAGCATGTGCAGCTGCGCTTCATCCAGCCACCGCCTGATATTGCGGCAGTCATGATTTTCCTGACCGTAAAATGCGGGATCTATGTCGGAGCCGCCGGGGAGAATCAGTCCCGCGAAATCGTTGATATCCAGACCGTCCTGAGTGGGCAGCACAGTTAAGGCCACCGGTTCCATACCGGTTTTCTCCACCGCCGCGATATAATTGGTCACTTCCTCGAAGGGACCGCAGATCAGAATTTTTAACATAAAAAATCTCCTGGCAGAAGCTTTAAGTAAAGGATGCTGTCGCTGTCAAATCGGCAGGGCGATCTGTGAGAAATCAATATACAGATCATCATAAATTCCGACTTTGACTGTGTCAGAAAAAGTATAGTCCCCTGTCTCATTGTGTGTAAAGTCATATACAGTGACGCGATTTTTGGACGGGTCAGCGATCCAGTATTCACGGACACCGGCAGATTTGTATTTAAATAATTTGATCATGTAGTCCATGCGTCGGGAGGCGGGGGATACTATTTCTATGATCCAGTCGGGCGCACCTTCACAGCCGCGATCAGACAGCTTGTCAGGGTCGCAGATTACGGAAATATCCGGTTCAACGTAAGTATATTGATCTTTGTCCAGGAAGACAGCAAAGGGGGCAATGTCAACTTCACAGGAGCCTTTGCGAGAGTCAATATAATCAGCAATTTTGCGGCTGAGAGATAAGAGAATCTTTTGGTGTGTGCGTGAAGGCGGTGCCATATCATAAATCTGGTTGTCTATCAGTTCGGCGCGCTGGCCGTCTGGTAAATTGTAAATATCGTCTACGGTATAAAGGCGTTCTTTTGGTAAAGGCATTATTTACACTTCCTTTCATGCGGATTCTGATTTGTCGCGCTGCATGGTTTCGGTAACGGCGCGGGAAATAAAAGCGTTGACGCTTTCCCCGCGGGAATCAGCGTGAGATTTTATGACAGCTTTTTGACCTTTAGGAAAAGTAACATTGATTCGGTCATAATTATTCTTGACGTATTTATTGACTGCTTTCTGCTGGGCTTTACTGATTTTGCTTTCTTCTGGCATTGCTTCCACCTTTTTTCTGTCTATGCGTAGTTGTGCCTTCTCCACTTTACATGAATTATATATCATAAGTCTATTGATGTAAATATGTAAATTCAATAAATATAGAAAGAATGAGAAAGGTGTTGCGAGCCAATCTCAAAGAATAAGAGGCGGTCCAAATGGACAGTAAAAGTCTATCACATACGAAATGGTGTAAAAATGGCGTAAAACGGGCTTTTGGGCGTAAAACGTCTTTTTAAAAATCCTTTATTTCCTGGCTTTTCACAACATCTTTATCATTTATTTTGACATTTTTAATAAAAGCACTTATAATGATAGGCAGTTGTTTTTTACAGCCGAAAAAGCGTATTTTATGGAGGAATAGCAAATGAAGGACATTGACGGTTACATCAGAAGCATTCCGGATTTTCCGGAGCCGGGGATTATTTTCAGGGATATCACGAGCCTTTTACAGGACGCGGAGGGTTTTCAGGTCGCGATCGACGATATGCAGGAGCTGATCGATGATCTGGACTTTGACGTTGTTGTGGGAGCGGAGAGCAGAGGCTTTGTATTTGGGGCGCCTCTTGCATATAATAATAAAAAGCCGCTGGTTTTGATCCGCAAAAAGGGCAAGCTCCCATGTGAGGTCGTCTCCAAGGAGTACGCGCTGGAGTACGGCACCGCGACGATCGAGATGCACAAAGACGCCATCAAACCGGGGCAGAAGGTCCTTTTAGTGGATGACCTGATCGCGACCGGCGGCACCACGAAGGCGATGATCGAGCTGGTGGAGGAGTTAGGCGGCGTGGTCGCGGGTGTGGTGGTTTTGATTGAGCTGGCCGGTCTGAAGGGCCGCGAGTTTATCGGAGATTACCGCCTGGACGCGGTGAGAACCTACGAAGGAAAATAAGAGATTTATCGTATACAATACATATAGACAAACCTGGAGACATGGAGTATGAGTGACGAAGTAAACACCAAAATTATCGACGACGGTCGCATTGAGAAGCTTCCGGAGTATCTTTCCCCGGAGGAGCTTTATCATGACCTGATTGACAGAATCAGGAAATATCATCCGTCGGACGATATCAGCTTAATTGAAAAAGCCTTTCAGGTGGCAAACGACGCTCATAAGGACCAGTACCGCAAGTCCGGTGAGCCCTATATCATCCATCCTCTCTATGTGGCGATTATTCTGGCCGATCTGGAGATGGACAAGGAAACCATCGCCGCGGGCCTTCTGCATGACGTGGTGGAGGATACCGTCTACACCAAGGAGCAGCTGGCGGAGGAGTTTGGTCAGGACGTCGCGGATTTAGTGGACGGCGTCACCAAGCTGGAGAAGCTGCCGACTTTTAACGGCGACGGGACGACGGACAGACAGGAGATGCAGGCGGAGAATCTGCGCAAGATGTTCCTTGCCATGGCCCGGGACATCCGTGTGATCATTATCAAGCTTGCCGACCGTCTGCATAATATGCGGACTCTCAAGCACATGCCTCCGGAGAAGCAGCAGCGCATTTCCAGAGAGACGCTGGAAATTTACGCGCCCATCGCGGAGCGCCTGGGTATCATGAAGATCAAGGTGGAGCTGGACGACCTGAGCCTGAAATATCTGGAGCCGGACGTCTATTACGACCTGGTGGATAAGGTCGCCATCCGCAAAAATGTCCGTGAGAAATATATTCAGTCCATCGTGGACGAGGTCAGCACCCATATGAAAAACGCCGGCATCGAGGCGAAGGTGGACGGCCGTATCAAGCATTTCTTCAGCATTTACAAAAAGATGAAGAATCAGAATAAGACCATCGACCAGATTTATGATCTTTTCGCGGTCCGCATTATTGTCAATGACGTGAAGGACTGTTACGCGGCGTTAGGCATTATTCACGAGATGTATAAGCCGATTCCCGGGCGTTTTAAAGACTATATCGCCATGCCGAAGCCGAATATGTATCAGTCTCTGCACACGACTTTGATCGGTGAGAACGGCCAGATGTTTGAGATTCAGATCCGGACATTTGAGATGCACAAGGCGGCAGAGTACGGCATTGCTGCTCACTGGAAATATAAAGAGGCCGCGGACGGCAAATTAAGCGACGCCGGTGACGATGAGAAAATGGCGTGGCTGCGCCAGATTCTGGAGTGGCAGCAGGACAGCTCTGACAATAAGGAATTCCTTAACATGATCAAGAGCGGACTGGATCTGTTTACGGATTCGGTTTACTGCCTGACGCCGAACGGGGATGTCAAGACACTGCCGGTGGGTTCCACGCCGGTTGATTTTGCCTACAGCATTCACTCCGCCGTGGGCAATAAAATGATCGGTGCCAGAGTTAACGGGAAGCTGGTCAATATTGACTATGAACTGGCAAACGGCGACTGCGTCGAGATTCTGACCAGCTTAAATTCCAAGGGTCCAAGCCGCGACTGGCTGAAAATCGCGAAGTCCGCGCAGGCCCGCAATAAGATCAATCAGTGGTTTAAGAACGAATTCAAAGAAGATAATATCATCAAGGGCAAGGAGATGCTGGATAATTACTGCAGAGTAAAAGGAATCAACATCTCCCAGATGATGGTGCCGCAGTATAAGGAAGCCATTATGAAAAAATACGGCTTCCGCGACTGGGACAGCGTGCTGGCGGCCATCGGCCACGGCGGCTTAAAGGAAGGCCAGATCATCAACCGCATGCAGGAGCTCTACGAACGGGACCACAAAAAGGAGCAGACCAACGAGGAGGTCCTGGAGACGATCCGTGAGAACGCGAAAGACCAGTCTGTCAGGATGGCGCCCAAGAGCGGCATCACCGTTAAGGGCATTCACGACCTGGCGGTGCGTTTCTCCAAGTGCTGTTCACCGGTGCCGGGGGATGAGATTGTGGGCTTTATCACCAGAGGCCGGGGCATTTCCATTCACCGCACGGACTGCCCGAATATCATGGCACTCTCCGATGTGGACAGGGAGCGTCTGATGGAGGCGGACTGGGCGGATATGGGCGACGATGGGAGCAAGTATTTCGCTGATATCACGATTTATGCCTACAACCGCAACGGCCTTTTAGCGGATATCTCCAAGACCCTGACAGAGAAAAATATTGACATTCTCTCCATGACAACGCGGACTTCCAAGGACGGAATCGCCACGATGCAGACCACCTTTGAGGTGTCCTCCAAGGAGGAGCTTGGCAGGCTGGTGGATAAGATTAAGACGATTCCGAGCGTGATGGATATTCAGCGCACGACGGGGTGAGGCTGAACGGAAACGTAAGCAAAACGGCATGAGGTGAATGGTGCACGCGGCAGGATGAGAAAATTGCCTGCGGCAGACACAGAAAGGATAGCGGACAGATGAGTGAGATCAAAATCGGACGTATGGTCCTGGGGTGGTGCCAGACCAATTGTTATTTTTTATATAAAGAGGACCAGAAGCTTGAGAACGGACATATCCCGGTGATTTTTGTGGATCCTGCGGATCAGGGCGCCGGGATTTATCAGGCGCTTTTGAAAAACGGCTTTGAGGTGGCGGCCATTCTTCTGACACATGGGCACTTTGACCATATCCTTGGCGCGCAGGAGCTGCGTGGGAGGAGCGGAGCGAAGATTTATGCCTATGCCGGGGAGGACAGGCTGCTGCATGACAGCGGGCTGAATTTAAGCGCCGGCAACGGTGTGGGCTGCACTGTCAGGGTGAATGGCTATTTGCAGGACGGGGAGAAATTTTCCGCCGCCGGCATGGAGTGCGAGCTGATCGCCACACCGGGCCATACCGAAGGGAGCTGTTGCTTTTATTTTAAAGAGGCCGGGATTTTGATCGCGGGGGACACGCTTTTTGAGGAGAGTGTGGGACGTACGGATTACCCCACCGGTTCCATGTCTGCGCTGGTGCAGAGTGTGAAAGAGAGGCTGTTTGTCCTGCCGGACGAGACGAAGGTTTATCCGGGGCACGGCGGCTCCACCACCATCGGCTGGGAGAAGGAGCACAATCCGTTCTTTTAAGAAGATTCCCATAGCTGCTTTTGTAAAAAAAGGGCAGACAGTTGAAGAAGCAATTTTAAACGGCTTAAGATAAGATATGTATTTCATTACCCTCAATACAGCAAAATTTGAATACGACATCCATTCTCTGGTGAAGGCCTTTTACCCGGAGGAGACGGTGAAGGTGATTACGCCCGAAACGGATGCCTTCAAGGCGGACGGATATCGCAAACAGGCGGCGTGGCAGGGCAGTATTACGCTCGGGGAGCATGAAATCCGGGTATCGTTGCCGGCGCGGAAATGCAATACACTGCCGATTGGCGGCAATGAAGCCGTCACAGACGGAGAGCGTACTCAGAATCAGGAGAAAAACGGGGAGAATGCGTTCAGCACTGCGCATGTGGAATATACGAATCTGCATATCCGTTCTCAGGCAGTCCCTTCTGATACCGTTTACCTTGGTTCGGCATATAAGGATCTTCTGAAATCCCTTCTGTACCGTTCCTTAAGTGAGATCACAGGCAAATCCCTTCCCTGGGGCAACCTGATCGGCATCCGCCCCACCAAGATCGCCATGCAGCGGCTGGAGGCTGGGGAAAGTGATCAGGAGATTCTGCATTTCTATAAAGAAAAACACTCTGTCAGCGATGCAAAGGCTGCGCTGGCGTTGGACATCGCGAAGCGGGAACGGCGGATTTTAAGCCGTCTGCACTATGAGAATGGCTACAGTCTGTATATCGGCATTCCTTTTTGCCCGACAACCTGCCTGTACTGTTCCTTTACCTCTTATCCGATAGCGTCCTTCAGGCAGAAGGTGGATCGATATATCGACTGTCTGATCCGGGAACTGGATTTCACGGCGCAGGCCTGTAAGGACAAGATTCTGGACACCGTTTACATCGGCGGCGGTACACCGACTACGTTGGAGCCGGCGCAGATGGACCGGCTTCTGACGGCTTTGGAGGAGCGCCTGGATTTAAGCCATCTGCAGGAATTTACGGTGGAAGCCGGACGCGCGGATTCCATCACGCAGGCGAAGCTTCAGGTTTTGAAAAAGCACGGCGTCACCCGCATCAGCGTCAATCCGCAGACCATGCAGCAGGGGACGCTGGATTTCATCGGCAGACGGCATACCGTGGAGCAGGTATATGAGGCTTACCGCCTGGCCAGGAATCTGGGATTTGACAATATTAATATGGATCTGATTTTAGGGCTTCCGGGCGAGGATGAGGCCGCGGTTGCCGATACGATTGAGAAGGTAAAAGCCCTTTCACCGGACAGCCTGACCGTCCATTCTCTGGCCATCAAAAAGGCCAGCCGTCTGGCAAAGTGGATCGAGCAAAATGACAGATCCATGCTGAAAAATACGGACGAGACCATGGCCATCGCCGCAGCGGGTGCGGAAGCACTCCATATGGAGCCCTATTACCTGTACCGGCAGAAAAATATGGCCGGCAGCTTTGAGAATGTGGGCTACGCCAGAGAAGGTAAATACGGCATTTATAATATTCTCATCATGGAGGAGCTGCAGACCATCGTGGCGCTGGGCGCGGGGACCATTACAAAAGCGGTCTTCCCAGGAGGCAGAATCGAGCGCTGCGACTGTGTCAAGGAAGTAGATATGTACATGGATGAGATTGACGAGATGATTGAGAGGAAGAAAAAATTATTATGGCATTGAGCAAAAAGCCGGTTACCGGCATGAAGGATATATTGCCCCAGGAGATGCAGGTGCGGGACTATGTGACAGGCGTGATCAAGGAGACTTACGCGAAGTTCGGCTTCACCCCCATCGAGACACCCTGTGTGGAAAATATCGCCAACTTAAGCAATAAGCAGGGCGGCGAGAACGAGAAACTGATTTTCAAAATTCTAAAAAGAGGCGAAAAGCTGAATCTGGAAACTGCGCAGAGTGAGGCTGATCTGGTAGATGGTGGGCTGCGCTATGACCTGACCGTTCCACTGGTGCGCTTTTACAGCAACAACGCGAATTCTCTGCCGACGCCCTTCAAGGCACTGCAGATTGGCAATGTATGGAGAGCGGATCGTCCGCAGCGGGGCAGATACCGCCAGTTTATGCAGTGCGATATTGATATTCTGGGGGAGCCCAGCAATCTGGCGGAGATCGAGTTGATTCTGGCGACCACGACCACGTTGAGTAAGCTTGGCTTTCGCAATTTCCAGATCCGCATCAACGACCGTCAGATTTTAAAGGCCATGGCTTCCTATGCCGGTTTCCACGAGGCGGATTACGACCAGGTCTTCATTATCCTGGATAAGATGGACAAGATCGGCGCGGATGGTGTGAAGCGCGAGCTGATGGAGCTGGGGTACGCAGAGGAAATCTGTGATAAATATATGGCGCTTTTTACGGAGATTGCCGAGGCGGACAACGGCCCGGCCTTTATTGCGGAGAAGCTTTCAGACATTCTGCCGCAGGGCGTGATGACTTCCTTTATGGAAATCATTGACAGCGTGAAGGCAACGAAGGAGGATACCTTCGAGATTGTCTTTGATCCGACGCTGGTGCGCGGTATGAGCTATTATACGGGTACCATCTTCGAGATTGCCATGCCGGAATTCGGCGGCAGCTGCGGCGGCGGCGGACGGTATGACAAAATGGTGGGCAAATTCACCGGTAACGACGTCCCGGCCTGTGGGTTTTCCATCGGCTTTGAGCGAATCATTCTGCTGCTGATGGAGAGAGGCTTTGAGGTGCCGGGCGCGCCGAAGAAGGTGGCCTATCTGATTGAGAAGGGCGTCGAGGGTGAGCGCTTAAGTCAGATCATTGCGCAGGCCCAGGAGGCACGCAAGGACGGCACACAGGTGCTTGTCGTGCGGATGAATAAAAATAAAAAGTTCCAGAAGGAGAATCTCACGAAGGAAGGCTACACGGAATTTGTGGAATTCTACAGGGAGGCTTTGAAATAGCCGTCTGCTGCTTGGGGATGTTTCACACGGATATCCATGACCCAAAAGCGCGGACGGGACTTTTACGATCCGGGAAGGGAAAGAAGGAGAACACACAATGAAGCTGCGACTTTATGTGATGGATATCCGGGAGTTAGAAGAAACAAATCTGTTTACACAGGCACTTTACCTGCTGGATCCCGCACGGAAAGAAAAAGCGATGAGAGCGAAAAGTGAAAAAGACCGGGCGCGCTTTGCGGGCGCCGGTCTTTTATTGCTTCTGGCGCACGCGGGACTACCGGGAAGCCTGGAATTTACGAATGAACAAAGGGAACACTTGCAAATCCTCTTCCCAGTTCCTATAATACAGATAATTATCAGTGAAGAAAAAAAAGGGGGCTGTCCGCTGTCTGAAGGGATTTTTTACGAGGTTTCAGACCGGGGGAGGCCAACATGGGGATCGGATGCAGACGCGGCGTATCCTTATTTCAGCTTATCCCATTCCGGGCATTATGTGGCACTTGCAGCCGGTGATATTCCAGTGGGAATTGACATTCAGGAGCCCAGAGAGGTCCTTCACAAATCCATCGGGGACTATCGGAAATTTTCCCGGATGGAGAGCTACTTCAAATGCACAGGCAGAGGGATTGATTCAAAAATTGAAGCCTGCTACCGGGAGGTGGAGGAGGCGGAGCGATCGGGCAATTATGTTTTCCGGGAAATCCCCATGCCGGAGGAATATGCCCTGTGGATATGCGGGGATGAGAAGCCTTCCATAGATCGGTTATCATAGGCGGTCTGGTCAGGAAGAGGGGAGAAGTAAAAGAAAAAGAATCTTAAGACGGACCGCGGGACATCATTGTGCTGGTGGCCTGGCCTGATAAAGGCGGATTCAGGAGGGGAGAACATTATAAGGAGGTCATAAAATGACGGGAAAAGAGCTGGCCGACAGGCTGCTGACCAATGTAGGAAAGGTGATTATCGGCAAGGAGGAGACAGCAAAGCTGCTTCTGACTGCCATTCTGGCCGACGGCCATGTGCTTTTAGAGGATGTACCGGGCACGGGCAAGACGAAGCTGGCCAGAACCATTGCGCGGTCTCTGGATGCGGATTTTGCCCGGATCCAGTTCACGCCGGATCTACTTCCCTCGGATATCACGGGCCTGAATATCTACGACCAGAAGCAAAATGAGTTTGTACTGCGAAAGGGTCCCGTGTTTACCAACATCCTGCTGGCGGATGAGATCAACCGTGCCACACCCAGAACCCAGGCCGGACTGCTGGAGTGCATGGAGGAACGGCAGGTGACAATCGACGGAGAAACCTACAAAACAGGAAGTCCGTTTTTTGTGATTGCGACGCAGAACCCGGTGGAGACAGCAGGCACCTTTCCGCTGCCGGAAGCCCAGATGGACCGCTTTATGATGAAGCTTTCCATGGGATTGCCCACGAAGGAAGAGGAGCTGGACATCCTGGACCGCTATATGCGTAAGGATCCTCTGGCAGAGCTTGACAGGGTGCTGACGCTTGAGGAACTGCAGGCAGCCAAAGAGGAGGCCAACCAGGTCTATGTGCACCGCAGTGTGCAGGAATACATGGTGAATATCATTGCCGCCACCCGCGAGGGCGACAATGTCGTGATGGGCGTCAGCCCCAGAGGCAGTCTGGCTCTTTTGCGCTGTGTGAAGGTATGGGCGTGGCTCAACGGCAGAACTTATGTGATACCGGATGATGTGCGGGCTTTAGCGGTGCCGGTTCTGGCGCATCGTATTGTGCTCAGTTATGGATACGGCAAGGGAGACAACACGCGCACGCTTGTGGAGAATATCGTCAGGAACACAGCGGTGCCGACAGAGGATTTTTCATCATGATCGCGCTGCTTACGGTCGGAATCGTGGCCTGGCTGCTCTTTATGGCCGAAATGAAGGTGTACCTGAAGCTCTGGAACAGAAACCTGAGTGTGAAGATCAGCTTTAAAAACAGAGAGATCTTTGAGGGCGAGCAGGGCGAGCTGTTAGAGGTTGTGGAAAATAAAAAGCACCTGCCGCTGTCCATGCTGAAGGTCAAATTCCATACGGACCGGAATCTGGCCTTTGACGATGTTGAAGGCTCCAATGTCAGTGATTTGTTTTACCGCAATGATGTCTTTCAGATCGGGGGCGGCGAGCGGATTACGCGCACGCTTACCTTTACGGGACGAAAGCGCGGATATTATAAAATCATGGGCATTGATCTGGTAAGCACGGATCTTCTGATGGGCATGGATATGGCGGAGAGCCGCAGGGAGGACAGCTGGCTGTATGTATATCCGAAGCCGTTTTCTGATGAGGAATTCATGCAGTCTCTGCAGCAGTTAAACGGGGAGGTGCTGACCAGACAGCATCTCATCGAGGATCCATTCGAGTACAGGGGAATCCGCGAGTATCAGCCCTATGATACCATGAGAAGCGTCAACTGGAAGGCCACGGCCAGAACCGGGACGCTGAAGGTGAATCAGCGCAATTACACAGCGCTGCAGACCATCCGGATTTTTTTCAATATTGATGATCTGGGAATCTTAAAAAAAGACGATGCGGTGGAAATGTGCCTCCGGATCTGTGCGGCGTTGTCCGCTTACTTTATCGCGCAGGGCACGCGCGTTTCACTTGACGGAAACGGGGTGGATGTCATTAACGGAGAGCCGGTGGGAATTGAGGCTGGTGCCGGAAACGGGCAGATGGATCAGATTTACAGGGCGCTTGCGCGGGTGGATACCGCAAAAGACAGGGTGGATTTTGCGAAAACCTTCCGGGAGAAGCTGCTGAATGAGAGCAACGGCACCATCACCATTTTTGTATCCGTTAACGCCTATGATGATCTGCTGAATCTCATCCGGGAATATCAGGATCTGGGAAAAGAATATGTCTGGTTTTATCCGGTCTTAAAGCATGAAAAGCCCCTTCTTCCTGAGTGGGCTATGCCCCATGTCAGATGGGTGAACGCGCGGGATGGAAAGGTGTGAACATGAAAGACAGAACGATTCAGATTGTGAGGGCCGTCCTCGCGTCTTTGATGAATTATGGGATTCTCTTCACTCTGGCTGCGACGCTGATTGGAATTGCCGGGGGAGGAGCTCCTGATCTATGGCGGTGGGGACTGCTTTGCCTGATGCCGCTGGCATTTTTATATTTCAGACTGCGCCCGAAATTCATGCTCTGTTTTGCGGGGCATGTACTGACAGCTGCTGTGTTTGGGGGAATTGTATACAAAGACTCTGTAAACGGTGTGGTTTCACTGGCGGCTGTGATCGGTTTTTTTATTTATTCTCTCGTGCTTCGGGGGAATAAAAAGGATGTTCTGGGATCTCCGATGCAGCCTGTGGTGGCGGTAGGCATTGCCGCGGCGGGTTTATTTTTCAATAATATGCAGGGGGAAAGCGGACTGACCGTATATTATCTGGTACCGGTGCTGCTGTATCTGGGTCTGTATTTTATTTATGGGTATCTGCATAATTTTTCTTCCTTCCTGGTGGTCAATGATAGCAGTGCGGGGCGGATCCCGCAGGGAGAAATTTTCCGCTGCGGCATTTTGCTGGTTTCCGTGTTTTCCATTGGCAGTGTCGCTCTGATGGCTCTTTTTTCAGGAACCAGCATTCTGTCTGATCTGTTGACAGTCATCCGCGCTGTTTTGGTCTGGATTCTCCGTTTGCTGTTTCGCAATAACAGCTCTTCACAAGAGGTGGATACGGTCACGGAGGAAGTATCCGATTCTTCGGATGGCCTTTATGGTCTGGAAGGAGGCGAACCGGGGTGGCTGTGGGAAGTGCTGGAGAAAATCGCCATCGCCCTCCTCGTAGCTGGGCTGATTGCATTGGTGGTGTACGGCCTGTACCGTCTGGTGAAGTTTTTATATGAGCGTTTCCATGATGTGGCGCTGCCGGAGGGCGCGGATCAGGAAATCCGGACAGACGTAAGAGAAAAATGCGGGGTCGAGAAGAGTAAGCGGAGCGTTCGTGCGCGCGCACTTGACAGGTTGAGCGCGGGAGAACGGATTCGCCGTATCTATAAAAAGGAGGTATGGAACGGGCGGTACATTCTGGTGAAAGAAGGCGATGCTGCCGAACGCTTAAGCAGCATGACGGCCAGGGAGTGCGGACAGGGCCTTAACAAACAGGAACTTTCTGATATCTACGAAAAGGTCCGGTATTCCAAAGAAACCTGCACAGGCGAGGATGTGAAAAGAGCCAGGGCGGCAGCAAAGGAGGGGTCTTAAAGATCACAGAATCTTCACAGCTTATCAATGTTTCTATCACAGGTATTTCCTACAATGAGAATTGTGAAAGACTTTTTTGAAGAAGCGTTCGTGGAATAACGGGCTTTCAGAAAGCTTTTCACGCTGCATGAGAGAAAGTGACCCGGCAATATGCGGGGAGAGGATAAGCGTCTGATGAAAGGAAAAAGATTCCGGACCATAATTTTATGCGCGGTGCTGGCGGTTTTGGTTCTTGCCGGCTGTCAGGTGCACCATTCTGCTTCCGGCTCAAAAGCCGAAAGAGAGAAGGAGGCTGAGAGCCTGCAAATGTTTACAGGCGATGACTTCATTGTGTATGGTGAGGTCAGTGCGGTGGGGGAGGAAACCCTGACGATTAAGTTAGGAACCCTGGAAACAGAGAAAGCACAGCTGGAGCTGACCGGCGGGGAGGTCGCCATTCGCACGAAGGCCGGAACTGTGATTGAACGGCTGCACCTGGAGAGCAATGGCAGCACGCAAGACAGAAAGACCGGTTCAAACGCTGGAGAAGCATATGCGGTGGAGAAGCTTGAGGAAGGAGACATTGTTTCCATCGCGCTGGATGAGGAAGGCTACGCGGAGAAGATTACGCTGATGAATTTTACGAGCGTCAGCACAGATGAGAATAGCGGGTAATGGAACCCTGATGAAATTTAAAAAGAAGCTATTTTGAAAAGATTTTACACAGAAATAAAAATAGCTTCTTTTTTATATGTCAAAAAAGTGGTACACTATATGTAAATTTTGAGATATGAGGCCAAAACGTACGATTATGCGGGCGCGGAGGCGACAGACAGGAAACATATGGAACAGAAAAAAATCCAGCCGATTCAGAATATCAAAAATCCCGTGCAGGCGGTTTTAGTCCCCGGCTCGAAGAGCATCACAAACCGGGCGCTTTTGCTGGCTGTTATGGGCAGGGGGAAAAGCTGTCTGCGCGGCTGTCTTTTTTCAGAAGACTCCCGCTGTTTTCTGCGCTGTGTCCAGGATCTGGGCTTTGAAACGAACGTGGATGAAGAACAAAAGTGTGTTGATGTGACGGGTCTTGGCGGCAGGGTGCCAGTAAGGCAGGCATCCGTTTATGTAGGCAGTGCGGGGACGGCGGCGCGGTTTCTGGCGGCATATCTGGCGTGCAATGAAGGAGAGTTTTTCCTGGACGCGTCCGAACAGATGCGAAGACGGCCCATGGAGCCACTGTTACATGCACTGAAAAGCATTGGCGCTGAGATTATCTGCACTGATCAGGCCGGTCATTTTCCGATGAAAATTTCGGGACACGGCATCCGGACGGATCATGTGACAATTGATATTGATGAGAGTAGCCAGTTTTTGAGCGCCCTGCTGATTGCGGCGCCGCTTTCAGATACCGACCTTACCATTGATGTAAAGGGCAGCCATGGGATGGCGTATATTGATATGACTGTGCGGATGATGGAACAGTTCGGCGTCACGGTTTTACGGCCGTTTGAAAAACGCTTTGTCATACCGGGCGGACAGCGGTACCGCGCGCTGACGTATCAGGTGGAGCCGGATGCCTCCGCGGCCTGTTATTTCTGGGCGATCGCGGCCATACATGGAATGACGGTGACGGTGCCGCACCTGCATTTTACTTCGCTGCAGGGGGATGTCGCATTCGCACGCCTGCTTGCCAAAATGGGCTGTGAGGTGGAGGACAGACCGCAGGGAATTTGTGTGACGGGGCCGCGGGATGGAAGACTGAAGGGCATCACGGTGGATATGCACAGCTTTTCCGATCAGGCCATCACGCTTGCGGCGATCGCGCCCTTTGCGGACGGAGAGGTAAAAATCACGGGAATCGGTCATATCCGGCATCAGGAGAGTGACCGGATCGCGGCGATTGTGGAGAATCTGACCGCCATGGGGATTGAGGTGCAGGAAAACGCAGACGGCGTCTGCATAAAGCCAGGAAATGCACATGCAGCGGTGATTGAGACGCATGAGGATCATCGCCTGGCGATGGGCTTTGCTGTGACGGGCACCCGCATACCGGGCATCGTGATCAAAAATCCGGCTTGCTGCAGAAAGACATTTGAGGAGTTTTTTACAGTACTTGATTCGCTGACTGCCTCGACAGAGGACTGAGACAATACAGAAAACAGAGGATACGTATATATGGCGCAGGACCTGACAGACTTAAGAGATAAAATTGATATCATAGACCGGCAGATCGTCAGTCTTTATGAGCAGCGTATGGATGTGTGCCGGGAAGTGGCGCAGTATAAAATTGAGAACGGCAAAAAGGTTTTTGATGCACAAAGAGAGCAGGAAAAGCTTCATACTGTCTGTTCCCTGGTGAACAAAGACACCTACCGGACCGGTGTGCAGGAGCTGTTTGAACTGATTATGAGCACCAGCAGGAAGATGCAGTATCAGATGCTCTCGGATGCGGGCGCCATGGGCAGGCTGCCCTTTATGGAGGTGGAACAGCTGGACTTAAAAAAGGCCCGTGTGGTTTTTCAGGGCGCGGAGGGTGCCTATTCTCAGGCCGCCATGCAGCGTTTTTTCGGGAAGGATGTCAACAGCTTCCATGTGGAAACCTTCCGGGACGCCATGTGCGCCATCGAGGAGGGGAGCGCTGATTTTGCCGTGCTGCCCATAGAGAATTCCACGGCCGGTATTGTCAGTGAGATTTATGATCTTTTGCAGGAATTTGACAATTATATCGTGGGAGAGCAGATTATTGAGATCGAACAGTGTCTGTTAGCGCTTCCGGGGACGAAGAAGGAGGATATCCGCGTGGTTTATTCTCACCCGCAGTCCCTGATGCAGACCGCCAGATATCTGGGAAATACGGGCTGGCAGCAGATCAGTATGAAAAACAATGCCTTCGCGGCGCAGAAGGTGGTGGCGGATGCGAAAACGGATCAGGCAGCCATCGCGGGTGTAACTGCCGCTGAAGCATATGGACTCGAAATTTTAGAACGCGGGGTCAATGACGAGAAGGGAAACTGCACGCGTTTTATTGTGGTGACCAATCAGAAGATTTTCTGTAAGGATGCGCGAAAGATCAGTATCTGTTTTGAGATTCCGCATGAGAGCGGGTCTTTATATCATATGCTTTCCCATTTTATCTTTAATGATCTGAATATGACCAAAATTGAGTCCAGGCCCATCGAGGGCAGAAACTGGGAATATCGGTTCTTTATTGATTTTGAGGGGAACCTCGCTGACAGCGCGGTGAAAAACGCGCTGCGGGGCTTAAGGGAGGAAACCCGGAGCATGAAGATCCTGGGAAATTATTAAACGCGGGAAAACAGATGCCCGCAAGAGCGCTTTTATGGAGGAAGGGTCTGGAAAACGGTCAGGCTTGTATGAGGAGGTTTGAAAGGTATGGCAGTGAAAATGTTCGCGGCGATTGAGGCGGGATCCTTTGGTCTGTCCATGAAGATATTTGAGTATCAGGACGGCAGGATGCGCCAGATTGAGAGACTTCATCACAGCATGGACATAGGGACGGACGCCTATACGCTCGGCAGAATCCGTGACGAGCACATGGATGAGATTTTCCGTGTGTTAAGGCAGTTCCAGACGGTTATGAAGGAATATCGTGTGACGGAGTATACCGCCTACGGCACCAGCGCTTTGCGCGAAGTGTCCAATACCCTCCTGTTCTGTGACCAGGTGGAACAGCGCACAGGCATCAAGATTCAGGTCTTAAGCAACGCGGAGCAGCGATACCTGAATTATAAGGCCATTGCCGCCAAGAGCGAGACCTTTCAGCATATTATTGAACAGGGAACCGCAATCGTGGATATCTGCGGAGGCGGCCTGCAGATCTCTTTATTCGATAAGGATACGCTGGTCTGCACACAGCAGCTGCGGCTGGGCTTTTTAAGACTTAAGGATCAGCTGTCACGGCTGAAAGCGGATGAGCAGAACATGGAATCCCTGATTCTGGAGCTGGCGAATCCGCAGCTTTCTGTCTTCAAACGCATGTATTTAAAGGGGCAGAAGATCACCAATGTGATCATGGTGGATGAGCATCTGTCCCGTTATCTGATGAAAAAGACCGGGCATGAATACGGCCAGGGTTTCTGGAACAGCGAAGAGTTTAATGAGCTGATGAAGAAGGCTGCCTCCGCCAGCAAAATGGAAGTGTCGAGGCTTTTACAGGAGCCGGAGAACAGTGTTGATACGATGCTTTTGTCCGGTGTTCTCTTAAAACGGGTGATGGAGGTGACGGGAGCGGAGACCCTTTGGGTGCCCGGAGCTGAGCTGTGCGACGGGATCGGTTATGACTACGGAGAACAGCATAAGCTGGTCACAAAATATCACGATTTTGAGAAGGATATCATCGCGTCCGTTTATAATATCAGCAAGCGCTATATGGGCTCCAGAAAACGGAGTGAAACGCTTGAGCAGCTGGCGCTGGCAATTTTTGACAGTGTCAGGAAAATTCACGGTCTGGGCAAGCGGGAGCGGCTGCTTCTGCGCATCAGCGCCCTGCTTCATGACTGCGGTAAATATATCAGTATCAGTACCATGGGGTCCTGTTCCTACAGCATCATCAAATCGACGGAGATTATAGGCCTGTCGCACTTAGAACAGGAAATTGTCGCAAATGTGGTGCGCTTCAATCATGATGACTTTGAGGATTCTGAACTGTGGCTGCGCAGAAATGTGGATCAGCAGACCTATCTGACTATCGCGAAGCTGACGGCGATATTGCGCGTGGCGAACGGACTGGACCGCAGCCACAAACAGAAATTCGGTGTGGTGAAGTGTCAGTTAAAGGATGACAGACTCATCATCAGTGTGGAGACGGAACAGGATATTTCCCTGGAAAAGGGCCTGGTGACAGAACGTACCGCCTTTTTTGAGGAGGTATTCAATGTAAAAGTGGAAATCAGACAGAAAAGAATTTCGCGGGAGGCCTGAGCATGGAAAAACCGGACAAAAACATGGAAAAGCAGGAAGCAGCAGAGATAAAAGAGACAAAGCAGCCTGACTTAAAAAAGCCGAAATACTATGTCAACAGAGAGTTAAGCTGGCTGAAATTCAATTTAAGGATTCTGGAGGAGGCCAGAGACAGATCTCTTCCTCTTTTTGAACGGCTGAAATTTCTCTCCATTACAGCCTCCAATCTGGATGAATTCTTTATGGTGCGTGTGGCGAGTCTGATCGATCAGGCCCATGGCCACCCGGAAAAACGGGATATTGCGGGCATGACGGCAAAAGAGCAGCTTGAAGCGCTGGATACAGAGATCCATACCTTTGTACAGACACAGTACAGCACGCTGAACCGCTCCCTGATCCCCGGGCTTTTGCAGAATGGTCTGCGGGTGGTGAAGCGGCATGAGGATTTAGGAAGAGCGGACGCGGAATTTGTGGACCGCTATTTTATGAACACCGTTTATCCGGTGCTGACGCCGATGGCGGTGGATTCGTCCAGGCCGTTTCCGCTGATTCGCAATAAATCCCTGAACCTGGGCGCCCTGGTGCATAAGAAAAAAGGAAGGAACATGGAGGAACGTGAGTTTGTCACTGTGCAGGTGCCCGGACTTCTGCCCAGGGTGGTGGAGCTGCCCGCGGATGAGAACGGTGTAAAAGGCATCATTCTGTTAGAGGAAGTCATCGAGCGGAATATGGAGAAGCTCTTCCTGAATTATGATATTGAATGTGTGTATCCCTTCCGCATTACCAGGGATGCGGAGTTTGACATTGATGAGGATGATTCTGAGGATCTGTTGAAGGAAATTGAGCATCAGATCAAAAAACGCCAGCGCGGAGAAGCGATCCGGCTGGAGGTGGAGGACAGCGTGGATAAGGATCTGCTGAAAATCCTGAAAAAGGAGCTGTCAATCAAGGAGAATTCCATTTATTATATTGACGGACCGCTGGACCTGACCTATCTGATGAAGGTGTACGGCCTGAATGGCTTTGATCATCTGAAAATGGAGAAGTTCACGCCGCAGCCGCATCCGGACTTTGTGGATTGTGAGGATATTTTTGCGCTGATCCGTCAGAAGGATATTCTGCTGCATCATCCATATGAATCATTTGATCCTGTGGTACAGTTTGTAAAACAGGCTTCGCAGGATCCCGATGTGCTGGCCATCAAGCAGACGCTCTACCGTGTCAGCGGCAATTCTCCGATCATCGCGGCCTTAGCCCAGGCGGCGGAGAACGGCAAACAGGTCACGGTGCTGGTGGAGTTAAAGGCCCGTTTTGATGAGGAAAACAACATCGGCTGGGCGAAGATGCTGGAGAAGGCCGGCTGTCATGTCATCTATGGCCTGGTGGGTTTGAAAACCCATTCCAAGATTACGCTGGTGGTGCGCGGCGAGGAGGACGGTATCCGGCGCTATGTGCATCTTGCCACCGGCAATTACAATGATTCCACTGCCAGACTGTATACGGACGTGGGCATGTTTACCTGCGCGAACGCCATCGGCGAGGACGCGACAGCTGTGTTCAATATGCTGAGCGGGTATTCGGAGCCTCTCCACTGGAATAAGCTTTCTTTAGCGCCTCTGTGGCTGAAGGACCGCTTTATTTACCTGATCGACAGGGAGGCCGATTACGCGCGGGCCGGCCGCAGCGCGCGGATTATTGCCAAGATGAATTCTCTCTGCGATCCCGATGTGATCGAGGCTTTATACAGAGCTTCCGGCGCGGGGGTGCAGATTGACCTGATCGTGCGCGGTATCTGCTGTCTGAAGGTGGGGATTCCTGGTGTGTCTGAGAACATTTCTGTGCGTTCCATCGTGGGATATTTTCTGGAGCACAGCAGAATCTTTTACTTTGAGAACGGCGGCAAGGAGGAAATCTATGCTTCCAGCGCGGACTGGATGCCGAGAAATCTGGAGCGGCGTGTGGAGATTCTGTTCCCGATCGAGGATCCGGCCTTAAAGGAAAAGGCTTATGGCATTCTGGATACGCAGTTAAAGGATACGCTGAAAGCGAGAATCTTAAAACCTGACGGCAATTATGAGAGAGTGGATCTGCGGGGCAAGGAAAAGTTTGGCAGTCAGGCATACTTTTGCGCACAGGCCATGGAAAACGCGAAGCAAAACGGTGAAAAAAATCAGATGAGCCGCGTCTTCATTCCCAGAATGGCAGCGGAAGATGAGTAAGTATGGATGGAATGAAAAGGTCTGCTGGTTTCAGACTGTAACAGGGGGAGCAATATGAATTGCAGAAAAAAGATAATACTGGGCAGCGCGTCCCCGAGAAGAAAGGAACTGCTGAAACAGATGGGCTGGGACTGTGAAGTCATTCCCAGCGACTGCGAGGAAAAAATTACGGAGAAAAGACCTTCCAGAATTGTTTGTGAGCTGTCTGACCAGAAAGCGGAAAATGTCTGGGAAAAGCTTACCGATGAGGAGCAGGAGAATGCTCTTGTACTGGGGGCGGACACAATTGTGGTTCAGGATCAGCTGATTTATGGGAAGCCCGGGACAAAAGAGCGGGCGGCGAAGATGTTAAAGCGCCTCTCCGGAAAGGCGCATCAGGTCTTTACCGGCGTGACCATGATCTGGATGGACCATGAGGAAGTCAGAACGCATACATTTTATGATATGACGGAGGTCAAGGTGGCGCCTATGACCGCGGCTGAGATTCAGGATTATGTGGAGAAGGAAACCTGCCTGGATAAGGCCGGCGCCTACGGTATTCAGAATGAATTCGCGGCCTATGTAACGGAGATCTGCGGGGACTACAGCAATGTTGTGGGGCTGCCGGTGGCGGCTCTCTACGCGAATATGAAAAAGTGCGGCCTGATTGATATGGGGGACGCCCATCCGGCAGCCTCCTTGGGCAGCGGAAGGGTCAAGGGTGTGATTTTTGATCTGGACGGCACGCTCGCGGACACGCTGGAATCCATCGCCTATTGCGGTAATTACGCCATGCGTTCCTGTAAGCTTCCGGATATTCCCCTGGAGAAATACCGTTATTTTGTGGGAGAAGGCGCGGATACGCTGATCAGGCGCTGCCTGATTTATTCCGGGGATGAGGACCTGAAGCTTTACGAGAAGGCTTACGCGAAATATCAGATCATCTTTAAGGAGGAGTGCCTGTTCAATGTGACGGTATACCCGGGTATGCTGGAGACGCTTCAGGAACTGAAGGCAAACGGGATCAGACTCGCGGTGCTGTCGAACAAGCCGCAGGAGAGAACTTTGGATGTGGTTTACAGTCTGTTTGGCAGGGATTTGTTTGACACGGTGCTTGGACACAGGCAGGGGATTGCCAAAAAGCCGAGCCCCCAGGGCGTACAGGAAATTTTAAACGGCTGGGATATGGAGGCAAAGGATGTCCTGTTTGTGGGCGATTCCGCGACGGATATGATTACCGGCAACGCGGCAGGAGCAACGACGGTTGGGGTCCTGTGGGGGTTCCGTGACCGGGCGGAGTTAGAAAAGCACAGGGCGCAGAAGATTATCGAGAGGCCGGAGGAGCTGCTGGAGCTTTTGTAGCATGCATAAGTGACGGCCGCTCTGTGCCAGACATTATCTTTCTCGCTTAACCGTGCGGCACATTACTTTAAAGTGTCAGGCTGGCAGGTCGCACGCATGCACTCGATAAGATAATGTCTGTCATAGAACGGCCTGTCTGATGCAGTTTGGTAGAGTAAAATTGGGAGAAGGAACATGACGGAACAGTTTGACGACGCGGTGCTGCAGTGTTTTCTGGATAAGCAGGAACAGCTGCTGTATAAGAAGGTGTTCTCCACGAAGAAGGAAGCAAGGGAGTTCCTTGAGGAGGGCATGGCGGTGGTGGTTGATTCTGTGAAGGAGGTCTGGGAATTCTTTGAGGAAGAGGGGCTGGATACGTATGGCCTCAAGGGGAAGAAAATCCTGGAGGCAAGCGAGGTGTTCACGGTCGGGGATGGAAGGTATCTGGTTGTGGAGGCGTGAGAGGCTTAGATGCAGACTCGGTGTCGGGCCGCCAGGCCGATTTTGTCTGGCTCGTTTCACTGTGCGTCACATATCATGCGGGTTTTGATTCCCACCGATGCACAGAAGGCGCTCGCTCAGACAAAATCGGCCTGGCGGCCCTCGGTATGAGATGTGCAGAAAATCAACGGTGCAGTTTCAGTATATGCAGCACTTCCTCCGGCACGAAGAGTTTTCCGAAACCGGTGCCCAGAGAAATGGCGGGCTTGGCGTCGCCATGGTAGTCGCTGCCGCCGGAGAGCAGCAATTCATACTGTGCGGCGAGTCTGCGCACATAGCGTTCCTGTTCGGGCGTGTAGGTGGAGTAGATGGCTTCGATGCCGACCAGACCGGCCGATTTCATCTCGCAGATCAGGGCCTCCAGCTGCGCTTCCGTCAGATCATAGAGCATGGGGTGGGCCAGGATAGGAATGCCGCCCGCGTTTAAAATCAGATGGACCGCGTCCACGGGAGAGATTTTATCCCGCGGCACGAAGTAGGGGGTGTCTTCGCCAAGGTATTTGGCGAAGGCCTCTTTTGTATTCTGGACATAGCCCTTCTGAATCAGATAGGTGGCGTAATGTGCCCTGGTCAGAACCGCGCCCGGATAAGCAGCGGTCAGCTTTTCGTAAGAAATATCAAAACCGGCAAGCTCACGCAGCCTGTCACACATCTGCTCATTTCTTTTTTCCCGCTTGATGACAAAATCATCCAGCGCTTTTTGTAAGGGCGCGTTGTGGATGTCGATATATAAGCCTACGACATGGATATCCTCGCCCCATTTGTCGGTGGAAAGCTCCACGCCGGGGATGATTTCCGGGACATTTTCAACGCCGGCTGCGCGCAGGTCCTGCGCGTGTGTCATCGCCTCCTGAACGCCGTCGACGGTATCGTGGTCAGTCAGCGCCATGGCGGCAAGGCCGATTTGCACAGCCATATCCACCAGTTCGGAAGGAGACTTGCTGCCGTCAGATTTGTATGAATGGGTATGAAGGTCAACTGCTCTCATGTGCATCTCCATTCCGCCGCCCTTTGGTTGGCGGCATGAAAAGTGCGGAAAGATTTGCTTCCTTTCACACTATGCTTCTTCTGTATCGGTGTCGGCTGCGGTGTAGACGGTGCGCTTGCGGGCCATTTCATCGCTTGCCAGGTATTCATCGTAGGTGGTCATCTTGTCAATCAGGGTTCCGTTCGGCAAAATCTCCATAATGCGGTTGGCCGTGGTCTGCACCAGCTGGTGGTCACGGCAGGAGAATAGCTCCACGCCCGGGAATTTGATCATGCCGTTATTGAGGGCGGTGATGGATTCCATGTCCAGGTGGTTGGTCGGTTCGTCGAAAATCAGAACATTCGCGCCGCTGATCATCATCTTGGAAAGCAGGCAGCGCACCTTTTCGCCACCGGAGAGAACCTTTACCTTTTTGACGCCGTCCTCGCCAGCGAAGAGCATCCGCCCTAAGAAGCCGCGCACATAGGTGATATCGTCCACCGGGGAGTAGCCCATCAGCCAGTCCGCGATGGTGTAGTCGTTGTCAAATTCTGCGGTGTAATCCATCGGAAAATAGGCCTGCGAGGTGGTGACACCCCACTTGAAGCTCCCCTCGTCCGGCTCCAGCTCGCCCATCAGAATGCGGAATAAAGTGGTCTTCGCGTGCTCATTGCCGCCGACGAAGGCGATCTTGTCATCATGGTTCATGATGAAGGAGATATTGTCAAGTACTTTCACGCCGTCGATGGTTTTGGAGAGATTTTTCACCTCCAGAACCTCATTGCCGATCTCGCGGTCCGGGCGGAAGTCAATATAGGGATATTTGCGGCTGGAGGGTTTGATCTCGTCCAGCTCGATTTTTTCAAGTGCCCGCTTGCGGCTGGTAGCCTGCTTGGATTTGGAGGCGTTGGCGGAGAAGCGGGAGATGAACTCCTGCAGCTCCTTGATTTTCTCTTCCTTCTTTTTGTTGACTTCCTTCATCTGGCGGATCAGCAGCTGGCTGGACTCATACCAGAAGTCGTAGTTGCCGGCGTAAAGCTGAATCTTGCCGTAGTCGATGTCTGCAATATGTGTGCAGACTTTATTTAAGAAATAACGGTCGTGGCTGACCACGATGACGGTATTCTCGAAGTTAATCAGAAACTCCTCCAGCCAGTCGATGGCATCCAGGTCTAAGTGGTTGGTAGGCTCGTCGAGCAGCAGGATGTCGGGGCTTCCGAAAAGCGCCCGTGCTAACAGCACCTTCACCTTCTCGTTGCCGTTTAAGGTGCTCATGAGAGAGTAGTGCAGGTCTTCGCCGATTCCCAGGCCGTTTAAGAGGGTAGCGGCGTTTGACTCCGCCTCCCAGCCGTCCATCTCGGCAAACTCGCCCTCCAGCTCGCTCGCCTTAATGCCGTCCTCGTCGGTAAAATCCTCCTTGGCATAAAGGGCGTCTTTCTCTTTCATAATCTCATACAGGCGCTGGTTCCCCATGATGACCACGTCCATGACGGGATATTCCTCATATTTGAAGTGATCCTGCTCCAGCACGCTTAAGCGCTGTCCGGGCGTCATGGCTATGTCGCCGCTCGTGGTCTCCAACTCCCCGGAGAGAATTTTTAAAAAGGTGGATTTGCCGGCGCCGTTCGCGCCGATGATGCCGTAGCAGTTGCCCTCGGTGAATTTGATGCTCACATCCTCAAAGAGGGCCTTTTTGCCCACGCGGTAGGTTACGTTGTTGGCTGATATCATAAAAAACTCCTTTGCCTCATATATCTGTATTTACGGTGACCATATGCTTAAACCGCAGTGAAGAATCGCGCAGTCTGTTCTGAATCCGGCGCGTTTTGCGCACAGGTTTCATTTTGGCAGATAATCAGGGATATTGCAAGAGGAAATAAATATTTTTTCGGATTGAAGTTATATCTTTTTTATGTTACGATAACTTTCAGCAGATGTATGACAGGGACTCTGCTGTTTTTCATCAGGTAGAAAAAGAAAGGCAATATACATGAGCAGAAAAGTGTTAAGCGTGGCGGTTCCGTCCTACAACTCCGCGGCATATATGGAGCATTGTATTCAGACGCTTCTCTCCGCGGGCGAGCGGATTGAGATTCTGATTGTGGACGACGGGTCGAAGGATGAGACAGGCGCCATCGCTGACAGATATGAGAGTGCGTACCCCACCATTGTGAAGGCCATCCATCAGGAGAACGGCGGCCACGGGGAAGGGGTTAATACAGGAATAAAAAACGCGACAGGCTTATTTTATAAGGTCGTGGACAGCGACGACTGGGTGGATGAGCAGGTCCTGAAAGAGGTCATGGACCGACTGGAGGAGCTTGGGGAGAGCGTGGATATGTTTGTCACCAACTTCCTTTATGACAAGGTCGGCGTTACACACAAAAAGACCATGGAGTACAGCAAATACATGCCGGTGGGCAGGGTCTTTACCTGGGAGGAGATGAAGCCCTTCCCGGTTGGCAAATATCTCCTGATGCACGCGGTTATTTACCGCACGGAGGTGCTCAGGCAGAGCGGCATGGTGCTGCCGAAGCATACCTTTTACGTGGATAATATTTTTGTTTTCGATCCCTTCCCTTACGTGAAGCATATTTATTATCTGGACAAGGTACTGTATCATTATTACATAGGCAGAGAGGATCAGTCGGTCAACGAGAAGGTGATGATCGGGCGCCTCGACCAGCAGATGCGGGTGAACCGCCTGATGGCGCAGTCCTATTTGAAATCCGCGCCGAAGGACGGGCCATTGCAGAAATATATGTTTAATTATCTCTCCATCATCACCACCATTTCCTCCGTTCTGGCGATCAGGAGCGGTACAGAGGAGAACCTGGCGAAGAAAAAGCAGCTCTGGGAAGACATCCGGGAAATGGATGAGGGTCTATATTCAAAACTCAGGCATACAATTCTTGGTGTGGGCGTGAATCTGCCGGGAAAAGCCGGCAGGAAAATCGCGGTCTGGGTATATAAGATATCACAGAAGGTTTACGGGTTTAACTAAGGGGGTGAAGGTTATGCATTTAAAAGAAAAATATGATTATCTGATTGTCGGCACCGGCCTGTTCGGGGCAGTCTGCGCCGAAGCGCTGACGAAAAAGGGGAAGAGCTGTCTTGCAATTGACGTGCGCGGTCACATCGGAGGCAATATTTATACACAGGAGGTGGAGGGCATCCAGGTTCATAAATACGGAGCCCATATTTTCCATACCAGCAACAAAAAGGTCTGGGAATACATCAACAGCTTTGCGGATTTTAATCACTACATCAATTCTCCGGTGGCACGCTACCGCGGCGAGCTGTACAATCTGCCGTTTAATATGAATACCTTCCATGCTCTGTGGGGCGTGATCACACCCGCCCAGGCGAAGGAAAAGATTGCAAAGCAGATTGAGGAGCTTGAGATTGACGAGCCGAAAAATTTAGAGGAGCAGGCGCTTTCCCTGGTTGGACCTGACGTTTATGAAAAACTGGTGAAGGGGTATACGGAAAAGCAGTGGGGCAGGGACTGCAGAGATCTGCCGGCTTTTATTATCAAACGCCTTCCTCTTCGCTTTACCTATGACAATAATTATTTCAATGATCGTTATCAGGGCATTCCCATCGGCGGCTACACGCAGATCGTGGAAAAAATGTTCGAGGGCACGGACATCCTGCTGAATACGGCTTACAAGACGTTTGTTCAGGAAAATCCGGATATCGCGGACCGCACCATCTATACAGGCATGATCGATTCTTACTATGATTTCTGCTATGGACCGCTCGAGTACCGCACGGTTTCCTTTGTGAATGAGGTTTTAGACTGTGAGAATTACCAGGGCAATGCCGTGGTTAATTACACGGAGCGGGAGGTGCCCTACACCCGGATCATCGAGCACAAGCACTTCGAGTTCGGGACGCAGCCCAAGACAGTCATCAGCCGGGAGTATCCGACGGAGTGGGCGCCCGGCATGGAACCCTATTATCCGATCAATGATGACACCAACACCGCGCTGTACGAACAGTACAAGGCACTGGCGGATCAGGAGGAAAAGGTCTGGTTCGGCGGCAGACTCGGCAACTATAAATATTTCGACATGGATAAGACAATCGAGGCGGCATGGGCGCTGTTAGAGCGCCTGTGAGAGGTTTCGCCAGGGGCGGCCGGTTCTGCTGTCTGTGAGTGATTTGTCCGGACTGCCGTCTGCAGCAAGTGAGCTGACCGCTTCAGAAAGGAGCTTTATTTGGAAGAAATATTCCCCCCGAAGGGAAAGCTGATCGCTTATGTGGACGGCAGCTATAATGAAGCGCTTTCCAAATACGCGTTCGGCTGTGTACTTTTAACGCCTGAAGGAGAAGTGATCGAGAGAAACGGCAGCGGCTCGAACGGGGATTCTCTGGCCATCCGCAACGTGGCGGGGGAGATGCTGGGTGCCATGTATGCTGCGCGCTACGCTTGCGTCAAGGGCTATCACGACCTGGAAATCCGCTATGATTACGAGGGCATCGAAAAGTGGGTGACAGGCGCCTGGAAGGCGAAAAAGGAGCTGACGCAGAAATATGCCGCCTATATGCGCTCACGTCAGCGGTACATTTCCATTACCTTTACGAAGGTGAGGGCGCACTCCGGGGATACTTATAATGACCGGGCGGACGCTCTGGCGAAGGAAGGGCTGACCAGGCCGGATGGGATACCGGAGGTGTAGGGGGCTCTGACTTTGGGTCCCTTGTATCAAAAAAATACTTTCTTTATACGGAAAAATATGCTACACTGACTAAGAAAAGTTTTCAGCAAAAAACATAAAATTTTGGGAGGTAACATCATGCGTTATTACTTTGACTGTAAGATCGAGTCCAAGGAGAACGGCGGTTTCGTACAGATCCCGTTCAATATCTGGGAGGTCTGCAAACAGCGTGAGGTGATCCAGGCCGACGTAGTGCTGGACAACCGCATCATCGCCTGTGAGCTTCTGCCGGTGGAAAAGGGCAACTACATGATCCATTTAAAGAACGAGGATCTGGAGGGTATTGATCTGACTACATCGCACAAGCTTTTGCTCCATGTATCCGGGTCCCTGATCCGCATGGACCAGCACAGCCCCTATTCGTTTGAGAATCCGATCCGTGAGATTGACGGCATCGATATCATTCTCCAGCCATCCGACGGCCTCTGCGGCCAGACCTGCGTAGCCATGCTGGCAGGCGTGACCATCGCCGAGGTGATCAACGTGATGGACTGCAGAGAATGGCAGGCGACCATGGGCCGCATGATTTCCGCGCTGAATTATTTCGGCATCGATCATACGGATATCATCAATTATACGCAGGGCGACCCGAATGTGGTGCTGCCCAAGTGCTGCATCATGATGGAGAAGCTGGGACGGTTCAGCCATTATCTGGTGCACTATGACGGCAAATATTACGATCCGAACCTGGGCGTGCTGGATGAGTATGATTTCACACAGCTGCGCGGCTATCTGGAGATCAAGTGCGTATAAGAGCAGTCCGGAGAGCAGGCGCCGAAGCGTACATATGAACATCATGATTTACAAAGGAAGAGACTGGAAGGTTTCTTCCTTTTTGCATGGTATCATTCATTTGTGTCAATTTCATAAATTTCATAAAAAAAAGGTAAAATTCAAAATAGGGCTTGCAATTTCCAAAAAAAGGATTATTATATGTTTTAGCACTCGAGAGAAATGAGTGCTAATAATATGAGAATGATCACAATTGTATAAAAGGAGGTTCATCGAAATGAAATTAGTTCCATTGGGTGACAGAGTTGTATTGAAGCAGCTGGAAGCTGAGGAAACCACCAAATCCGGTATTGTACTTCCGGGACAGAATAAGGAGAAGCCGCAGCAGGCGGAAGTCATCGCGGTTGGCCCCGGCACCGAGGAAGTTAAAATGGAGGTAAGCGTCGGCGACAACGTGATTTTCTCCAAATATGCGGGAACTGAAGTCAAGGTTGAGGATACTGAATATATCATCGTAAAGCAGAGCGATATTCTGGCAGTACTGAAATAAACGGGAGGGAAAAAGAAATGGCAAAGGAAATCAAATATGGCGCAGAAGCGAGAGCGTCTTTAGAGCAGGGTGTGAATAAGCTTGCGGACACCGTAAGAGTGACGCTTGGACCGAAGGGCAGAAACGTGGCGCTGGGCAAGTCCTACGGCGCACCGCTCATCACCAACGATGGCGTAACCATCGCAAAAGAGATCGAGCTGGAAGACAATTTTGAAAACATGGGCGCACAGCTGGTAAAAGAGGTTGCCAACAAGACCAATGATGTTGCTGGTGACGGCACCACCACAGCGACTGTTCTGGCACAGGCCATGATCAATGCGGGCATGAGAAACCTGGCGGCCGGTGCAAACCCGATCATTTTAAGAAAAGGTATGAAGAAGGCTTCTGATGAAGCGGTTGCGGCCATTAAGGAGATGAGCTCCCCGGTCAACGGCAGAGATCAGATCGCCAGAGTCGCTGCAATTTCTGCGGGCGATGAGAAGGTCGGTGAGCTGGTAGCGGATGCAATGGAGAAGGTTTCCGGCGACGGCGTCATCACCATCGAGGAGTCCAAGACCATGCAGACCGAGCTGGATCTGGTCAGAGGCATGCAGTTCGACAGAGGTTATGTTTCCTCCTATATGTGTACCGATATGGATAAGATGGAAGCGGTTTTAGACGATCCGTACATCCTGATCACAGACAAAAAGATTTCCAACATTCAGGAGATCCTGCCGCTGTTAGAGCAGGTGGTTCAGTCCGGCGCACGTCTGCTGATCATCGCGGAGGACGTTGAGGGCGAGGCACTCACCACTCTGATTGTTAATAAGCTGCGCGGCACATTCAATGTTGTCGCTGTCAAGGCTCCCGGCTACGGCGACCGCAGAAAGGACCAGCTGCAGGATATCGCCATTCTGACCGGCGGCAAGGTCATCAGCGAGGAGCTGGGCTATGAGCTGAAGGATACCACCATGGATATGCTGGGCCGCGCCAAGAGCGTGAAGGTGCAGAAAGAGAACACCGTGATCGTGGACGGCGAGGGTGACAAGGCGGAGATCGCTGCCAGAATTTCCCAGATCAGAAAGCAGATCGAGGAGACCACTTCTGATTTCGATAAGGAAAAGCTTCAGGAGCGTCTGGCGAAGCTGGCCGGCGGCGTAGCTGTTATCCGTGTCGGCGCTGCGACCGAGCCGGAGTTAAAGGAAATGAAGCTGCGCATGGAGGATGCTCTGGCTGCTACGAGAGCGGCTGTGGAAGAGGGTATCGTTCCTGGCGGCGGATCCACCTATATTCACGCTTCCAAGAAGGTAGCTGCTCTGGCTGATACGCTGGAAGGCGATGAGAAGACCGGCGCGCAGATCGTTCTGAAAGCTCTGGAAGCGCCCCTGTATCACATCGCGGCCAACGCTGGCCTGGAGGGTAGCGTGATCATCAATAAGGTATCCGAGGCAGAGCCCGGTATTGGCTTTGATGTGCTGACCGAGCAGTATGTGGATATGGTGACCGCAGGCATTCTGGATCCGGCGAAGGTGACCAGAAGCGCACTGCAGAACGCGACCAGCGTTGCCAGCAGCCTGCTGACGACCGAGAGCGTTGTGGCGGACATCAAGGAGCCTGTAGCTCCGGCGGCTGCCATGCCCCAGCAGGAATATTAATAAATATAATATTTGAATTTGGAGGCGCCTGCTCGTTGAGAGCGGGCGCCTTTTTCTCTTGCCATGAGCAGAAAGAGAGGGTATAATCATCTTAAGAAATTTTTGAGAATTGCCTTTCCGCGGAAACTCTGTCGAGAGGCGTGGAAACGCGACAGTGGAAATACAGAAGATGGAAAATAATCTCACAAACAGTCAGAAATCCAGAAAGACATATATTGACCTGCTGCGTATTGTGTCAGCCTTCAGCGTCGTCATGATTCACACTTCCGCCCAGTATTGGTATTCTCTGCCGGTAGACAGTGTTTCCTGGCTTGTCTGCAACAGCTACGATGCGGTGTCAAGGTTCGGGGTTCCGGTCTTTGCAATGATCAGCGGCATGCTGTTCCTTTCCAAAGAGGGCGAGGTTGATATTTCCCGCCTGTACCGGAGAAATATTCTCCGCCTCGCGGTGATTTGCGGGGTATGGAGCTGTCTGTATGGTCTGGTCAGAAGCATTGGCCTGATGGAGTATTACGAGATGACCTTAAAGGACTGCTTCAAACAGATGCTGTCGGGAAAATATCACCTCTGGTTTCTGCCGATGATGATCGGTATTTATATGCTTGTTCCCGTGCTGAAAGTCTTTACGGATCACTGCACCAGAAAACAGATGGAATATTTTCTGCTGCTCTTTCTGGTGTTAAAGATTGGCAGGGAAACGATCTCTGTCTTCCTTTTATCGGAAACAGTCAGTCAGGTGATGTGGCTTCTGGAAGTGGAACTGATGGGAGGCTACGTGGGGTATTTCATACTCGGGTATTACCTGTACCGATATCCGCCGTCCGCGCAAAAATCCCGCCTGATTTATCTGCTCGGGGCACTGGGCCTGGTGTGCGCGGCAGTGGTGAGCAATCTTCTTTCTCTGCAAAGAGGGGAAGGGCAGGCGGGCGTGTTTGACAGCTTCAGCATTTTTACATTTCTGGTGTGTGTTGCTCTGTTTGTTTTATTTCAGAATGAGGTGGGTAAGCACAGATTTTCTGTGCGGGCTGAAAAACTGATCCGGGAAGTTTCTGAGAATACGCTTGGAGTTTATGTGATGCATCTGGGTCTTCTGGAATTCCTGGAGGCCAGGGGAATCGACAGTATGTCGATCTGCAATGTCTTTGGCATACCGTTTCTGGCACTGGGCTGTTTTGTGATCTGCAATATTGTGGCCGCACTGCTTCGCAGAATCCCGGTGGTGGGACGCTTTCTTTGCTGATTTTGTGCCATTATTTTCAAAAAAACCTTGCATTTGCTCAAAAAGAGTGTTAGAGTGTATAAGGTTCAATTAAATACTCAATGATGATGAGAGTTTGCCCCGGCAAGCTCTTTTTCAGTATCAGGTGAAAGGGGTTATGATTATGGCTAAGCAGGAGTCCTGCGCGGATAAAACCGAGGCCCTTCTTGTTCCCATCGCGGAGCAATATCAGGTTGATATTTACGATGTGGAATATGTGAAGGAGGGCGGCGACTGGTATCTGCGCGCGTATATTGACAAGCCGCAGGGGGTTACGATTGATGATTGTGAAAACGTCAGCCGCGCACTTTCCGACAGACTGGACGAGGAAGATTTTATAGAGGACGCTTATATTTTAGAGGTGTCGAGCCCGGGTCTTGGCAGAGTGCTGAAAAAGGACCGCCACTTAAAAAGCGCCTTGGGACAGGAGATTGAATGCAAGACCTACCGGCCGGTGGACGGAGCCAAGGAATTCTCCGGCATCCTGAAATCATTTGATGAAGAAAGCATCACAATCGACTGTGGGGAGGAAGAGAAGAAATTTCTGCGTAAGGACCTGGCGGTGATTCGCCTGGCACTGGATTTTTAGATATTTTTCAGAAGGAGAAGGAAGCAATGAATAAAGAACTGTTGGAGGCGCTGGATCTATTGGAGAAGGAAAAGCAGATCAGCAAGGAGGTCATGTTTGAGACGATCGAGACCTCTCTGATTGCCGCCTGCAAAAATCATTTCGGCAAAGCTGACGCCGCGAACATGAAGGCTGTCGTTGACAGAGAGACCGGTGATTTTATGTGTTTTGCTGTGCGTCAGGTGGTTGCTACGGAGGAAGAGGTAGAGGATTCCACCGCTCAGATTTCTCTGGAGGAAGCACGCAAATATAATCCTGACGTCCAGGTGGACGAGACTGTCAATGTGGAGATCAAGTCCAAGGATTTTGGCCGCATTGCCACTCAGCACGCCAAAAACGTGATTTTACAGAAAATCCGCGAGGAAGAGCGCAGCGTGGTCTACAACCAGTATGCCGGCCTGGAGAAGAAAGTGGTAACCGGCATCGTGCAGCGTGTGGTGGACAGAGGCGTCAGCATCAACCTGGGCAAGGCGGATGCTCTGCTGTTAGAGAGCGAGATGATTAAAGGGGAGGTCTTAAAGCCCACCCAGCGTGTGAAGGTGTTTATTGTGGAAGTCTCTAACCGCAAGGGCCTGCGCATTACTGTCAGCAGAACGCATCCGGATCTGGTGAAGCGCCTGTTCGAGGCGGAAGTCACCGAGATCAGCGACGGCACCGTGGAGATTATGAGCATCGCGAGAGAGGCCGGCAGCCGTACGAAGATGGCAGTCAGAAGCCATGACGAGAATGTGGACGCGGTGGGCGCCTGCGTTGGTATGAACGGTTCCCGTGTCAACGCCATTGTCGATGAATTAAACGGAGAGAAAATCGATATCGTTCCCTGGGATGAAAACCCCGGCAACTTCATTCAGAACGCGCTCGCACCCTCCAAGGTGGTGGCAGTGTTCGCGGATCCGGATGAAAAGACCGCCAAGGTGGTTGTTCCCGATTATCAGCTGTCCCTGGCTATCGGTAAGGAAGGTCAGAACGCGCGTCTGGCAGCCAGACTGACCGGATATAAGATCGACATCAAGAGTGAGACCCAGGCCAAAGACGCCTACGGCTTCCGTTATGAGGATTATCTGGACGACGACAGTGAGTACGAGGAGTATGCCGAATACGACGAAGAGTATGACGATGAGGAGTACGAAGGCGAGTATACGGAAGAAGAGTCATACGAAGACGAAGACGGATATGCTGACGAGGCGGAGGAAGACGAAGAGGCATCCGAATATGAAGAGGATTATTATGATGATGAGGCGGATGAGGATGCCGATGATGAGGACAGTGCAGATTCAGAATGAGGCATCCGGTCTTTGAAACAGTTGATGAGGAAGCATAAATGAGTAAAAAGATTCCCATGAGAATGTGCGTCGGCTGCGGCGAAATGAAACCCAAGAAGGAAATGATGCGGGTGGTCAGAACGCCGGAGGATACATTTATCCTGGATGTGACAGGCAAAAAAAACGGAAGAGGCGCATATCTTTGTAAGAACGCGGATTGCCTTGAAAAAGCAATCAGGAACAGAGGACTGGAGAGGTCCTTTCAGGTGCGTATCCCGGAAGAAATCATGGAAAGCCTGACAAAGGAGTTTAACCATATTGAAACTGAGTAAAGTGGAATCACTGCTTGGACTGGCGATGAAGTCCGGAAATGTAGTCGGTGGGGGATATGCCGTGGAGGAGGCCATCAAAAACGGAAAGGCTCTTTTGGTGGTAATTGCCGCGGATTCATCCGACGGAACCAAAAAACATCTGAAAGACAAGTGCAGCTTTTATCAGGTTCCGTTTGTGGAGTATGGTACCCGGGAGACGCTGGGGCGCGCGATCGGAAAAGAAATGAGAGCTTCTCTGGCAATATCAGATTTTAATTTCGCCAAAGCTGTCTGCGGGCAGATAGATCAGACGAGAAAGCAGATGGAGGGGGCAGAATGAAAGAACAGGAAAAAGAAGTAAGTACCAGAAAAACCGCGGCAAAAAAGGAGGTGGCGCCTGTGCAGGAAAACAGCACACAGCAGGATCAGCCGAAAAAGAAAAAACGTATTGTGATTGTGGGCAATCCGCAGAATTCCAAGAGCGGAATGAATGTGCCTTCCGGTACCGGCAAAAAACCGTCCAGACAGGGTTCTGCAGACAGACCGAGGGAGAAAAAACAGAAGCCTGCCTCCGGTGTGAAGGCGGAGGATGTAGCGGCGAAGTTTAAGGCGGCTTTAGGAGAGAAGACACCCGAGAAACCGGTGAAAGCGCCCGCACCCGCACCGCAGCCTAAGCCGGCAGCGGAAGAGAAAAAAGTGGAAGTGTTTGAACCGGAGCTGCGCAAGCGTCCGTTTGTGAAGGTGGAAGAGGCACCGGTGAAGACCGTAAAGCCTGCGCCTGAGCAGGCGCCGCAGGCAAGTGAAGCCGAACAGCCGCGCCGTGAGAGCAGAAGTGAGACGCGCCAGAGTGCCGGCACGGAGAAAAAGAGCGAGGCGCGCCAGGGTCAGCCGACAGGTGAGCGCAGGAGCGATGCAAGAGGTACACAGCGGGATGAAAACCGCGGCGCAGGCGGCGAGCGCAGAAGCGAAGGCAGAACCGGCGAACGCCGCAGCGATGGTACCAGAACTGGCGAACGCCGCAGCGACGGCTCTCGTCAGAGTACGGATCGCCGCTCAGACGGCAGCCGCCAGGGCACGGAGCGCCGCTTTGACACCCGCCAGGGATCTGCTGCAGGCAGAGACGGACGTTCTTCTGACCGCCAGGCCGGTACGGAAAGACGGAGAAACGACGGATACCGTCAGGGAGGCACCGGTACCGGCAGCGGTGAGCGCAGAAGCGATGACCGCCGCCAGGGATCCTTTAACAGTCGCGGACAGGGCTCCATGGGCGGCCGTCAGGTCTTTGACAAGGATAAGGATGCTGACAACAGCCGTCAGAGCCGCCCGGGCCAGGGCAGGAGAAATACCGGCCGTCCGGCGGGCGCTGGAAGCGCCGGCTTCGCGGATGTCGGTGTGAAAAAGGACCAGAAGCGCGACGAGCGCCGTCAGGGCCAGGGCCAGGATAAGGATAAAAAGAGCCGCAAGAATTATATTTATACCGATGAAGGCAGGAATACCAAGGGTAAAACCGGTAAAACTGTCAATAAGGCAGGCAAGTTCATCAAGCCGGAGAAAAAGGAAGAGGTGGTTGAGGAGCAGATCAAGGTGATTCAGCTGTCGGAGAGCATCACCCTGAAGGAACTGGCGGAGAAGATGAAGATGCAGCCGGCCGCCATCATCAAAAAGCTCTTCCTGCAGGGCAAGATCATGAATCCGAACCAGGAGCTCTCCTATGAGGAGGCCGAAGAGATCGCCATGGATTATGAGATCCTCTGCGAGAAGGAAGTGAAGGTCGACGTCATTGAGGAGCTGTTACGCGAGGAGGAAGAGAACGAGGAGCTGATGGTGAACCGTCCTCCGGTCATCTGTGTCATGGGTCACGTAGACCATGGTAAGACCTCCCTGCTGGACGCGATCCGTAATACAAATGTAACAGACAAGGAAGCCGGCGGCATTACGCAGCACATCGGCGCTTATACCGTTACAACCGCAAGCGGCAGACAGATCACCTTCCTGGATACGCCCGGCCATGAGGCATTTACCGCGATGCGTATGCGCGGCGCCAATTCTACAGATATCGCCATCCTGGTGGTGGCCGCGGATGACGGCGTGATGCCCCAGACCATTGAGGCCATTAACCACGCGAAGGCCGCCGGTATTGAGGTGGTCGTCGCAGTCAATAAAATCGATAAGCCCGGCGCCAATGTGGACCGTGTCATGCAGCAGCTGACTGAGTATGAGCTGGTGGCGGAGCAGTACGGCGGCAGCACCGTCTTCTGCCCGGTATCCGCCAAGACCGGTGAGGGCATTGAGAACCTGCTGGAAATGATTCTGCTGACCGCGGATGTCATGGAGTTAAAGGCGAACCCGGACAGGACCGCCAGAGGTCTGGTGATCGAGGCGCAGTTAGACAAGGGCCGTGGCCCGGTAGCAACCGTGCTGGTGCAGAAGGGTACGCTCCATGTAGGTGACTTTATTTCCGCGGGAGCCTGCTATGGCAAGGTTCGTGCCATGATCAATGATAAGCACCAGAATGTAAAGGTGGCCGGTCCCTCCACGCCTGTGGCCATCCTCGGACTTTCCGATGTTCCGGCTGCCGGTGAGGTATTCTTAGCCCACCCGAGTGACAAGGAAGCCAAGGACTATGCGCAGACCTATATGGCCCAGTATAAGGAAAAGATGCTGGAGGAGACCAAAAAGCGCATGAGTCTGGATGATCTGTACGGACAGATTCAGGCCGGACAGTTAAAGCAGTTAAACGTGATTATCAAAGCGGATGTACAGGGTTCTGTGGAGGCAATCAGACAGTCTCTGGAGAAGCTTTCCAACGACGAAGTGGTGGTTAAGTGCATCCACGGCGGTGTCGGCCTGATTAACGAGAGCGACGTTACCCTCGCAGGCGCGTCCAATGCCATTATAGTCGGATTCAATACACGACCTGACGCGACAGCCAAGTCTACCGCTGAGAGAGAGCATGTGGAGATCAAGCTCTACCGTGTGATTTACCAGGCGATCGAGGATATCGAGAGAGCCATGAAGGGCATGCTGGATCCGATCTACGAGGAGAAGGTCATCGGCCACGCCGAGGTGCGCCAGATCTTCAAGGCGAGTGCCGTGGGCAACATCGCCGGTTCCTATGTGCTGAACGGCGTGATCCAGAGAAACTGCAAGATCCGCATTACCAGAGCGGGAGAACAGATTTACGAGGGCGAGCTTGCGAGCCTGAAGCGTTTCAAGGACGATGTCAAGGAAGTAAAGGCCGGGTTTGAGTGCGGTCTTGTCTTTGAGGGCTTTGACAAAATGCAGGAGCTGGATATTGTGGAAGCTTATGTCATGGTGGAGGTGCCCCGATAGGGCGCCTTCCCAGGCGGCATCTTTCTCCTGCCTGATCAAGAAGGGAGCATTATGCGCAAAAACAGTGTGAAAAATATCAGAATCAACAGCGAGGTGCAGCGTGAACTGGCCGAAATTATCCGGGGAGAGTTAAAGGATCCCCGGATTTCTCCTATGACCAGCGTGGTTTCCGTGACAGTGGCGCCGGATTTAAAGACCTGTAAGGCTTATATTTCCATACTTGGGGATGAAGAGGAGCAGGCCGCGACCATGGAAGGGTTAAGGAGCGCTTCCGGATTCATCCGTTCGGCGTTAGCCAGAAACTTAAATCTGCGTAACACACCGGTGATTACCTTTATTGCGGAGCAGTCCATCGCGTACGGCGTGGAGATGTCGGCGAAAATTGACGAGGTGATCGCGCAGATTCCGGACCGCAGCGATGAGGAACTTCCGCAGGAAGATCAGGAAAAACGGCAGAAGTAAACAGGATCGGGAAGCGGACAGCAAAACAGCGGAGAATTTGAAAAATGACAGATATTCTGAAATTATGTGAACACGCGGAATATATCGGAATCAGCGGCCATATCCGGCCGGACGGAGACTGCGTGGGTTCCTGTATGGCACTGTATCTATATCTGAAAAAGAAGCTGCCGGACGCCCACGTTTATGTCTATCTGGAAAAGGCGGCTCTGGTCTTTACGCATATTACCAGAATCAATGAAATTGACACGGAGTACCGGCCCGCGCCGCGCTATGATGTCTTTTTCTGCCTGGATACGGAGCCGGCGAGACTCGGAAGAGCGGAAAGTCTGTATCGGAGCGCGGCTGTGAAGGTCAACATTGACCACCATCAGACGAACCCGGGGGACGGTGATTTTTCTCTGGTCCGTCCCGAGGTGGGATCCTGCGCGGAAGTCCTCTATGAGCTTCTGCCGCCGGAAGACATTGACGATGAGATGGCGCTCGCACTGTACCTGGGTATTATTCATGATACCGGTGTCTTTCAGTATTCCAATACCAGGTCACAGACGCTGATCATTGCCTCACGGCTGATGGAGCGGCACATTGATTTTCCGAGGCTGATCCAGGAAAGCTTCTATCAGAAAACATGGAAGGAAACGCAGGCCATGGCCTGGGTTCTTATGCATACAGAGCAGCTCTTTGACGGCAGGGCAGCGCTGGGACACATTACCATGAAGGAAATGCATGACCTGGGCGTGTCCACCTCTGATCTTTCCGGAATTGTCAGTGAGCTGCGCAATATCGCGGGCGTGGAATGCGCTGTATTTATGTACGAGCTTCCGACAGGCGTCTGCAGGGTCAGTCTTCGCACAGGAGAGAATGTGGATGCCACGAAAATCGCGGAGCGCTTTGGCGGCGGCGGACATATACGGGCGGCCGGCTGTAACATCAGCGGATGCTTCAGGGAGGCTTACGAGAGACTGAAGCCTGTGCTGGCGGAGATGATGGGATGAACGGAATCATCAATATCTATAAGGAAGCGGGCTATACCTCCTTCGACGTGGTGGCCAAAATGCGCGGCATTTTAAAGACACGCAAAATCGGCCACACCGGTACGCTGGACCCGGCCGCCACAGGGGTATTGCCCGTCTGTGTCGGCAATGCGACGAAGGCTGCGGAATTCCTGGCGGATCATGACAAGGAGTATATCGCGGAGTTGCTTTTGGGTGTGACGACCGATACCCTGGATACGACCGGGCAGGTGCTGGAAACCAGACCTGTCACATGCGATGAAGAGGAAGTACGGGCGGCAATTCTTTCCTTTCTGGGGGTGTCTGAACAGATTCCGCCCATGTATTCTGCCGTGAAGGTGAACGGAAAACGCCTCTATGAGCTCGCACGGGCGGGCAGGGAGGTCGAGCGGACGCCGCGCAGCATTGAAATTACCGGGCTGGAAATCCTTTCCCTTAAGCTGCCGGTGGTTTCCTTTCGGGTGGTCTGCTCTAAAGGCACTTACATCCGGTCCCTCTGTCAGGACATCGGGGAAAAGTTAAACTGCGGCGGCTGCATGCAGAGCCTGGAGCGTACCCGGGTCGGCGCCTTTGACAAAAGTACGGCGGTGACGCTTGTCGAACTGGAACGGCACAGGGATGCGGGTACGCTTCCCGAAATCGTGCTTGGTGTGGATCAGATCTTCATGCAGTATCAGGCGGTAACACTGAAAGACCGTTTTATGAAAATTGCGGAGAACGGTAATAAACTGAGAACAGAGACGCTCACGGAGCCGGTTTTGCTTTCGGATGGTGAAAAAGTGCGGCTGTACGGAGAAGACGAGCGGTTTTACGGTGTTTATGAATACCGGAGTGCGGAAGCGGTTTTAAAGCCGGTGAAATTTTTCCTGACGAAATGATATGATTGCGGGAGCGTCTTTTGCGGAACAATCCATGGTATCATACCCTTTTGCTGCGTTAACCAAGACATCCAAAGCCGTGCGTTTTTATTGAGAATAGTAGTGTTATGCAGATTATTTCAGAAACGACAGAATTTCATATTGCGGAGCGCACTGTGGTAGCCATCGGCAAATTTGACGGCGTCCATCTGGGACATCAGAAATTGCTGAAGCGAATGCGCGACTGGCAGAGGCAGGGACTGACGGCAGTGGTATTTACGTTCGACAGGTCGCCTGCCAGTATTTTTGCGCCCGGGACGCAGGTCGGCGAGCTGACTACCTGCGCGGAGAAGCGTAAACTGATGGAAGGTCTGGGGGCGGATGTCCTGCTGGAGTTTCCCATGACGTTACAGACGGCGGCGACGCCTGCGGAGGATTTTGTGCGGGACGTGCTGGTGCGGCAGTTAAACGCCGCGGTCATCGTGGCGGGCGAGGATTTAAGCTTCGGCCACAAAGGTCTGGGCAACCGGCAGCTTCTGGAGAAAATGGCAAAAACGCTCGGCTATCAGGTAGAGATTGTGGACAAGCTGTCCGCCGCTGAGATTTTGCCCGGATACGAATTCAATACCGCAGTCAGCTCCACGCTGGTCAGAGAGCTTCTGGAGGAAGGAAAAATGGAGGAGGTGAGCGCCCTGTGCGGGCGGCCGTACTCTGTGGAGGGGTTCGTGATTCACGGGAAACACCTGGGAGGCCCCGTCCTTCATATGCCCACGATCAACTTAGCCTGGCCGCAGGGAAAGCTGACGCCGCCTTACGGGGTTTATTATTCGCAGACGCTGCTGGGCGGAAAGAGGTATGCTTCCATCACCAATGTGGGTTGCAAACCAACGGTCGCGAAGGATGAAACAGTTCTGGCGGAGACGTACCTTTACGGGTTTGACGGGGACGCTTACGGGGAAGAGGCGGAGGTGTTTTTTTATGGATATAAGCGGCCGGAGCAGAAGTTTGAAAGCCTGGAGCGGCTGAAAGAGCAGATGGGGAGAGATATTGCGCAGGGGAGAGAGTACTGGGCTGCGAATTCACAGTAACAAATTTGTAAAAAAAGATCATAAAAGGGTTGACATACCGGATTCCGCTTGTTACAATGATTTCAGAATTTGTAATAAATTTGTAACAATTCAAAGAGCAAAAGGGGAAAGATACAAGATTTAGTCGGGCTTTGTCTTGTTGCTGCACAAATTATAGTGGAGTCATTATTTATGAAATTTACGAAAGTTCTGATGGCGGGGATGATCTGTACTGTCGCGATTGCCGGTGTGAGCCGGCAGTCTGTGAACGTTTCCGCCGCCAGCATGACTACGGCTTTTGGCAATATCGGCATTGCGAGCGTCACCAGCTCCACGCTGGATGAAGAGGACTGTATCCAGTACGCAGAGAGCGGTGAGAACAATCTCTGGGGCTACACCAATCTGGGAATTGCCCAGGTGGAAGAGGGTAACCTGAATGTGAGAAGCGGCCCGTCCACAGATGATTCTGTAGTGGGTAAGATGACGAATAACGCCGCCTGCGAGATTTTATTTGAGAAGGACGGCTGGTATTATATCACCTCCGGAGAGGTAGAGGGCTATGTCAGCGCTGAGTTTATTATCACCGGCGTGGAGGCCAAGGTGAAGGCACTGAGCATCGTTTATACGAAGGCTGTGGTGCAGACGGACGGTCTGAATGTACGGACAGGTCCGGGTGAGGAGTATGATATTCTGACCCAGGTGGCGACCGGTGAGGAGCTGGAAGTTGTCGCGGTAAGCGACGGCTGGGTCGAGTGTGTTCTGAATACGGACACGGTCTATGTCAGCGAAGAGTATGTGGAGATCGTAGAAGGTTTGGATACGGCCGTGACGCTCAGTTCATTGCAGTATGGCAGCGGTGTATCGAGTGTGAGAGTTTCTCTGGTAGATTATGCGCTGCAGTTTGTCGGCAATCCCTATGTATGGGGAGGCACGAGCCTGACCAACGGCGCGGACTGCTCCGGCTTTGTACTCAGTGTCTATGCGCATTTTGGTTATTCTCTGCCGCACAGTTCAGCCGCGCAGGCCAACTGCGGTACACGGATTTCGACTTCGGAGCTGCAGCCCGGCGATCTGCTTTTCTACGGCAGCAGCGCCAGCAATATCAGCCATGTGGCGATCTATATCGGCAACGGACAGATCGTACACGCCAGCGATGAGAGAAGCGGCATCAAGATTTCGAATTATAATTACAGAACGCCTGTGGCCGCGGTGAGGATACTTTCGTAATAACGGCTGTGAATAGTAAAAAGTGCTTTACAAATCTAACCGCATGTGCTATGATATTGCGGTTGAATTGAGCCAACACCCGGTGGCGGGAAACTCCGACCCCTGCCTGGTGTCCGGCGTTTACCAAATTTCAGGAGGATGATAAGATGATTTCCAAGGAAAAGAAAACCGCAATTATGAACGAGTATGCCAGAACTCCCGGCGACACCGGTTCTCCGGAGGTACAGGTAGCTGTTCTGACCGCCCGTATCAACGAGCTGACAGAGCACCTGAAGGCGAACCCGAAGGATAACCACTCCCGCCGCGGCATGTACAAGATGATTGGCCAGAGACGTGGACTGCTGGATTATCTGAAGAAGAAGGACATCGAGAGATATCGTGCCCTCATCGAGAAGCTGGGTATCAGAAGATAATAATTGCCCCTTTGGCGGGAAATGCCGAAATGCATTCCCGCCTTTTGCGCGTTTATTTGAAAGCCTCAGGCTTTTAAAATAGAAGTATTATTATTGATCGTGGACCGCACCTTACACGGCGGTTTCAAGGTCACAGTAGAAGTCGCAGCATTGCGATTATGGAGGAAAAGAATGTACAAAACTTACACAATGGAACTGGCCGGCAGGACCTTAAGAGTCGACATCGGCCGCGTTGGAGCGCAGGCCAACGGCTGTGCGTTCATGATGTACGGAGACACGACCGTTTTATGTACGGCTACCGCTTCCGAGAAGCCCCGCGACGGCATTGACTTTTTCCCGCTGAGCGTGGAGTATGAGGAGAAGATGTACGCGGTGGGCAAGATCCCCGGAGGCTTTAACAAGCGCGAGGGCAAGGCCAGCGAGAACGCCGTTTTGACTGACCGTGTGATTGACCGCCCGATGCGTCCCCTGTTCCCGAAGGATTACCGCAACGACGTTACACTTGACAATATGGTTATGAGCGTGGACCCGGCCTGCAGACCGGAGCTGGTGGCCATGATCGGCACATCCATCGCTACCTGCATTTCCGATATCCCGTTCGACGGCCCCTGCGCCATGACACAGGTTGGCCTGATTGACGGTGAGCTGATCATCAACCCGAGCCAGGAGCAGTGGAAGAAGGGCGACTTAAACCTGACCGTTGCTTCTACCGCTGAGAAGGTCATCATGATTGAGGCCGGCGCAAATGAGGTGCCGGAGGACCTGATGATCGAGGCCATTTACAAGGCGCACGATGTCAACCTGACCATCATTGACTTCATCAATAAAATCGTAGCCGAGGTAGGCAAGCCGAAGCACGAGTACACGAAATATGTGATTCCGGACGAGCTGACCGAGGCGATCAAAGAGATCGTTCCTCCGGCTGAGATGGAAGAGGCCGTATTCGCGGATGTAAAGCAGGTTCGCGACGAGAATATCCGCCAGATCACCGCGAAGCTGGAGGAAGCTTTGGCGGATCACGAAGAGTGGCTGCCGCTTTTGGGTGACGCGATTTACCAGTATCAGAAAAAGACCGTCCGCAAGATGATTTTAAAGGATCACAAGCGCCCGGACGGACGTGCGATCAACCAGATCCGTCCGTTAGCTGCCGAGGTGGATATCATTCCGAGAGTACACGGCTCCGCCATGTTTACCCGCGGCCAGACACAGATCTGCACCGTCACCACACTGGCTCCTCTTTCCGAGGCGCAGAGAATTGACGGTCTGGATGAGAATGAGACCTCCAAGAGATATATGCACCACTACAATTTCCCGTCCTACTCTGTTGGCGAGACCAAGGTCAGCCGCGGCCCGGGACGCCGCGAGATCGGTCATGGCGCGTTAGCGGAGCGTGCGCTGGTTCCGGTACTGCCGAGCGAGGAGGAGTTCCCCTACGCGATCAGAACCGTGTCTGAGACCTTCGAGTCCAACGGCTCCACCTCTCAGGCATCCATCTGTGCTTCCACCATGTCTCTGATGGCGGCAGGCGTACCGATCAAGAAACCGGTGGCAGGCATTTCCTGCGGACTGGTGACCGGCGACACCGATGACGATTACATCGTACTGACAGATATTCAGGGCCTGGAGGATTTCTTCGGCGACATGGACTTCAAGGTGGCCGGCACGAAGGACGGTATCACCGCTATCCAGATGGATATCAAGATCCACGGCCTGACCAGACCGATCGTGGAAGAGGCCATCCGCCGCACCAGAGAAGCGAGAATGTATATTCTGGACAACATCATGCTTCCCTGCATCAGCGAGCCGCGTCCGGAGGTTGGCAAGTACGCGCCGAAGATCATTTCCATGCAGATCGATCCTGAGAAGATCGGCGAGGTGGTGGGCCAGCGCGGCAAGACCATCAACGAGATCATTGCCCGTACCGGCGTGAAGATTGACATTACCGATGACGGCATGGTATCCATCTGCGGCACCGACCAGAAGATGATGGACAGCGCGCAGCAGATGATCCAGACCATCGTGACTGATTTTGAGGCCGGACAGGTCTTCAAGGGCAAGGTTGTCAGTATCAAGGAGTTCGGCGCTTTCATCGAGTTTGCTCCCGGCAAGGAGGGTCTGGTGCATATCTCCAAGATCTGCAAGGAACGCATCAACCACGTGGAGGATGTTCTGACTCTGGGCGACACTGTCACCGTTGTCTGCCTGGGCAAGGACAAGATGGGCCGCGTCAGCTTCTCCATGAAGGATGTCGCGCAGTTCTGATTGCCTGGTTCTTCATAATAAAAGATCATATCATTCCCCGGGGATTATGGAAGTCCCCGGGGAATTTTTGCTTGACATTCAGATCGCCTGACTTTATCATGAAAATAAAGCCGTTCGGCATAATTTGCCCGGAAGAAGGATAAATAAAGCCGTTTGGCATAATTTTCCTGGATGAAGAATAAATAAAGCCGTTCGGCATAATTTTCCTACGAGAAGAGTAAATAAAGCCGTTTGGCTAAATTGGGAGAGCGAGTATGAAAATAACAGACGCCGGCTCTTTCGGGAGAGCGGTCCGTGAAAGACGGAAAGAACTGCACTACACACAGGCATATCTGTCTGCATGTACTGGTCTGAGTATCTCATTTATTTCAGATCTGGAGAGAGGAAAGCCGGGAATCCAGCTTGAAAAGGCAATCCAGGTGGTCAACATTCTGGGGATGGACCTTCTGATGGAGAAAAGGGGGGAATAGGATGCGAAAGCTGTCTGTGTGGATGGAAATCGAGGGGTCGCCCGTTTATATTGGAGAAATTACCGGACGTGACAGCAGGGACGCCTGCTTTTCCTACGCGGACGCGTACAGGGCCTGGCAGGGCAGTCGGCCGGTATCGCTGAGTCTGCCGCTGGAAGAAAGGACCTTTTCACCGGAAAGAACGAAAAACTATTTTGAGGGTCTTTTGCCGGAAGGCTTTACGAAAAAATGTGTCGCGCAAAGACTGCATGCTGACGAGGAGGATTATCTTTCCATTTTGTCAGGGCTGGGCAGGGAATGCCTCGGCGCACTGAAAATACTGGAAGAAGGAGCGGATGAGGAGACGCCGGAATATCGGCTCCTGTCCTCAAGGGAGGTTGAGGCTCTTGCACGGGAGGGCGCGTCCGAATCAGCATCGATTGTCGCAAAATCACATTTGTCCCTGACAGGCGCGTCCGGAAAAGTGGGGCTGTATTATGAGGAAGTAAACCGGCAGTGGTATCTTCCCATTGGAGACGCTCCCAGTACACATATTGTGAAGCAGAGCCATGTAAGATTGGATCGGATTGTGACGAACGAACAGCTTTGTCTTCTGACGGCAAAACAGCTCGGAATTTGCGTTCCGGACAGCTTTATCCTGAATTTATCCAGAGACGGCAGAAAGACCGAAGAGGGAGATGTTCTTTTTGCAAGCAGAAGGTTTGACCGGATCCGGGGAGCTTCAGACAGAAGGCTGAACGGGATGCCCGTCCCTTACCGACTTCATCAGGAGGACTTTGCGCAGGCACTTGGGATAGCTTCGGCGCGCAAATATGAACGGGATGATGAGGGCTATATGTCAAAGATATTTCAGCTGCTGCGGCTGTATTCTGCGAAGCCGCTGGAGGATCAGCTCCGGCTCTGGGATATCTGTGTGTTCAATTATCTCATTGGCAATACAGATAATCATATCAAGAACCTGTCGCTTTTGTACAGTGCCAGCCTGCGCAGTATACGGCTTGCCCCTGCCTATGACATTGTGAGTACGGCAGTCTATGACAGCAGCACGGAGAACATGGCCTTTGGCATTGGCGGGGAGCGCAATTTATATTCTGTGTCCAGGAAGTCATTTGAACGGGCAGCCAGGGACGCCGGTCTGGGCGTCGGGATAGCGATGAAGCGCTTCGATACCATGGTCTCCGGTTTTGAGGAGGCAGTGAACCAGGCCAGTCAGTCGCTTGAGGCGCAGGGATTTGAGGAGGCCGGCCGGATCCGTGACGCGATTATGGAGCGAGGAGGAATTGGAATGTGTGAAAGCTGGCAGCATTGAAGTCCATGAGACCCTGGATCATTTTCGAACCTTTTACACACTGCGTTGTTGTGAGCGTATTGGCAAAAAATATACTCTAAGGAAGCTCCTTAGAGTACGTGGTCAGGCCTCGCATGCCATCCTGCGGGCATGCTTTCCCTATTTAAATGCAAGTGTACTACTTTCTCAGGTATCCGTCAATACAGTTTTTACAAAAAATTTCGACTCTTTACCAATCTTTTACCCCATTTAAAACCGCAAAATAAAAAGACCGGTGAGCAGCCTTTTACCGCTTCCGGCAGCCTCGGCATTACATTTCAAAAATGTAAAAGCCGGGGCTTTTTTGTCGTGCATTCCTTTGAAATAAAGGAAAACAGGCTTATCCAGCAGCCGAAAATATCCGTGGTCGGAGGTCGAACCTGATGGCGCTGGTGGTCTGAGCAGTGGTCATAAAAGTGGTCAGATGGCAGCCGGCCAGCGGCCATATTTTTGCAAAAACCTTATAAATACGTGCTTTTTGAATAACCGCAGGGATATGTTCTATAAGGAGCTTCCTTACAGAATATTTTCAGTGGTCAGAAAATGTAAAAAAAAGACAAAGGCGGTGCGGAATTGGCAGCAAAAACGGTGTCGAAAAAGATAGAACCGGGTGATCGGATCGGACATCTGACGGTGATGAACGACTCGGGAGAGCGCAAAAATGGATATATTGTCTGGAACTGCCTTTGTGACTGCGGAAACACGACCAAAGTAAACAAGCGCAAGCTCGAGCGGGGAACGGTGACAGACTGCGGCTGTATCACGAAAATTCATCCCGGACAGCGCGACGCGACCGGACAGAAGTTCGGCCTGCTGACTGCGCAGTACTGCACGGGTAAAAAGGACAGCTACGGCTCCTATTACTGGCACTGCGTCTGCGACTGCGGCGGAGAGGTCGACGCGCCTTTGCATCAGCTGCAGGCCGGGTACCGCAAAAGCTGCGGCTGTCTGTCAAAACCGGCGCGCAAGGCCTTTGTCGGGCAGCGTTTCGGAAAGCTTGTGGTGACAGGCTACGCCGGAAAAGAAAACGGCATGCACCAGTGGACATGCCTGTGCGACTGCGGCAGGGAAACCGTCGTGGGGCAGTCACTCTTACAGAGCGGGAAGACGAAGAGCTGCGGCTGTATGCGCGCCGAAGCTGCCCGGGACAGCTTAAAGCTGGTGGACGGCACTTCCGTAAAAATGCTGGAGCGCAATACCGAAAAACGCTACAGCACGAACACCAGCGGACGCACCGGCGTCTATCCGCAGAGAAAAACCGGCCGCTGGGCTTCCCAGATCGTCTTCAAAGGCAAGACCTATTATCTCGGCTCCTACGAAAAAAAGCAGGACGCGGTGAAGGCCCGCGAGAAGGCCGAGGAAATGTATGCGGAGTTTCTGGAGAATTACTACAGGGAACACGCGGCAGAGGAGAGTACGGCTGCCGGAAGTATGAGCGATCCTGTGTAGGGACTGCGGAGCGGTTTCATTCGGCCTGTGGGAATGGGCTGAATGGGGTATTAATGTTTGAATCATCGCCGGGGAGACACCAGTGCATGATAATAAAGAGAAGGAGAGGGAAAGATGAAAAAGCAAATTTCCTCAAAACTGAAGAATGCCATTCTGAAAAGCATGCTGGCAGTTCTTCTAGGCGGGGTACTGCTTCTGACAGTAAACGGAATCAGCGCTTCTGCGGCAGACAATGAGCTTACCGATGAGACTTATCTCTGGAGTACTCTGACTAACCCGGCTGAGGACGAGACCGGCGATGTCACGCTGACTGTCGTCACGACAGCAGGCGAAACGGAGACGTATCAGTATGCCAACATTATGGACGCTGTAAAAAAGCTGTTTTCGTACATGAACCATGGGGATAATTACCAGACGACGACTTCCTATTCAGCGACAACGACCTGGTATAACCCGAACGGCAGGGGCTATAACTGGTCTGACGTGGACTACACCTGGGATTATTCTTCAGCTGTGATTTCTTTCACGGAAGCACACTGTGAGTACATCACGACGTCTGTGCAGTTTAAGTCCTCTACCAGCGGATGGCAGTACGCCAGCTTAAGTAACGTCACATTTGACGGCAATGGAACCGGCAGCATCGTCGGTGATCCCGCACAGTCCTGGACTGGAGATGTGGTCGTGAGCGGCGGCACCTACGGCAATGCTTATGGCTACGGTTCTTATTCTAATTTGAAGGGAACCATCACCATCAGCGGTGATAACTGCACGATTCAAAACACCAGCTTCATCGGCAACCACACCTGGGCATTTACATATTATACGCAGGACAATGCAATCGGTGTTGGATCCGGTGTGACCGGTCTGACCATTAAAAATAACTCATTCACAGGCTACACACTGGTGACGGCATTTGGCCAGAGCGGTGGAACCGTGACGAACGAAGTCTTCACCGGTAATACTGTAGAGGGCTGCCTCTTCCTCTTCCATACGGCGGACGGCGGAGCGACCAACCTGACAGTTACAAACAATACACTGATTGGTTCTGCACAGTATACGCTGGCGTCCTGCATGGCCTATACCACGATCGCGGACTTTAGCGGAAACACGCTGACCTATGCAAGCTTTGGGCTGCAGAACTGCGAAACCGATATGGAGCAGTTCCTGACCCAGAATACGTATGACCATGGTTATATTTATCAGGAAACTGTTGACTACAGCTGGACGGATGAGGAATTGGGCAGCGGCACATATTATTATCTGCCTTCTGAAACAACAGTATATACTATCCTGCCTGCTGGTGTTTATACGGCACTTTGGGTATCTGATTATGATGAACCAGGTTCAATGGATTCGTCCCTGACTTATACGCAGCAGAATGCAATTGACGCTGCTGTGGCGGCATCAGAAGACCCCTCTTGTGCAACACTCACCTGGACCGGCGGCGGAAGAGATGGGGATGGTAATTTGCTCGATGGTGGCGTTGCTATCGGATATAATTATAATGCACTTCATTTGCTTTATGCTAAGATTTCTGAACCAGATATGGATAAATCTATCATCCAGAATGGTTTGGGAGTAGACCAAGATGATGTGGCTGCGGGCGATGTAGTAGATTTTGAATTAAAATCTACTATTCCGGACGTACTGGTTGATTATATCGAGTATTCTGCTGTAGTAGACAACGATGGCAATATTTCCACGGTTGGCACTGTTGAGAATGAGGCATCCTACACGCTGACATTCCACGATGTAATGGATGAGGAGCTGTCATTGGATGCTGACTCTATCGTGATCAAGATTGACGGAGAAGCAATCGATGAAAAGTATTATACGATTACAACTTCTGATCTGAATGATGACTGCACATTTGAAGTCTCCATTGAACTGCTTGTACTTTACACCGATGAAGTGATTGATGAGAGCGACTTTGGTAAAACTTCTATTACGGTAGAGTATTCTGCAAAATTAGATGAAAATGCTTCTGCTGGTGCCTATTACAACGCTGCGTGGGTAAAGTATCCGGATGGAAAATCTAATGAAGATACGGTGGAAGTAGACACTTACGGCATTAGCATTTTTAAGTATGATCAGTCTGACTCCACCACGGATGATGAAGGCAATACCACCTACGCTGGTCTGCCAGACGCAACCTTTGAGCTGCGAATTCAGGTATCTGAGGATACGGAAGGTGCACTGACTGACAGTGAGGGAAATTATTACCTTGTAGTTGATACTTTGACATCTGGCGATGACGGATACGCAACACTTGAAGGGCTGGATGTAGGCACCTACTTTGTGGTAGAGACCAAGGCACCTAACGGGTATGTAAAAGCAGACACGATTTTGACAATCGAAATTCCGACAGATGTTAGTGAAGGAACAAACATTGCAGATGTGTCGTTTGCAAACGCTCCTGTCCCGAGTACTGGTGGCATGGGCACAACAATCTTTAGAATTGTTGGTTTAAGCTTACTGTTAGCAGCTGGCGCAGTGTATGTCATTACACTGAGAAGGAGAAAGGAAGACTAATTCCTTAATGTGAATCATTGCTGGGGAAGACCACAAGTAGAAGTTATGTGGACTTCCCCGGCGTGAAATAAAAAATAATAAAGACGAGGGGACGAAAACATGAAGAAGTGGATTTTCTCAATTCTGCTGACAGTCATGATGTGCCTCGCATTGCTGCCGAATACTGTTGTATCCGCAGCGGCGAGTGTGGCACAAATTGGTGATACAACCTATGCCACGTTGGATGAAGCAGTCACAGCGGCGGCAGACGGCGACACTATCATTGTCTTACAGAGTTGTGAAACAAGCGGTCTGAACCTGAGTAAGGATCTGACCATTAAAGGCGCGGATGGGGTCAATCCCACGATTACTTTCAATACATATGGTATTGCATTGTGGGCGAATGTAGACCTGGTCTTTGAAGACTGTACTGTAGAAATGAATAACATCACTTCCACACCCTATACCGGTGAGTGGAACTGGATGGCAATTTGTGCAAGCGATGGTGTGACATTGACATTGAACAATGTTGATATGAGCATTGTTTGTACAGAGTCCAACAATGCCCATTGTATTTATTTCTGCAATGATAATAAGCTGAATCTGAATTACTCAACTTTGTACATTAAGGGCTACAAGCAGGATGCGCTGGAATGGGATGGCGGAAATGGCGGATATAACATTAATTTCAAAAATTCCACTTTCATTTCAGATAATAACCGTTCCGGCTTCACTGGTACGTTCTATGTAACAATTGAGGATTCTGATGTTCAGGTTATTAATAGTTCAGGTAATGGGTCCAATGGTTCAAACTTTATTATCACGAATTCCACTGTAGATTTTAGTGATAACGTGTCTCATGGCTTATCCACTGGGATTCTGACAGTAACCGATTCGACGATTACTGCAAATAATAACGGTCTGACCGGTATTATTTTCAATAACACAGCGACATTTAAAAATTCCGATGTGACCATCACGGGAACAAAGGGAACAAGCTATTGGAATGCTGGAATGAGAGCGATGACCAGTAATGCAAGCTGTACTATAGATGCAGACTGCACATTTAGCATCACTGACAACTATGTAACTGGTATTTTCCTGGATGCAAGTACATCTCTGACAATTGCCGAAGGCGCCGATGTCGTAGTTACTGGCAATGAGGCTATGCAGAAGAACTGCTCTACTGATAAAGATCTGGCAAAGAGCGGCGGTGGTATTGTGGTAAGAAGCGGCGCGACAGCAACACTGTCCAGAACAACTCAGATTTACAATAACCATGCGGCTTTGGCCGGTGATGATATTTACTTAGAGGGCGATACATCCAGCATCACGTTCTGTAAGACTGACGAAGCTTGGTATCTGAATGCCACTTATTTGGACAGCGATGAAACGCATGAAACACATTGCAAACATTTCATTGACGGCTGGTATAATGACGGTTATACAGGAGGCGTGTCGAGTGCCCGTTGGGAAGCGGATGCCAAGAATGAGGATGATAATTACATAAGCCTCTATGAAGTAACTGATTCTGTAACCGCAACAGGAGTTCTGGCGCTGAAAGCTGCACATGGCACAGATCCTGTAGAGGCTGAGGGCAAAGTTACTATTCCTGGTCTTGATAAGACTATCGTCACTGAAGACGGCGGAGTTGACCAGGTTTCCGTTAAAGCAGGCGACACAGTAGAATTCAAACTGGAATCTATCGTGCCGGGTTCTGACACAATTAAGGACAGCATTTCTTATGCGGCTGCAGAGGGGAGCGATGAAAACTGGGTAATCCCGGTTGGCAGTGTGGTTAAAGGCGAAGATGGAGAGCCCGTAACCTATACTTTGACTTTCCATGATGTGATGAACAGCGGTCTTACCCTTGTTGAAAATTCAATCCAGGTCAGTGTGCTGAGATGGGTTGTAGAGCTGGATGACGAAACCGGTTTATACTCAACAACCGGCGAAACAGAACTTGTGTATGTTACGGAATATGCAGATATTATTAAAAACCCTGGAGATAGCTGCACCTTTGAGGTGTCGATTGATCTTTTGACTTTGTATGCTAAGGGAATTATCACTGAAGCTGATTTCAGCTGGGCTCCTGTTTATGTAACCTATGAGGCAACCCTGACTGAAGGTGCCACAGCCGGAGCATATACCAATACCGCATGGGTGGTTTCTCCGGATGGAACGTCTGAACAAGATCAGGTTGAAGTAGACACTTACGGTGTTGAAATCTTTAAGTATGATCAGACCGATTCCGAGACGGATGGTGAAGGCAATGTAACTTATGCAGGTCTTCCGGGTGCGACATTCGCACTGTATCAGAAAGCAACTGTTGTTTCGGTAGATGGTAGCAGTGAGACTGATCCGTCTGATGACAGTGATGATCCGTCTGGTGAAAATAGTAATGACAACTCAAACGAAACGATTATACTCTTGTCTGCAGTGGCAGAAGATGTAACAATCGATGATCTGACATCCGAAGATGGTGGTTATGTTCTTGTTGAAACGTTGGTCTCCAGAGATGACGGTTATGTATATTTCGAAGGCTTGGCGGAAGGCATCTACTATCTGGTAGAGCTCGAAGCTCCTTCAGGCTATGTAAAAGCTGACACAGTTCTGGAAATCCTGATTAAAGATGATGTAGATGCGGCAACGTTTTATGCACATGCTGATTTTGCTAACGCTCCGATCCCGAGCACCGGTGGCATGGGCACCACGATCTTCCGTATCGTTGGCATGAGCCTTCTGCTGGCAGCTGGCGCAGTGTATGTCTTCACACTGAGAAGAAAAGAAGACTAAGTTTCAATCAATGAATCATCGTTGGGGAAGGCCGCAGGCGTATGCGAGGCGGGCTTCCCCGGCATGAAATAAAAAGAAAAAAGGAGTAAATCATGAAAAAGTGGATATTTTCAATTCTGCTGACTGTCATGATGGGCCTCGCACTGTTGCCGAATACAAAGGTATCCGCAACTGAAGCTGAGGGGGCAGTGGCACAAATTGGTGATATGACCTATGCCACATTGGATGAAGCTATTGCAGCGGCGTCAGGCGGAGATACGATAGTTGTTCTGAAAAGTACAACAGTATCCAAGATCAATCTTAGAAATTCAAATTATGGCGGCATTGATATCGACCTGACAATCAAGGGCGCAGATGGGGTAAACCCCACGATCACATTCACGGATGCCGGTATCCAGACCAGTTCGCATACGCTGACTATCGAGGATTGCACAATCGTGATGAACGATCTTCAGGCGCCGAATGTCAGCTGGGGCACCATCTTTTTTGATACTGGTGGTGTTATGAATTTGAATAATGTCACAATGACGCTAGATGGAACAAATGCTCCTTCCGGCGGAACAAATGCCATTTATACACATGGTATTTATTTCTATGGCAGCAATACACTGAATATTACGAATTCAACTGTTACAATTCAGAACTACCCACAGGATGCTCTTGAGTGGAACGGAACGGATGGCGACAGGGCGACATATGATCTGAACATTGTTAATTCCACCTTTATTTGCGATGGTAACCGCAGCGGTTTGGCCGGTACTTTCGATATGAAAATTGACAATTCAATTGTCAAAGTGACAAACAGTACAGGCAATGGCTCCAATGGAACCTATTATACCATTACGAATAAATCTTACGTTGAATTTGCCAACAACCGTAACTGGGGCATTTCTGCCTACAGAATTGACATGAGCGATAACTCTACTCTGACTGCCCATGATAATGGTTGGAGTGGTGTTTGGGTTCGTATCCTGAATGTAGATGGCACCAGTACGCTGGATGTGGAGCGGAATGGCGCGAAGAGTGATGGCTATACAACAAACGCAGGTATCTTCTTCCAAGGCAACGGTTCCTATACAAGTACCATTGAAGCAGGCGCTAAGGTAACAATCAAGGACAATGCGGGCAGTGGTATTTACACCAATCAGAGTGTCTGCAACCTCACAATTAACACTGACGCTGTTATTACAAACAATGGCACCGGTGCGGTGGATGCCAATGGTCACGGCGCAAAGTATGGCGGTGGTGTCTACAATATAGGTACCATGGTTTTGTGCGATGACGTAATTATCTATAATAACCACGCGGATGAAGCTGGTGATGATATCTACAGCAACGGCGTGAAGTCGATCACCTTCGGCGATGTCAATTCAAATGCAGCGTGGGTACTTGATGACTGTGATGATGTCATTGATGGCTGGTATGAGGATGGATACGAAACTGTTACATTAGAATATGCAGATGGCAGTTCGCTTGATACTACTCAGCGCTGGAGTGCTAACTGTGAATGTGAAGGATATATTTATACGGAGCTGAAAGATTCTGGAACTTACATTGGAACTGTAGTCGCATATAAAGCTGCACATGGTTACAATGGTGAAAAAAATTCAGAGCCGGGAATAAATAAATCTGTTGTAACAGAAGATGGAGATACTGTTGATAATCCCAGCGCGAATGCAGGTGATTCTATTTATTATGAGCTGGCTTCCACTATCCCGTCTACCTTGGTCAATTATATCAGTTATACATATGACGAGGAGACATCCACTGCCGTAGGTGAGGTAAATTATACAATCATTGAGGATAAAGATGGTAATGAAGTTAAAAATTATGCTTCCTATATTCTGACATTCCATGATGATATGCCTGATGCAATAACATTAAATTCTGACACGATTAAGGTCTATATAGGTGAAAAAGAGTTAGACAGTGAATATTATGATGTAGTAACTTCCGGTAACGGTACTTGTGGTTGTGATTTTGAAGTGTCGCTTGACCTTCTGAAGCTCTATACAGATGGGATCATTAACGAAACGAATTTTGGATTAACATCTGTCATTGTGGCATACACCGCTACATTGTCTGAAGATGCTGGTGCTGGTACTTATACAAATACCGCCTGGGTTTCTTATCTGGATAAGAATTCTGAAAAAGACATAGTAGATGTTGAAGTATATGGCGTTGACATCTTTAAGTATGACCAGAGTGATTATTCTGAGGATGAAGAAGGCAACATAATTTATGCAGGGTTGAAGGGTGCGGAATTTACACTCTATAGATTGCTTGCTACTGAGAGCGATACTGAAGAAGATTCTGGTGCAATGAGCATTGCAGACGATGATGAAGAAACGACAGCTCCTGAAAACGATACTACGATACCTACTAAGAGTGAACTTACTGATACAGAGCTGTATGAAGTCGTGGATGACACATTAAAATCTGGTGATGATGGTCATGTGAGTTATGAAGGTCTGGCTGCAGGTACTTATTACCTGGTAGAGACCAAGGCTCCGAATGGATACGTGAAGGCTGACACGGTGCTGGAAATTGTTATTCCGGTGAATGCAGATGACGAGACTAATCTGGCATATACTGAATTCGCTAACGCTCCGATCCCGAGCACCGGTGGCATGGGCACCACGCCTTTCAAGGCTGTGGGTATGAGCCTCCTGCTGGCGGCCGGCGTAGTGTACGCATTTACACTGAAAAGAAAAAAAGAAGAAGTATAAAAGCAAAAAGTAATTGATTTGCCGGGGAGGCGCCAAACGAACGGCGTCTTCCCCGGCATGAAGTGATGAAATGATTTAAAAGATGAAATTTGATCTGGGACGATCGTCCTGCCGTAAAGGGGAAAGCTTATGATGAAGAGAAGTGGATCAATCATGAGAAAGAGAATAGTGTCAGTTCTGCTGACAGCTTTGATGTGCCTGGCCATGCTGCCGGATACCGCGGTGTTCGCGATCGGCAGCTTTGAAGATGGAACAGCTACAGTGAATGATGGGGCAGGAGATTATTCGAACGAAAATGACGAAAGCACTGAAGCAAACAGCGAAAAATCATTAATTGTCGATGAAGATGCAACTGTTGTTACAGGCTCTACCTATACTATCATCCAAGACGCGCTTGATTATATTAATACGCAGGACGACAAGGATGGCTGGACAATCAATATTAAATCTGGAAATTACACGTATTTTACGGTTAAAGAAAATATAAGCAACCTGACCATTACCGGTGAGACTGGGGCGATTGTGAACTGCAGCGACGGTAGTATTCAGTTGATGGGCGATACAATCACACTTGAGGGCATTACCTTTACAGCCGAGGATACCGCATGGAGTGTTCCTGTGATTAAGGACGCTTCGAGCAATGCTGGACTTTACTACGACTCGATGGTGACGATCAAAAACTGTGATTTTAAGGGTACAAATGCAGGTTGCGCGCTCTGGATCTGCCGCCTGAACGCGACAATACAGAATTGTACATTCGATGGATTTTCTTACGCGATTGAGATTATCAATGAGACCTCTACAGCCGCAAAGAACGATAAAGACACCACAACCGGCACAATCACCATTGACGGTAACACAGTTACGAACTGCGATTTCTTTATTCATTATGGTGTTCGCAGTGGGATCACTTTCGTGGTCACAGACAATATTGTAACTGGTTCTGCAGATAAGTTCTGTGTTTCTCTTTTTGCCTGGGCAGGCGAGAGCATTAACGTTACAGGCAATTACTTTAAATATGCAGCGTTTGGTTTGCAGAACGCAACAGACGGTACCAGTGCAGAGAGCTTTCTGGAAACTAATACTTTTGATTATAGCTATGCCGCGGATGACTATTACAATTACAGTACCGGAAAAGATTATTCGGTAACCTATTATGCGCCAGATCAGCTTGGATCCGAACTTGCTTGGTCAATCAGTACGACTGGCGTGACAGGAGATATGAAAGCAAAATTTGCTGCGGCCCTGGAAGGACATGAGAAGGATAATCCCCTGACCTTCTCCACCACAGATGGAGAAGGTGACATGGTCTGCATGGGACTGGCATATCATGCTTTGATTCTTGTAAAGATAAAATCTTCCGATCCGAGTCTGACAAAGGTGATTGTGGAGAAGACCACGGATGAAAATGGGGATACTGTTTCCACTGAAGTGACGAATGATACTGTGAGTGCTGGTGATATTGTTGAATTCCAGTTGACATCCATCATTCCAACGAAACTACAGAATTATATCAATTATAAATATGACGACGCGACTGGGAAAGTTGTAGGCACGGTAAAAACTGCCGAGGAGGTAGAAGCAGAAAAGGCTTCGACTACAGAAAACGGCAGCATGTCAGATGATACGGATGAAACATCTGGGGATTTAGCGGATATTTCTGAAGCTTCAGATGAGGTCATAGAGGTTTTATTAGCGGAGGCCATTTCAGATGATGATGCGGATACGAACGATACTGGGGAAAGTGCGAAGCCGGCTGAATATTGGTTAGTTTTCCATGATGTGATGGATAACGGGCTGACGCTTGATGAGGACAATGTTCAGGTAACGCTGGTAATAGATGGAAATGATGTAGACACTACCTTGACAGCAGAATATTATAAGACAAATTTTTCTGCTGATGATTGCACCTTTGAAATATCTGTTGATTTACTGAAATTGTATACAAAAGGTTACATTGCTGAAAAAAATTTCGGCTATGCGAGTATTGTTGTCACCTATTCTGCGACCTTGAAGAGTGATATAGAACCTGGCGCATATGAAAATATCGCCTGGGTCTCCTTTCCTGAAGGAAAATCGAAAGAGGACAAAGTAACAGTCATAAACTACGGCATCAGTATTTTTAAATATGACCAGAGCACTTATACAGCCGATGATGACACTTCTTCAGAGGAAGTTGGTACTGAGAATGATGTCCGTACCAGTAAGGGAGTACGTGGCCTGGGTGGTGCCGAATTTACTCTTTATTCTGACGAAGACTGTACAGATGTGGTAAAGACACTCACGTCGGGTTCAGATGGTTACGCTACCTTAAATAGTGTGTCCGAAGGTACATATTACCTGAAGGAAACTAAGGCTCCGGATAATTATGTTTCCAGCAGCAAAATCATTACAATAACCATCCCGGACGATGTGAATGATACATATTATGTTTGTGTAGATATGGCCAACGCCGCCATCCCTGACACCGGCGGCATGGGCACCACGATTTTCCGCATTGTAGGAGGTTGTCTCTTGCTGGCGGCGGTCATTGTTTTCATTGTTTCCCGCAGAAGACGGGATGATGACGAAGAGTAACACGGATTGGAACCTCAATACAGAAGACCCGTTGAGGAATGGGGGATCTTGTCAATGAAAAATTGGAAGTGGAAGAAAATTTTATCAATCGTGCTTGCGGCGCTGCTGGTGGTGGCGTTGCTGCCAAACACGGTCAATGCATCGGACACCGATGTCTCGGATGGGACAGCGCAGATCCGTACAATCACTCTGGATGGGGATGGGAACATCATTGCATCGAGTGATGGCACGGTTACTGATGATCAGGCAGGTTCGCAGGATGATCAGACGGCTGTGATAGCTGATACGAATCAATCCGATACGAATGCGCAAACTGACCAGACCGGCGACGGGGAGCAGACGGATCAGACTGACACGAATGAGACCGATACAGGTACTCAGGCCGGTGAGACCAGTACCGATACCGATCAGACCGGGTCTGATACTTCGACGGGCAGTTCCACAGAGAGCAGCTCGGATGGCTCGAATGTCGGTGAAGATGGTGACAATTCAGAATCCGGCACGGAAGCTTCAACCGATGATACGCAGAGCAGCACGGATGAGAGCGGTGCAAATGCCGCTGACGATGTGGATGCTGATGAGGAAGCGGATAGTTCGGCTTTCGGGAGTGATACATCAACGGAAACTGCACAGTCTGACGCGGATAGCGGCAGCGGGAGTGAGAGCTCTGGCAGTGAAAGCGGAAACACTGACAGCGAAAGTGAGAGTGCTGAAGCCTCGCAGTCTGAAAGTATTACCACAGAAACTTTCACAGTAGAAAACAGCACGACTGAAGCTTCCGCAGTAAGTTCCACTTCCGAAACGATTGCAGATGAAGCGGAGACAGAGGATTCAGAAGAATTGTCTGATGAAGATAAAACGCTAACGGTTGACGCAAGCTCAGCTGAGGTTGAGGGCGAATCCTACACCACTATTCAGGGGGCTATTAACTACATATATGCGCTGGATATTTCCAACGATGTGGATGCAAAAGAAGGCTGGATCATCTACGTTGAAAGCGGTAAATATAATCGCTTCACTGTACTTTCTGGCCTGGATGGGTTGACGATTCAGGCTGCCGCTGATGCAACAGTCACTATAAGCACTTGGGACGGAACGACAAGTGAAGATGGAAGTGTGCCCAAGAAACAGGAATCTTATTATCTTTATAATGGCATCTATATTATGTCACAGAATGTCACGTTGAAGGGCTTAACCATCAATGTCGGCTTGGACGTAGATGTTTCGTGTGACACTACATTGAGAGAGGGCCTGTCGGACTTTGATTTACCCAATTCTTCCTGTTGGTATATTGCGGGAATCAGAACAACTAGGGCTGACAGCGCAGATGGACTGGTTGTCGATAGCTGTAAATTCACATCGAGCATTCAGGGTGATGATTCTAACACGAATTATGGCATCTTAACAGCTTGCTATAGCTTTACCGTAAAGAACAGCACGTTTGAGGGCTTCTGGCAAGGCATTTCCGTGATGGGCGATTATTATGCTGTTGATGATGTTTCGATTACCGGAAATATCTTTACAAATTGCAATCGCGCCATTTCGATCTACTATAAGGTTGCTCCTGAAAATACCGAAAATATGGGAACCCTGTCCATCACAAATAATACGATTACTGGTAGCAGTAATGTCAGAAGCAAAATCATTCTGCACGATGTATATTCAAATGGTAGCATGGGCAATGTAACACTGAGTGGAAACACATTCAGCTATGGATTTGTACTCATTGTGAATTTTGCGGAGAGTCCTGATACCATCAACGGGCAAAAAGTCGCCAGTGGAAAAGCAAAAGCCGAGGTTTTTAAGGACAATACGTGGACAAACGGGAGCTTTTATGTAGAAAGCAGTGAGTATTATAATTCTGAGAGCGGATATACTGGAACAATCTCGGCAGATTTTCCGGAACTTGCCTTTTATGAATCTCCCGAAGACGACATCGGTTATTGGGTGCTGAATACTGACCTTGATTCTTCACCTTATACAGGCAGTTATGAAAATCCTGCGGGAACCACAGAGTATGTGCAGTCCGTAATTGATGCAGCAAATGCAGAAGGCTCCCATACATTGTCTTTCACATTTGATGATGAAGATCAGTTAATCTGGACTCTTACAGCATTCAAGGATGCCATTTATTGGTTTTCCGGTAAATTGCCGGATCTGACCAAGTCTATTGCAGGTGAGGATGGAACAGAGACACCTACAGAGGCAGAGGAGACGGATGCCGCAGCGGGCGACACTGTCACCTACAAACTGACTTCCAGAGTACCGTCTTCTCTCAGCGAATATATTGACTATACGTATGTGAATGGCGTACTGAAAGGAACTGTACAGACCGAGACGGTTACAGATGATGATGAAAATGAAACTAGTGTAAATAAAACCTACAATCTGATCTTTGTAGATGAAATGGACAGTTACCTGACTCTGGATACATCTTCTATTGTAGTCATGGTTGGGGATACTAATCTAACAAATTATAAAGATGAAAGCGGTAATCCTGTAAGTTATTACTCTGTCACTGTTACAGAACCAACCACTGAAGACACCACATCTTCTGATGAATCAGATGACAGCAGTGAGGATTCAGAAGACACGGAAGCTTCAGAAAGCATTAGAACCTTTACCGTGACGATCGACCTCCTGGCGCTCTACACGGACGGGATTATCATGGATACAGATATTGAGGAGAATACTCCGATCACTGTCACCTACAGCGCCACGCTCTCCGAGGACGCACCGGCGGGCAGCTACAACAATACCGCTTACGTAACGTACCCAGAGGGACAGTCGGCAGAGGACACCACACAGGTAAATTCCTATGGTCTGCGCATTTATAAGTATGACCTTGGCACGCTCAGTACCGGAGGAAATGAAAATGCGGTACCAAGTGGAGAAAATTCCACCCCTCTTGCCAATGCGGTATTTTATCTTTGCGATGAAAACCGTAATAGAATATCTGGCACATTGATTACTGGTGAAGACGGCTACGTTGAATTTACCACAATAGGTCTGTCCGGCACCTACTATTTGGTAGAATATGCGGCGCCGACCGGTTATGTGGCAACCGATAAAGTGAACGAAATCACGATTCCCGGTGACAACGTAGGCGAAAAAGGCAGCTGCATCGTCACCGTCCAGGTCGCCAACGCCGCCATCCCGCAAACCGGCGGCATGGGCACGCAGCCCTTCACGGTCGCTGGCATTGCCATCCTGCTGTTGGCAGGCCTTGCGTATGTTGTGACCCGGCGGCGGGTATATTAAAAAGGGGGACCATCCCGGTGGGTTTGGTATGAGTCTCCTCACTGCCGGGTTGTCTATGCTGCGGCCTTCTGGCCGCGGCAGATAATATGGTTGTAAATGAAAACAAAAAGTAAAATCAAAACCAAAAGTAAGACCAGTACAACTGGCGCAGCTGCCGCCCGGACAGCGGACGGCGCCGGAAAGAAGAAAAAAAAGAAGAAATCCCGTCTTTCCACGGTTCTGTTTATCCTGATGGTGATCGCGGGGCTGGGCGTCATGCTTTATCCGACCGCCAGCGATTATTATAACAGGTGGAGGATGTCGCAGGAGATTGCCCAGTATAATAAGGTCGCGGAGGGAACGCAGAAGGATTATTCCGAGCTGTGGGAGGCCGCGGAGGAGTATAACCGGCAGCTGGCGGAAAACGGACAGTTCTCTGTTACGGTCACTGAGGATGAGGCGGATTACATCGCGCAGTTTTTAAATCCGCTGGGCACCGGCATGATGGGCTATCTGGATATTCCGGCCATTAACGTCCATATCCCGATTTACCAGGGAACGGACGAGGCGGCGCTGCAGGCCGGCGCGGGCTTCTGGCTGGGAACGAGCCTGCCGACCGGAGGGGAGAGTACCCACTGCGTACTGACCGCGCACAATGGTCTGGTCAAGGCCAAGATGTTTACCGACCTGGATCAGCTGGTGATCGGGGACACCTTTACGCTGACAATTCTGGACCGTCAGCTGACCTATGAGGTGGATCAGATCCTGGTGGTGGAGCCGGATGATTTTTCGGAGCTCAACATCGTGGAGGGCGAGGATTATGTGACGCTCTACACCTGCACGCCCTACGGCGTCAATACGCACCGGCTTTTGGTGCGTGGGCACCGGGTTGAGACGGTGGAAGAGGAGACGATCACGCAGCTTGTGATCGAACAGATCCAGGAAAGCGATATCTGGTTTGTGGTGGTGGTCGCTGTGTTGCTGTTGATTCTGATTTTGCTGCTGCTTTTCTTTTTAATCACGCTTCTGCGCACCAGAAAAAAGGAAAAGGCAAAGAAGGCAGCAAGAGCGGCAGCGTCAGCGGAGCTGTATGACGATGATGAATATTTTCCGGATGAAGATGCCGCGGACGATCCTTTCATGGAAGAGGATTTATTCTATGAAGATTTTACCGCCCGCAAAGGAGGACATAAACGATGATTCAATCTAAACATGGTATCCGTTTTATAATGACAGCGCTGTTTGCGTGTGTGCTGCTTTTGCTGACGCCGCAGAAAGCGAGCGCGGCTGAAACCAACACGCTGACGCTGCACTACAGTCTGGATGAAACGACGTTTTCTGTTTATCGTGTGGGCGAGTATACGGACCAGTATACGCTGACAGGAGCGTTTGCGGATTACGCGGTGGAGGTGCCGGGCGACGGCTGGCGTGAGGCCGCCGCCACGCTGGAGGCATATGCGCTGCGGGATGGTATCGAGCCGGACGCTTCCGGGCAGATTGCGAAGGAGAAGCTGGTTCTGACAGGCTTGGAGGACGGTCTGTACCTGATCCTTGGTGAGAGCGGCAGTGATGAGGAGTATGTGTATACGCCGGTTTCGTCGCTGATTCTGATCGAGAAGGATCTGGAGATCGTAGTGAAATGCGATCAGACAGAGGTTGAAAAAAAGACTGTCAGCTATACGGTGAAAAAGGATTGGAAAGTTGATTCCGAATCTGTGCGGCCGGACTCCGTGACGGTTCAGCTGATAAAGGAAGATGGCAGTGTGGAGGATACGGCCACTTTAAATGAGGAAAACGGGTGGACGTACACCTGGACCGGTCTGGACGCGAATGAAAACTGGCTGGTGACGGAGGCGGAGGTGCCTGAAGGGTATACGGTTTCCGTTTCGCTGGAAGGTACTGTTTATACCGTGACCAATACGTATCATGAGGAGGAGCCTGAAGAACCGACACCGGAAGAGCCAACGGAACCGGAAGAGCCGGTAACTCCGACCGAGCCGACGGAACCGGAAGAACCGACTCCGACCGAGCCGGAGACCCCGACCCCGTCCGAGGAAGAACCGACTCCGACCGAGCCGGAGACTTCTTCTGATCCGGAAACCTCGACTGAGACAGAGACTGTCGCGGATGCGGAGACGACACAGAGCGCCCAGACAGGCGATACCGCTCCGGTGAACGCACTGCTTGCGGTGGTTCTGGCCGCAGGGGTGATCATCCTGATATTGCTCTTTGCCAAAAGGAAGCAGGACGGCGAAGAGAACGAAGTAAAATAAAAATTCACAAACTGCTTGATTTTGAGGCGTGTTTCGGTTATGATAAGAAAGTGCGATTCCTGGAGAGTTAGCGAAGTGGCCGTAACGCGCCGCACTCGAAATGCGGTTGTCCTTTTTGGGCACGTGGGTTCGAATCCCACACTCTCCGTTTTGACATTGCGTGAGCATAGCCGGGCGGATACGCCCATATGTTAATCTGATCAAAAGTGTCTGTCCTTCGGGGCAGGCATTTTTTTACTTTATAGGAAACTTCGCCTGACGGCGAATTTCTGAATTAAAATGCCGCACGTAGGCAGACATGCAAAACAGACCATGGTTTTCAGAAGAGATAGAAGCCTTCAGCCCCAGGGAAATCTGCATCAAAGTCATCGTCTTCGTGGAGTGGTGGGACGTTCCGGAGATCGAGAAAATCTTCTGGGCGCTTCTTGCTTCACTTCACTCTTACGCGAAACCGCATTGCTGGAATCATGTCTTGCAATCAGTGACTCCGTATGATACAATGCTTGCAACAAACTCTACAAAAATTGATTTGAATTTTAAGAGTTTAAATCAAATGACAGGAGATGGGATCATGCAGTCAGATATAAAGGGACTATTTGAACGATATGGCGGCGTAATGAAAACGAGTGAACTGCGTGAACACGGTTTTTATGATAGAAGAATAAAAAAACTTATAACGGATGGCCTGATAGAGAAAATCAGGCGTGGATATTACCAGTACATCGGAGATGAAAACTTTACAGAAGCTGCAGTGATAGCCAGACTATTTCCGGATGGCATACTCTGCATGGAGAGCGCACTTGACTATTATGAGTATACGGACCGTACTCCATCCGCATGGCATATTGCTGTGGATAACAGGAGTTCCAGAGAACGGTTTTGCATCGACTATCCGATTGTTAAAGCACATTTTACGGAATCAAAGCGACTAAATCTTGGGGTACTTGATGGATATGTTGATGGTGTTTCAATGAAAATCTATGACCGTGAACGCACAATTTGTGATTGCATGAGAAACAGGAACAAAATGGATGCCGAAGTGTTCAACGATGCGATTCAGAGTTATCTAAAAGATACAGAGCGAAATATTGCAAACCTTGAGAACTATGCGAGAATACTGCATGTAGATAAAAAGGTCAGGGAGGTATTGGGAATATGGCTGTAAAAAACATGGCAGCTTCTGTGCTGGCAAGATTGAGAAATCAGGCTAAAGGTATGTTCTTTCTATGGGGGAATGATGAACATGATAAAATGGCTGCATGCGAAGTTTCATAAAATTTAAGAAAGTGTGCGGCAGTTCTTAAAAATTCTTACGTAAAATGAAACCGGGACGGTGTTTTTTGCGTCTTATTGGATAGAAACGGGAAATAAAAGGCTGGCCTGCCTGTGTATAAGGGGAAACGTGTAAGGAAGATGTACAGGTCTGTGTAAAAGGGGAATATGACTGTGGAGGTCTTTCCAGCAGGGCAGCATGAGAAAACAAAAGAAGGGGGCTTTTATTTTGCGGGACAATGAAATTGTGGCGCTGTACTGGGAGCGGGACGAGGCGGCGCTGACGGAGACGGAGAGAAAGTATGGGCGGTATCTGAATAAAATCGCGTTCAACGTGCTGGCGGACTTTGAGGACAGCGAGGAGTGCGTCAATGATACTTATTTCAAGGCCTGGAATTCTATGCCGACGCAGAAGCCGGAATTTCTGTCTGCTTATTTAGGGGCGATCACCCGCCGCGGCGCCATCGATCGGTATCGCAGGAGAAACAGCTCAAAGCGGGTCGGTTCGCAGTATGCGGTGGCTTTGGAGGAGCTGGAGGACTGCATTTCAGCCGGAAATGTGACGGAGCAGGAGGTGGAGCTGCATATTCTGGGGGAAGTGATTAACGCGTATCTGAAAACGGTGCCGGAGGAGGCCAGGGACGCGTTTATCGGCCGGTATTATTTTCATGATTCTATGGAGGAGATCGCGGGATACTGCCGCATGTCCGTGACAAAGGTGAAGAGCTTACTGTACCGGCTGAGAAAGGGGCTGAGGGCATATCTGGAAGAGGAGGGCTACTATGATAAATAAATCTGATATCAGTGACGCGTTAGACTTTCTGGATGAGGATATGATCCGGCACACGGAGCTTTTGCGCAAAAAGCATGCCCGGGATAAAAGGGGAATCGGGAAAAGAAGAGAACGGCTGCGCTTTGGCACGGCGGCCGCTGCGTGTGTGCTGCTGTTGGGCGTTTTGATTGCGCTGATGGTGATCGCATTGAACAGGGGCGGCATTACCGGGCTTAAGGAGCAGGGCGAGGACATGACGGTACAGCAAAATAAGGAGTCCGGGTCTGAGGATATGTCGGCTTTGCATGCAGAGGAAAACAGTGCGGAGGATTCAGAAGAAGAGGCCGCGGAGGATTTTGTCGCGATTGAGACGATATTAGCGCAGCTGGAACAGGAGGAAGGCACATTCACAGAAAATAGCACGCTGGAAATGATTCTGAGCGCTGTCGATCTCGGGGAATATGTGGGCCTGTATGAAGTGATTTCCCAGTCACATTCGGAAGGGAATGTTCTGTCTGAGAGTGTGGGAGGCAGAGTGACGGAGAGTGAGGAGGCGGTGGAAAGTACCGCAAGCGAAATGGAAAAGAGCGCATCTTTATCTGAGAGCGGCGAAAGTAATCCGGCAGGCAGTGCGTCTTTATCCGAAAATGACGGGACAGAGACAGCGGACGGATATTATCGGGTCAAGGGGCATGAGGATCTGCAGTATCTGATTTATAAAGAAACGCACGCGGTATACGCCGGCGAAGGGACTTATGCGTACACCGAGGATGGGGAGGTAATTGAGGCAGACCATTATTTTCTTCTGAAATTTGTCTGCTTTGACAGTGAGGAGTACGCCTACAGCGACGTTCTGCGCCTGGTTTACCAGATCGATTCCGCGCAGGATATTCAGCAGATTCTGATAAAGCCGTCCAAAGCGGACAATACGGACACAGGGAAAGCGCTGCAGGAAGAGATCGGGGAGACTACTGTAACGGACGCGGCAGATATTGAGACGTTTTATGAAATTTTGTCCTCCCTGACATGCTACGGCAGTGATCGCTGGGATCTGATCGACTTAGGCAATTGGGAGATTGCCGCGGATTCGGCGGTCAATGATGACTCCCAAACCTGGTCGCGGGTCCTGGTCGAGAGGTATCTCACTTTTACCACGGACTACGGGAACGAAATCGACGGCCTGAAATACACCGCGTATTCGGATATGTTTTATGAATTCAACGGGATTGCATACAGTGCGCTGACAGAGGAACAGGCGGAGTCAATCTGCGAGATTCTGGGGATTGACGCGGACTGAACGGAATCGTCATCTATTTCAGATGTGAAAGCAGAGTGAAATTGACATAATCCCTTTTCTTTTGTATACTGAAGATAACTGATCAGGAATGGCTTAAAGTAAAATCTGAGTATGCAGGAAGAAGACAATGATTCATAAGGAGATATCAATCAATTTCAGACTAAGCCCTGAGGCTATGATTATGATTGCCGGGAGCTCTAAGGGAACACAGCCCAAATATTTTGAAGACGGGTACTGGTATAAAGCGAATACCAACGGTTATGAAGGACTGGCGGAATATCTGGCGGGTATCGTTTTGAAGCATTCCAATGTCTCCTCTTATGTATTATATGAGCAGTGTAAGATTAACGGCAAAGACGGTTGCCGATCGAAAAGCTTTCTTAAGGAAGGGGAAACCTTTCTGAGCTTTGAGAGACTTTTTAAAGCGGAAACAGGATTATCTTTAGCCGATCACATTATGACAATCCATGATATTGGGGAAAGAATTGGATTTGTTGAGGATTTTATTCAGAATTCTCTTGGTGTGGATGTCAGGGATTATCTGTCGAAAACACTTTGTCTGGATGCATTGCTGTTAAATTCAGACAGACATTTTAATAATCTGGGAATTGTGGCAAATCTGAATACAGGGGAATATCGTTGTGCACCGATTTTTGACAATGGGGACAGTCTGCTGAGCAGTTATATGAAGTATCCTCCTGATGTGTCGACAGAGGAAAATATGGAACATGTTGTGGGTTGTCCTTTTTCTGCCAGCCTTTATGCGCAGGCGAAAGCGGCGGGACTTTCTCTGAAACTGGATTATGCAGGACTTTTATCTGAACTGGAGAATGGGTCTGAAAACAGAGCATTAACTGTTTTAAAGAAGCAGTTGGAAACTTACAGACGGGTAATCCCGGATTTATAGGGTAAAAAGATGAATAAAAATACTTTTGCAAAGACCCCTCCCATGGGGTGGAACAGCTATGACTACTATGACACCACCGTCGATGAGGCGGCGGTGCGCGCCAACGCGGACTACATGGCGCAGCATTTAAAGGCGTACGACTGGGAGTACATTGTGGTGGATATCCAGTGGTACGCTTTGGGCGCGGGATCGGAGAGAACGTCATTTCAGTATATCCCGTTCTCGGAGCTGGAAATGGATGAATATTCCAGGCTTCTGCCGGATCCGACACGCTTTCCATCCTCTGTGAACGGCGCGGGTTTCGGGCCTCTGGCTCAGTATGTGCACAGCCTGGGCCTGAAGTTCGGCATTCATATCATGCGGGGCATTCCCAGGCAGGCCGCGCAGGCACACTGTCAGGTGCTGGGAAGTGATCTGACCGCGGACCGGATCGCTGATCCGTCCTCCATCTGCGGGTGGAACCCGGATATGTACGGCGTGCGCAATATTCCGCAGGGGCAGGCGTATTACGATTCTCTGCTGGAGCTGTATGCCTCCTGGGGTGTGGACTATATCAAGTGCGACGATATCTGTAATACCAACCTCTATCCGCAGAATCCGTATTCCGCGGCGCATGAGGTGGAGATGCTGCACCGGGCCATTGAAAAGTGTGGCCGGCCGATCGTTCTGTCCCTCTCACCGGGGCCTGCACTGATTGACAAAGCCTGGCATTATGAAACCTATGCGAATATGTGGCGGATTACGGATGATTTCTGGGACGACTGGAAGCTCCTGAAGGCCATGTTTTACCGCTGCGAGCTGTGGCAGGATCATGTGGCCGAGGGCTGCTATCCGGACTGCGACATGCTGCCGGTGGGAACACTGGGGAAGGGCTTTGGCCGCGAGCGCACCAGCAATTTTACTCGGGAAGAGCAGCGCACGATGATGACGCTCTGGTGTCTTTTCGGCTCCCCACTGATGATCGGTGCGGAACTGGCAAAGCTGGATGAGGATACATTAAAGCTTTTAACGAACCGGGATATTCTCAATATGCTGCCGCCGGTTTGCCGTCCCCACCAGGTATGCAGGGACGAAGAGAAAGCGGCCTGGGCGGCGTATGACAGAGAGAAAAAGAACGCATATATAGCACTCTTTAATCTGCAGGACGAGGCAGCGCAGGTATCGGCGGATGATGACAGTCTTATGGCCGCATTGGCGGCCGCTGGCATGCCGCGGGAAGCTTCCCTGTCAGGCGGGAAAGAGCTGTGGACAGGGGAGCACATAGAGGCCGGGACCGGGACACTGGCGTTGTCTGAAGGGCTGACGGCTTCCCTGGCTGCGCATGCCTGCCGGGTGTGGCGGTTTGAGACCACACAGTAAAAAAATAAATTTTTTTTGTTGCAATTGTTGAATCAATCATATATAATGTGCTTAACAAGAGAGCCGAAAGCTGGGGCGCACCAGCCGCCGGCAAAATAGATTGTTAAAAAAGTAGTGCTTTATCTTACCGGGACAAGGGCACTACTTTTTGCGTGTAATGTAGATAACAAGAGTTATAACGGCGCAAAGCATAATTACAAATTGAAACAATTCTGTGTATGTAACCATAGGCACCAGCCCCCTTTCTTCTGTGAAAGTCCGGCGACTGACGTAACACCCCTTCGACCCCCTGGGTAAGCATATTATATTGATTTAAAAAGTACATTTTAATGGGATGCTTTGGTAAATCAGAGTTCGAGAAGAGGTTTTTCTTTAGAAATTCAAAAATTGATTATTAAATCACGGAAATATTGGTTTTCTTTATCATGCAATAAAAAGAAAACTTTGTAAACAATTAAATTCTATGAATTGATGCCGCGGAGAGCAGGTCATTTACTTCCCGTCAATCTGCCCAGGTACTGCCGCACGGATATTTGTATGATTTGCATTTTGCTTTTTCCTCAGAAATTCTGTAAAATAACAGAGTAATACATGAACGACACAAGTGGCGGGGTGGGGGGGAAAAAGAAAAATCGACACGTGATTGCAGGACAAAAAAAAACCC
>JAJQHY010000049.1 GCA_021199495.1 Lachnospiraceae bacterium | reverse complement strand
AATGTTGGGCTGTCTACAGTTTTGGCGGCAAAGAGGCAGAGCATATTGTTCAGTGATGACAATATGTTGGCCATGATACAAATATTACCTCCGCCATGCTCTGCCTCTTGTCTTGCGATGAGATTTAGCATAATAATTGCTTATTCACTTCAGTTTTCTGCAGAAACTGATCAATTTATATTGCAAGAAGGGCAGTATATTCATGGCAGTGTTGTTATGTTTCTGAAGAACATAAGAAACATAAGATAAGAACATAAGAATTTGTCGATAATTTTCTTATGTTCTTTCTTTACTTCTTATGTTTTGCGTGATAACATAAGAACAGCAGGGAGGTGAGAACATGGTTGAAAAAGAACTTCATGATTATATTCGGTTAATTCAATTACGTGGATGTGAAGAACAGACAACAGAAGTTAAGGCGGCTCATTGCGGTTGTCCTGAAAAACTATATGATACCATTTCTTCCTTTTCCAACCAAAACAGCGGTGGGACATTTATATTTGGATTGGATGAAAAGAGCGGCTTTTCCAAAGTCGGTGTATATGATGCGCAGGATCTTCAGAAAAAGGTTATGGAGTATTGTGAGCAGATGACACCGGTGGTGCGGCCGGTATTTACAGTGTGTGACGAAGATGGTCTGGTTTTTGTATCGGCAGAGATTCCGCCTGTTGACATTGCCGACAGACCATGTTTCAAAACTGCGAAAGGCCGATTGCACGGCTCTTATGTCAGGGTCGGAGACGCAGACAAGCCCATGACTGAGTATGAGGTATATAGTTACGAAGCGTTTCGAAAAAAATATCGTGATGATATCCGGAATGTCGCAGGAGTACCCCTAAATGCTCTGGATACTGATAAAGTGAATGAGTATCTTTCCAGAAAAAGAAATGACAGACCAAACCTGGCACTTTTATCTTTGGAACAGCAATATGAACTTACCGGAATTACCAGAGATAATCAGGTTACGCTGGCTGCACTGCTGTTATTCGGAATATATCCACAGGCTTTTTTCCCTCAGCTAAGCATCATTGCGACCTGTGTACCTGGTCTCGAAATGGGAGATGTTGATTTGACCGGAAATCGGTTTACGGATACAAAACGCATCGAGGGAACGCTTTCAGATATGCTGGATGATGCGTTGTCATTTGTCCGAAAGAATATGCGTACTGCTACAAAAATAGACAAAGAGACAGGAATCAGAATGGATTTACCACAGTATCCGATGGATGCTGTTCGGGAAGCAGTCCTGAATGCTCTTATTCACCGCGACTATAGCTTTCATACGGAGGGAATGCCAATACAATTGGTCATGTATTCGGACAGGATGGAAATTATCAATCCGGGTGGTTTATATGGGCGGCTTACTGTTGACCAGCTTGGCCAGGCTCAGCCGGATACACGAAATCCGGTTTTGGTTACAGCGATGGAAACTCTGGGCAAGGCTGAGAATCGTTATTCCGGAATACCCACCATGCGATACGCCATGAAAAAACAGTCTTTGCCAGACCCCGTCTTTGTGGATTCCCGGGGCGATTTTAAGGTTGTTTTATATCATAAACCGGAAATGATACAGAAAAAAATGTCGGCTCCTTCGGAAGAATCATTCACTAATGTACAGGACGAAAGAGGCTTACTTGAGTTTTGCCGCATTCCTCGAAGCCGCGCTGAGATTATTGGATATCTTGGAATTTCATCTGGTCAATATGCGCTTCGGCGTTATCTTGATCCGTTAATTGAGGCTGGAGCTATTCACATGACGAAACCGGATACTCCGCGCAGTCCGAAGCAGAAGTATGTGACGGCTGACAGATAACAAAGATTTGTATTTACTCGCTGGCTAAGAAAGTAGTACGTTCGCCAGTAAATGCGGCACCTTTCTTAGCTCAGCTAAGATTCAGCTAAGAATCAAGGTTGATTTTGATTGATTTTCTTAGATTTACGTTGATCCAGAATGGATTCGGAACCTGAAAAAATCCTTGATACATAAAGCTTTTTTGACCAGGATTGATCAGGAGTTGCCAGTAGTTGGCCGGACTCCTAAGCGAAAGGCCGTGGGTTCGAATCCCGTCGGAGACGGAAATCTCAAGCGGAAATCTGCTAAGAACGTGTCAGATGACACGAAAACAGATTCCGCTTTTTTTAATTTTCTAACAGAAGCCGACCATCGTCTGGGACTTCCACTCGCTTCTTTTGGTGACCCAGATCATGCTAAGTTACATGCTCACGGATGACCAGAAGCCTCTTCGTCTGTGTAAGCACTGTATGAAAGCATTTGTGGCCAGCCGCCCCAGCATGGTATTCTGCAGCCCGCAGTGTAAGAACCAGTATAATGTATATAAGAACCGGGCAAAGAATAAGCAAAATGAAAAATAATTATATCCGGAAATAAGCCCCACACATTTATAATGTAGATCAAAACATCCGGATGCTCCTGATTGACATAGAATAACGGACAATTTATAATAAGAAAACAGAAAACCTCAACAGCGCATTATATGCACGGAAAGGAGCCTTCTATGAAGGTAGAAATGACATTCAATAATGCCGCCGTTTCTTCCAACGGCTACACCATAACAGATATTTACCAGACAATCAAAAAGGCTTTTATTGGCAGCGGCCTGAAATGCTGCTCTGAAGATGACACGCTTTCATTTGAAGACGGCGGAGGTGAGAAAGATTATGCTAACATGTGGAAACTTATCCTCAGCCTTTTAAGGTCGCCCTGGTTTATAAAATGTGCCTCTTCCTGCGTGTTCGTTGACGATGATGATTCTGAGGAAGATGTGCTTTCGCAAGCCTGGAAAGTGCAGAAACAGTTGGCATAAATAATGTCCCGTCCAGTGCCATGTTGGAATAGACAGTAGGCCGGTGTTCTTTCAGAAACTGGCGGCGCATCCGCCCGTATTTTCCGAGACGATACTCTTTCATATCGGGCAATGTCAGGTCCGGGATAAAGTAGTCCCCAACCTGCGTATATGTCCCGCCCATCTGTTCGTACATAGACTCCATAAAAAGGCTCCTTTCTGATGAAAAGATTGACAGTTACAGGCTTTACACTCCTTTCCCACAACTGCCTTATCCATTCACCACAAATGAGCCGCAGTTATGTAAATAGTAAAAATATCTTCAAGTTCAGATACCGATGTTCTTTTGTTTGATCTGGTTTACCTATCGTTTAAGCTCTTTTAGAATTGCGATATCTGAAATTCAGTTATTTGTCAGTTAATTAAAGGGTCAGCAATCGCTGGCCCTTTAATTATTCACAACTTATTTTCATCGGAACTCGAATAATTTATAAACCGGTATATCCAGTGCCTTTGCAATGCTGAATATCACATCAAGCGACACTGCGCAGTCACTATTTTCAATTCTGGACATATGGGTACGGCTTATATTTATCATTTCTGCGAGCTGCATTTGAGATAAGTGCTGCTCTTTTCTGTAATAAGCAATATTCAGACCCAGTTTTTGGTATTCGCTGCTGTGTTCTCTTTCCATAAACTTGTATCTCCTTCTTGTATATAGCTTATGAAAATAATTCCCAAATTACGACAACGCGAGAAAGCATAAATGTTATAACACAAGTTGCAATTTCGACATAGGAATGATAATATGTTCCAAGCTTAAACTGAGCAAAGGACATAAAAAGATGGAATCCCAGGATCGAAAAAATCTGATTAGCAATCGTCTGATCAAATTACGCAAAGAACGCGGTCTGTCTCAACGGGAGCTGGCCCACCAGTTGCAGTTGATCGGAATGGATGTCGATAAAAATGTGATTACACGATTGGAAACCAATAAGCGTCATGTCACGGATATGGAACTGCAGGCACTATGCCGGGTTCTCCGCGTCAGTTATGAAGGACTGATTGAAGAATAGTTTAAAGCCGAACACGCCTGAAATAGGCGTGTTTTTCTGTCTCAATATTTTTTGAATTTCTATCTTAATAGCACTTGCTTTAAAGCGGCGCCTTTAAACTGATTATTATGTGGTGGTATAAGCCGGAAAAAACAAGAGCTTGGGACAGCCTTCAGGCTGTCTTACATAGGAAAATGGGGATTGCGGCTTGTTTGGAGTTAAGGGAACTGGTATAATAAATTTGCTGTTTGAAAATAAGATTTCGTTGATGGGCAGTTGTCAGGAAGGCGGGATTATGGATAAAAAATATGATTTAGAGAGATTCGTGAAAGCCCAGGAAAATGATTATGAGACAGCCTTGTCCGAGATTCATAGCGGAATGAAGAGAAGCCACTGGATATGGTATATTTTCCCGCAGATCATCGGGCTTGGAAGAAGTGGGATTGCTGTTTATTATTCTATTGCAGATGAAGGGGAAGCCAGGGCTTATATGCAGAATGAATTGCTTAAAGGTCATTTGCTGGAGATCAGCAACGCTTTGCTTAAGATAGAGTCGTCTGATCCGGAGCGTGTTATGGGCTATCCGGATAACTTAAAGCTGCAGTCCTGCATGACGTTGTTTGCGGAGGTCGCGCCGGAGGAAGAGGTATTTCAGAAGGTGCTGGACAAATATTTTGGCGGAGAGAAGGACAGACGAACCTTACAGATTTTAGGAAGACCGGCTTGAGCTATGTGAAGAAATATGTGGATGGATCTAATGAAAAGAAAGCGTTTCGTTATAGCAGTATTGGTATCTGTAATCATGATATTTTGTCTGAGCGGCTGTGAAAGCTCTGCCAGAGTTTCTATTGAGGATTATCAGTGGGAAGTCACCACAATACAGGATAATGACAGCGGCTATGTGGCAGCCTGTTCAGATGGTTATACAGATTTGTTTCCGGATGCGGCGGAAATTGATATATCTTGCACCGCAGGTAACGGGGAACTGACACTTACAAACCGGACTGATAATCAGACTTACAGTGGAACATATGTAAAAGAGTCATCTGAACCTGAATCAATCATCTATCGTATTTCAATTTGTGAAGAGGACGGAACAGCTGTCTGCGCATGGACGGTATATTCGGATGGGTCAACAACTCCGACATTGATTTTCTCTGTTGGAGGCTATACGTTGAATTTTGAGGGTGCATAATGGGAAACGTAATTATTGTCGGTATCATTATAATATGTGTCATTGTCGGTGTGCGGGAAACTGTAAAACATTTCAAAGGTCAAAGCGCCTGCTGCGGAGGCGGCACTCAGGGCTTAACCAGGGAAAAGCATAAGCTGGAAGGTAAAAAAACCGGGGAATATACGCTTAAAGTTACCGGTATGAAATGTGAAAACTGTGAGATACGCGTGGAAAACGCTGTTTACCTTAGCCAGCCAGGACTGATTGTCAGGGCTAACCGCAGAAAGAGCGAAGTCAGGATTAGTTATGACCGGGAAATTGACAGAGAAAAGGTGAAACAGGCTGTTGAAAGCGCGGGATATCACGTGGTGGACAGTATCACGCCTGATAAATAAATTGAGGAAGAGGAACCATTCAATGTTGGAAAAATTTGAATTTCGTACAATCCGGATATCGGAGGCAAAACAGGCGGCAGATATAGAACAGATATGCTTTCCGCCAAATGAAGCATGTTCAGAAAAACATATGACTGACCGTGTTGAGGCAGCTTCTGATTTATTTTTAGTGGCTGTGGATAAAGAAAACGGAAAGATCGCCGGTTTCCTGAATGGAATAGCAACGAATGAATGTGCTTTTCGGGATGAATTTTTTACGGATGCGTCTTTACATCAGCCGGATGGTAACAATGTCATGCTGCTCGGGTTAGATGTTCTGCCGGAATACAGAAAACAGGGATTGGCACACGAAATTGTTTTTCAATATTCGCGAAGGGAAAGTGACAAGGGCAGAAAAATGTTGATTCTAACCTGCCTGGAAAATAAAGTGACATTTTATGAAAAGATGGGTTTTACAGACAGAGGTTTGTCCGGCTCGACATGGGGAAATGAGGAGTGGCACGAGATGACATACAATCTTTAACAGTTCTGTGAATAGTGGAGAGAAGTATATGATATTGCAGAGAATTCACCGTATGTAGTGGGTGACGATGACCAAGGTTTGTATCGTTTCCGTGGGGCGACGATTCGAAACATCTTGGAATTCCCCGCAAAGTTTGCGGACGGAGCCTGCAAGGTGATTTCACTGGTGGTAAATTACCGTTCGAACAGCGACATAGTAGATTTTTATAAGCGGCCCATGGAATTCCTGACTGGATGAAGGACAATGCTATATCTTATCTGGATGAGCCATTGCGTGATGTGCTTAGGAGATGGAAGAAGTTTTATGAACCAAGGAGACGGAGCTATTATCATTTATGAAAATATGGAGAAAGTGAAAGCATATGCCAAGAACAATTACAGTAAAGGGAATCGGTAAGGTTTCTGCCAAACCGGACTATGTGGTTTTATCCATGTCTTTTGAGTAAAAGGACATGGATTATGACCATGCGATAACATAAATTAAAAGCGTCGAAGGTGATCATATAAATGCAGCTGCCATATTCAGATGAACTGGAAATTCAATATTTAAGCCGTCTTTTTGACAATACCAGTGAATGCTACAAATTCTTCTGGCTCCAGGCGATTGTGACAAAGGTGCTGGAGGGGAAGACTGTCCTTACCTATGAAGAGCTGATTGATGAAATGATCGTGGACGCCTGGTACATGGTGACAGAGTATCATTTAAATCTCGGACCGAGAGACACCCTGGAGAGAGTAGTGCATGATATTCAGAAGTTAAGCGGAATGAAGTCCTCGGAAAAGAAATCGGTACTTTTGGACTATCTGAAAAACTGTCAGGATCCGGAGATTAACAGACAGAAGCGAACACTGACCAGGAATGTTCCGTATCGTTTGCAGGCACCGTTTTTGAATCAACTGAAAGGCAAAGGCTGGAATGTCTCGGAGTCTGAACTGGCAGCGAGAATTAACCGGGAGAGAAGGTTGATTTATTATTTCAATGCACTGAATGGAATGGAAACAACCATCAGTATTCAGGAGGAGTGGTATCAGTATATTCACAAAAACCAGGAGATTGTGAAAGGCTGGCTTCAGTATAACATGATCATTTACCTTCAAAAACGAAATCCCAGCGTGCCGGGCATTGCAGACAAGCTGTACCCGCCGCAGGAGAGAAAGCTGGAAAAGGTGAAGAAATACTGGAGATTGCTGCTGACGCTCAAGCCAATGCAGGAAATTTACGGGCATAATCAGCTTGACAGTCAGGATATTTCCATAGATCATTTTGTACCTTGGTCATTCGTGGCACACGATGAGCTCTGGAATTTGCACCCGACGACAAGGAGTATTAACAGTAGCAAAAGCAACCATCTTCCGGACTGGGATACTTATTTCAGAGAATTCGCATGGGTAGAATATGGCGCCTATGAATTGGTTGAGAAGAATGAACGAGCGCGTGTAGAATTTGATAAATGTGCGAAAGATCATTTGAACAGCGCGGATATCAGATATCGGTTATACCGGGACGGCCAGAATTTTCCAACCTTTTGTGAGCAACTGGAGGGTGTCATTCGACCGGTTTACCAATCAGCACAGAATTGTGGTTTCGACAGCTGGATTTATCACGGAGAAGAAAATGAATCAGACAATATCCTATTATGATGAGCATGCGGAAGAATACTGTGCGGCAACAGTAAATGCTGATATGAGCTTTTGCAGGGATCGGTTTATGACATATCTTCCTGCGAGAGCACATATTCTGGATGCCGGGTGCGGAAGCGGGAGGGACAGTAAAGTGTTTCTGGAAAAGGGGTTCACTGTAACCGCGATTGACGCATCTGAGGGAATGTGCAAAGAGTCAGAAAAGCTGCTGGGGCAGGATGTGATACAGTGTACCTTTCAGGAAATGAATTTTCAAAATGAGTTTGATGGAATATGGGCGTGCGCCTCTTTGCTGCATGTAACGAGGAGCGACATTGATCTTGTATTGCAGAATTTGAAAAAAGCATTAAAGTATGAGGGCGTATTGTATTTGTCATTTAAATATGGCAATGAAGAACGCATGATGAAGGAGAGATTTTTTAACGATTATAATGAAAATTTGCTGAGCGTTGTTTTGGAGAATAACGGTTTTACAGTGATGGATATTTTTACGACAGAAGATGTCAGAAAAAATCGGTCAGGAGAAATGTGGGTGAATGCGTTTGCGAAGAAACTGCATGAGTGAGAATGGGTTACAGTATATTCTGAAGAGGAGTCAGCAGAAATATTGGGTTCGACAGATATGTTGTCAGCAGCGGAGGTAAGTGAAACAGCGAACTACAGTGGAGGACAATCAGATGTCAAGACTCAGGGTTCCAGCTTCTTTTGACTGCTGGCTTGGAGAATTGTTGCGTGAAGATCGTGTGCAGGAGGCGGAAGAAGCATTAACGCTGCTGGTTGAGAATCCTCGTTTGGCTGATGGACAGTTGCGGTTGCTACTGGAAAACACACTGCATTACTGTAAAAATTACGAGGAACTGGAGACAATCGAGCGGTTCAGGGACAGCCTGTTCCCTGTTTTCATGAGTCATGCGGATGAAATGATGCAGGATCACAGGCTGGGTTGGGAAGCAGAGATTGCATCGTATATTTCTTACGAGGAAGAATATAACGAAAAATATCAGTACAGCCACAAATATGCCTGGCGGGCAGCTTATCGTAATGAACAGCCGGATCCATGCGAGTATGCTTCGGAAGAAAAATACTTGAGAGTTCGGGAGGAAAGAAAACGTCGGCATAAATGGTTTTGCAATATGGGCGAACCCTATGGCTTAAATCCGGATCAGTTTTCAGATGAGGATGCCTTTTTTGAGGCGCTTCGACAGGCGCGCATTAAGGCCAGTGCTGATGCAGCGGTTGAGCGCGATGAGAAAAAGAAAGGCGCTCAGTTGCTGCGGGATGGGATAGGCATTGAAATCTATGAATATTGCCGCGTGTTATTGCCGAACAGTATCGAGGCTTATTGTTATTTAACGGATGGTTTATCACTTGCCATAGGGGATCAAGTGGTCGTGCCGGCAGGTGAAGACAACAGAGAGGTGAATGGGGTAGTTGCCTCTGTTGAAAAACATACGCGGATAACGGCACCTTATCCGGTAGAAAAGACGAAGAAAGTGTTGAGGAAAGCGTCGGAAGTAAACAATACTATGGGTGATTGAATGTTTCAGGGAAAAAGCGGGAGGAGAAATGTGGCGGCGTGGACAGCGGCCGTGATATCGGGAAGCCAGGGCAGGATAGCTGACGTAAAATTACTGGAAAATATCACGGAACAGCTGATCAGTAATGACTGCCGGATTATTGAAGAGAGCGTTGAAATCATTTTATCAACCAGGAACGAAGACGTAATGAGGTCCAGAAAGTCACTTATCAGAGAAAGATTAACCCATCTGGAAACGCTTGTTCCTTATGCTGACAGGAAACAGGCAAAGCGTATAGAAACGGTTAAATCACAAGCTCATTCGATATTGTGATTAAGCGGAAGGGGATCCTATATGTGCTGTAGATATTATATTGATGATGACATTCCGGACGAAGTTTCCGCTTTATTTGCCGGACGAAAAAATCCGGGTTTAAACTGGACCGCCAGGGACATTCATCCGGGTGAAAGAGCTCCGATTATTGCGCGGGACAAGACCGGCATTTCCTTCAATGAAATGAAATGGGGCTTTCCGCAGTACAGTGGGAAAGGCTTATTTATCAATTGAGAATTTAGTTGGTGTATCAGTTGGTGTATTGAAAATTCAGTTGGTGTATCAGTGGACGAATTGATGTTTAAGTGGATAAATCAGTGTTTGAATTAACGCTCAGGTGGATGAATTGAAGTTACAGTTGAAGTTTAAAAAAATTCAGTTGATGAAAATCAGGAGGTGCAAACATGCAGGAAGTATTGGAATTTTTGAAAAAGTGCGGCACATATTATCTGGCCACAGTGGAAGGAGATCAGCCACGGGTGCGTCCGTTCGGGACAATCCATCAGTTTGAGGGAAAGCTGTATATTCAGACGGGCAAGGTAAAGGATGTGTCAAAGCAAATGCATCAGAATCCGAAGATTGAAATCTGCGCGTTTGGGGAGGGTAAATGGATCCGTGTGGCAGCGACAGCCGTGGAGGATGACAGGACTTGTGCGCGGCAGAGTATGCTGGACGCGTATCCGTCTTTGCAGAAATCATATAAGGCGGATGATGGGAATACGGAAGTGTTTTATCTGAAGGATGTGACGGCAACCATCTCTTCCTTTACGGATGAATCAAAAGTGATTCGGTTTTAATCGGTTATAACATATATAAAAATCCCCACCCGGTTTAATCCAGGCAGGGGAGATAGTCAAAAAAACGACAATAAATTTATCAGTAAATTAGTTGCAAATAAATCATTAATTAGTACGTAAGACTGACAGGAGGCTGATTTCCATGGATCATCTCCGCTGTGTCGTGGAGCGAATTACATATCAGAATGCGGAGAACGGCTTTTCTGTGATCAAGTGCCGCGCCAAGGGCTTTCAGGACCTGGTGACGGTGGTTGGCAATATGCCGGATGTGCATGTCGGTTCCGTCCTGACCATGGAAGGACAGTGGCGGATTGACGGGAAGTATGGCAGGCAGTTTTCCGCACAGAAATGGGAGGAGACGCTTCCCGCGACAACTTATGGCATTGAAAAATACCTGGGAAGCGGCTTGATTAAAGGTGTTGGCCCGAAGTTTGCGAAGCGTATTGTACAGAAATTCGGTAAGGATACGCTGGAAGTCATTGAGACCGACCCGGACAGCCTGATTCAGGTAGAAGGGATCGGTCAGAAGCGCGTGGAGCGTATTAAAAAAGGCTGGCAGGAACAGAAAGAGATTAAGAATATCATGCTTTTCCTGCAAAGCCATGATGTCAGCACCGCGCACGCCGCGCGGATTTATAAGACATACGGAAATGACAGTATCAAAATCGTGGAGGAGAACCCGTACCGCCTGGCGGACGATATTTGGGGGATTGGATTTAAGACGGCTGATCAGATCGCGGGAAAGTTGGGCATTGAGAAAGACCGCTTTATCCGCCTGCGCAGCGGTATCCTTTATACATTGAATAAGCTGTCCGAGAGCGGCCACTGCTATGCTGTCAGGGATCAGCTGATTGATACGGCGGTGAAGTTGCTGGAGGTGGAGGCGCCGGAGCTGGAGATCACGCTGGATGAGATGCTGCGGGTATCGGATGTGATTAAGGACAAGGTGAGCCCGTTAGGGCGAGAGGGTGGCCTGGGCCATGGGGAGGCAATCTATCTTCCGCCTTTTTATTTTTCGGAAACCGGCTGCGCGAAGCGTTTGCTGAAACTGCTGTCATCAGAACGTAATACCCGTCTCGATGTGGATCAGGTCATGGCGCGTGTGGAGCAAAATTCCAAAATCTCCTATGATGAGGTACAGCTCCTGGCAATCCGTCAGGCGGTCTCATCAAAAGTGATGGCGCTGACCGGCGGACCGGGTACCGGCAAGACCACGACGACGCTTGGCATTATTTCCGCGTATCGGATGGCAGGCTGTAAGATACTGCTGGCGGCGCCCACCGGCCGCGCGGCCAAACGGATGTCGGAAGCAACCGGCATGGAAGCAAAAACCATTCATCGTCTGTTGGAGTATCAGCCAGCGGATGGCTATCAGAAGAATGAGGAAAATCCCCTGCAGGCCGACGTCCTGATTCTGGATGAGTGCTCCATGATCGACATTATGCTGATGTATAACCTTTTGAAAGCACTGCCGGATTCAATGACATTGATTTTGGTGGGTGATACGGATCAGCTCCCCAGTGTGGGAGCCGGAAATGTTCTGAAAGACATCATCGCGTCAGGCGTGGTACCTGTCGTACGGCTGACGAGGATATTCAGGCAGGCGCAGGGCAGCAGGATCATTATGAATGCGCACCGGATCAATCATGGTGAAATGCCGGACCTTCGTGGCGGCCGGGACTCTGATTTTTTCTTTGCGGCGCAGGAGACCAATGAGGCAGCGGCTGATCTGGTGGTAAAATACTGCACGCAGAACCTGCCGCGCTATTATCACGCGGACGCCTTCCGTGATATTCAGGTGCTGACGCCCATGCAGCGAGGTGTCTGCGGGGCGGCAAATTTAAATCAGCTTCTGCAGGAGGCCATGAACCCGACCAATATTTTCCTGAAGCGCGGCGGCACACAGTACCGGCTGCATGATAAGGTCATGCAGATCAAAAATGATTATGACAAGGAAGTCTTTAACGGAGATATCGGGATCATTGTCCGCGTGGATACGGAGGATGGGGAACTGATTGTAGACTATTCCGACGGAACGCCCTCCGGGTGCGATGGCCGTGAAGTGACCTATGATGTGACCGAGCTTGATGAGCTGGTGCTGGCCTATGCCACGACAATCCATAAGGCACAGGGCTCTGAATATCCTATCGTGGTCATGCCTTTTACGATGAGCCACTATGTCATGCTGCAGCGCAATCTTCTGTATACCGGCGTCACGCGCGCGAAGAAGGTTCTGGTGCTGATCGGGGAGAAGAAGGCGATTTCCTATGCAGTCAGGAATGAGACCACGACATCGAGGAACACGAAGCTGGCGGAGAGGCTGCGGGATAGTGGAAGAAACAAGGTCACATATTTCCCGGATCAAAATGTTAACACTTTGATGGTTGCGGAACCGCCCATGCAATATAACAGCAGCAACCTCTTCGACCGTCTTGCGCAGCTACAGAAACTGCCACCGGCAGTTTCTTACGCATGCTATGGCAACTCAAAATTCCGCAGCAGCTTTTCTCTGAAAGCAAACGACATAGCCTATGTGAAGGAAAAAGGGATGGATACGATCCGTTCCCATGCGCAGGACTTCGTGAGCAAGCGCCTTGCCCCGGCAGAACCCGCAAATGACGGGAAACAGACCCCAATGAAGGGTCATCCGGTCTTCATCGCCCAGCACGCAACGGCCACCTGCTGCAGAGGGTGCCTGGAGAAGTGGCACAGAATTCCGAAGGGCAGCGAGCTGACGGCGGAGCAGCAGGAGTATGTGGTAAACGTGCTGATGGAGTGGATTGAGAGGCAGATGGCTGAAATCAAATGAATATTTTATGAAACAAAGGTCTTCTATTGCGTGGGGAAGGATTTTTTAATATAATATTTGCTGAAGTATCAGACAGATTATGCCGCTGATATTTCTTCGATCTGCTGCGATCTGCTTTATCATTTGATTCTTGCGATGGTAAATACCGGTGACAATGTAATTGGTTCGCATAAAGGCATTGGCGTATACATTGGCTCAGAGCCGGTTGTTGATCTGATTATGAAAGCGACAGACACGGATCTGGATACCGCTCATAATCTTCTCCGGTACTATAATATGGCAGTCACGGGGCTGGTGGTTGAGTGGAAATTATCGAACGGCGGATTTGATTTTGTCGCGGAGTGCAGGGCGATTTCGGAGGCTGTCTTTCATCTGAAATAAGTGGATTGTTAATATCCTGACAGGATATTCGATAAAGCAATAAATAAATTCAAGAAGAAAGGAAGTGCAGTAGTATGAGTAAAATCAGAGTTGTAGTGTTAGGAACAGGCAATGTCAGTTCTTATGCGATTGGTGCATTCGCCAGACGGAAGGGCTTTGAGCTTGTCGGCGTGTGGGCACACCCGGAAACCGCGGGCGCGGATATCGGGAAGGACGCCGGTGAAATCCGTTTTGCGGGAGGAATGAAAACCGGTGTGACAGTTACCGGAGATATGGACGAGCTGATTGCGTTAAAGCCGGATTGTGCTTTTATCGGCGTTAACAGCCCGAACCTGGAGGAGATTGCCGTTCCGATTGCGGAAAAGTTTTTGCTGGCCGGGATCAATGTGGTGGGGACTTCCCTGACGTCCATGATTCATCCGACTACTTATCATACTCCCGCTTTGACGGAGAGACTGGACAGGGCATGTAAAGAAGGGAATGCCTCCTTCTTTATGTCTGGAATTCACCCCGGTTTCTCGTGCGATTATCTGGTTTCCACGCTGCTTTCGGTGGCGGACCGAGTAGATAGCGTCCGGGCGATTGAAATCTGTGATTATTCCATGGCTCCGAATGAGTTTGAGATGAAGACCGGCAGGGGCTTCGGTATGCCCACCGATTTTGTGGCGGTTTGCGAGAACCCGGCATTTATGCAGGCAACATGGGGTCCCTGTGTGGATCTGATTGCAGATTCACTGGGATACCAGGTGGAGTCCTACAAGACAAATTATGAAAAGGCATTGACGGATCATGATCTGCAGGTGGGTTACGGTACGATCAAGGCCGGGACTGTCGGGGCTGTTCGCTTGTCGATTACCGGCGTGATCAATGGAAAGGACGCGATCACAGTCGGAGCAGTCAACAGGATGGGCGCTGACGTAGCTCCTGAATGGGAATTTGCTCCCGGTATGGTTTACAGAATTACCATCAAGGGCGCACCCAATCTGAACTGCGATTTCTCGGCTAACGACCAGGCGTGGGGATATTCCATGGTGTGTATGAGAGCGTTGAACGCGATTCCGCAGGTTGTAAAGGCAGCTCCCGGATTGCTTTCGTCTCTGGATCTGTATACGACTGCGACAACGGAAGCGTTTGAGTAAACTGCGATTACCTGGGACCAGGCTTATAAAAAACAGATAATACAGAAAATGCTCTGCCTCATGCATGTATGTGAGGCAGAGCATTTGTTTTTTCAGGATGAATATTCTCCGTATTCGCATCCTACATGGGAGACCGCGATGTCATCAATCAGGACTTTATTACCGTTTTCTTTTCGGTAGAGCCAAATCCGGCCGGTTCCGTTGCCGCCGTTCCACAGCCTGTTATGACGCTTTGATCCGTCAGGTGCCTCATAGTTGACAAGGAGCATATCTGATTTCCGGCAGCGGATTTTGGTTTCCATGAGGACCTGCCTGTTTTCCTGGCGGACGTGCCACAGAATCTCCGTATCGGTTTCCTTGCAGGAGAATCTGGTTTTGCAGCCGGTCCAGAACTTGGAAAAATTGAATTCATAGGAATGGCCTTCATAATAGAAAGCGCCTAACAGGATACGGTTCAGTGGGACGAAGTAAATTTTGGGTCTGCCGCCGCCGATGTCAAACACACTGTTTTGAAGTGGTTTGCCGGTCAGATTGCTGATCAGATGACTGGAAGAAAGCCATACCCAGGGGGAAGTAAAGCCGCGTCCCCAGTTTTTATCTGCGTAGCCGAAACTTCTCTCAGGGAGTACACGGTAAACGGTTCCGTTCAAAGTGACGGTTCCACTGTAGGCGCTTTTCATTCCTTCGGCGTGCCAGTACATTTCAAATGCCTTGAGAAAACGCAGGAGCCTGCTTGTGCCGTAGCCGACATTGAAAGCGATCTGTTTGTCAATCTGAAGGTCCCAGCTCATTTCTCCGCTGTCACACATCCATTCCGGGTGTTCGGCGGAATCTTTGACCGTGACAGCTATGCTCCCGGTTAGTCTGGTGTCGGAAGCATAACAGTCGGATGCCTGAATGGAATAAGGAGCCTTGTCATGAATTTTGACATCCTTCCATGGAAAAAAGCGGTGAAGCTGGCAGTGGTCTTTTCCCCAGCACCCGGCTTTGACCATCAGATAGGAGGGCCTGACGCCCTTTTCTTTATTTTCCGGAAGCTGGCCGAATACCGGCTGGTCCTGCGCCAGAGCGGGATTGCAGGTGAAAAATTCAATAAAGAATGCCTTTTCCTCTCCGGTCGCTTCGTTGACGGCAGTAAAAGAATGCCACCACCAGTCGTATCCCTTGTATTTCAGAGGGCCTGTCAGCATAAATTCATTTTTGGCAGGATCTTTCTTTTCAAATCCCATGGTTTATTCCTTCTTTCAGCTCCTTCGGTATTTCGTTGCACCCGCATTATACAGCGTTTGCAATGCAAATTCAAATCATAAGGCACAGGGTTCACAGAAATCTATTTTTTGACCAGGCCATGCGACAGCTTACGCTAATTGTGAGCATTCCAATAATCCTCTGCTTCCTCGAAATCAATAAAATCATCATAGTGATCGTAATAGAAATCGTCCGGATGGGCATAGTTTGAAGCATTGTATGGATCCGTTGAGTTACTGCCGGATGACGATTTTGAGCTGCTGGAAGAGGTACTCTGCTCGGAAGTGAGCTTATTCCGCATATCCCAGACATCTGTCACTTCTCCCTCAATACAGCGGGCGCTGAATATGCGTATCCCGTCTTCGTAGAAATCATACAGGTTAGTATAATACCGTTCCCCGCTAATGATTTCTGTGTTGTGGCGGATTTTGGAGGCAGGCTGACCGAGAGAAGTGTTCCCAATGTCGCTTTCAGACATGCCGATAAAAGGAACGCCGGTGGTAACCTTTTCCCGATAGGCGGCTTCTTCCTCAGCAGCCAGCTGTTTCAGATAATTTTCATAGTCATTTTCAATATCCTCAATATATTGATCAAGCTGCCCTGCCAGATCATCGGAAGCATTTGGAAATGACAGTCGTTGCGAACTTTCGTATGCGCTTTTATAATCACCATTGCTGCAGGATATGAGTGAATTGCATAATTTGATGAGTGCCGACGTGTCCTGGTAATTGTATGCCTGAATGGAAGTCAGCAGTTCAAGCGCGCCTTCATAATCCCCTGCGGAGAGCAGGCTTTCTGCGGTTTCGTATGTTTCCAGTGCCTGGCGGTTTTCTCGTGTGGTAAAGACCGCGGCGATAATTGACAAAACTATAATCAGAACCATAGCCGCAATGGCTAGGATGGGACCTCGGTCTTCGGACATTTGCTGGTCACCTCCAAAGAAAATCTGTTTTGAAATTATTTCGATGCTTATATTTGGTTAAGTACAGCTGGATTATAATCAATCCCCGCCCTTGCCGCCTGCTCCACCTGGTCTTTCCGCTCTATCCGGTAGGTCCGCCTGCCTCTGCGGAAGTTGCTTCCGGTCTGGTGGAAGTGGAAGGCGACGTCACACTCCACGCACTGTGTCAGGGTGTTCAGCACCCAGCCGTAATCGCAGACCCTGGCGTCATCACCGGACTCGCCGCCGCAGGAGACCAGTTCAATTTCACTGTGGTATTTTTCCAGAAATGGCCGGATGTTGATGGCTTCCAGCATGGGTTCGTGGATGATCTCTTTGTGCCTGATCGGGAGTTTCAAGAAAATGGGGAGGCGTTTGTTGGTCTGATACTGATTTTCACAGGTGCAGACGATGTGGACATTATCATAGCCATCTCTCCAGTCGTCCGGAAGGCCGACATAAAACCGTTCCGGCCGTTTGGTGATGAAATAAAACGTAAGATCAGACCGCTCTTTCATCATCGCCCAGGCTTCCGGCCGCCACTCATCCGCAGCCGGGTGGAAGAAGTCAGAGGTGAAGCAGGTGTAGACATAGTCGCCGTCCGGTTTCAGTTTGTATTCCTTTTGACGGTTTCTGCGGACCGGCAGGTTGAAGGAGGCGGTTTTCTGGACAACCGAAGCGTCGCGGCCAAATTCCGCGTCCCGTCGGTAGACATAACAATTCAGGCACCCTGTACTCACGCGGGTGCAACCATGCCAGGGGTTCCATGTGGACATACCCGCACCTCCTCATTTCATATTCAGAGAAATTACTTCGCCAGGAATCTGCTGTCAATTTCCATCGGCATATGATAAGAATAACCGCGCCGCGCCAGGCTGTACAGCTTGAAGCTCATCAGCTCCGGGCTGACATCCAGGCTGCTGCACATGCTGAAGTAATTCAGATCCGGATCCTGGGATAATGTTTCCACGTCCTGGTCTGTGATTAAAGTGTTGGCAGCATACAGGTTCGCTTCATACTCCGTTTTGCTGGTCATGTTGTAAAGGACGGAGTCCTTCATTGGAGCAAGTTTCAGCTCCTGTTTGTGCAGGACAATATGGCCCAGCTCATGGGCTGCGACAATCTTTTTCTCCGGTTCTGACAGGAAACTGCTGATCATGACATAATAGGTCTGACAGCAAAGGAAACAGTAGCCTTTCAGTCGATCATACTGAGCGGTTTCCCGGACTGTCACATTCATGCACTTCAGCAGTTCAACAGGGTCCCGTGTTTTATATCTGCGGACCAGTTCCTCCGCCCGCTCAAAAATGTAATCTTTTGGCACAGGGTATCACCTCCGATTTTATCACTGATACCATACTGACAAAAAATGCTGTCCGGTCAAATCCCTTGATTTCAGGGATTTGACTTTCGCGGCATCTACGCTCCGTTTCTACGGGCAAAGCCCGCATGCTATGCAGGTCGGCGCTTAGCGGATGTCCCCCGGACATCCAGCGCCGCCAAACATCCGCGTATGCGCGTCTGCTTGGCTCGTTGCAACGCGAATATTCAGGACTCCGTCTCTGCCGGCTGGTGCCTGTATTTCTTCGGGGTGTATTTTTTTGCCTTGATTTTGGCGTCCAGGTAGAGAGACTGGATTTCATTGAGGAATGCGATCTGGTCAGCGTCTGATAAATCACCGCCGGCGAAGAGCGCGGCAGTCTGCTCTAAAATTCTCTCTGCCTGTTTCTCACCGCGGCTGCCGTAAAGCTCCGAAGCCTGTGTGATGAAGTTTTCCTCTTCTGTGAGAAGATAGGAGACTTCGCAGTCCAGGAGCTCTGCGAGCTGGTAGTACAGCTCCCTCTTTTTGGGGTAGCGCCCCTCAATCTCCCAGCCGCGCACCGTGCGCAGCGACACACCAACAGCCTGCCCAAGCTCTGTCTGGGAAAGGCCTTTCTTCTTTCTGAGTTCTCTTACCTTTTCTCCAAATTTCATTTTTCACCTCCATGGGAATATCTGTTGCCGAAAAAATCAAATTGCCTCTTGACAGGGGTTATTTAACGACCTATAATAAGAGCCACAAGCAAAGGCAATCAACTTGCCTATATCATAATTGCTAATTTCCTGTTTGTCAAGAGGTGAAATGAAAATGGACCGGGTAATTTTACACTCCGATATGAATAACTGTTATGCCAGCATTGAACTGCTGCACCATCCGGAACTGCGCGGGAAGCCTTTGGCAGTGGGCGGAGACCCGGAGGCACGTCATGGGATTGTCCTGGCGAAGGACCAGCTGGCGAAGAAGGCCGGCGTCAAAACGGGTATGGCGCTGTGGCAGGCCAGGCAGGTCTGCCCGGAACTTCAGTTCATTGAGCCGCACATGGATTTGTACCTCCGGTTTTCCAGGCTGGCACACCAGATTTATGCAGACTACACAGATCTGCAAGAGCCGTTCGGCGTGGATGAATCGTGGATCGATGTCACGGACAGCTGTTCGATCAAAGGCGATGGAACGAAGATCGCGCAGGAGATCAGCAACCGGATTAAATCTGAACTGGGCATTACGGTCAGTATCGGTGTCTCCTGGAATAAAATTTTTGCCAAGCTCGGCAGCGATTATAAAAAGCCGGACGCCATCACGCAGATCAGCCGGGAGAATTATCAGAAAATCGTCTGGCCGCTTCCGGTGGAGGACCTGCTCTATGTAGGGCGGTCGACACAGCGGAAGTTAAACCTCTACGGGATCCGTACCATCGGAGATCTGGCGACGGCTGACCCAAAGCTCCTTCACTGCTGGCTGGGCAAGATGGGGTATGTCCTGAGTGTCTTTGCCAATGGGGAGGACCAGACGCCGGTCAGCCTGGAGAATACTTCGGCACCGATTAAGAGTATCGGCAACAGCACCACCACGCCGAGAGACTTGGTGTGCGAGGAGGACGTTTCCATCATCGTGTATCTGCTGGCGGAGAGCGTGTCCGCGAGACTGCGGGAGAACCATTTCAAAGGGGACGTGGTGGAGATTTCTGTCCGGGATAATGAGCTGTATTCTTTTACCAGGCAGAGGAAGCTCAGCATGGCAACCAACATCACGAATGAGATCGCTTCGGCAGCCATGCAGCTATTTAGGGAAAATTACCGGTGGAGAAAGCCGATTAGAAGTGTTGGAGTGAGGGTCTCATCTCTGGTGCTGGATGACTGCCCCGTGCAGCTGGACTTATTTATCAGCGAGGAGAGCCGGGAGAAGCAGCATAAGATGGATGTGGCGGTGGATGACATTCGCAGACAGTTCGGCTTTTACGCTGTTCAGCGAGGGATGATGTATCGGGACCGCACACTGGCGGCGGTGAATGCGAAGGAGGACCATACAGTCCATCCGCACGGGTACATGGAAAGGGGCAACCGAACTGGCGCGTATGTCGGATAAAAGGGGAAAAAGCACCGGCGCATATATCGGATAAATGCGCCAGCCGCATATGCATGATTGGGAGGTGAAGAAAGATGGGAGAGGCAAAAAGCTGTAAGGTATATGTGGACGTGGATGTGGAATTCACCTCAGCGGGAAAAATGGTACCGAAATGGATCCGCTGGACCGATGGCCATATTTTCAGGATCGACCGCGTGAAAGACTGTGTTCGGGCGGCCAGTCGCAAAGCCGGCGGCGCGGGAATCCGCTATACCGTCATGATCGGCGGGCAGGAGTCGCAGCTGTATTACGAAGAAAATTATAAATGGTTCGTGGAGGCAAAGCAGCCATGCTGAGTGTGATCAGTGAACTTTCTGAATTGGTTGAGATTTTATAGGCAGGACATCATGATTTTCAGTTATTGGGGAACAATGATACCACATCAACTACAAAAATACTCCCCAAACTGCATTGACTATTGGGGAGCAATAGTTAATGCGTAAAATTAAAATTACTAAAGTCGAAAATTTGGCTGTTTGATAAACTTTCTAAATATTTTTAACGCACGTTTAATGCACGTTTAACGCACGCTTAACGCACGCTTGCGTGATAGCTTTTTTGGCCTGCTTTCGGAAATTAAGGAACCTGGTCATGGCGGGACCGCTTGGAATGCCGACGGAGGCAGCAACGATTACTTCCACGTTCCGCAAGCTGATCGAAGTGAATGACCTTCCCCCGGTAGTCTTTTACAGTCTCAGACATACCAGTATCACTTATAAGCTGAAACTGAATGGCGGCGATATCAAAAACGCAGTAGTTTCTGCCGTTCTGAGTCAGAGAAAGATTACGGAAGAATGGTTATATGAATTGATGCAGGATGGAACTGCCCATAATCTTTTTGTTCGTCCACAAAATGGAGTTCCCTCTCTTGGGGACAGCGTTACACCCTCAATGGCAGAGAAAAATCGTTTCTCCGTTTACGCAGAAGACTTTGCTGGGCATGACAGTCAGCTTTTTCTGCAGGAAATGAATCGCGGTAAAAAGTATGATTCTAAAGGGTCAATCATTTTTCTCGTGGGATTAACACTGCCACGCTGGGGTCTTCCGCAC
>JAJQHY010000020.1 GCA_021199495.1 Lachnospiraceae bacterium | reverse complement strand
TAGCACGGGCAATGTCAACTGACATCAATCTGGTTGCGTTGAAAATTTCTCATTTGGTAACACTTGGCTATCCGCTCCGCACATTGGAACACAGGAGCGATTTTCTGAAGTGAAGTGAACGGTTCCAGCATAACAACAAATTCGATTAGCAGAGACCGGCGGCAACCTTTATTGGATGCCGTCGTTCGTTTTTGTTAGAAGTGAGAAAACAGATGCGCCTAAACCATATATTTACAAACTTGGCCGTACTAATTTACAGGCGTGACTCTAGAAAAAAATCCATTCCTGGATTGATTTTGTTCGCAAGTTAGAGTATAATGTTTTTTAGATTTTGTGACCTAGTATGATAGGGCGATGTCGCCGTGAAAAGAGGTTTGCATGGACTACTTATCTATCAAACAGACTTCTGAAAAATGGGGTATTTCACCAAGAAGAATTCAGACCTTATGTGCAACTGACAGAATACCAGGTGCGCAAAAGATTGGGTATTCCTGGATAATCCCAGCTGATGCTGAGAAACCATCTGATGCCCGTATCAAATCAGGAAGATACATAAAAAATAAGAAACCAACTTCTGCGGAGTGACCACCGCATAAACTGCAAAAGGGATAGGATTAATATGGCTCGACTTGAAGATTTAACGGTCGGCTGCTCTGCTACAGGAATCATAGGTTCTTCCTCTGTTGAAATCATAGCAGTCAAGTGGTACGGAACGGCCGCAATAGAAGTTACATATAAAACATCCGATGGAAAAGTTGGAAATCAGCTTCTCTATCGTGATGCAGAAATCAATTTGGAGATTCAGGGGGATGCTCTGCCCTGGAGCTTCACGGCAGACAGCGACCAGATGCGCCTGGCCTCCGAAGCCTACCGCATTCACCTGGCTCATCTCTTTGATCCTTATTTGGCCGTTCATACGTCAGCCATTGAGCCGCTACCGCACCAGATTTCAGCGGTTTATGAGGATATGCTCCCGAAGCAGCCGTTGCGCTATGTCCTTGCAGATGACCCCGGCGCTGGTAAAACCATCATGACAGGTCTTCTTTTGAAAGAGCTGATGATTCGTGGCGATGTGAAACGCTGCCTGATTGTTTCTCCGGGAAACCTGGCCGAACAATGGCAGGACGAGCTATATCAGAAGTTTCATCTCCGCTTCGATATTTTGACCAATGACCGGATTGAGTCCGCTGTCAGTGGGAACATCTTCACCGAGCTGAACTTCTGCATTGCCAGACTGGATAAACTAGCACGCAACGAAACGCTCCAGGAAAAGCTGAAGCTGACGGATTGGGATTTAATCGTCTGCGATGAGGCGCACAAGATGTCCGCTACCATTTGGGGCGGCGAGGTCAAATATACAAAGCGCTTCCAGTTGGGGCGGCTGCTGTCCGATATAACCCGGCACTTTCTGTTGCTGACCGCAACCCCCCACAACGGCAAGGAGGAAGATTTCCAGTTATTCATGTCCCTCGTTGACCCGGACAGATTTGAGGGCGTGGGCAAAGCGACAAGCAACCATAGCGTGGATGTGTCTGACGTAATGCGTCGGCTTGTGAAAGAAGAACTGCTCCGGTTTGACGGCACACCCCTTTTCCCGGAGCGAATTGCATATACAATCAATTATGACTTGTCTCCCAAAGAGGCGGTTCTGTACCAGAACGTGACTGAGTATGTCCAGGAGGAGTTTAACCGGGCAGACCAACTAAACAATGAGCGTAAAACCACCGTTGGCTTCGCTCTGACCATTTTGCAGCGCCGCCTGGCGTCTTCTCCGGAGGCGATCTATCAGTCTCTCCGTCGCCGTCGTGAGCGGTTGGAACGCAGGCTGGAGGAAGAAAAGCTCGGCAAGCGAGCAGCACAGTATTCTGCGGCGGGTATCCTGTCTGATGACCCGGATGATTGGGAGGATATGCCTGCGGATGAATTGGAGCAGGCAGAGGACACCATCAGCGATCAGGCTTCCGCTGCTCGAACCATCGAAGAACTGGAGGCAGAAATCCGCACGCTGAGACGATTGGAGCGTCAAGCCAATGATGTCCGCATCAGCGGCGAAGATCGGAAATGGGATGAGTTATCCAAACTCCTTCAGGACAACGAAAATATGTACGATTCCAGAGGCAAACGGGAAAAGCTCATTATTTTCACCGAGCATCGGGACACTCTGAACTACCTTGTGGGGAAAATTACCTCTCTGCTGGGCGACCCGGAGGCCGTTGTAACTATCCACGGCGGGATGCTCCGGGACGAGCGCCGCAAGGCAGAGGCACTTTTCAAGCAGGACGTGAACGTCCGCATCATGGTCGCTACTGATGCTGCCGGTGAAGGTATCAACCTGCAACGTGCCCACCTGATGATTAACTATGACCTTCCCTGGAATCCAAACCGTCTGGAGCAGCGCTTTGGCCGTATACACCGTATCGGCCAGACGGAAGTCTGCTACCTCTGGAATCTGGTATCCAACCAAACCCGTGAAGGTCAGGTATTTCAGCGTCTCTTTTCCAAGCTCGAACAAGAGCGGCAGTCCCTGGGCGGTAAGGTTTTTGACATCCTCGGTAAAGTGAGCTTCGACAACAAGCCCCTGCGGGAGCTGCTGGTGGAGGCCATCCGCTACGGCGACGACCCGGAGGTTCGGGCGAGACTGAACCGTGTGGTGGACAACTCGCTGGATCGGGACGCTCTGGCAAAGCTGCTGGACGAACGTGCCCTGACCGAAGATAGTATGGACATCCACAAGGTCATGGCAATCCGGGAGGAAATGGAGCGGGCAGAAGCCCACAAGCTCCAGCCCCATTTTGTGGAGAGCTTTTTCGTTGCAGCCTTTACAACACTGGGCGGTAAGATACGGAAACGGGAAACTGGCAGATACGAAATCACCAACGTTCCCTTTGCCATTCGGAACCGGGACGCCGTGATTGGATTTGGCGAACCGGTCATGACCCGGTATGAGCGCATCTGCTTTGATAAACAATTCCAGAACATTCCGGGGATGGCAACTGCATCCCTGATTTGCCCCGGACATCCGTTGCTGGAAGCGGTCATCGACCTGATCCGGGAGCAGAACGTGGACACCATGAAGCAGGGCGCTATCTTCGTGGACGACAACGATGACGGTACATCGCCCAGAGTGCTGTTTTATATCGAAAGTTCTATTCAGGATGGCGTTCAAAACAAGGACGGCGGCAAGCGTATCATCTCTCAGAACCTGCATTTTGTCGAGCTGGACGAGAGCGGCCACGCCCGCAACGCTGGTTATGCGCCATACTTGGATTACCGTTCCCCCAATGAGACGGAGCGGCAGACCATTCTGGACTTCCTGCCCAGCCAGCACTGGCTGACCCAGGGGGTCGATGGACTGGCACAGAACTATGCCATCGGTGAGATCATCCCCCAGCACTTCCTGTCGGTGAAAGACCGTCGTCTGAAATCCGTGGAAAAGACGCAAAAGGCGGTCAAGGAACGCCTCACTGCAGCCATCCAGTATTGGGACTATCGTGCAGGAGAATTGAAGCAAAAAGAGAACGCAGGCAAGAGCAACGCCCGCCTGAACTCTCAGAACGCCGCCCGCCGTGCGGAGGAACTGGAAGCCCGCTTGCAAAAGCGGCTTGCCGAGCTGGAACGGGAAAAGCAGATCTCCGCCAAGCCTCCGGTCATTATGGGCGGTGCGTTGATTATTCCCAAGGGCCTTTTGAATAAGCTGACCGGCGTCTCAACGCCCCATCTGTTTGCCCAGGGGGACAAAAAGGCCGTGGAAATGGCGGCTATGCACGCAGTAGAGGCCATCGAGCAGCGGCTGGGCTATATCCCCAGGGATGTCAGCGCAGATAACTGCGGCTATGACATTGAATCCAAAATCCCGGAGCATCTGGCGCAAAATGGCGGCAGTCTCCGCTTCATCGAGGTGAAGGGGCGTACTGCTGGTTCCACTACCGTGACCGTTACCGTCAATGAGATTTTGACCGCACTGAACCAGCCGGACGAATACATCCTTGCTGTCGTGGAAGTGGACGGCAACAAGACCACAACGACCTATCTGAAGCACCCATTCCACGACAAACCGGAGTGGACAGTGTGCAGCATCAATTACGATATTCAGGATTTGTGTAAAAACAGCCAAGTCCTGATAGAAAATGAGGTACAGTACAATGGCTAAAAAACTTATCGAGGTCGCCCTGCCCCTGGAGGCCATCAACAAAGAAGCCGCACATGAAAAAATGCCGGGAATCGGCGCACATCCCCGTGGACTTCATCTTTGGTGGGCTAGACGCCCATTCACTGCTGCACGAGCAGTAATTTGCGCTAGCCTTATTGACGACCCCTCGGAGCATCCGGAGCTGTTCCCCACAGAGGAGGAACAGACCAAGGAGCGGGAGCGGCTGTTCAATATTCTCTCCAACTTAGTTGTATGGGAGGACTCCAACAACGAGGCAGTGTTGGAGCAGGCAAAGACGGAAATCTTGAAATACACCGATGGCAACCCGCCCGTCCTCTTAGATCCCTTCGCTGGAGGGGGTGCCATCCCGCTGGAAGCCCAGCGGCTGGGGCTGGAGGCGCACGCCCACGACCTGAACCCGGTTGCGGTGATGATCAACAAAGCAATGATTGAGATTCCGCCCCGGTTTGCAGGGAAGCCCCCGGTGAACCCCACTGTGGGCAGGATGGAGCGCAATGGCTGGCAGGGTGCCGCCGGGCTGGCCAGGGACGTGGAATACTACGGCCGGTGGATGAAAGAGGAAGCCTATAAGCGCATCGGCCACCTGTACCCCAAAGTCAAAGTCCCCAGAGAGCAGGGCGGTGGCGAGGCTACCGTTATCGCCTGGATTTGGGCCAGAACGGTGAAATGCCCCAACCCGGCCTGCGGGTGTGAGATGCCGCTGGCGCACAGCTTCACACTTTCCAAGAAGAAAGGCAAAGAAGCGTGGATTGAGCCAGTATTAAAAGACGGGAAAACCTCTTTTCAGGTACATCAGGGCGGGAAACCCAAAATTGAAGGTACTATCAACAGAAAAGGCGCAATATGTCCCTTCTGCAATATGCCGGTTGAGTATCCATATATAAGGAACGAAAGCCGGGAGGAACGCATGGGCGCATTGCTTATGGCTGTTGTGGCAGAGGGAAAAAATAGAAAAATTTACCTTGACGCAGATGAAACTCAAGTTTCCGCTGCGGATGTTAGAAAACCTGACAATTACCCGGACGGGAATCTGGCATTTTACCCTGGACACCTGAACACAAATGTTTATGGTCTAGATGAGTTTCACAAACTTTTCACCAACCGCCAGCTCACCGCCCTGACCACATTCTCCGACCTGGTGGCTGAGGCCCAAGAAAAGGCCACGGCGGACGCAGTGGCCACCGGGATGGTCAACGATTTCGTTCCCCTGACAGACGGCGGCAATGGAGCCACCGCTTACGGTCAGGCAGTGGGAGTGTATTTGACATTTGGCGTAGACAGACTTGTGGATTTTTCATCGGCCGTTTCAAGATGGTCTCCGTCAAATGAAAAACCAATGAACTGCTTTAGTCGCCAGGCAATTCCTATGACTTGGGATTTTCCAGAGGCAAACCCATTAGGTGATGCAGTCGGGAGCTTTTCTACTATCATAAGCTATATCTCTGACTGCGTAGCTACTTTGCCACGGAGTGAAAAAGACGGAACCGCAAAACAGTTCGATGCCCAAAGTGATTGTGGGTTGCGAAATGTAATGATTTCCACCGATCCGCCCTACTATGACAATATCGGCTATGCAGACCTGTCGGATTTCTTCTACGTCTGGATGCGGCGGAGCCTAAAAAACACCTATCCGGACTTGTTCCGCACCATGCTAGTGCCCAAGGCGGAAGAACTGATTGCTACCCCCTACCGCCACGAGGGTAGCACAGAGAAGGCCAAGCAGTTCTTTGAGGATGGAATGTTGGAAACCTGCAAGCAGCTTTACAAGTATGCTAGCGATGACATCCCCGTCACCATATACTACGCCTACAAACAGAGCGACACCGATGCAAAAAATCAAACCGCATCCAGCGGCTGGGAGACCATGCTCTCCGCTATCATTCAAGCAGGCTTTGCCATCACTGGCACCTGGCCTATGCGAACAGAGCAGACTTATCGTGCTATCAGTATGGGTTCCAACGCTCTGGCCTCCTCCATCGTATTGGTCTGCCGCAAGCGCAGTGAAAACGCCCGCACCTGCACCCGCCGGGACTTCATCACCGCCCTGAAGCGGGAGCTGAAGCCCGCCCTGCAAAAGCTCCAGCAGAGCAACATCGCCCCGGTTGACCTGGCGCAGTCCGCCATCGGCCCCGGCATCGGCGTGTTTTCCCGCTATAAAAAGGTGCTGGAGGCCAACGGCTCGGAGATGACGGTGCGTAGCGCCTTGCAGATCATCAATCAGGAGCTGGACTTGTACTTCTCCGGGCAGGACAGCGCCATTGACAGCGACAGCCGCCTGTGCGTGGAGCTGTTCACACAATACGCCTACAACACCGTAAAGTTTGGCGATGCGGACATCCTCGCCCGCGCAAAGGGGACTTCCGTGGCGAAGCTGGCAGGACAGGACATTCTGTATGCAGCCAAGGGCGATGTCCGCCTGCTGACCCGTGAGGAACTGCCGGAGAAGGTGGATTCCAGCGAAACAAACATCTGGAAGCTGACCCAGCAACTGACCCGTGCGATGGAGACCGGCGGCATCAACGCTTGCGCCGAGATACTCGCTCCCATCTTTGGCAGCAACGGCGAGGAGGCCAAGAATCTGGCCTACCGCCTCTACTCCATCTGTGAGCGCAAAAACTGGGCGCAGGAGGCTTACGCCTATAACGCCCTGGTGGTAGCCTGGCCGGAGATTCAGAGCAAAGCCGCCGAGATCAACGCAGCCCAGCCGGTTCAAATGACCATATTCGACCTAGGAGGAGAATGATATGCCGCAAAATGTCGAGCTAGTACAGAAAGGATTTCGCATTCTTCATCCCCTGCTGGCAGGGTATATTGGCCAGGAAATGCGCAGAGAGTACGGAGACAACTGGTGGCAGGACGTGTTGTCCACACTGGGCGAAAAAGCCCGTGACTTGCCGGAGACAGATGACTATGGTACACAGGTGGACTCTCTGGATATTGCCAACTGTCTGCGTCTAATTGACTGGAAATGGAATGAGATTTTCCGCAAGAAGCTGTCCATCGATTACCGCACCTGGTCGAAGGAGCTGATGGGCGTTCGCAACAAGGTAGCGCACATCGGCGGCAGCGATTACCCCCATGACGACGCATGGCGGGCGTTGGATACCATGTCCCGACTCTGCGAAGCGTTTGACGATGACGCTGCGGAGGAAATCCGCACCCTGGCCAGAACGCTGCTGTATGGCTCTGCGGAAGGCTCCAAAGCGGCGACTTCTGCCCAGGACAGTGCTGCCGCCGCTCCTGCAAAAAGAGCCACCAGCGAAGGGGTCATGACCCACGAAAGGAACCTCCCCAGCTGGCGCACCATTATGGAGCCTCATCCTGATGTCGCCCAGGGCAGATATAAAAATGCAGAATTTGCAGCGAATCTGGCGCAGGTTGCCAAGGGCGAGGGTGCCTTTGAGTACCGTGACCCGGTGGAGTTCTTTGCCCGCACCTATGTGACCGAGGGCATGAAGGGGCTGCTGGTGCAGGCGCTCAAGCGTGTTACCGGTCAGGACGGAGAGCCGGTCATTCAGCTGAAAACCGCCTTTGGCGGCGGCAAGACCCACAGTATGCTGGCGCTCTACCATCTGCTTCGGGGCAAGGTGCCAGCCAGCAAGCTGGCGGGCGTGCAGCCGGTGCTGGACGAGGCCGGGATTACAGAGGTTCCGAAGGTGAAAGTGGCCGTGCTGGTGGGCACAGCTATCGACCCCTCCAAGAGCAGACGCCCCCAAGATATGCCTGGCATCACCATCAATACCTTGTGGGGGGAGATGGCCTATCAGCTGGCTAAGTCTGCGGAAAAGCCGGAGCTGTACAACTATGTGAAGGAAGCGGACAAAAAGGGCGTGTCCCCTGGACATGAGGCATTGCGCCAGCTCTTTGATGACTGCGGTCCCTGCCTGATTCTGATGGACGAGCTGGTGGCCTACGCCAAAAAGATTTACGGCATCAACGGTTTGCCTGCCGGTTCCTTCGACAACTTCATCAGCTTCATTCAGGAGATCACGGAAGCTGCAAGCACCAGCAAGAACAGCCTGGTCGTTGCGTCTATCCCTGAATCTGATATTGAGATTGGCGGCGAGGCCGGTTCTCTGGCACTGGAAGCCATTGAACACACCTTTGGCCGAATGGAATCCATCTGGAAGCCGGTGGCCGCAACAGAGGGCTTTGAAGTCGTGCGCCGCCGTCTGTTCCTGGACTGCAAAGACCCCGCCGCAAGAGATGCAGTCTGCGAGGCGTTCAGCCGGATGTATCAGGACAATCCCTCCGATTTCCCGGTGCAGGCCCGTGAGGTGGAGTACAAAGAGCGTATGATTTCCTGCTACCCCATCCATCCGGAGGTCTTTGACCATTTGTATGAGGAGTGGTCTACCCTTGAACGGTTCCAGCGCACCAGAGGCGTACTGCGCCTTATGGCCGCTGTCATTCATGAGCTGTGGATGAACAACGACGCCAGCCCCATGATTATGGCTGGCTCTCTGCCGATGGATGTGCCTACTGTCCGTGACGAACTGACCCGGTATCTGTCTGAGGAATGGAACGGCATCGTGGATAAGGAAGTGGACGGCAAAAAGTCTGTGCCTTACCTGAAGGACAAAACGACGCCCCGTTATGGTTCTCTGATGGCGTCCCGCAGGCTGGCCAGAACCATTTTCCTTGGCAGTGCACCCACAGATCGCACTCAGTCCGCCCGTGGTATCGAGAAATCCCGCATTCGCTTCGGCACGATTCAGCCGGACGAAAATATTGCCGTGTTCAACGACGCCCTGAACACCTTGCAGGGCAGTCTTGCATACCTCTACGCAACGAGTGATCGTTATTGGTATGATACCCGCCCGACCCTTCGCAAGACAATGGAGGATAGAGCCACCCAGCTTGCTATCTCCGATGTGGAGTTTGAGATCGAGCGCAGGTTGAAGGACTGGCGTAAAGAGGCACCTTTTGCGGGCTTGCATATTTGCCCGGCATCCTCGCTGGACGTGCCGGATGAGCAGGCAATCCGGCTGGTCATCCTCGACCCGAAGAAAACCCATCGTAGCAACAGTTCTTCCTCTCCGGCATTGACGGAATGCGAGAACATCCTGAACAACCGTGGAAGCTCTCCCCGTATTTATCGGAATATGCTGGTGTTCCTGGCTCCTGACCAGACTGCTATGACTTCGCTTATGACCGAGGTGCGGCGCTGGCTGGCCTGGCGCTCCATCCAAGAGGACAAAATCGAGCTGAATCTGGACGCAGCACAGATTCGGGAGACAGAAACGAATTTGGCACGGAGCAACGATACGGTGAGATTACGTTTGACGGAAACCTATTGCTGGCTGCTTTCTCCTTACATCGACATTGAGATGGACAATCGCACCATCTGCTGGGAAGAAGAAAATATCCGTGGTGGCAACGATACGCCCATTACCAAGGTGCGCAAGAAGCTGGAAAGCAATGAGGCGCTAATTACGCACTGGTCTCCGTCGCTGCTGCTGATGAAACTGGACGATATTCTCTGGCAAAACAGCGATGACATCCAGATCAAAAAGCTGTGGGAATACTTCTGCACCTACTGCTACCTGCCCAGGCTGTCAAGTTTTGCTGTTCTGGAGGAGTGTATTATGACCGGCGTCCAGGGCAATGAGTATTTTGCGTACGCCGAGGGCATCAGCAATGGTCGCTACCTTGACCTGAAGTACAACACCTTCCTGTCCAGCGTGAATGATTATGGTTATCTGGTCAAGATCAATACCGCATTGAAGCAGCTTGTTTCCGATCAGTCCAGGGTCGAGGAACAGAAGCCTACATCCGGAGGAACTTCTACGCAGACTGCAACCGCAAGCGGCGGTTGGAACTCGCAGCCTCAGAGTGGAGGCACTTCTATTGGTGGCGAAAATACTTCCGCTCTTCAGCAACCAGAAAGGCCACAGAATACAAGGTTCTATCTTTCTACACCCCTTGATACTATGCGTATCAACAAGGACGTGAATAATCTTGTGCAGGAAGTCATCAACTATGTAAGTGGTCTGGATGGTGCTGATGTTGAGATTACGCTGGAAGTAAGTGCGAAAATCCCTGACGGAGCGCCGGTTCCGATTGTCAGAACGGTTACGGAGAATTGTCGTACACTGAAGGTTAAGGATTTCGGATTCAGCGATTGATGAATCATGAGGATGCTTCGTACTTTGGCAACATTGGTGCGGAGCATCCTCTTTGAATACAGAATGCGAGTGCAGGAAAGGCTTTTGCATTCCATCGTTGAACTGTTACGGTAAGACAGGCAAAAATGTTTTTTATGACAACCTTACGCTAGAGGAGATTGATGAAATTGTCAGCATCTGCAAAATGAGACTGGACGGATATTTCGATAAAATAAAGTGAATTAGTAGCTGCCACATTTATTTCACAGATAGGATACCAAAAAATTCATGACCGTGTGTCAAAGTCCTGATTATTGGACAGCGTGGGCGGCGTGGTGGACTTGAGGTGGATAGAACATGATAATTATAGTAGCCGTAGACGACAGGAACGGTATAATGTTTAATGGACGGCGGCAGAGTCAAGACCGGGCGTTACGCCAGCGCATTTTGGATTTGACAGTCAGCAGCCGACTCTGGATAAACCACTACACACAAAAGCAATTTGCAGAGACAAATGCCCCCCAGTTGAACATTGATGAGGACTTTTTGAGTGAAGCAGCTCCCGGTGAGTACTGCTTCATAGAGAATGTTTCTGTTGCGCCCTATGAGAAGTGGGTAGAGAAAATCATCCTGTTCAAATGGAATCGCAAATATCCCGGTGATTTCTACTTTGATATTGATGTAAAAGGCAAAGAGTGGCACTTAGCATCCACAGAGGATTTTCAGGGATCGTCCCATGATAAAATCACGATGGAGGTCTACACCAGATGAAGAAATACCTCCGACAAACGCTTACCCTGTGCTGTATCATCGCTATGTTCCTTGTTGGCTGCGGCACCGCACCGGCTACAGGTGATTCCATTGCTTCGGTCTCAGAGTCAGTCTCCCAGGAAATTATAGACCCGTCTAACATCCCGGCATATTCGGACAGCCCATATGTAGAAATCAATGGGAATGTGCCTGAATTCACGGAGTCAGACCTCATAGCAGCATCCTTTGAGAGTTACAGTGAATTAGACAGTTTGGGCAGGTGCGGAGTGGCCTATGCAAATATCGGTACAGATTTGATGCCTACAGAAGAACGCGGAGACATTAGCTCTGTAAAACCCACAGGCTGGCATACTGTCAAGTATGACTTTGTGGATGGAAACTACCTTTACAACCGTTGCCACCTGATTGGGTACCAGCTGACGGCTGAGAACGCCAACGAGGAAAATCTGATTACCGGTACTCGATACCTGAATGTGGAGGGAATGCTGCCCTTTGAAAATCTGGTAGCTGACTATGTACAGGAAACGGAGAACCATGTTCTATATCGGGTCACGCCGATTTTTGAGGATGATAATCTTGTAGCCAATGGTGTACAAATGGAAGCAATGTCAGTGGAGGACGAGGGGGAGGGCATTCTCTTCAACGTATATTGCTACAATGTGCAGCCGGGTGTGACGATTGACTATGCCACTGGTGAAAGTTGGGAAGATGATTCATTCACAGCAGAAGAATCTACAGGTGAGACAACATATATTCTGAACACAAATGGGAAGAAATTTCATTACCCGACCTGTTCCAGTGTAAGTCAAATTAGCGAAGCAAATAAACAAGAGTATACCGGGAATCGAGATGTTCTAATTGCAGAGGGATATACACCATGTCAACGGTGTAATCCGTAAAGGAAAGAAACTGAGAGATAAGAAGGTGTTATGCTATGGGATTATTGGAAATACTGAAAGGCGAGCAGCCCGGCATTTTTAAGACCCTGGCAAATTATGAAAACGTAGGACAGTTTGGAGAATATGCTACAGAGTTTGCATTAACGAATGACAACCTGAATGGTGAACTTGTAGTTCTCAAAAATATCTACATCCCAACTAAGGGAAAAACAGCAGAAATCGATTTGATAATGATCCATGAAAAAGGCATTTTCGTCTTTGAAAGCAAAAATTATAGTGGCTGGATCTTTGGGGACAAGGAACAGCTCAACTGGACACAGTGCCTTCAGAATGGAGAACGGCATAAATTCTATAATCCAATTCGCCAGAATCGCACACATATTAAGGCACTGGCGGAATACCTCAGAATGCCGGAGTCAGAGTTCCTGTCATATATCGTGTTTTCAGAGCGGTGCACGTTGAAAAAAGTCCCTGAGGACACGAATGAGGTCACTATAGTACGACGCCCCGATATGCTGAAAAGGATACGAACGTTCCTGAAGACTGCACCGGTGAAATACACGCATGACAAAATACAGTCTATTGCAGATTCGTTATCCTCCCTGACAAATAGAACTGTGGAAGAAAAACAGCAACACGTTGATGAAATAAAAATCAAATGCCCCTTCTGCGGTGGCGACCTTGTTCTTAAGAATGGGAGGTACGGCCAATTTTGGGGATGTAGTTTCTATCCCAAATGCACGTTCACACGGAAGGCTACTGTGGAAGAGCTGGAGCAAGCAACGAAAAAGTAAGTGTGCCGTCACTAAGGCATAATTATTTATTTGCCACAAGCTGAGGAGTTGAAAGCATATGCTAGGCGAGTTATCAAATGGACATATTGATAAGCTATCTGACCAGTACATTAAACGTATCAATAAGAAGGTTGATAAGCTACATGGCCCGGTCAAAACACTGGCATGGCGTACCGGCATGACAGCATTGATGGTGCTTGATGAAGTCCAAGATGTTCCATTTGAAAAGCTGGCATCCTCCTTGTACTTCATCAGCCTTGATCTGGATACCAGAGAGCTGACCCGGAAATATGAATCCCTTCTGGAACTGGCAGGTGCTGCTCCGGATAAATTTGTTGACAGCCTGCACAAAGAGCTGAACGCTATGAGCATATTCATCAAAGAAAACCATCTGCTCCCAGAACTGTTCGAGATGATCTCCCTATGTGACAGGCTCCGATTTACCTATCACAAGGACAATCCCCAGGTGATGCACATCATGAACGCCTACCAGAACATAGTTCTGCAAACGCTGGAGTATTTGCGCCCTTCAAAGTTTGATTTTAACGTGGTGGTGTGTGGATGTTCAACCACTGGAGAAATTTTAACTGCGCCAGAGTATTGCCCTCATATTGATTCCATCAGTTATGAGCTGCAAAAAATGGTGCAGGATGGCAGAAAGTTTACATCGTATCCTGCTTTCATTGCCGAGTTTCAAAAGATTTCGGCCAAATGCGGCTACCCTGAAATAAAGACAATGGAACAGCTTGAGGACACTTTGGGACGGGACAGACTCTTAACTAATCAGCGTTCTGGTCTCTGCACCTATGTGAACGAGTTTACATACGATATGGTTCCCAAACCAGACACTGCATTCAACGGAAATTTCGAGTTCCTGTCATATATCTATATCACGGGCATTGACGTGAGCCAAATTGAGCAAATGTTGACAAAGCGGGCGAAAACGCTGCCATCCAACGGCATATTATTCAAATTTGAGTACCAAGATACTCTGCAACCTGTTGGAATTGATGCAGATAATCGTATATCTGAGATTTTCATGAAAGAAATCTACCATGATGACCACATTGTCATGCTCTATAATATCTCAGTAAGCAATCAAATCCTTGCAGGGTACTTTGATACATCTGGGCAGTTCCTCTCCTCTCTGCTGCTCGGCACCAACTCTTTCAAAGAGGAGAGCGTTTTGTACCGCACCTATCGTTTGTTGCTGCTGTATCTCTATGCTGCTGCAACGTCCAGAGAAACAGAGCAGATGCTGAACGAGTTCTCGAATTTGGCGTACTTGGCTCGAAGCGAGGGTGACGAAAACCGAATGACGATTTCTGTTTCAGAGTATGCGAAGGGGGGCAAGCCAAAGAACCACTATCAGAGCAAAGGTGATGGCTCCCGCACCGGCGACGAGCGTTATGAAGCTGTTCCCCGACCAATACAAGGGTATATAAGACGGCTTCCTGCAGGGCAATCTGCCTCTCAGGAAGCAAAGGACAGAGCCTTGGAGTTGGGCTTTGACCTGGCAGCCAACGAGACATATGTGCAGCCGTTTATAAGAAACGTCCTGCGGCTAAAAGAAAACACTTGTGTTGAGCGGTAATTGCAGGAAATTGTTTATAGCTTTCAGAGTCAATGTAAAAGTGTAAGGAGGTGAACCGCTTGCCAGACCGTTCCTATATCGCTATCGACTTAAAATCCTTCTACGCCTCGGTGGAGTGCGTGGAGCGGGGGCTTGATCCGTTGACCACCAATCTTGTGGTTGCCGACCAGAGCCACACGGAGAAAACCATCTGCCTTGCGGTGTCTCCTTCTCTGAAATCCTTTGGCATCTCCGGGCGGGCGAGACTGTTCGAGGTCGTCCAGAGGGTGAAGGAGGTCAACCGGGAGCGCCAGCGCCGTGCGCCATGTCACACCTTTACCGGCTCCTCCAGCGACATCAACGAGCTGAACGCCGACCCGTCTCTGTCGCTGGATTATATCGTGGCCACGCCCCAGATGGCCCATTATATTCAGCGCAGCACGGAGATTTATCAGGTCTACCTCCGGTTCATCGCCCCGGAGGACATCCATGTGTACAGCATCGACGAGGTGTTCATGGATGTGACCAACTATTTACGAACCTATCAACTCACGCCACATGAGCTGGCTATGAAGATGATTCAGGCGGTTTTGAAGGAGACCGGTATCACGGCCACGGCAGGCATCGGTGCCAACCTCTATCTCTGCAAGATTGCTATGGACATCGTGGCGAAGCATATTCCTGCCGACAAGGACGGCGTTCGCATCGCGGAATTGGATGAGATGAGCTACCGGCAACAGCTTTGGGAGCATCAGCCTATTACCGATTTTTGGCGGGTGGGGCGTGGCTATGCTAAGCGGTTGGACAAGCTGGGGCTGCACACGATGGGCGACATTGCACAGTACAGTTTGACCGATTATGGGGAGAACCGGCTTTACAAGGAGTTCGGTATCAATGCCGAGCTGCTCATCGACCACGCCTGGGGCTGGGAACCGTGCCGCATCTCCGACATAAAAGCGTACAAGCCGGAGAACAACAGCATCAGCTCCGGGCAGGTGCTGCAATCGCCCTATGAATTTGAGAAGGCAAAGCTGGTCGTTCGAGAAATGGCGGACGCTCTTTCCCTTGACCTGGTAGACAAGGGACTTGTAGCCGACCAGATTGTGTTGACCATCGGCTATGACATCGAAAATATGACCGACCCAAAACGGCAGAAATCGTACAAAGGTGAAGTCACCACTGACCACTACGGCAGGAAGGTTCCCAAGCAGGCCCACGGCTCCATCAACCTGGGACGACAAACGGCATCCACCACGCTGATTACCAACGCTGCAATGGAGCTGTTTGACCGCATTGTTGACCCCAATTTGCTGGTGCGCCGGATGTATGTGGTGGCCAACCACGTTATCAGTGAGGACATGGCAAGATCACCGGAGCCAGAGCAGCTTGACCTGTTCACTGACTATGCCGCTCTGGAGCAACAACGACAATCTGAACAAGAGGCACTGGAGAAGGAGAAACGGCGTCAGAAGGCCGTCCTCGCCATTCAGAAAAAGTACGGGAAGAATGCGCTTCTGAAGGGCACGAATCTTCAGGAGGGAGCCACAGGCAAAGACCGAAATGAGCAAATCGGAGGGCATAAGGCGTAAAGGAGGCAGTACAATGGCCGACAAAAAAATTGAAGACTATCAGGAGATCATCAATCTGCCCCATCATGTTTCAAAAAACCGCTCCCATATGTCAATGCGTGACAGGGCGGCTCAGTTCTCGCCTTTTGCGGCGCTCACCGGTTACGATGCCGCTGTAAAAGAGACGGCACGACTGACCGACCAGCGGGAAGAGCTGGATGAAGAAGTGAAGGAAAAAATATCGGAACGACTGAACCTTATCCAAGGAAATTTGACGGCTGCTCCAGTAGTGGAGATCACCTATTTTGTCCCAGACAAGCGTAAGGAGGGCGGCTCTTACTGTACCGCCACAGGTACCGTAAAAAAGATTGATGAGTTCCAGAGGCTTGTTGTGCTGACGGACGGAACAGAAATTCAAATAGATGAGATTATAGAAATCAACGGGGAGATGTTCCAGCCTTTGGATGATTCCTTTGCATGATGGGGAGCGGCTCCTACGACGGAGGCCGCTCCCTCGCATCAACAAACGTTTGAGCCACATGAACGTCCTTGTGACTGTGACAATGAAAGCAGAGCCACTCTTTATACATGGCTAAGCGTCCACACTACGAAAAATGTGCTATACTATAAGCAGCAGCCTTCATCCGGCTGGCCGCAAAATAATGACAGGAGGACGAGACATCATGAGTTCACAGATTCCAAAACAAGCGCCGCCTGGCACAGATAACAAACGCAGGACACTCAATTCACTGGCAGACCTGGGAAGCGTATTTTCTCCAGAAACTCCCGAACCGCTGCCGGTCAATGACCACAAAAATACATACAACCTCGTCGCCCTGATGATGTATCTAGTCGGCGTAGAGTACCGCCACTTTGAAACACACGACCCACCACTCACAGAAAACTTCAAAAGACATGAGCAAAATAAAAGCGCCCGCATCATACGCAACCTGTGCATGATACGAACGGCGCTGGAACAGAGATACACGCAAATCCGGTCAGCGTTTCTATATGACCTGAAAAATCTATCCTCTCTCCCGGAACTGATACCAACAGAAGCTGTTACTGGCCTCCTGGCAGACGGAATAGATTTGCAAAGCACCAAGCCGGACATCAACAATTACATCCTGACCATCAATCGTGAAATCTCAAATCGAATCAATAACGTCAAAGACCTGTTCCCGGAATGGGTGAGCTGGGATTACATCCGTCCGCTGTTTCTCATGCCGAACGGCTTCAAAAAAGACGGCATCAAAGCGGCGGGCGAATACTACAACTCCAATCGAAACCGGTATCCCTATCAATGCTATATGAACTGGGATCAGGACGGTTGCGGGAACATCCTTAATTCTGATTACAAATTTGTCCGACTGCTCTATGAAAAATACGGCGACAGCTTTGAGGACAAAAGTCTCGTGCGGAACGCTGGCGACCAGAAGATGGACGATCTGTATGCCTTTATTGGGCGCAACAAGAAAACTCTCATCGTCGTGGACTGCGAGAACAGCGACCCGGTCAAGCTGGCTGCGATGCTGTCAAGCCTCAACGCCGCACAGAAAAGCACCATTCACAAAATCATGCTGTTCGATTCTGATTACACAACGTCAGCATGGACGACCCTCTGTCAAATGGGTATCCCCACCGATTACGATACGGAACACATCGTTGTGGGTAGGATTTACGAGCATAAATCTCAGGTGGACATGACGCTGGCGGCGAACACCTGCCGAGAGGTCTATCTGAATCAGGTGGATTCCGTAATCCTTGTCTCCAGCGACAGCGACTATTGGGCGCTCATTCAGTCCCTTCCCGGCATTCACTTCCTTGTCATGCTGGAGAAAGCAAAAAGCGGACTGCAAATCAGAAATGCCTTGGAAAGCCAGGGACACCCCTACTGCTTTATTGATGACTTCTGCACCGGTGCGACCTATACGATTAAAACGAAAACGCTACTGTCAGAATTTCAAAACCGACTGGATGAGGCGGTCAATATCAACGTCAACACAATGCTGGACGAGGCGTTCCGCAGTACATGGGTACAGATGAGCAACAAGGAAAAAGCAAACTTCTATGACCGGCACATCAAAACCATGCGGCTGAGAATTTCCGCAGACGGTCAACTCCGTATTGTGGTTGGGGAGTGATACTGTAAAGTATGATAGCAATCAGGTATAAAAAGAGCCATCCAGTTTGTAATACGCAAGAGATTCAGACGACCATACAAAATCTGTCCAATGAGGGGCGGTTTGCATCAGAAAAAACATTTCTGCACCACAGAAAAATAACCGTGTACGACCACAGCGTTCATGTTGCAGAAGTCAGTTTGGCAATGGCGAATGCTCTGCCCTTCTCCTTCGACAGAGATTCCCTGGTGCGAGGCGCACTGCTTCATGATTATTTCTTATACCACAGGAACGAAAGCGTGAAAACTTATGTCACGCATGGATACAGGCATCCCATAATTGCAGCAGAGAACGCAAAAGCAGACTATGGGATTAATGACATCGAGGAAAACATTATCCGGCGGCATATGTTTCCGCTTACACCCATACCGCCAAAATATAAAGAGGCGTGGGTCGTGTGCATTGCCGACAAATGCTGCGCAACGATGGAATACTTGCCTGCAAGATTTACGAGCCGCTATCACAATCAATCCCTCAACTAATGTGATTGGATAATCACGATTTCGCAGTGTTCAGATACGTTTTCACTCCATTTCACTAAGCGGCCAGCAATGTCTTTGTGCTACAAAGCCCCGCTCCGCTGGCTGGTTGGGGGAATCCCCAAACCCCTTTTGAACATCACCAGGGTGATGGCCTGCGCATTCCTGCGGAACGCTTTATAATAGACGGTGCAAAATCGACAGAGCAGATATTAAGGAAGTGTAATCGTTTTGCTTTGTCATTGTGATTATCGTAATTACACGTTTGACAGCACCAACTGTATGCACTGCATTTCCGTCTGCTCCGTTGGAGTAAAGAAACTGGGTCGTGTTATCACTGACGTGGGCGGAGTAGCGCTCGGCGTTTTCTGTGCCAACAGGAAAGAATGTGAGCTGTTTTTTGAGGAAAGGCTGCGCCGCATTTGTGATGCAGTCTGGAGGAATCCAAAAGAAAATCCGGCGGGTCGCCACGAAGGACGGCCCGCCGGTTAAATCTGCCTCATGTTTTGTGTTCTTAACAAAGGAGTTACTTCGTCTGTTCAAACAACCATTCCCGCACTGTGTTCAAATCGTATGCTACACGCCAAGTGTTCATATGCTCTGTGGCGTCGGAGGAAGTAACGTCATCCCGCATAACGGTTCCGGTATCAAAAACCGTCCAATTGATGGTCGTTCCGGCGGAAGCCTGCTCTGTCGCAAGCTGTTCCTGTTCCTCATCTGCAAGTGCGGCAGACCACTGTGCAATGGTGACTTCCGTTCCTGCGGCCTCCACCGCCTCTGTAATTTCGGTCATGCCCGGATAAGCTCTTGCGTCCCCTTCAGAGCATATCATCCAGATGTTCTGCGAGGCAAGGTCTGCGATAGAATCTGTATAGGCGGAATCTGTCTGCCCTGCAACCAGCAGAGCGCCGGCGAACTCATCCGGGTAGTCGATCAGCAGTTTAATGGAGCGTATCGTTCCGGAGGACTGCCCCACAAGGTATTCTCTGGACGTGTCCACACTGTACTGACTGACGATTCCTGTCACCAGCTCCATTGTATTGGCCGGGTCTTCGGTGTTGGAATTTTCGTACTGAGGAACCAGCACAATGGTTTCATGCTCACTCTGCCATTCTTCTGTTGTCCAAATCACGCCGCCCAAACTCTCTGTCAAAGCGAGATACTCATCGCTGCCTTCGCCGGTGGCATCCGGCATAAACAAGACAAGCGGATATGCCGTATCCTCGTTATAATCCTCCGGCAGATAGAGGCTGTACATCAGGGTGGTTCCGTCTGAGAGGGTAAAGGTATCCAGCGTAAAATTCTCTACCAAAAGATTGACGTTTTCGGTATAGTCAGTCGAGCAGCTTTCCGTCCAGGCATTCAATGCCGTCCCATTCGTGGATGAGATACTTCCTGTCTGCTGAACAGTCACAGACAGTTGATTGCTGAGAGATGTCTGAATGGACATAGAGCCTCTGCCACTGCTGGTTCCGTTTTCCTGCATCCTATCGCCTGTCATTTCAGACGTATCGGAACCACCCACACCGGAGCGGTCTTCCTTTCCTTCAAAGTCAGCATCTCCAGTTTCATCGGAACTGTCTGGAACTGTCACGGTGCCGCTGTCTGAGACATCTCGATTCCCCATCGTCCCGCTGCCATAGGAGATGGAATCACCGGAGCCGCTGCCGCCATAGTTTGTTGTCGTGTAATCCGTAGACAATTCGAGCAGCACATAACTTCCAGTGGTGCTTTCGTTGGGAATCGTCGCTTCCGAATTGGTGTAAACAGCCTCGATCTCGTAGCCGTCCACCTCATAATCCTCTGTCGAAACGCTGGACGGATCGATCTCTGCATCATATGCAAGGACAACATACCACGGTTTCTGTCCATCGCCATATACATTTGTGACCAGATAGCAGTCTTGAAGCGTAAATTCCTCTGTATTGCTTTCATCAGAGATTTCTTCAACCGGAGTTTCTGACGATTCAATCTCGGCGGAAGATACATCGCTTTCCTCTGAGCTTGCCGTTGTCCCGCACCCTGCAAAGGTCAAGACAAAGGCCAGAGAAAGCATCATCAGTAAGCAATTTTTCATCGTATGCTTCATAAGAATAGTCCTTCTTTCTGCTGACAATCCTTATGGTAACACTGTCAGACAAATCTATACGATGATTATAGATGATTGACCAGAAAAAATCAATCAGATCATGCTGCTTTGACAAGCCGATAGGTGATAGCATCAATTAAAAGCGTCCTTATTAAGAATCAACCCTGATAATTTTTCGCTGGGCGCAGCCCTCCTCCATCGCCACCAACCTTTGAAATGTCTCATCGCTGATGATATGCTCGATTTGGCAAGCCTCAATATCCGCCTGTTGTTCATCCACGCCTATCTCGCATAGCATCTTTTTCAGAAGCGAGTGCTTCTGAAACGTATATTCTGCGATTTTCTTTCCTTCTTCTGTTAGTTCCAACAATCCGGCGTGACCTACCTGGAGCAGATTTTCCGCCTTCATTTTTGAGACTGCCACGCTGACGCTTGCCTTGGTATACCCAAGCTCCTCCGCCAGGTCTACGGAACGGCAGTAGCCTTTTCGCTGGCTGACCACATAGATTCCCTCTAAATAATCCTCCTGGGATTCGTTATGGCGTTTTTCCTGCATGGGTTCCCCCTTTCCCGGTTGCAAATGCACAGTCACCCTATGGCCTCTGTACAAACCTTTGCGATACGCTTTGCCAGAGCGAGAATCGTCCAAATTGGTGGATTCCCCATCGACTCCGGCAGCAATGTGGCGTCGGTAATATACAGATTTTCAGGCAGGCGTCGATTGTGAAAGCTCTTTGATTCCTCCGAAGTCAGCGGCAGCATCCCGCCAGGATGTCCCGCATTCAGTGTTCCAAGGAATATAT
>JAJQHY010000009.1 GCA_021199495.1 Lachnospiraceae bacterium | reverse complement strand
GTAGCACATGTCCTTGGAGAGGGACTCTAATAACTACTACTTTTATTATACAAGGGAAAACACAAAAACGAGGAGGACACGGTTATGTGGACAAAAGGAACTGTTACGGTGCTGACGAAGGACGGCAAGCCGGTGGTCATCCATTACTGGATGAAGCATTATGACGGAACGAGCGAGTTCGGCATCAACGAAGGCAGGATCAGCAAGCTATCGCTCCGGCAGGATGGGCGGGAAGTTTACAACTTCGACCGTGGGCTGGACATCGAACCTCAGACCATGGAAGCGGAAATGGCGCTCAAGCTCCTGATGGACAAGTACAACTGAGCAGTCACGGCAGAACTTTAGAAAGGATGATTTGATTATGAGCAAATACTACCTCGCCTACGGCAGCAACCTGTCCATGACACAGATGGCTGAGCGATGCCCGGATGCCGTGTACGTTGGCACGGCAGTGCTGCAGGACTACCGGCTCCTGTTCAAAGGGAGCCGCACCGGGAGCTACCTGACGGTCGAACCGAAAAGCGGTAGCACGGTCCCGGTCGTGGTATGGAAAATCAGTGAGCCTGATGAATTCCGGCTGGACCGCTACGAAGGCTGCCCCAACTTCTACTACAAGACTGAGATGACCGTTTCCGTTCATTCTCTGCTGGACGGCTCCTGCATGGGCGATGTGACCGCCCTCATCTACATCATGCACGAGGAGCGGAAGCTGGGCTGCCCGACTCTGCACTACTTCGATGTGTGCCTGGAAGGATACGGACGGTTTGGCTTCGACCACAAGCTGCTCTTTAAGGCGCTGTCCGACAGCGTTGGCAAAAAGCTCGGCCGGCAGATGCTGCGGGAGGTGGGTTATGTCGAATAAGGGTTGGCTCCCCAGCAGGGAGCAGGTCGAAGCACTGCGGCAGAACTACCCCAAGGGATGCCGAATCGAGCTGCTGGGCATGGACGACCGTCAGGCGCCTCCAGTCGGAACGCAGGGTACGGTGGAAGGCGTCGATGATGCAGGTCAAATCATGATGGCGTGGGACACCGGCTCTTCGCTGAGTCTCCTGCCGGATATCGACCGCTTTCGGAAGCTGTAAATAGCACAGTTTTAGCGGCGGATGTTTGTGCAGTATATGATGCAGAAATGACTGGATAATTCCTCGGTTTAGAGCGAATATGTGTATACCGAAAGGGAAAATACATCAGAACAAACGGAGGAACAGACCATGAAAACCACCTACTACCTGAACGGCAAGAAGACCAGCAAGAAGAGCCTCACCGAGATGCTGTGTACCGACCACCTCAAACAGCTGACCAACAGTGCCAAAGAGGGCTTCATGGAAGACCCCTACGAAGAGCAGGACTTCTTCCTGGGTGCCATCGGGATGCTGACCATTCAGTTTTCCTGAGACCACCTGCGGAGGGGCGGAGCCGAAAGGCTCCTCTTCTCTTTGTCCAGGGCAGCTTAAATCACCAAATGGAATGCAGTTTATTTGTGCAGTATATGATGCAGAATTGACTTGCTATTATGCGGGTTTAGAGCGAATATGTACACACCGAAAGGGAATACAAAACACGGAGGTACATACCATGAAGAAAATCGAAGCGTTTGAGCGCGCCATCGCAGAGCAGGCTGGCAACCTGAAGGACTACGGCATCAACGGCACCATGTTCTGGGCTTACCGCCACAGCATTGAGGCTGGAAACGAGCTGATCGATTTCAGCGATGTGATTTGGGACTACGACATCGAGGACATCGCAAAGACCCTCAGAGAGAACGGCATCAGCGAGTTCACCATCAGCAGCACCTTCTCCAGCCTGATCGACACGCTGGCAGCCTTCGAGGAGCATGGCTTCAAGATGGCAGGGCTTACGCAGGTCAGGGCAAGGTACACCGACTGGCAGACTGGAGAGCATAAGCTCATTCCCGCAATCAAGATGGTCGGCTAAGAAAACAACACAGGGAAACGGAGCCAAGCGGCTCTGTTTCTCGTACACATAGATTTATGGAGGTCGCTGAAAGGCGGCCTTTTTGGTGCCATATACGCAGATCTTCAGCCCCACATTTGTGCAGTTTATTCCTCATATTTTACTTGCTATTCCGGCGGTTTAGAGCGAATATGTGTACACCGAAAGGGAATACACAATAAACGGAGGACACCAAGATGAAAGCACCGAAGAGCATGACCTACAGAGAGATGGAGAACGAAGTGAGCAGGAACCGCCACGAACTGCAAACGGCTTCCCTGGAACGCAAGCGTGAGCTGATTCGCAGAGACCACGAGCTGATGGTCGAGATGGATAAACGCTGGCAGAAGAAAGCCTAAGCACAAGATAAAACTGATTGCAAGAGCAGCCCCACAGGGGGCTTCTCTTATGCGGATATATCACAAGTCGCTGTAAGGCGGCTTTTTTTGTTGCCATACACACAGAGAGGAGGTGGGGCGCATGGCACAACGAGGAAGAAAGCCGAAGCCGACTGCTTTGAAGCAGCTGGAGGGCAATCCGGGCGGACGGCCGCTGAACACTAATGAGCCAAAGCCTGAGAAGAAGGCTCCCCGCTGTCCATCCTGGCTGGAAGACGAGGCCAAGAAGGAATGGCGGCGTATGGCAAAAATCCTGGAAGCCATGGGGCTTCTGACCGAAATGGATATGGCTGCTTTCGCCGGTTACTGTCAGGCATATGCCCGCTGGCGTGAGGCAGAGGAGTTTTTGACACAGCATGGCTCCATGGTGCGTACCCCCAATGGCTATCTGCAGCAGGTGCCGCAGGTATCCATTGCACAGACGAACATGAAGATCATGCTGAAATTCTGTGAGCAGTTCGGCCTGACACCATCTGCCAGGAGCCGTATTGTGGGCGGCGAAGGCAGCGGTGAGTCCGAGGACGAGATGGAACGGCTGCTGGAGAGCGGGGGTGATCTGTAATGGCCTTCAAATATACACCATCCCCGTTCATGCTGCCCACTTCTCATTACGATGGAAAACGAGCTGACCATGCTGTGGCGTTTATACAGAACCTGAAGCACACTAAGGGCAAATGGGACGGAGCGCCCTTTGTCCTTCTCCCCTGGCAGGAGCAAATCGTCAGGGACATCTTCGGTATCATAAAGCCGGACGGGAAACGGCAGTTCCGCAGCGCCTATGTTGAGATACCAAAGAAGAACGGCAAATCGGAGCTGGCTGCTGCCATCGCTCTTTACCTCCTGTATGGGGATGGCGAGGCAAGCGCAGAAGTGTATGGCTGTGCCAATGACCGAAATCAGGCATCCATCGTTTTTGACGTTGCCAAGCGTATGGTGGAGAAGTCCCCTGCGCTAATGAAGCGGTCAAAGATAGCCGCAGCTACGAAGCGGATAGTGAACTACCGCAACGCTGGCTTCTATCAAGTGCTGTCTGCCGAGACAGGCACCAAGCATGGCCTGAATATATCCGGGCTGGTGTTTGATGAAATACACGCCCAGCCTAACCGTAGGCTCTATGATGTCATGACCAAAGGCTCTGGCGATGCTCGTGAGCAGCCACTTTTCTTTATCATTACGACAGCCGGAACGGATAAGGAAAGCATCTGCTATGAGCTGCATAGCAAGGCTCTGGACATCATGAACGGTCGCAAGATAGATCACTCATTTTACCCCGTTATCTACGGTCTGAGCGATGAGGATGACTGGAACGATGAAAAGAACTGGTACAAAGCCAATCCCTCGCTGGGCTATACCATCAGCATCGACCGGGTACGAGATGCGTATCGGGAGGCGCTGGACAATCCGGCAGAGGAAAATGTATTCAAGCAGCTCCGACTGAACATCTGGACGAATTCCGCTGTGGCATGGATTCCAGAGCATATCTACGAGCGCGGCAATCTGAAAATCGACTATGCAGATTTGGTCGGTCGGGATTGCTACGCAGGGCTTGACCTCTCCTCGACTTCGGATATCACGGCGCTGGTGCTGGTGTTTCCCCCACGGACGGAGAACGAAAAGTATGTCGTACTTCCCTTCTTCTGGCTGCCAGAGGAAACGCTGGAGCTTCGCTGCCGCCGTGATCATGTTCTCTATGACGTCTGGCAGAGACAGGGCTATATCCAAACGACCGAGGGCAACGTCATCCACTATGGTTTTATCGAGCGGTTCATTGAGTCCCTGGGCGAGAAATACCACATCATCGAGATCGCCTATGACCGCTGGAACGCCACGCAGATGGTACAGAACCTGGAGGATATGGGCTTCACGATGGTTCCCTTTGGACAGGGCTTCAAGGATATGTCCCCGCCATCCAAGGAGCTGTATAAGCTGCTGATGGAGGGCAATATCAACCACGGCGGGAACCCCGTCCTGAAATGGATGGCACAAAACGTAGTCATGCGGCAAGACCCCGCTGGCAATATCAAACCAGATAAGGAACGCTCCGTGGAGAAGATAGACGGTATCGTGGCTCTCATTATGGGGCTTGACCGCTGTATCCGCAGCGCACCTGTTACCAGTGTCTACGATGAGCGTGGGATACTGTTTATCTGAAGAGTGAGGTGATTCTTATGAGCATATTTTCTGGCCTGTTCCGTTCACGGGATAAGCCCAAAGACAGCACTTCCGGCAGCGCCTACCGATTCTTCTTCGGCGGCAGCACATCTGGCAAAGCCGTCAATGAACGCTCCGCTATGCAGATGACTGCGGTGTATGCCTGTGTTCGTATCCTCTCGGAGTCTATTGCCGGCCTGCCTGTGCATCTGTATCGGTATCAGAGTGACGGGAGCAAAGAGAAGGCGCTGGACCATCCGTTGTATCGTATCCTGCACGATGAGCCGAACCCGGAAATGACATCGTTTATCTTCCGAGAGACGCTTATGACCCATCTGCTCCTGTGGGGCAATGCCTATGCCCAAATCATCCGCAACGGCAAAGGGCAGGTCGCGGCGCTGTATCCGCTGATGCCTAACCGTATGACCGTTGACCGTGATGATAAGGGGCATCTGTACTACAGCTACCAGATGTCCGATTCCGATGCACCCACCATGAAAAGTGGCACGGTCATCCTGAAACCCACAGATGTCCTTCATATACCCGGTTTGGGCTTTGACGGTCTGGTGGGTTACAGCCCGATCGCTATGGCGAAGAACGCCATCGGAATGGCGATAGCCTGTGAGGAGTACGGTGCGAAGTTCTTCGCCAACGGCGCTACACCGGGCGGCATCCTGGAGCATCCCGGCACGGTGAAAGACCCGGCACGGGTGCGGGACAGCTGGAACGCTGCGTTCGGCGGGAGCCAAAATTCCAATAAGGTAGCCGTTCTGGAAGAGGGCATGAAATACACGCCTATCTCCATCTCACCGGAACAGGCTCAGTTCTTGGAAACAAGAAAATTCCAGATAGATGAAATTGCTCGTATTTTCAGAGTGCCGCCCCACATGGTCGGTGACCTCGAAAAGTCGAGCTTTTCTAATATTGAGCAGCAGTCTCTTGAGTTCGTGAAATACACGCTGGAGCCATGGATAGTTCGTTGGGAGCAATCCATCAACCGGGCGCTTCTTTCCGAAACCGAGAAGGCTGCTTATTTTGTCAAGTTCAATGTGGAGGGCCTGCTGCGTGGCGATTACCAGAGCCGTATGAACGGCTATGCGACCGCCAGACAGAACGGCTGGATGTCTGCCAATGACATCCGTGAGCTTGAAAACCTGGACCGTATCCCGACCGAGCAGGGCGGTGACCTATATCTCATCAACGGTAACATGACCAAGCTGGAGGATGCGGGAATATTTGCTGCCAGCAGTGACAGCGGGAAGGAGGAAAACTCGGATGAAGACGAAGAAGTTCTGGGTGTGGAAGAATCGGACAGTCCTGAATCAGGAGACTCAGGAGCAGACGCTGGAGAGGACGCTGTTTCTAAACGGCACCATCGCCGAGGAAAGCTGGTTTGACGATGATATCACGCCCCAGCTTTTCAAGGACGAGCTGCTCTCCGGCAGCGGCAACATCACGGTCTGGATAAACAGTCCTGGTGGTGACTGCGTGGCGGCGGCTCAAATCTACAATATGCTCATGGATTACAAGGGCGATGTGACCGTGAAAATCGATGGCATTGCCGCATCTGCCGCCAGCGTTATTGCTATGGCCGGCACAAAGGTGCTGGTGTCCCCGGTGAGCATGATGATGATCCATAACCCCGCCACAATTGCCTATGGCGATACAGCAGAAATGCAGAAAGCCATCGCCATGCTGGATGAGGTCAAGGAGTCCATCATCAACGCCTATGAAATTAAGACCAATCTCTCCCGTGCCAAGCTGTCGCGCCTGATGGATGCGGAGACCTGGATGGATGCCCACAGCGCTGGGGAGCTTGGCTTCGCAGACGGTATCCTTCAGCGGCCTACGGGGAATGAGCCGGAAGCAGAGGTCACAGATGACCATGCGCCGGTGCTGTTTTCTCGTGCGGAAGTGACCAATTCCCTGATGGACAAGCTGGCGGCGAAGTGCCGGATACAGCCCCCACCCACTGAGCCGGAGCGCTCTGTTGATTCTCTGATGGAGCGCCTGAAGCTTATCAAACAACACATTTAACGGAGGTATGTGACCATGACTATTCTGGAACTGCGCGAGAAGCGCAACACTGCATGGAACGCTGCAAAGGCGTTTCTGGATTCCCATCGTACCGAGAAGGGTACCCTGACCGCCGAGGATGACGCCACCTACACCCGCATGGAGCAGGAGATCAGCGACCTCGGCAAAGAGATCGCTCGTCTGGAGCGCCAGGAGGCGCTGGAAGCCGAACTGAACAAGCCCGTTGGCCGTCCGCTCACTTCCAAGCCGGGCAGCGGCACAGAGGCGCCGGAAAAGACCGGTCGCGCATCTGATAACTACAGAAAGGCTATGCTGGATGCTTTCCGCTCCAACTTCAAGCGGGTATCCAACGTCCTTCAGGAGGGTGTGGATTCCGATGGCGGCTACCTGGTGCCGGAGGAATGGGACCACCGTCTTATCGATGTCCTGGAGGAGCAGAACATCATGCGTGGCCTTGCCACCACCATCCGCACCAGCGGTCTGCATCGTATCAATCTGGCTGCAAACAAGCCTGCGGCGGCGTGGATCGAGGAAGGCGGTGAGCTAACCTGGGGTGACGCCACCTTCGACCAGACCACCATGGATGCCTACAAGCTCCACGTGGCTATCAAGGTGACCGAGGAGCTGCTCTACGATAACACCTACAATCTGGAGGGCTATATCACCACCCAGTTTGGCAAGGCTCTGGCGAATGCCGAAGAGGACGCCTTCCTGAACGGTGATGGTGTGGGCAAGCCCACCGGCCTGTTCACCTCTGCGACCGCTTTCGATTCCGTGGACGCCCTGGACACCGACAGTCTTATCTCTCTGGTGTACGCCCTCAAGCGTCCGTACCGCAAGAATGCGTCCTTCATCATGAACGATGCCACCATTGCGGCTATCCGTAAGCTGAAGGACAACAACGGCGCATATATCTGGCAGCCGAGCTACCAGGCAGGTGAGCCTGACCGTGTGCTGGGCTATGCGGTTCATACTTCCGCTTATGCTCCGACCACGGGCATCGCTTTCGGTGACTACAGCTACTACAACATCGGCGACCGTGGCACCCGTTCCTTTGCGGAGCTGCGTGAGCTTTTCGCTGGCAACGGCATGATCGGCTATGTGGCGAAGGAACGTGTGGACGGCAAGCTGCTCCTGCCGGAGGCGGTTCAGGTGCTGACCATCGGCACGACTGCCGCAGGCTGATTTTGATGGGAAGGAGGATGCCGTATGGCTCTGATTACGCTTGATGAAGCAAAGAACTACCTGCGGGTGGACACTTCGGATGACGATGACCTTATCGGCATCCTCCTGTCCTCTGCCTGTAGGCTGTGTGCAGATGTGGCTCGACTCAGCAATGAGCAGTGGGCTGTGGTAGACGGCGGGGACAATGCGTCTGCGCTCTACACAGAAGATGAACTTCTTCATGTGCAGGAAGTCATGCGGGTGGCCGTGCTGTACTCCCTGGGGTATCTCTACGAACACCGGGAGGAAGCCGACCACCATGACCTGACCATGACCCTTCGTTCCCTGCTGTTTGCTATTCGGGAAGGAGCGTGGTGACGGTGAAAATTGCTCTCATGAACGAGCGCATCACCATCCAGAAAAGCTCTGTGACCGTGGATTCCATCGGCAACCACAAAAACACCTGGGAGGACTGCTTCTCCTGTGCTGCCTATGCTATGGCTTCCAGCTATCAGCAGAAGGAGCAGCAGGCCGCAGGTATCACGGTGTCGGATGAGGGGCTGGTGTTCACGGTGCGTTACTGCTCGGAACTGGCTGGCATTGACAGCAAGCATTACCGTGTACGATTCCGTGAAAATGTTTACAACATCGTGTCGGTCGATATGATGAACTACCAGCGCAAGTCCATCAAAATCACCTGTGAAAAAGAGCGGAGGGATCCCTGATGTCATCCAGAAGTGTAAGCATTGAAAACATGGCGGATGCCATCATGGAGGAACTGACGAGCTATGCCGACCTTGCTGCAGATGATATGAAAACGGCTGTGAAAAAGGCCGGCAAGAAGGCGCAGGAGGAGATAAAGGCATCCGCTCCCCGGAAGACCGGCGCCTATGCCAAGAGCTGGGCTGTCAAAACCACGAGTGAATCCTCCAGCGCATTGGAAGTCACGGTGTATTCCAAGAACCGCTATCAGATCGCCCATCTGCTGGAGCATGGACACGCCAAGCGGGGTGGCGGTCGGGTGGCGGCACGGCCTCACATTGCCGCTGCGGAGGAAGCCGCCATTGAACAGCTGGAGCAGGATATCGAGAGGAGCTTGCGTGATGGATGAACTGCTGGCGATGATGGGCGAACTGGATATTCCGTCCGCCTATCATCATTTTGCGGAGGACGAAAGCCCTGACCCGCCTTTTATCTGCTACCTTCTGCCGGGAAGTGATAACTTCTCCGCAGATGGTATGGCCTACCTCAAGGTCAGCGAGGTGTATATCGAACTGTACACGGATGCCAAAGACCTGTCGGCAGAACAGGCAGTGGAGACCGTGCTGGATGCGCACGGCATTTTTTATGACAAAACAGAGACCTGGATAGACAGCGAAAAGCTGTATGAGGTCTTGTACACTTTTGAACTGGAGGTTTGATTCTTATGGGAAACAAGGTCAAATATAACCTGAAAAATGTCCATGCCGCCAAGCTGACGGAGACCACGACTGACGGCGTGACCACCTTCTCCTATGCCACGCCCCAGGCCATCCCCGGCGCTGTGAGCATCAGCCTGGATGCCGAGGGCGAGACCAGCCCGTTCTATGCGGACGGCATCGTGTATTTCCGCAGCGTGACCAACAACGGCTATTCCGGCGATTTGGAGATTGCCCTTATCCCCGAATGGTTCCGCACGGATATCCTGCAGGAAGCGCTGGATGCCAATGGTGTGCTGGTGGAGAGCAGCGATGTGGGCGAGAGCGTGAAATTCGCCCTGCTCTTTGAGTTCGATGGCGATGTGAACGCTATCCGTCATGTGTTGTATAACTGCTCCGCTTCCCGCCCCTCTATTGAGTCGGAGACCAAGGAGGACACCATTGAACCTGGTACGGAGACCCTGTCCATCACTGCCGACCCTCGTTCGGACGGTCTGGTGAAAGCACGGACGGGCGATACCACCAGCGAGACGGAGTACGCCAACTGGTATAACGCCGTTTATACGCCTACTACGCAGGATGCTGGCTGATGGGAAGGAGCGGTGACCGATGATCAAGAAGGAAATTGAGATTTGTGGGAAAATGGTGCCGTTCCGTTCTTCGGCTACCATCCCCCGACTGTACCGGGCGAAATTCAAACGGGATATTTTCAAAGACCTGTCCAAGCTGGAGCAGTCCTACAAGGGCAAGACCGAGAACGGGGACGAGTTCCAAATCGAGGACTTGGAGATCTTCGAGAATGTGGCCTATGTGATGGCCTACCACGCAGACAACTCCATCCCTGACAACATTGATGACTGGCTCGACCAGTTTGATATGTTCTCCATCTATGAGGTGCTGCCGCAGATTCTGGAGCTGTGGGGCGAGAACATGATCACGGATGTACAGTCAAAAAAAGGGCTGGCAGAAGTGAGCGGGAAATGACCACGCCCCTGTTCCTTCTGCGCTGTGTGGAATTAGGCGTTTCCATCTGCGACCTGGACCTGCTCTCCATCGGGCTGGTGCTGGATATGTGGACGGAAAAGGCCAACGATGGCGTGAAGTATAAACGGGTAGCTACCCAGGAAGATTTTGATAAGTTCTGAACACAGGCGCATCCGGGCGGGTGCGCCTTTTCCAATAGGCCGGAGGTGAGGAGTGCATGGCAAGCAGGATAAAGGGCATAACCGTAGAAATTGGCGGCGATACCACAGGGCTGGAGAAGGCTCTGAAAAGTGTAAACACCTCCATCAAGTCTACGCAGTCCGAGCTGAAGGATGTCAATAAGCTGCTGAAGCTCGACCCCTCCAATACGGAACTGCTGACTCAAAAGCAGAAGCTCCTGAAAGATGCTATCGGCGCTACCAAAGAAAAGCTGGATACCCTGAAAGCTGCCCAGGAGCAGGCCAAGGCACAGCTGGAGAGCGGCGATCTGGGGCAGGATAAGTATGATGCCCTCCAGCGGGAGATCATCGAGACCGAGCAGGAACTGCAAAAGCTCCAGGAACAGGCTGTAGAATCCAATGCCGCCCTTGCCAAAATCGAGGAGGTCGGCAGTAAGCTGGAATCCGTGGGAGACAGCATCTCCGGCGTGGGCGAAAAGCTCCTTCCTGTCACAGCCGGTATCACAGCCCTCGGCACAGCAGCAGTCACCACGGCTGCCGACTTCGAGTCCTCCATGTCCCAGGTGCAGGCCACTATGGGCATCACCAAGGATGCCATGTCTGAGGTGGACGGCGAAACGGTCAATACCATGGACACCCTGTCTGCGCTGGCAAAGCAGATGGGTTCTGAAACAGCCTTCTCCGCCAGTGAGTGTGCAGAAGCTCTGAACTACCTTGCTCTGGCCGGTTACGACACCCAGCAGATGTGCGATACCCTGCCTACAGTCCTGAACCTGGCTGCGGCCGGCGGCATTGACCTGGCGGATGCTTCGGATATGGTCACGGACGCTATGTCCGCTCTGGGCATGGAGGTCAGCGAGGCTGACACCATGGTCGACCAGATGGCAAAGACCGCATCGACCACCAATACCTCTGTGTCACAGCTGGGTGAGGGCATCCTGACCATCGGCGCGACCGCCAAGTCCATCAAGGGCGGCATAGCAGAGCTGAACACGGCGCTGGGCATCCTCGCCAACAACGGCATCAAGGGCGCCGAGGGCGGCACCCACTTGCGTAACGTCATTCTTTCCCTCCAAAGCCCCACTGACGATGCCGCCTCCTGCATGAAGGACTTGGGTGTGGAGGTCTACGACTCCGAGGGCAATATGCGCTCCCTGAATGACATCCTCGGTGACCTGAATACCAGCATGGACGGCATGACCTCCGAGGAAAAGAGCAACATCATCAGCAAGATATTCAATAAGACCGACCTGTCATCCGTCAATGCCCTGCTTGCCAATACAGGGGACACTTGGGATGACCTGCAGGCTTCTATCGAGGCCAGCGGCGGCGCTGCCCAGCAGATGGCGGACACACAGCTGGACAACCTGTCCGGCCAGCTCACCATTCTGAAGTCCGCTCTGGAAGGGCTGGCTATCTCCTTCGGTGAGATTCTGCTCCCCGCCATCAAGAGCGTGGTCGAGAAGATACAGGGCTTCGTGGACAAGCTGAACGCCATGGATGACAGCCAGAAACAGACCATTGTCCGCATTGCCGCTGTTGTAGCTGCCATTGGCCCTCTGCTTATTATTCTGGGCAAAACGATATCCACAGTTGGCTCCACAATGAAGAGCTTTTCCTCTCTTGCAAGGGGCATCGGCAAGCTGGGAGTAAAGATAGCCGGGAGCAGTGGCTCCATCACCAGCCTTGGCAGCGCCATTGGTGCAGTCGCAGGGCCTGTGCTGGCTGTGGTGGCGGTCATTGCAGTCCTTGTAGCTGCATTCAAGCACCTATGGGATACCAACGAGGAGTTCCGCACTGCGATCACCTCTATCTGGGAGGACATCAAGACCAAGTTCCAGGAGTTCACATCCGGCATCACAGAACGTCTGAATGCCCTGGGCTTTGACTTCGAGTCCATTGTGGATGTGCTGAAAGCGATCTGGGACGGCTTCTGTAACCTGCTGGCGCCGGTATTTGAAGCGGCGTTCAGCGCCATTTCCGCTGTCCTTGGCACGGTGATGGATGTGATAACCGGGCTGCTGGATGTCTTTATTGGGCTGTTCACCGGGAACTGGAGTCAGCTCTGGACAGGCGTCAAAGAGATTTTCTCCGGCGTGTGGGAGGGCATCAAGTCGGTGTTCTCCGCTGGCCTGGACCTTATCCGTGGACTGGCAGATACCGTCCTCGGCTGGTTCGGCACCAACTGGGAGACGGTGTGGGGCAATGTGAAGTCGTTCTTCGAGAACATCTGGAACGGCATCACATCCTTCTTCTCCGGCATTTGGGATACCATCTGCAATGTGGTCAGCGTGGGCATCCAGCTCATCGGCTCCATCCTGCAGGCCGCATGGGATATTATCACCCTGCCATTCCAGTTCATCTGGGAAAATTGCCATGAGGTCATTGAATCCGTGTGGGATGCCATCACGGAGAAGGTCAGCGCTGCCATCAATGCAGTTTCGTCTGTTATCTCCACAGTCATGAGTGCCATCCAATCTGTCATCAGCACAGTATGGACGGCGATCAGCACCACGGTGACCACAGTAGTCAACGCCATCAAAACGACTGTGTCCACAGTGTTCAATGCTATAAAATCCGTAGCAACAACGGTCTGGAACGGCATCAAAACAGCGATCACTACAGTGGTGGATGGTATCAAATCCAAGGTCAGCAGTGTATTTGAGAGCGTAAAAAACACGGTGTCTACGGTGTTCAACAGCATCAAATCTACGGCATCTTCGGTGTGGAATGCTATCAAAAGCACCATCACGGAGCCTATCGAGGCGGCAAAGACCACAGTCAAAAACGCACTGGATAAAATCAGCAGCTTTTTCTCCGGCCTGAAGCTGGAATTCCCCAGCATCAAGCTGCCCCACTTCTCCATCACGGGCAGCTTTTCGCTGTCCCCGCCATCCGTGCCGAAGCTGTCTGTCTCGTGGTACAAAGAGGGCGGTATTCTCACTGGCCCCACTATCTTCGGCATGAACGGCAGCTCGCTCATGGCTGGCGGAGAAGCGGGTGCGGAGGCTGTATTGCCTCTAAGCGCCTTCTATGACCAGCTGGAGAACATCCTGACCACGAAGCTGAACTTTTCCAGCATGGAGAAGTATCTGGCGATCATTGCGGAGAATTCCGGCAAGGGACTCTATCTGGAAGATGGTACGCTGGTGGGGCATCTGCTCCCTGCCATTGATGGGCAGCTGGGCAAGGCACAAAAACTGCAAGGGAGGCTGAGTTATTGATGAAACCAGATATTTATCTGAATGGCACTTCCATGAACAGCCTCGGCTGGCTGCGGGAGAGCATCGACTTCCCCACGCCACAGTCTCAGACCAACACCATCGTGGTACCGGGCAGAAATTCCCCGATCAGATACACGGAAGCTCTGGGGCGAGTGAGCTATGACCCCAGGAGCTTCACCATCACCCTGACCATGCTGGGCATCCGAGAGCGGTTCAATGCTATGACGGAGAACCTCTCCAATGCCTACGCAGGTCAGCTGGTGGAGGTGGTCACAAGCGAGGAACCAGACCTGTACTGTGTCGGCACCCTACAGCTGACACCTTCCTATGACCCGCTAACAGGCAAGGGGCAGATGGTCATTTCCTGTGAGGATGGGGATGCTTTCCGCTACCATGTGGATGAAACCGTAGTGGAGCAGAATGGGGACGGGACAGCGATTCTGACCTGCGACTATATGCCTGTGGTGCCGACCGTGACCACTACCAGTGAAACAGCACTGAGTTGGACGGTGGATGGAGACAGCTTCTACAAATCTGTCAGCGCCGGAACATGGACATTCCCAGAGCTGGAACTGGCCTATGGTGAGAACAGTGTCGCTATCACCACCTCCGGCAACGTGACCTTCACATACAGGGAGGGGCGCCTTTAATGCTATCTATTCCCCCGATTGATGTCGCAATTTTCTGACATCTGAATAATTATTGCCGAATTTTGTCATTATGTGCATTGATTATTCAAATCCGACAGTGTATAATGCGCAATGTGAAATATGCGTATAAAACGCAATTTATGAAGGGGAGAATCTTTATGAAAAAAGCAATGGCGCTGTTCCTTTCGCTCCTGCTGCTGATGTCCCTTGCTGCCTGCGGCAGTAGTGGCACTGCTTCCTCCGGCACTGATGATGGTTCTAATGACGCAGTCGTGGAGGATAGCACTAGCAGCGAAGACGGAAACGAGGCAGAAGACGAAAGCTCTACCGATGATGCCGAATCGGAAGACGCTGATGACACTTCTGACACCGATACTGAATCCCAAGATGCTGAAATCAGCTTTGAAGAGTTAGTTGTGGTCGATAATGATGAGTGTGTTATCACGATCACCGGCATTGATGCTGATAATATTTGGGGCTACACTCTCAACGCACTGTTTGAGAACAAGTCTTCGGACAAGACCTATATGTTCTCTGTTGAAAGCGCTTCTATCAACGGTGTCATGTGTGACCCCTTCTTTGCATCCGAGGTCGCAGCTGGTAAGAAGTCCAATGAGGAGATCAGCTTTTATGATACGGATACGCTCGCTGAGAATGGTGTCACGGAGTACACGGATATCGAGATGACGTTCCGTGTATATGACAGCGATGACTGGTCTGCGGATGACGTTGTATATGAGACTATTCATATTTATCCGTATGGTGAGGAAAACGCCACCACTTTCGAGAGAGAGACCTTGGATACGGATACCGTCCTCGTTGATAACGAGTATGTGACCGTAATTGTGACTGGCTACGAACACGATGATATTTGGGGATATACTGCCAATCTGTTCTTGGTGAACAAAACGGACTCCGTAGCCATATACAGTGTGGATAACGCTTCTGTGAACGGTTTCATGATCGACCCCTTCTATGCAGACACTGTTGCAGCCGGAAAGTGTGCGTTTAGTTCAATGTCCTGGTATGACGAGGACTTGGAGGACAACGGAATTACGGATGTCGAGGAGATCGAATTCGAGCTTACAGTATATGACTATGGAGACTGGTTGGGTGACAACTACGTTGAGGATGTCTTTACTTTGAACCCGTAAAACCAATATTTACATCAAATACTTTCTTGGAAAGAGCGACCTTCATGGGCCGCTCTTTTCTTATGCCTACTTGAAGGAGGGATGCCTATGAGCCTATTTCGTGTATTCGTGGATGATGTGCTGTTCTATCATCCCCACCTGACTCAGCTTGCAATTACCCAAGCGGAGGTCAGCGAGGATGCAGAAAGCATCGACAGCCTGACCTTATCTGCTCCGCATGATCACCCGTATATCGATTCCATCAAGCCTATGGCATCTGTTATCACCTGCAAGAAGGACGATACCGTTGTATTTGAAGGGCGGGCGCTGGATGATGGTACCGACTTCTACAATGCCCACACCTGGACGTGCGAGTCTTGCTTGGCATACCTGAAAGACAGCCTGCAGGCCCCATATGATTACTCCGGCACTCTGGAAGGACTGCTGGAGTATTTTATTGAGCAGCACAATGCGGCTGTGGAGGAAAAGAAGCAGTTCACCATCGGGAATGTCACCGTGACGGACGAAAACGATTATATCAGCTACAGCAATTCTGACTACTCCACCACCATGGATGCTATTCGGGACAAGCTCATCGACACCCATGGCGGGTATCTGCAGGTGCGCTTTGAGGACGGCGTTCGGTATCTGGACTATTTGGCGGATTTCAGCGACCGCTCTCTCCAGAGCGTAGAGTACGGGCAGAACTTGCTGGACGTAAAAATCACCCGTGACCATACCGAACGGGTCACGGCACTCATCCCCCTTGGCGCAAAGCTGACCGAGACGGACGAGGATGGGAACGAAACGGAGCTTGACACCCGCCTGGATATCTCAGATGTAAACGATGGCGTGAACTATGTCTATGATGAAGATGCCGTTGCGGAGATAGGCTGGATATGGGCAACGGAGACGTGGGAGGATGTGACCCTCGGCACAAATCTGCTGCGCAAGGCAAAGGAGCGGCTGGCTGAATTGTCTGCCGGAGTCACCAGCATGGAGCTGACCATCGTGGATGAATCAGACACCGGTGCAGACATCGGCTCCATTCACGCTCGGCAGTATGTATACTGCTATTCGGAACCTCACGGCATTGACGGAACGTATCTATGTTTGTCGAAAACTGTCGATTATCTGAACCCCTCCGGCAATACCATCACTATTGGTGCCTCCGGGGTGAAGCTCACCTCGGCCAGCGCCAAGCAGAGCAAGAACATCTCTGCACTGGAGGATGACCTGCTGGGGCAGACCGCCAAGATAGAGTCTGCCGAGTCAAAGGCGGATGCGGCAAGCGCAGCGGCTTCTGCGGCACAGGATGGGGTGTCCTCCCTGCAGATCAACGTGCAGGAGTGCTATTCCGAAATCACCAAGACCTCGGAGGAGATACAGTCCACTGTCCGTGAGAGCTATATCTCCAAGTCTGATTTGGAGACCATCCAGTCGGATTTTGAGACTCGCATCACCCAGACCAGCGAAGATATCCGCATGGATTTCACCACCATCACGGATGCCATCAAGAACGATGTGGCATCCAATCAGGAGCTTCTGGAGGAGTACATCCGCTTCTCCGGCGCACTGATCGAGCTGGGCAAGGTAGGCAACGCATTCACTGCGGATCTGTCCAATGAAAGTCTGTCTTTCCTGGAGAATGGGCAGGTCATCGCCTATATATCCAATCAGCAGCTGGTCATCACCAACGCTGAAATTCGCTACAAACTGTCCCTTGGCACGGAAGACCGGGGCTGGTTTGATTTTATCCCACGGGACAACGGCAACCTTTCTGTTGTCTGGAGAGACCCGACATCATCATCGTAAGGAGGTATGAGCAATGGCATCAAGCGGCAGTTTTTCGGGTTCCATCTGCAGCGGACACTATGTGCTGAAAGTAGACTGGACGCAGACGCAAAATGTATCCGCTAACACCTCTACGGTGGCCTGCACCATTTCCCTGGTCAACGACTGGAGCCTGAGTGTCAGCGGCAGAACGGATAATACCTGTACCATTGACGGCACTTCTAAAATCTTCAGTTCGGCGGCAGTCTCCTCCACAGGCACCCACTCCTTCGCCACGGTATCTCAGACGGTCTCGCACGAAAGCGATGGCTCAAAGTCTCTGACCATCATAGTAGGCTACAATATCCGCGCGACAATCAGCGGGACCTATTACTCCACCATCACGGCTACAGCCACCATAACGCTGGACAGCATCGCAAGAGCGTCCTCGGTATCTGCATCTTCGGTCAATATGGGGAGCGCCACCACGGTGACCATCACAACGGCTTCTTCTTCGTTTACCCATACACTGGCCTACAGCTTCGGCAGCACCTCTGGTACGATAGCCACTAAGACCAGCTCAACGTCTGTATCATGGACACCCCCGCTGACGCTGGCAAATCAGATACCCAGCGCCACATCCGGCACCTGTACCATCACCTGCACCACCTACAACGGTTCTACCTCTATCGGGTCGAAAACCTGTACGCTCACTTTGACGGTACCTTCCACTGTTATTCCGACAATATCCAGTCTGACAGCCACACGGGTGGATGGAGATGTGCCGGAGGATTGGGGCATCTATGTAAAGACGAAGTCCAAGGCAACGCTGGCTATTACGGGAGCATCCGGCAGTTATGGTTCGACCATCAAGTCCTACTCCATATCCGGCGGCGGGTATTCCAGTACAGCCAGCAGCTTCACCACGGGCTACTTGAACACCAGCGGCACCGTGACCTTCACAGCCTATGTGACGGATTCCAGGGGGCGGACATCTGCGGCAGCAACGGTATCCATTTCTGTTGTAAATTATGCTGCACCGTCTTTCAGCTCATATTCCTCACAGCGATGCACCAGTGATGGCACAGTCAGCAATGATGGCACCTATATTCGAGGACTCTGCAAATACAACTACTACTCTTGCAGCAGCAACAACACGATCACACGCTCTATCAAGTATAAAAAGTCTTCGGCGACCTCCTGGACAAGTGTCAGCAGCAGCTTTTCTTATAACACTGCCGTCATTTTCGGCAGCGGAAACATCTCTGGAGATAGCTCCTATGATGTGCAGTACACCTTGACGGATGCCTTCACCTCGGTATCCGTTGTCGATACGGTGTCCACGGCTGCCGTGGTCATGGATTTCAAGTCCGGCGGCGCCGGCTTAGCTGTGGGAAAGGTGGCTGAAACCGATGACTGCTTTGAGGTGTCTGAGGATTGGGAGTTCAAGGTCTATGGTGAGTTTCTGTCCGACCTGCTGGGCAATCAGGGTAACGGTGTGTATTACGGTACCTGCGCTACAACAGCGAGTACGGTCGCAAAAGAGGTCACCTGTTCCAGCTTCACAGAGCTGACTACCGGGGCAATGATCGCAGTCAAGTTCACTGCTACCAATACGGCGTCCTCGCCCACACTGAATGTAAACAGCACGGGCGCAAAGACCATAGTCGGCCACAGCACTTCAGTCGTTTCAAGCTACTATTGGAAACCGGGGCAGACCGTCATCTTTGTCTATGACGGTACCTATTGGGTGGCACAGAATCTGGTCATTGCAACTACCACCTACTATGGGCTGACAAAGCTGTCCAGCAGCACGTCCTCCACCAGCACAACGGTGGCGGCAACGGCATCTGCAGTAAAGGCCGCCTATGACCGCAGCTCTTGGGATACCATCACGCTGACCAACGCACTGGGGCTGGCCTACGGCGGCACTGGAGCCACGACAGCGGCGGTAGCACGGACGAATTTGGGCATTGCCTGTACTTCCCTATATTCTGGGACGCTGACCACAGGCAGCACGACCTTCACCTACAGCGGGTACAAAGCCTATATCATCATCGGGCAGACATCGACCTCGTCCTCCCGCTGTGCTGTTATTATTCCAGCATCGCAGATCACGACTTCCGAGGTATCCTATCAGATCGCAGATGAGACCAACTACTATTCCTTCAATCTTTCCTACTCCAGCACTACGGTCACCCTCGCCTATAAAAACAGGAGCAGCTCCGGCCAGATACTGCGGGTATGGGGAGTCAACTGAGGAGGCGGTCATGAGATGAAAGTACAGATAAACGAAAGCGGCTTTGTCACCAGCTACGCTCTGGTGGGTGACATCCTGGGCAGCACGGAAGCGCCGGAGCCGGAAGATTTGGAGCATTTTGAATCGCACTTTGAAGCCTATCGTTTGACAGACGATGGGCTTGTTTTTTGCCCGGACGAGGATGAATCGATCTCCCTTTCCAAGCAGAAAAACGACCTTCGCATCCAGCGGGAGAAAGAGTGCTTCTCGGTCATCAACCGTGGGATGCTCTGGTACGAAACGCTGACAGATGAACAGGCAGCGGAACTCACTTCGTGGTACAAGGCATGGCTGGATGTGACGGATACCCTGACCGTCCCGGAAAGCCCTGCCTTTATCAAATAAAAATCATGAGGAGGAACACGAACATGAAAGAATTCTGGAACACCATCCAGCTCATCTTTGCCGCCATCGGCGGTTGGCTGGGCTACTTCCTGGGCGGCTTTGACGGCCTGCTCTATGCGCTCATTGCCTTTGTAGTCATCGACTATATTACCGGCGTCATGTGCGCTGTAGTGGACAAGGAGCTATCCAGCGCAGTTGGCTTTAAGGGCATCTGCCGCAAGGTGCTGATCTTCCTGCTAGTGGGCATCGCCAGCATTCTGGACACCCAGGTCATCTGCACAGGCAGCGTTCTGCGTACAGCGGTCATTTTCTTCTATCTCTCCAACGAGGGCGTGAGCATCCTGGAAAATGCCGCCCACCTGGGTCTGCCAGTGCCGGAGAAGATGAAGGCAGTGCTGGAACAGCTCCATGACCGCAGCACTGAAGAAACAGATGAAAGTGAGGATGAAGAACATGGCTAAGAAGAAAACCACGACTATCAACGGCGAGGAGGTCTCTGAGGAGACCCTTGCCAATCTGAGCAACAACAAGGGGGAGGATGAATGATATGGCGTACACAAACAGTTCCTTGGTATCCTATACTCAAATCTCGCCCAATCGGACGAAGAACCGCACCCATGCCATTGATACCATCACCATTCACTGTGTCGTAGGCCAGTGTTCGGTGGAGACCCTGGGCAGCATCTTTGCAGCAGAAAGCCGTCAGGCTTCCTCCAACTATGGCATCGGCAAAGATGGCCGTATCGGTATGTACTGCGAAGAGAAAGACCGCTCCTGGTGTTCCTCCAACGCAGCCAATGACCATCGTGCGATCACCATCGAGGTAGCCTCTGATACCACCGACCCCTATGCGGTAAACGATACGGCGTATGCCGCCCTTATCGACCTGGTGACCGACATCTGCCAGCGCAATGGCATTGCCAAGCTGGTGTGGTCTACCAGCAAGAATGATCGTGTGAACCACCTGAACGGCTGCAACATGACCGTCCACAGGGACTATGCAAATAAGTCCTGTCCCGGCGATTATCTGTATGAGCGCCACGGGGAGATCGCGGCGGCGGTGAATCAGCGGCTGGGGGCGGCTGCATCTTCCACCAGCACAGACACCACCTACCCGGAGAAACTGACCAGCGGCTATTATCGGGTGCGCAAAACCTGGAGCGACGGCAAGACCCAGCTCGGCGCCTACCGTATTCTGGCGAACGCCAAGAAGAAGGCGGACGAAAATGCTGGCTACTCCGTCTTTGACAATGACGGCAATGTGGTGTACAGCGGCGCCGCTGAAACGGCGGAGGAATTCACTCCGTACAAAGTTCAGGTCAAAATCGCCACGCTGAACATCCGCACTGGCCCTGGCACGAACTACGATAAGACAGGGCAGTATACCGGCAAAGGTGTGTTCACCATTGTTGCTGAATCCAGTGGCACCGGCTCCAACACAGGCTGGGGCAAGCTGAAGTCCGGCGCAGGGTGGATCTCCCTGGACTACGCCACGAAGATTTGATGAAGAAAGCCCGGTGGTTTCGACTGCCGGGCATCTTTTTTGCCCTGAAAAATCCACGGAGAAATAGCGGGATATTACTTGACTAATCGGCACTTCAGAGCAATACTATGACACACCCCAAGAAGGGAGGAAAGAGCTTGAAAATCAAAGTCATTAAACCAAAGCAAACAGAACAGGCGGTAAGGAAAAAGGTCTGTGCATATGTGCGGGTCTCCACTGACAGCTTAGAGCAGGAAGATTCCTTAGAAAATCAGTCAGCCTACTTTCAAACCTATATCCAGAGCAACCCTGAATGGGAGTTCGTGGGTATCTATTCTGACCAGGGCATCTCTGGCTTTAAGGAAAACCGACCGGAGTTCCTTCGTATGATCGCCGATGCCAAGGCGGGGAAAATAGACCTGATAGTTGTAAAAAGTGTATCAAGATTCGCCAGAAATACCGAGACCGTGCTGAAGTTCTCCAGAGAGCTAAAGAGCATCGGTGTCGGTATTTTCTTTCAGCTGCAGAACATCAACACCTTATCCGGCGCAGGTGAGTTGATGCTCACGATAATCGCTGCGTTCG